>CAZGFL010000035.1:0-9726 GCA_964524985.1 uncultured Acidobacteriaceae bacterium
CCGGCTAGCCGGCGAGCCACAAACTGCAGTCTTTCATCCATTACCGAACACTCCTTCCAAGGCATCACTCCCTCCCCTTTACGGGGAAAAGTGTCACCTATGTGTCCGGTACAATGTGTTACCTATGTCTCAGGCCGCTCATCTTTCCGCTGCACAACCTTCCAATTTGCTTCCGTCATGGCTCTGCTGCAGAGCTCGACACAAAGCTGCGGCCGTGCCGCTCCGCTCCGCGCCAGAGCAGGGCCGCGAGTGTCAGGATCGTCACAATCTCGAACCCGGCCATGGCCCACTGATAGCCGAAGCGCACGTGCAGCGCATATTGAATCGAATTGGTGGGCGAGGCAAGGAGGATGCCGAGCTGGTAGGCCAAGCCGGGCATCAAACCGCGCACGGAATCCGCGGCCAGTTCGTTTAGGTGGATGGGGATGACTCCCCAGGCGCCCTGGACGCCGGCCTGCA
Organism: uncultured Acidobacteriaceae bacterium; assembly: GCA_964524985.1. Taxonomy (GTDB): domain Bacteria; phylum Acidobacteriota; class Terriglobia; order Acidiferrales; family UBA7541; genus Acidiferrum. The sequence continues at coordinate 460 of CAZGFL010000035.1, forward strand.
TCACGAAGGACGCAGCGACAATCACGGCGAGTCCGCTGCCAAAGGCCCATAGCGGAATCACCAGAAGCGACAGCGCCATCGCCGAGATCATGCCCTTGCGGCGACCTGACACTTGCGAGATGTGGCCGAACACGATCGCGCCGACGACCGCGCCGACGTTGTAAAGGATTGCCACGTTGGCTACGGCCAGGGGTGAAAGCTTGTGGACCTCCTTAAGAAAATCGGGATAGAGGTCCTGTGTGCCGTGGGATAAGAACATCATGAAGGTCATCAGCACGACGAGGTAGGCGAAGCGCTTCCACTCTTGCGCCACAATGCGCAGCACTTGGCCGGTGCTTGCGGCGCGATGCTGCTTCCAGGCTTCGGATTCGGGCACTTTGGTCCGGATGTAGAGCGCGAGAAGCGCGGGCAGCGCGCCGATCCAGAACATGGGCCGCCATCCCCAAGCAGGCAGTAGGAATCGCGCGGCAATGGCGGCGAGCAGATAGCCGATCGAGTAGCCGCTCTGCAGGATACCGCTCAGGACGCCGCGCCAGCGCACAGGGGCGGCCTCCATCGCGAGCGATGCGCCGACGCCCCACTCGCCGCCCATGCCGATGCCAAAAAGCGCGCGCAAAACAAAGAACACTGTGAAGTTCGGCGAAAAGCCGCAAGCCAATTCGATGAGAGAGAAGTAGATGACATTGGCCATCAGCGGGATGCGGCGGCCGAAACGGTCTGCGAGCAGGCCAAACAACAAGGCGCCCAGCGGGCGCATGGCGAGAGTGGCAAAGGTCGTATTGACGATGTCTCTTTTGCTAACGCCGAACTGCTGGGCCAGCGTATCGAAGAGAAAAACAACGATGAAGAAATCAAAGGCATCCAGCGTCCAACCCAGGAACCCCGCGAGCACCGCGTGATGCGTGCCCGCGCGGGCCGGTGAGACGGAATCACCCATTTCCATCCACGCGCCACTCGTTGGGCTTGGGCATGGAGCGCGAGATGGCAATGGCAGAAATCACGGTGATCGCTCCCATAATCGCCGCGGAAGAATAGCGCCCGAAGCAAATCTGTCCGATGCACGCCAGCATGCTGTAGACCATAACGCATCCGAGCAGCCAGCTCAAAAGATTGCGGCCAAGGTCCTGCGTGATTGCTTGCCCGCCGGCCATGGCCGCCACAGGCTTCCATCCGGTAATTTGAGGGCGCACTTTGTTGTAGAACTTCAGCAGCGTTTCGTTGCTTTCGGGCGCGGTGAGAAGAGTGACCGCGAGCCACACGAGGGTGGTCACTCCCGTGGTGCACAACGTCGTCTTCGCGAAGATCACGGGGTCCGATCCAGAGAACGGTTTCTCCCGGCCGATCAGCGCGGTCCACAAAGCGCTTGAGTGCAGGGAAAGCGTCATAATGATGGCCGCGGCCATGGCGGAGATTTCGCTCCAGGCATTGACGCGCCACCAATACCAGCGCAGAAGGTACACGCCGCCGGTCCCGGCGCCAAGTTCCAGAACAATCTTCCAGCCCTCCGAAACGGACTTCAATTGCCACGCCACTGCTGCAGCCGCTAGCACCAGGAACACCGTCGCCAGACGCGAAGCGTTCACGTAATGCGACTCGCTCCTGCCTTTCTTCAGGAAGCGGCGGTAGAAATCCTCAACCAGGTAGGAGCTGCCCCAGTTGAGTTGTGTGGCGATGGTGGACATAAATGCGGCCATGAATCCCGCCAGCAAAATCCCCAGAATAGCGTGCGGGGTGTTGCGCGTGGCCACGAGCATGTAGCCGCGCTCGGGTTGCGCCAGACCAGGATAGAGCACGACAGCAGCAAGCGCGGTCAGAATCCATGGCCAGGGGCGGAGCGCGTAATGCGCCAAGTTGAACCACAGCACGGACAGCAAGCCATGCCGCTCGTCGCGCGCGCTGAAGATTCTCTGCGCAACGTAGCCACCGCCACCCGGCTCCGCTCCCGGATACCAGAACGCCCACCACTGGACTGCCAGATGGACCACGAAGGTGATGACCGGAAGCGTCCAGAGCGCTTCGCCGGTCAGGCCGCGCGAGAAATCGGGCAGCATGGCGGTGATGTCGCTCGCCGCCGAACCGGCAGCGGCGCGCTTTGCGGCTAGCGTCGCGAGGAGTTGCTGCATTCCGCCCGCCGCATGCACGCCATACCATGCGACGCCAATCACAATGGCCATCTTCAACACAAACTGGAACAGGTCGGTCCACAGCACGCCCCAGAGCCCGCCGAGCGAGACATAGAGGCCGGTGAAGGGCATCAAGAAGAAGATGCAGATCGCCAGGGCCTTGGCGTCGCTCACGCCCAGCGACGTGCTGATGATGTTCACCATCGCCTTCGTCACCCAGCCGAGAATCAGGCAGTTCATCAGCAGGCCGAGGTACACGGCGCGGAATCCGCGCAGGAACGCCGCGGGCTTTCCCGCGTAGCGGAATTCCGCGAACTGCACGTCGGTAATCAGGCCGGAACGGCGCCACATGCGCGCGAAGAGGAAGACGGTCATCATGCCCGAAGGGAGAAAGCTCCACCACAGCCAGTTCCCTGCGACGCCGTTCGCGTACACCAAGCCGGTGACGGCGAGGGGTGTGTCCGCGGCAAAGGTAGTCGCCACCATGGACGTCCCCGCGAGCCACCAGGACACGTTGCGCCCCGACACGAAATAATCTTCGGTGCTCTTTCCTGAACGCGAGCGGAAGTACAAGCCGAGGATCAGCGTGATCAGCAGGTAGCCGACAATGGCGGCCCAATCCGCAGCGGAGAGTGTCAAGGGGTGTCCTTTCCCGTTCCGAAGATCACGGGCAGTACTATATAGCACCTCTCGGGCTTACGAGCACTATGTTTTTATGCTTCCCGGCGTTGTCGTCAAGCGAGCGCCGGCGTCATTGCGAAATGGGAGCCCTCGCGGCACGGCCGGGGAACACGCCTTCGACCAACTGGCCGTCCTTCACTACCGGCACTCCATTTACCAGCACAAAGGAAATACCCTCCGAGTTCTGCAGCGGCTCTTCAAATGTCGCTTTATCAATTACGCGGCTGGGATCGAACACGGTGATGTCTGCATCGGCTCCCACACGGATCCTTCCCTTGTCCTTGAACATCGGCGCGCGCTTCTCTAGCCGCTGCGCGGGCATCAGTGTCATCTTGCGAAGAGCGATCATCAGGTCGAGCGCTTTCTCTTGCCGCACGTAATATCCCAGCACCCTCGAAAACGTTCCTTGCCCCCTGGGGTGAACCTTTGGGCCGGTGATGGGCATCCCATCGCTCGCGATCATCACAATCGGATTCGAAACTGCGGCACGCGCCGCGTCCGCGGGAATCTCGTGGATGACCACAATACCGCCCTGCTTGCGGTACTGAGCAAACGTTTCCGCCGTCAAACGATCACCTGTATCGGCCCACTGCAAATCCTTGAACGTGATCCCGTATTTTTCCTGCCATCCTTCGTCAAAAATAGCGGATTGCAGATAGGTACTCGAAGCTGTGTAGGGATAGCACTCCGTCGTGACGTCAAGACCGTGTTTTTGCGCACCTTCCACCATTTCAATGAGCTGCGGCGTGAATTTCAGTCCCATGCTCGTGATATGGACGACGTGCAGCGGCGCGCCCGTCGTCGCGGCTGCCGCAATCACCTCTTCCAGAGCATTCATCCCTGTTTCCGGCTCCAGCAACGAGGAATATCTCAAGTGCACATGCACCGGCGCGCCAAACTTCGCCGCTATCCGGAACATCTCGACAATCTCGGGACGTGATGCTCCCGGTGTGTAGTTGATGCCCATGCCCTCTGCGAGAGCGCCTTTCCTCATCCCGGCTTCCATTAGCTCCTTCATCTCGTGCAATTCTTCGGGGGTTGTTGCGCGATGAAACGCTTCCTGAACGTCCGTTCGTCCCAGGGCCAACGTAGAGCCGCTACCTGCATGGGTCATAGCACGAGCGCGCACGGGGATGTGGCCGATGCTCACGCCATAGTTGATCAGCGATTTCCCTTCCCTTGCCGCATACCACTGGTCGACGTCGTCTGTTCCCGCTTCCAGTTCCAGCGAAGTGGTGACTCCATCGTGCGCCTGAAACTGGTAGTTGCGCGGCTCCTGCCCGTGCTCGTGCAGATCGATGAAACCCGGCGCCACGACCAGGCCTTTGGCTTCAATCGTCTGTTTCCCTTTTAAAACGCCGCTGCTAATTGTCCGGATCTTCCCGCCGTGGATTCCCACGTTGCGCACTGCATCCAAACCCGATTCGGGGTCCATCACTTTTCCGCCGGCGATCACCAGGTCATAAGTCTCTTCTTGCGCCGAAGAGGCTCTTTTCGCGCTCAGGATCCACAGTGCCGAAGCCAGGCCCAGCGTTACCCACACGATTCGCTTTCCCACTCGCCACATACGCATCGCGCACACTCCCTTCCGGGGCGTAAGTCTCTTTGCGCCAAGCTCATCTGTCAAAGCCTATTTATTGTGCCGCGAAGGGAGAGCGCAAAAGAGAAACCCCGGATCGCTGGGGGGAGCGACCCGGGGTGGGGGTACTACAGAGGGGGGCCGGAGGAAACTTGTTTTTTCTCGTGCTGGCCCTAGTTCACGTGGTTGACAGCCAGCATGCAAATCTGCCGCAGTTCTTCGTACGTGAAATACGTCTCTTCTTCCGCGCCTGCGGTTTCGGTGTGGCCGAATCCCGATTCAATGGAGATGCGGCTCAATTCCTGTTCCGAAAGCCCCAGGAGCACGGCAGCGCGCCTGCGGGTAACGTACTTAAGCTCTTGTGTCTTCATGGCGGCCCCCTCAAGCCGGCAGCATGACCATGGCGTCTTGCTCCACCGCCAGGATCATGGCTTTGTAGATGTCTACGTCCCAGCCATCGCCGATGCGCATCCGGACCGTATCTTCGCCGTCTTTTAGCAGCTTCCCGCGCAGCGGCACTTTGATATCGCCCAGGGCCACTTGCAGAACCACAGGCTGCCCGATCCAAGACTTGAACGCGCTTTCCATTCTTTGGACCCCCTCAAGAACTTCGGCGTGACGGGGAGAGAATCGCGCGTGCCACTGCGGGTCACAATGGTACAGAGAGGGTACGGGACTAGTAAGAAGGTACTGCTGATTCCACTCCTTCAGAATTCATCAAAAATTTCTCAGAGTTTCCATCGCGGTACGACCGTACTGTTTTTGGGGGACGCGTGGACCATAGGGGAAACTGCTGGCAACTGTCATTCTCTGCGCATGACGCGGCACGCACATTCCCTGCAGAAGCCCCTGAACGAGAGTTCAGTGCTCACGCCCGTCCGTCCGGGCATCGGATTGGCGCTGGGCGGAGGCTTCGCTCGCGGCTTTGCGCATCTCGGCGTTCTGCAAGTGCTCGAAGAGCATCAGATTCCCGTCTCGCACATCGCGGGCACCAGCGTCGGCAGTATTCTAGGCGCGGCGTATGCGAGTGGTGCGCCCCTGACGCGCATCGTCGACACTTGTCGTAACCTGCGGTTCCGCGACATCGCGCGCTGGCGTGTTTCCCGCCTGGGCTTGGCGAGCAACAGCCGCCTCGCGGACTTGATCGAGCGCGTTTTCGACTCGCGCCAGTTTGAAGATCTGCGCATTCCTCTCGCGATTGTGGCCACGGACCTCACTTCCGGCGAGCCGGTCATCTTCACGCAAGGCAATCTGGTGGATGCGATCCGCGCCAGTTGCGCGTTTCCCGGCTTGTTCGAGCCGGTCGAAATCGGCACGCGCTGCCTTGCCGATGGTGGCCTGGTGGCTCCCGTTCCGACGCGCGCGGCCCGCCACATCGGCGCGAGTACGGTGATTGGAGTCTCCGTCGGCATGCAGGATGGCCACCGGGGCGCGCCCACGAACATTTTTCAGGTGGTCAGCCGCGCAGTCAGCGCCGCGCAAAAGCATCAACTGGAAGTCTGGGAGCGCCACGCAGACTTGGTTCTGCGTCCGGACGTGCAGTCCATTGCCTGGGACCAGTTTGACCGTGCGGAAGAGGCCATCGAGGCCGGCATTGTCACGGCGCGCCGCGCGCTTCCCCGCATCGAGAAACTGCTCGGTCAGAAAAAAGACGCGCTCAACCCAGAGGCGCGGCTGGAAGCGGAAGACCGCAGTTACCTTTGGCTGGCGGAGGCTCACGGATGATTCGCTTCAGCGCGATGCTGGTTGGCTGCCTCATCGGCCTTGTCTTTCTGTGGCATGAATGTGGAGAGGACTTCGGCGTTTTCTGCTACCGTATAGGTTCGGGTGCTTTTAGCGGGTTGCGTTCGCGCGCGCTAGTGCCCGTTAGGAATTCCCATTCCGCCGCGAGGATCAACGCCGAGTGCTTGACGCCATCCGCCACTTCTTTCACGCATTGTTTAGCCCCGACGGACTCCGGGAATTAATCCGCGCCGGCGGCTCCCCGCTCATCTGCACGATCGTTTTCATTGAAACTGGCTTCTTCGTCGGTTTTTTTCTTCCGGGTGATTCTCTGCTCGTCACCGCCGGCATTCTTTCCGCTGGCGGTGTAATCCCGCTGAAGCTCCTGCTGCTCCCGGTCATGCTCTGCGCCATCGTGGGCGATCAGATTGGCTACTGGATCGGTCGTTCCGCAGGAGCTGCGCTGTACCGCCGCGAAGATTCCTTCTTCTTTCGCCGCAGCCATCTGCAGCGGGCTCACGATTTCTATGAGAAATACGGCGGTCGCGCGGTGATTCTGGCGCGCTTCGTCCCCATCATCCGCACGTTTTGCCCTCCGGTGGCCGGCGCCGCCAAGATGCCGTACTCGCGCTATTTGGCCTTCGACATTTTCGGCGGCATCTTCTGGGTGGGAACTATGATCCTGGGCAGCTACTTTCTGGGTCATTTCATTCCCAATATTGCGCAGCGCATCCACTACGTCATCGCCGTCGTTATTTTCCTCTCCATTCTCCCCGCTATCATCAGCATCTTGCGCGCCCGCCGTCAGTTGCATGCCATCGAGGCCAATCGCGCCGCCACACTGCCCGGGTCCGAGGTTAGGTAGTGGCTTCCGCGAAATTCCGCGCCATCATCTTCGACATCGGCCGCGTCCTTGTTGGTGTGGACGTGTCCCGCGCCATGAGCGGCCTCGCCGAGGGCATCCCTCTTTCACCGGACGAGATCTGGTCGGCCTTGCAGAAAGACCCGCGCTGGATGGATTGGCAGGAAGGCCGCATCTCGCCGCGCGACTGGCATCTCCACATGGCAAAACGCCTGGGCGGAAAGCTCACCTTTGAAAAGTTCGTGGAGGTCTGGAATCGCGCGCTCGATCCAATCCCTCTTCATGAGAACGACTTCTTCGAGAAGCTCAGCAAAGGCTACCGCCTCGCTGTTCTCTCCAATACCGATCCACTGCACAGCGCCCACCTCGAAGAGACCTACGACTTCTTCCGCTTCTTTCCCGTGCGCATTTACTCCTGGCGCGTCGGAGCCAGCAAGCCAAGCCCGCTCATCTACAAGGAAGCCCTTCAGGCCAGCAAGGTGCGTGCCCAGGAAGCCATCTACATCGATGACGTGGCCGCCTACGCCGAAGCCGCCGCAAAGCTCGGCATGAAAGGCATCGTCTTCCAATCTCCCACCCAGCTCCAATCCGATCTCGAAGCGCTGGGAGCGATTGCCAAGTAACCGTCCTCCCGCGTTGTAATTGCCATTCTAAAAGTGTCATTCCGTCATCTCGACCCTCGCTGCAGCGGCTTGCCCGCGTTAACGAGTCCTCCCCAGCCTGAAGCTCGGCTTTGTGCGCAATTGTGCTCTCAGCCATTCCTTCGCAGGTGCTACGCACAGGACTTCACATTCCCGGGGTGCCTGTTGCCTCCGTTACCAATGTTTGTCGCGTATCAAGCTTCCAACGTGTCGAGATCTTCCAATCTCACGTCGCGTGTCTCTCGTATGAAGAGCAGAGCCAGCATAGCAGCGGCTCCGTAGACCGCGTAAGTGAGAGGTAGATAGTGCCAGCGATGAGCAACGTCCTGACCAATCAAACTTGCTAGAAGAGGCGGCGCGATCATTCCAGCCAGAATGCCCGACAATCCATAAGAAATACCCGTGCCCGAGTATCGAAATCTCGTCGGGAAGGTCTCTGAGGTGAGAATCGGCACGAGCCCGTGCAACAATCCCATCCCAAAAAGCACAATCAGACATTGTAGAACTGCTACGAGCACGACGTGCCTGCCCACGATCGCGAGGGCGAAGGGATAAGAGATCAACGTTGTCGCACCGATAGCGAAATAGGCGAGCCTTCTGCGCTTGCAAATGTCGGCTAATGGTCCGCTGAGCAGCACTCCCGTGACATCGGCAAAGCGGCTAAGAAAGATGATGATCGCCGCAGTCGCCAACGGGATACCTGCGAGATGCATGAACGAGACGATGTAAACTCCCGTCACGACCGTATCCAAGTTCTGAAACGCAGCAACCGTCGCAAGAAGGAAGATCGAACCCGCGTGTTTCCGGAAGACATCAAAGCTGGGCAACCGGGCGAGTTGCTCCCTGCGTTTGAGCTGTTCAAAGAGCGGCGAATCGGTGAGCTTGTAGCGCGCGACGAGCGCGGGGACTGTTATGACCGCGGAAAGCAGCATGGCAACACGCCATCCCGTCGTCGCAAAACTCTTTCTTAACAGCAAGAACATGGCGCTGGCAGCCATCAAGCCGAGGGCGAGGCCGAGATTAGCCAGCGACATCCAAAACGCGCGAGAGCGGCGTTTAGCGCCAAATTCCGCCAGCAAAGATGTCGCCCCACCAAATTCGCCGCCTACGCCGATTCCCTGAATGATGCGGAGGAGAACCAGGAGTATCGGCGCCGCAATGCCTATCGTTGCATAACCCGGAAGCAAGCCCGTCAGACACGTGCTGGCTCCTACTACCACGATGTTTATCAGGAACGCGAACTTGCGCCCGGACCGGTCACCAAAGTGGCCGAAAATGAAGGCACCGAGCAGGCGTGCGGGGTGTCCGGCTGCATACGCTAAGTAGGAAAACACCAAGGCTTGGGTTGGAGGCAACTTCGGGAAGAAGATGTCCGGAAAGGCGCTCGTCACAGCGAATCCAAAAATCGCAAAGTCGTAAAACTCCACCAAGACGCCTGCGGTTGCGGAAAAAGCCAGAATGATCAATGTTCGAGTATCGGCGCTTGGGACGGAACTCTCGGACATGTAAGGCTGACCCCCAGAAAGTTCCTTGGCAACCGGCAAGCTCAGAACAGGGGTCATGGGCGTCTCCCCCATGCCGACCAGAGTATCGATGAGGGCACCATGAAGCTGGGATTGTTCAACCGTGCCAGATCTTCATCGAATTGTTGCGGGGTGA
>CAZGFL010000036.1:0-34243 GCA_964524985.1 uncultured Acidobacteriaceae bacterium
AGTCACTCTCTGCTATATTGCTTCGAGCGAAGGAGCGAAGAATGACTCTCGCCGAGCGAATGCAGAAAGACCTGGTCGAGGCCATGCGCGCCAAGGCGGAACTCCGCCTCAGCGTGCTGCGGGGAATCAAATCCGCCATCAAGCTGAAGGAAGTGGAAAAGATCCGCACGCTCGACGACGCCGAGACCGTGCAGGTTCTCCAGACGCTGGTCAAGCAGCGCAAGGATTCCATCGAGCAGTTCACCAAAGGCAACCGGCCGGAGCTGGCGGAGAAGGAAACCAAGGAATTAGCGATCATCGAGTCGTATCTGCCCGCGGGGGCGAGCGACGCGGAGATGGACGCGGCCATCACCAAAGCCATCGCCGAGACGGGCGCCAACTCCATGAAGCAGATGGGTGCGGTGATCAAGGCCGCGAAGGCCGCGCTCGAAGGCAAGACCGTGGACGGGAAGACGCTGAGCGACCGCGTCCGCGACCGGCTCTCCAAGCTCGGCTGAGTCGTGGCGCAATCTAAGCGCACGCGCACAACGGTCCATGGAGAAAACCTTCCCCGCTTTGCCCTGGGTGCGGCATAATCCAGCCGCACGGGACGGCCATCCCGAAGGGGAGACCGGGAGGATTGTGTGAGCGAACAACCGGGGACTCGAGGAAGTGCTTGGAGTTCGACAGCTCCGCCAGGGGAATTCCGAAGCTATATCCCGGCCGAAGAAAGTCTCAAGGAATTCACGATTCGCGCGGTAGTTTTGGGCGCGCTTTTCGGTTTGTTGTTCGGCGCAGTGACAGTGTACGTTGGCCTGCGCGCGGGGCTCACCGTTTCGGCTTCGATTCCCATTTCTGTGCTGTCGATCAGCATTCTGCGCGCGTTCGGGCGCTCGACGATTCTCGAAAACAACATCGTGCAAACCACCGGCTCCGCCGGGGAATCGCTGGCGGCCGGAGTCATGTTCACGATTCCGGCACTAATTTTTCTCGGCTTCAGCTCGGACTTCACCTTCTGGCGCATCTTTCCACTGGCTCTTCTCGGTGGATGGCTCGGGGTCCTGTTCATGGTGCCGATCCGCCGCCAGCTCATCGTCAAAGAGCACGGCAATCTGGCGTTTCCCGAAGGTACTGCTTGCGCTGACGTTCTCGTTGCGGGTGAACGTGGTGGCTCCTTTGCCGGGCGCGTCTTCTGGGGTCTCGGGCTCGGTGGCGCCTACACGTTCCTGATGAAAACCGCACTCGCGTGGACCGAACAGCCCGAGGGGCGGCCCAGCTGGTTTCCTGGAGCGAGTTTTCGCGCAAACATCACCTCGGAATACCTGGGGGTGGGGTACATCATCGGGCCACGGGTTTCCGGCATCTTGTTCGCCGGAGGAATCATTTCCTGGCTGGTGATGATGCCGGCAATTAAGTTTTACGGACAGCTTGCGGGCAACACGCCCATCTACCCATCCACGGTTCCGATTCCACAGATGACCCCGGATCAGATCTGGAGCAGTTACATCCGGCCCATGGGAGCAGGCGCCGTAGCGGCGGCCGGACTCATCACCCTGTTGCGGACGCTGCCTACCATAATCTCCGCGCTGCGGGCGGGACTGAAAGACGTCCGCGCCGAAGGGGCGGGACAGACGACTTCGTCCGGCCGGATCGACAGCGATGTGCCCATGCGCTGGGTGATCGGTGGCTCCGCAGTGATCGTGGCGATGATTTGGGCGGTGCTGACGTTTTTCCCTATCGCAGGCGCGCAAACGCAGTGGTGGCAGAACCTTTTTGCGGGCGTTTTCGTGGTGGTCTTCGGGTTTCTGTTCGTGACTGTCGCCGGGCGCATCAGCGGACTCTTGGGCAATTCGTCGAACCCGATCAGCGGCATGAGCATCGCGACGCTGATGGCCACGTGCGCGATCTTTTTTGTAAGCGGCTGGACCGCCCCGAAATACTCCGTGCTCGCTTTGATGATCGGGGGCATCGTTTGCATCGCCGCAGCCATTGCCGGCGCGACTTCCCAGGATCTCAAGACTGGGTACCTTGTCGGGGCGACGCCGTTTTGGCAGCAGATGGGCCTTCTCGTTGGGGTGACGGTCTCTACCGCAGCCATCGGCTTGACGCTCAATCTGATGAATACCGGACTGGAGAAATACATCCCCACGCAAATTCCCGTGAACATTCAGTCCCTGCCCAGTGGGGTCAAAATCGAGCGCGACACGTTCACCTATCACGGCAAGAACTACGTGCTTATCAACTCTCTCGGCTCTCATGAGATTCCCGACGGTGACTATCTCTACGATCGGGAAACCAGCCGAATCGAAATCCAATGGGCGCAGGGCATTGGAGGAGAGAAAGCAGCCGCTCCCCAAGCGCGCCTGATGGCCACGGTCATCAGCGGCATCTTGAATCAGCGGCTGCCTTGGCGTTTGGTCCTGATGGGAGTTGCTTTGGTCGTCGCCGTTGAAATCCTCGGCGTGCGTTCGCTCGCGTTTGCTACCGGTTCGTACTTGTCGATTGCGACGACGGCTGCGATGTTTGCCGGCGGATTGGTTCGCTGGCTGGTCGAAGCAACCACCAAGAAGAAGGATGAAAGCGAAGCCAGTCCCGGCGCGCTGTTCTCGAGCGGGTTGATTGCGGCGGGCGGCGTGTTCGGCCTACTCGGAATCATTATCAACCTGTTCCAAGATCCAGAAATCTCCACACGTGTGCCGCACTGGTTGATTTCCGCTTTAGGCCTGCCTTGGAGAGCAGACCTCTTTTCCTTCGGGCCTAAAATCATGGGGCCGCTGGCTACCAGCAACCTCTTCGGGATGTTTATGTTCGCGCTCTTGGGGGGATCGCTCTTCTACTTCGCGCGGAAGAAACTCGATTGAATCATCCGGCGGCAGCACTCGCCGTTTATTTCTTAATTCGCTCGCCCTAACGTCCGCAGCACACCTTTGACGGAAGCGTTTCCGCACCGTACACTGCGCTTATGGGTTCGCGTCCGGGCGTAAGAAGCTATCGAATCAGCTTTGACTTCTATGTCACTTCAGGGGTAAAGCTGCTGCTCCTTGCGAATTTTGGTGTCTTTTTTCTCGAGGTGCTTGTCCATTATTTCTCGGGTGAGCAGGCTTACGAGCAGCTCATCAAGTGGTTCGGCCTGGTCCCCGCGGGTGTCTTTCCCGGCCTGCGCATCTGGCAGCCCTTTACGTACCTCTTTCTTCACGACGTCACGACCATCTGGCACATCTTGATGAATATGTTCACGCTCTGGATGTTTGGCCGTGAGCTCGAACTCGTCTGGGGAAGGAACCGATTTTTGCGGTATTACTTCCTGACTGGCGTGGGCGCCGGACTCATAAATGTCATCGTGAAGACCGTGCCCTGGTTTTTTGGCCACGGATTTTCATTCGTGCCCACGATTGGCGCTTCCGGGGCCATCTACGGAATCTTAATCGCTTGCGCCATTCTCTTTCCGGACCGTCGCGTCTATCTTCTTCCGTTTCCTGTAGCCATCAGTATGCGCACGGTGGTCATCATCATGGCGGCGTTCACGTTCCTTGGAACGTTTGGGCTGGGAGACGACCAAGTCAGCCACATTTGCCATCTGGGCGGCATGCTGGTGGGCTATCTCTACCTGCGGCGCGGAACGTTACTCTACAGCGTGCGCAACAGCGTTTCCGACTGGCAATCTCGTCGCAACCGCCGGCGGTTTCAGGTCTATTTGAACAAGCACCGCAAAGAGCCGCCTTCACGCCCCGACAACTGGGTGAATTAGATCAGAAGTCAGAGGTTGGAAGTTAGAGGCTGGAACCTGAAACTCAGGCCGGGCCGCCAATAACGTGGAATTTCATGAAGTTGGTCGTGCCGCGAATGCCCATGGGCGTTCCGGCCACGATTCCAATGACGTCGCCTTTGCGCACCAGGCGTTCTTCCAGCAGGCGCTTTTCGGCCACTGACGCCAGTCCATCCACTTTGCGCACGTCCAGAATAATTCGCGGATAGACACCCCAGATGAGCGCCATGCGCCGGCGCGTTTCCTGCTCGGGCGAGAAAGCCACGATGGGAACAAGCGGCCGGTAGCGCGAAATCAGACGCGCGGTGAATCCGCTGTGGGTGAACACCGCGATGAGCTTCATGTGCAACTCACGCGATGCATGGCATACGAGTTCGGCCACCGTTCCCGGCACTTTTAATTGCTCCTGCTGCGCGGGCCTCGGAAATTCGCTGATGCTCGCTTCCGCCTCTTCAATAATGCGGGCCATCATGCTCACGGCTTCCACGGGATACTTGCCCGTGGCCGTTTCGGCAGAAAGCATCACCGCATCCGAACCGTCAAAGATCGCATTGGCCACGTCCGAAGCTTCCGCGCGGGTGGGCCGCGGATTCTCCGTCATCGATTCGAGCATCTGCGTGGCGGTGATGACTGGACGGCGCAGCTCACGGGCCCGGGCAATGATGGTCTTTTGCACGACGGGCACGCGTTCCGGGCTCATTTCCACGCCAAGGTCGCCGCGTGCCACCATTACGCCGTCGGCTGCCTGCAAGATGGCGTCGAGATTCTCGATGGCCTCCGGCTTCTCGAGCTTGGCGATGACTGGAGTGTCCTTTCCCTCGCGCCCGACCAACTGCTTCGCGAGCAGCACGTCTTCCGGACGCCGCACAAAACTGACGGCGATGTAGTTGGCGCCGTGCTTGAGGGCGAAAATCAGGTCCGCGCGGTCCTTGGGTGTCAATGCGGGAACACGCAGCTTGATTCCCGGAAGATTGATGCCCTTGTGTTCGCCGAGGGCCCCGCCATTGGCCACTTCGCAGATCACTTCGCGTTCGCGCACCTGCTCGACGCGCAATTCGATCAGGCCGTCGGAAAGCAGGATGCGGTCGCCGCGATGGACTTCGCGGGGCAGGGGCGCAAACGTCGTGTTCACGCGCGTGGAATCGCCGAGAATTTTCGCAGTCGTGATGGTGAATCGCTGGCCGCTGCGCAACATCACCGGTCCGCCGCCCGCCAGCGCTCCGGTGCGGATTTTGGGACCCTGAAGGTCCGCCAGAATGGCCACCGGTTTTTCGTGTTTGCCGGAAGCCACGCGGATCATCGTGATGTTCCGCGCGTGCTCCTCGTGAGTGCCGTGCGAAAAGTTCAGCCGCGCTACGTCCATGCCTGCGTCGAACAGGCGGTCGATCATCCGCGGCGAGCGCGTCGCGGGGCCGATGGTGCACACAATCTTGGAGTGACGAAAACTCATGCATTGTTCCCGAGACAGCCAGGATGCCCGTTTCTATTCTTCACGGAATGGCAGGCCAGCGCGAGCGTCTTTTTGAATCTGGGCCGGCTTCCTGGCGGCACTAGTGGGCCACGGCGAATTCAGCCACGATCTTCGCCAGCACCTCGACCCCTTTGTCGAACGAGGCCAGTGGAATGCGCTCGTCGTCGCCGTGCATGCGCCGTAAATCTTCCTGCGCCAGCGGAAAAGGCACCAAGCCGTAAGCCTGGACATTGTGCAGCCGCAGCTGCGCGGAATCGGTGAGCCACGTGGACATGAAGGGAAGCGACGGTGCGCCGCCGAATTCCTGAGTCGCCACTTTGCAAATCACATTGTAGAAATCCGATTCCAGCGAAGAGGGAGGCGCGGCCAGCCCGGCGTTTGGCTGCACTTCCAGCTTCACTGCCGGATCGTTGATCAGTTTGTTCAGGTCGTTCACCACTGTGTTGATGGTGTCGCCGGGAAGAAGCCGCACGTTCAGGTTCGCCCGCGCTTCGGCGGGAATCACGTTGTTGGCCACGCCCGCGTTCACGACCGTAGGCGCAATGGTATCCCGCATGATGGAGTTCCACAGGGGGTTCGCTTCCGCCACCACGCGCTGCGCGTGTTCACCGCGGTCGGATGTTTCCATGGAACGAATCCACTTGCCGATTTCATCGTCTTCGAGCGGCGCGAGCCCCTCGAAATACCGGCGAACGATCGACGTGAAGTGTACCGGCGGAGAATAAGCCCCGACTTTGGCAATGGCTGCAGCCAAGTGCACCACGGAGTTGTCTTTCGTCGGCTGCGAAGCGTGGCCGGAAGGACCGCGGGCAATCACGGCCACATTGATGCCGATCTTCTCGCTCGCTTGCACGCCGATATACTGCACCTTGCCGTTCTTCAGGAAGACGTTGCCGCCTTCGTTGATGGCAAAGCCCGCGGCGAACTTGTCCCAGTATTTCGCAATAAGCGCCTTGATACTCGCGTCGCCCCAGCCTTCTTCATCTGCGGGCGCCAGGAAGATCACATCGCGATTGAGGCGGGCCCCCGAACGTTTCAGGGCGATAAACACGGCCAGGTTGGCCGCGAGCATGCCCTTGTCATCAATCGTCCCACGGCCATACATGTAGCCGTCTTTGACGACCGCACCGAAGGGATCTACGGTCCAGCGCGTCTTTTCCACGGGAACGGTGTCCAGATGGGCCACCAGCAACAGCGCCTTCGAAGGATCCGCCACCGCCGCGCTGCGCAGCCGGGCCACCACGGCGCTCCGGCCGGGCGTCAAATCCAGAACTTCCGCCGAGATTCCTTCTTTTTTCAAGACGCCGGCAATGTACATGGCTGCGACTTGTTCATTTCCGGGCGGGTTGGACGTGTTGATCTTGATCAGGTCCGCCAGCCAGCCTTCCGCTTCTTTGGCAATTGCGGAAATGTTTCCAATCGGCGAGGGCGTCACCGGCTCTGCTTGTGGGATTCCTTGCGCGGCAATTGCCGCACCCACGGCCAGCGCCAGAGCAGCGGCTCCCGCGATCCTTAAGAACATGCGTTTCCCATTCACGAATCCTTCCTCCTCATCCAATGGCCGCGGGCCGGCCGGGCCAGCTCAGCTAACGTTTTGCTTCAAATGTGCTTCATACTAACATGCAGGTATGGGGGACCAGCGCCGCCGTTCCGGACGCGTTGCGTAAGCTCAACCACTGGATTGTGCAGGGACGTTGGGCAAGAATAAGAATCGGCGGCCTGCCTGCTGGAGCCGGCCGCATGGGGTGCCAAATGAAAGTTCTTCGTTCCGTTCTGCTGATCGTGGCCTTCGCGGCTGTTGTATTCCTTGCGCCCGCCGAACGACCCGCACTGGCCCAAGCGCCCACCGGGCCGCAGGGCGGTCCTCCGCCGCCGCAGCAACAGCAGAATCCCAATGCGCCCAAACCACCCAACCCCAGCCAGCAGGCGCCAGATTCCGGCGTGAGCATTTCGGTCGACGTTCCCATCGTCACAATGGACGTCGTGGCCACTACGCAGCACGGCGACATTCTCACTGGCCTCAAAAAAGAAAACTTCCGCATCACTGATGATGGCGTGCCGCAGGCCATCATCAATTTCGCCCCCACGGAGGCGCCCATCACCGCAGTTCTTCTACTGGAGTTCAGTAGCCGCGGATACTACGATTACTTTGCCTATATCGGAAAGTATTGGTCCACAGCGCTGTTCCCGCAGCTCCAGCAGAAAGACTGGGTGGCGCTGGAAACTTTCGACATGAAGACCCGTGTCGAAGTCGACTTTACGCAAGACAAGGAAGAAGTGATGCAGGCACTCGCGCGCCTCTATTTCCCCGGCTTTAGCGAATCCAATGTGTTCGACGCGCTCCTGGAGACCACAGATCGCTTGAAGGATGTAAAGGGCAAAAAATCGATCGTTTTGGTCGCCAGCGGCGTGGACACTTTTTCCAAGCACACTCTCGACCAAACGATGAAGGCCCTCCGCGGAAGCGACGTGACGATTTTTTGTGTAGGTCTCGGCCAGGCTTACGCGAACTTCGCCCATAGGGGAATGCAAAACATGAACCTTCTGCAGGCCGAGAACCAGCTCAAGACCTTCGCGGCGGAAACGGGCGGATTTGCCTGGTTCCCGCAATTTGATGGGGAAATGCCCGACGTGTTTCGCAGCGTCGCCGGTTTCCTGCGTCACCAGTACAGTCTCTCCTTCACTCCTTCGAACGGCGCGAAAGACGGCAAATTCCACAAAGTGAAAGTCGAACTGGTAGCGCCTGACGGTGGTCCGCTAAATGTCGTCGACCAGAAGGGCAAAAAGCAGAAGTACCAGGTGTACGCGCGCGAAGGGTATCAGGCGACCAAAGCCGGCGTCGGCGACTGAGTTTCGAAACTCGAAAAGCAAAATACGAAACTACACCTGCATGCAAGGGACTTCGAATTTCGATTCCGTACTTCGATTTTCGTACTCTCAATAGCCTTTGGAAAAGTCCACGCGATTGAAGAGTTCCCGGCCGTCGAACCATCTCTCCAACAGCTCTACCAAAAGCGCTGCTTGGCGGTTCCAAAGCCGGTCGCTTACCGCGCTCGTATGAGGGGTGATGAACAGGTTCGGGACACGCCACAACGGACTCTCCGGAGGAAGCGGCTCGGTCTGCGCTACGTCGATTGCCGCGCCACCCAGCGCTCCGCTCTCCAGCGCGCGAACCATCGCTGCCTCGTCGAGAAGCGACCCGCGGCCGATATTAATTAGCCGGGCCCCCCGCTTCATCTTCCCGATTTCCGACGCACCCATCAGGTGTTTCGTCTCCGCGGTCTCCGGAGCGGCTATCACTACGTAGTCCGCTTCGGTCAGCGCCTGGCGCAATTGTGAACTGGCAAAGATTCGGTCCGTATCAGCGCCATCGCCCTTACCGGACCGCGTCACTCCCCACACGCGCATGTCGAACGCTCGCGCGCGCTTGGCCAGTTCCCGGCCGATTGACCCGTAGCCAATGATCAGCAGCACCTTGCCGTTCAGTTCCGTCAGATGCTGCGGCTTGTCCCACAACTCCTGTTGCGACCAGTGCGCGCGCTCCTGCTGGCGCACGCAATCCGGAAAATTCCGCGCCAGCGCCACCAGCAAGCCCATGGTGTGCTCCGCCATGGGCACGGAAAATACGCCGCTGGGGTTGGTCACCAGGATTCCCGAATCGCGCAGCTCCGGGTACATCAGTTGCGCCACGCCAGCGGCCGTCGAATGAATCCACTTCAGCTTCTTGGCGTCTTTCAGTTGCGGCGCGCGCAGCGAATAGCCCACAAAAATGTCCGTGTCCGGCAGCTCTTGCGGCAGTTGGTCGTAATCCGGTAAGTGCAGCACGCGCATCTCCGGCCAGCGCCGGCGAATCGTCTCCGCCAGGACGGGCTGCGGCCTCCACCACGTGAACGGGTGCCACACGCAAATCACCAGCTTGGTTTCGGCGGGTTTGGTGCGCTTCATTTTTCTGTTCGGCTGTGTTTCCGCCAGAGGAGTAAGCCCACGATCAGCCCGGCACCGCCCGTGCCGAGGATAAAAGGCCGCGCCATCGGCAGCGCAAACCAACAAATCACAACCAGCCCCAGCGAGACGATCGCGCCTGCCTTCGTTCCCGGGATGGTTACCGTGCTGGCAACCCTGAGCGGTTGCTGCTCTAGGTCTTGCCTCTGTCTGTCGGGTCGGCTCAGCATTCGAATTCTCCGAACAGCTAGCTACTTAGAGGCCATCCGCAAATCCATCCCAGTCATATCTGCGGGACGCGCCTGGCCAAGCACGCCGAGAATCGTCGGCGCGATATCCCGCAGCGATCCGCCGGGCTTCAATTGCAATGTGTCATCGTCACTCACGAGGATGAACGGCACCGGATTCGTGGTGTGATACGTGTGTGGCCCGCCGGTCACCGGATCGATCATCGTTTCCGCGTTGCCGTGGTCCGCGGTGATGAGCCATGCCGCCCGATCCGATCGGGCCTTCAGCGTCTGATAAATTCGCCCGAGCCCGGCGTCCACGGCCTCGACCGCCTTGATCGCCGCCCCGAGCTTTCCGGAATGCCCCACCATGTCCGCGTTCGCGTAGTTCATGATGATGGCGTCGAATTCGCCCTTCTCGATCGCTTTCACGACCGTGTCCGTAATCCCTGCCGCCGACATTTCCGGCATCAGGTCGTACGTGGCGACCTTCGGCGAAGGCACCAGGATTCGTTCTTCTCCGCCAAACGGCTTTTCCACGCCGCCATTGAAGAAATAGGTGACGTGCGCGTACTTCTCCGTCTCCGCCGTGCGCAGATTCTTGTACTGCAGCTCGGCAAAAACTTGCGCCAGGATGTGCTCCAGCTTTTCCGGCGCCAGCACGTAGTTGAGCCACGGCCACGTCTTTTCATACTGCGTCATGGCCACTAAGAAAAGATTCTTCGGGCGCTTTTCGTCCGTGAATTTGTCGAAGCCTGGCTCCGCCAGCGCCTTGGTCATCTGGCGAGCGCGGTCCGCGCGGAAGTTGTAGAAAATCACGGCGTCGTCATCGCGAATCAGCCCCACGGGCGCTGCGGCTGCGCCGTCTCCTTTGGTCACCACAATAGGCTTCACGAATTCGTCCGTCACACCTTGCTCGTAACTCCGCGCGAGCGCCGCCACCGGATCGCTCGTCTTCACCTCCGCTTCGCCATGGGCGAGCGCGCGGTACGCCAGCTCCACACGCTCCCAGCGATTGTCGCGGTCCATTGCGTAATAGCGCCCGACCAGCGTGGCAATCTCCCCCACACCCAGCTCGCGCATTTTCTGCTGTAACTGCCGTACGTAGTCGCGGCCGCTGTTCGGCGGCGTGTCGCGTCCGTCCATGAGGCAGTGCACGAACACCTTCTCGACTTTTTGCTGCTTGGCCATCTCCAGCAGCGCATAGAGATGATGGATGTGCGAATGCACGCCCCCGTCGCTGAGCAGTCCCAGGAAGTGCAGCTGCCTTTGCCGGCCACGCTTCATGGCTTGCTGAAACAGTGGCACGTTCTGCAACTGATAGTTGGCGATCATCAAGTCGAGCCGAGTGATGTCCATGTGCACGATGCGACCCGCGCCGATGTTCATGTGCCCAACTTCGCTGTTGCCCATCTGGCCTTCGGGCAAGCCCACAAACGGCCCTGAGGTCTGAATCAACGTATTGGGAAATTTGCGCAGCAACTCGTCGTAGTTCGGCTTGCGTGCCAACGCAATCGCGTTCCCTTTGGTCTCGGCGCGATAGCCCCATCCATCCAGCACGGTCAATACAATCGGTTTCGGTCGTTTTGCCATAGCCCAAAAGGATACACGTCTCCTCGCTCTGCTGTCATACGGCACATTCCCGCCTCATTTAGCAACCTGTACTGCCGGCCAGTAGAAACTTAACGACGGAACCCTCCGTCCACATCCGGGACCTGCATTCCGAAAGCTAAACTGAAAAAGGCGGAGGTCCTCGATGTCCATTCCTCTCGACATGGACATGCTGGTGTTCCTCACGGTCAACCTCAAGTTGATCCTCGGCACAAAGCAGCGCGCCGCCCGGAGCACGCGCCGCATCCCCATGAAGTTCCAGTTCGTGGAGATTCCCGCCGAGCAGCTGACGCAGGCGCAAAGGGCTTATCTAAAGCCGATCGACGACCAGCTAGCGGCTCTGAACTACTTCCCGCTCGCCACCTTTCGTATCTCCAACTTCGGAGCCAACCTCCTTCGCCGGTACAGCAACCCCACCGACCCGGTGAGCTGCGCTCTCACGGTCGTGGAAGTGAAAGTCAAAGTAGGGGAGACCGAAGGAGTCAGGAACAGCAGCCACGTCGAATTCGCTTCGCGATTCCCCGACGGCCGACGTCTGATTACGCGCAACATGTCGCGCAAGTCCCTGTTCGATCAGCCGCCATGGAGAACTACGCAGGATTGTCCCAACGTTACGAACCTTAGCGAACTAAAACGCAAACATGACACCCGGGCTCAGGGGATAGGGATTCCCATATCCGCTTCGCAGGACGTCCCCAAGATCTTCGAGGAGCTGCAGGCCGAACACGACCGCTACTCGAACTTCCTGGTGCAGCGCGGAATTTACAAAATGGCTCCCGAAGGAGGGGCTTACGCAACCACGGAAAAAGTTCATTTCCGGAGCCTCCTCAATCACTATCTTCCCTTTGGACGGCGGCTCTCCTTTTCGAAGCTGCTCTTCTCCATGCTGGTGGGCGCGGTCTTCCCGCTCTTTGGAATTCTGAAGCTCAGCCCGCTTTTCGCCGGAGTGCACAGCGGACTGCTATTTCTGGAATTGAACGCAGCGCATATGGCGGTCCTGGTATGTTACGCCGCGGCGGGAGTGGTGATTGGCTACGTCTGCGAAGGCCAGAAATTCTCGTGGATTTATCTCATCACGTATGTGCCGGCACATTTGGTTGCGGGCTGGTCCTTCGGCATCTACCCATACAGCGCTGCAGCCCATTTGGTGAACTACTACGTTGGCCAGTTTCGCCGTCGCCAGAAGTTGATCCTCCAGACATGACCTATCGAGTCGCAAACTCGCGCAGCGCGGCGAGCAGGCGATCGACTTCTTCGGCGGTGTTGTAGTGCACCAGCCCGATGCGCAGCACCCCGCCCTTGGCTTCGACGCCGAGCCGCTCCGAGAGATTCATCGCGTAGAAATTTCCGTCCCAGGTGAAAATCGCGCGGTCGCCAAGGAATTTCGCAATCTGGGTAGGATGATGTTCGCCGATGCGCAGCGAAACCGTGGCGCAGCGTTCGCCGAAGCGCGACGGATCGGTGATGCCGTACACCTTCACGTTCGGAATTGCCCGCAGACCTTCGAGAAGCCGTGCCAGCAGCGTGCGCTCATAAGGCACGGTCGCGCGATACGCGGCCGCCAATGCATCGCGCCGGCTATCCACGCCCGGTTCGCACCGCCGTCCCACTTGCGCAAGATATTCGACGGCCGCGGCAATGCCCGCAATTAGTTCCTGCACCTGCGTCCCCGTTTCCCAGCATTCCGGTGAAGTGTTCGTCGCCGGCCGCACCTTGTACGGCTTGAAATGCTCCAAATGCTCGCGCTTCCCGTACAACGTGCCCATGTGCGGCCCGAAGAATTTGTACGGCGAGCACACCAGAAAGTCGCAATCCAGCGTCTTGACGTCGATCAGTCCGTGCGGCGCGTAATGCACGGCATCCACAAACATCAGGGCGCCCGCGGCGTGCGCCAGCTTGGTAATTTCGCCCACCGGATTGATCGTGCCGACCATGTTCGAGGCGTAGCCCACCGCAACCAGCTTTGTCTTCGACGTGATCTTTCGCTTCAAATCCTCCCAATCCAGCGTGCAATCTTCTTCGCGAATGTCCACTTGCCGGATAACCACGCCTTTTTCTTCCAGCGCGCGCCATGGCGCGACGTTGGCGTCATGGTCGAGGGTGGTCACCACGATTTCGTCGCCCGCTTTCAACTCCCTGCCAATCGCCCGGGACAGGGCAAACGTAATCGTCGTCATGTTCTGCCCGAACACCACTTCACTCGCGTCGCAGTTGAAGAAATCCGCCATGGCCTCGCGAGCTTTCAGGATGATCTCGTTGGTCCGCTGACTCGTCGCGAAGGCCCCATAGGTATTCGCGTTGGCGCTCATCAAATAGTTGTGGATCGAATCCATGACCATCCATGGGACCTGGGTCCCCGCGGGCCCGTCCAAGAATGCGGCCGTGTGTCCATTTACCTTCAGTTTCAGCGAGGGGAATTGCTCGCGCACCCACGTGACGTCGAGCGTTCCGGTTCCCGTTCCCTTTACAGCTGTTGTGCTCATGGGCCTGCTTTCCATCCTCGATTTGCGTCTTTTCGCAAACACTTAGTCTCTCACAGGCGCCGCGCGCGTTGTAGCGGTTGCGTTTCGCCAAATTGGCAGCCGTTTTCGATGCGTTTGACCTTCGACAAAAGCGGGTTACGGCTTTTGGCGTGATAGCATCATTTCATCTGCGTCTACTCATGCCGCTTTGGCGCCGGCTATCAACTCTGCGCCACGCTACTTCAAGAGGTGCGTCGTGCCAGAAAACATTCCGCTGACGGAACGTACCCGCGTGGTGCGCGAATCGCAACGCGGCGTTTACGACCGGGAGAGCATCTATAAGATTCTTGACGAAGCGTTTATCTGCTACGTTGGATTTTCGGTCGACGGCCAGCCTTATGTCATACCTACGTTGTTCGCGCGCGTTGGTGATGCGGTTTACTTTCACGGCTCTGCGGCCAGCCGCATGCTCCGCAACCTGGGCGAAGGAATCGCGGTTTGCGTCACCGTCACGCTCACGGACGGCTTCGTTCTCGCCCGCTCCGTCTTCAATCACTCGATGAACTACCGCTCTGTGGTCGCGCTCGGCAAAGCCGTTCTGGTCGACAAGCCGGAAGAAAAATGGGATGCGCTGCATGCCTTCACGGAAAAGATCATTCCTGCGCGCTGGAACGATGCCCGTCAGCCCAGCGAAAAAGAATTGAAGGCCACCAGCATTCTGCGCCTGCCCCTGACCGAAGTTTCCGCAAAGGTCCGCACCGGCCCTCCCGAGGACGATGCTCCCGATTACGCACTCCCCGTCTGGGCTGGCGTCATCCCGCTGCAAATCACCCCAGGTGCGCCCATTCGCGATGAGCGCTGCTCCCCTGCTATTCCGCTTCCAAAATACCTCCAGGACTTCCGGCGGTGACACATGGCTGAATTCGCACCCGCACCCGTCAAGGCTGCTGTCGCCATCGCTGCGCTCGAAGCCCTCGACATTCGCGTCGGCACCATCGAACGTGTGGAGGAAATTCCGCGCTCTGAAAAATTAATGAAGCTCATCGTGAATTTCGGCGATCACTCACGCACGATTCTTGCAGGCATCAAGAAGGAACGCGCCAATCCGCGCGAAATCGAAGGCCATCAGGCCTTATTCGTCGTGAACCTCAAGCCACGCAAAATGGCTGGCGAAATCTCAGAAGGCATGCTGTTTGACATTGGCTACGTCGACGGAGTGACGCCTGCACTGGCGGTCCCCGAGCGCTCCGTGCCCAACGGCACGCGCGCCGGCTAAAGTTTCATTCCTTCACGGCGCGCAGAAAATCGGCCAGCATCCCGTATCCTGTGGCTTCCACGCCGGGGTTGTGCTCGACCAGCGACAGGCTGAAAACGTCCAAATCCAAGCGAATCGCGGAGCTTGTGCCGTCCAGGTTCGCCAGCGGGTCGGAGGCCAGAAGCATTTCCGGCTGCACCAGGCAGTCGACGCCGTCGCCCCGCCGTGCCGCCCGGCAAACCAGCTTGTAGCGCATTCCCGCAGCGTGCACCGAGCGGATTTTTTCCTCGCTCAGTTCACGGATGCCCATCCGCCGCACGTCTTCGAGCTTGATCCTCGCCCCCATCAGCACGATTGCCAGGGCCGCTACTTTCACCGCCGAATCCCAGCCGTCCAGATCCGCGGCCGGGTCCGTCTCGGCGACACCGAGCGCTTGCGCCCGCCGCACTGCATCGTCAAACGTACGGCCTTTTTCGATTTCCGTGAGCACCACGTTCGTCGTGGAATTCAGCACGCCGGAGAAACCTCGCAGCTCCGTGGCGGGCAGTCCCATCGGAAACATCGAGAAGATCGGAACGCCATCCATCACGGTGGCTTCGTACAGGAATCGCTTTTTCTTTTCGTCGGCCAGCGCCGAGAGCTCGTGAAACGCATGGACAATCGGCCCCTTGTTCGCGGTGATGGCGTGCGCTCCCAGTTCCAGCGCGGCCTTCAAGTGGTCCGTCGCGGGCTGGCCGGTTTGCACAACCAGCGAGCTTGACTCGAACAACACGTCGGCGCGTGATTTTTCCAGCCACTCACGCACGTTGCGCGGCGGCGGCGCCGGCGCAGCGGGGAAGTAGCCGTTCACGATGGCAAGCGGGTTCAATCCATCCGGGTCGGCCACCCAACCGGCGCCCCGCGTAGCCACGCCCGTCAGCCGCCAGCGCACGTCGTAGCGGCGCCGCAGCTCCGTCTCTTTGGAAATGAGGAGTTTCAGAAATGTCTTCCCAACATTTCCAAATCCCACTAAGGCAAGGTTATAGGAAGGGATGGCTCTCCCCTCTAGACATCAATGTGCGGCGGAAAGTTTTTGCGCCGCGGAAGAAATGAGCGCCGCCTCATTTTCTAAAATATGCGCGACGACAACAATGGCTTCGTCCGCCTCTTTCCACTTCTTCAGCTCGATGGCTTCGCGCACCGCCGGCACGGTCTTCACCGCGTACCCCGTGTAAAAACCCGGCGCGTAAAGCTGGTGCTTGAACCACGGCCGGTTCGGAAGCCCCTCCGCGTTGGTCAGCCGGCGTTCGCTTTCGATGAGCATCTTGTTGACTTCCGCAAGCGAACCGGATGCCAGCGCCGCGCCGCCATTCGCATTGGCTTGCTCGAACGCCTTGCGGTATTCCGCCGCGCTGCGATTGAGCGTGTCGACCGCATTGTCCAGCGGCGCAAAATTCAAATGCGGAGGGACGTTTTCCGTTGCCGGCGCAACCAGCGGATGGCGCGGATCGTTCGTGGCCTTGAACACGCCTTCTTCAATTTCGCGGTTCCGCTCGCGGATTTCCTCCTGCGATTTCTGCGCCAGCGCTTTCAATTCCTTGGCGTACATCTGCACCGTATCCGCAAAGTCTCCAAACTCGAAAGGCAGCAGGTCCGCATCGGCCAGGCGCATCACCGCCGATCCGCCGGCCTGCGCCAGCGCGCGGCCATACACAAATTCGCCGTCGCTGAAGTGCGTGTACCAGTAAAAGTCGTCGTAGATCGAGTGATAGATGCCACCGCCGTCTTCTCCGCCAAAACCGAAGTTCAGCGAAGCCACGCCATCGTGCTGGAGGAACGCCGTGTAGTCGGAGCCGGATCCCAAGGCCGGAATGCGCAGGTCGGCGCGCTTGCGCGCTTCCTCGCGCTGCTCCGGTGAATGCGCGTTGGCAATTTCGCGAAGCTGGTCGCGCTTCCACGCACTGAGTTTTGTCTCCGGGTCCATGACCTCGCGCGCGATGTCGTTGCTGAATTTCTCGAGCGTGTGCGAGCCTTCCACTTGAAAGTAACCGCGACTGTTGCTGTCCGAGTTGATGTAAGCCACGGCGTGCGCGCGCAACTCGTCGTAATGCTGCTCGGCCCATTCCGTCGAGCCCAGCAAGCCTGGCTCTTCGCCGTCCCACGCGCAATAAATGATCGTGCGCTTCGGCTTCCAGCCGGCCTTCACCAATTCGCCGAGCGAGCGCGCTTCTTCGAGAATCGCCACTTGCCCGGAGATCGGATCCTCCGCGCCGTTCACCCATCCATCGTGATGGTTTCCGCGAATTACCCACTCGTCGGGAAACGTCGAGCCGGGAATCCTCGCAATCACGTCGTACAACGGCTTCAGCGGTTCCCAGTTCGACTTCACCTTCAAGTGCACTTTCGCAAGGCCAGGCCCGACGTGATACGTAATGCCCAGACTGCCGCGCCAGCCTTCCGGAGCCACACGCCCCGTGAGCGCGGCCAGCAGCGGCTGCGCGTCGCCGTAGGAAATTGGCAGCACGGGAATCTTGGTGATTGTCGGTGCTTCTTCGATTTTCAGGCGCTTCGCATCTTTCGTCGCGCCCACTCCCGGCGTCAGCGGATCGCCGGGATAAAACGGCATGTCCGCCACGCTGCCACGCTGGACGCCATCAGCGGAACGATACGGGCCCTCCGGAAAGGTCTCCCCCTGAAAGAAGCCGTCCTCATGGGGATCGGAATAAATCAGGCACCCGACCGCGCCGTGCTCGGCAGCTACTTTGGGCTTGATGCCGCGCCACGAATGGTAGTAGCGCGCGATCACGATTTTCCCTTTCACGGAAACGCCCATGCGATCGAGCTGCTCGTAATCTTCGGGCACGCCGTAGTTCACATAGACAAGCGGTGCGGTCACGTCACCGTCGATCGAATACTCGTTGTAGGTCGGCAATTGTTCGGCTTGCTGGTTCGAAGTGGGATCCTGCGGCAGCGCCGGCTCCTGCAGCTTCGCGACAAACTTGGGCCCGCCTTCCACCAGCTCGACGACGCGTTCCTTGGGCGTGGGGAAGAGCACGTCAAACTGCTCGATGTGCGCGTCCAGTCCGAACTCCTTGAACTTCGCGAGGATCCATTCGGCATTGTCCTTGTCGTAGGGCGAGCCGACGTGGTGCGGACGCGCCGAGAGCCTTTGCATATACGCGCGCAGTTTCTCCGGGCTGGGAATGGCGCGCAGTTTTTCTTCCCACTGGCGCTCGGCGCGCGAAGATTCCGCGGAGTAGCCGTAGAGCGCCGGCTCATCCGCGATGACATGATTTCCGATGGGCGCGAGCGTGACTCCGGCGAGCAAAATCGATGCGAACAGCGTGCTGCGATGCATGGTTTCCCCCTCAGCGAGCGCCAGTATTTTGCCTGAAAGCAAACCAGATTGGAAACGCGAGTGCCGCCTTCCGGGCGAAATGCGCCTGCAAAATTGTCTCCCGCTGTGGAGCTCACACCAGCGATTTGGACATGACGATGTAGTGGCCGGGGACCTTGAAAGGAACTTCCGGCGCAAACGGAGCGATCCCCATCTCCATGTAGCCGAGGTGGTGGTAGAACGCGGGAAGCGGCGCACGCGGGCTGATCACGCGGAGGTCGATGGCGCGGCAGCCGGACTCTCGAAAATAGTTCTCCGCAGCGTCCATCAGTTTGCGGTCGAGGCCCGCGCCCTGGCGCGACGGCTCGACACCGAGTAATCCGAGGTAGCCGCGGTCGCCGCGCAGTTCCACATAGACGCAGCCCGCCAGCCCCGCTGAATCCTCCGCTAGCAGGAACTTGCCTTTTTCCATGTACGCGCGGACGCCGTCGGGATCGATGCGCTCGCCTTCGATGAAGGGCTGCTCGACGCGAAATGCCGCGTTGATGAGTTGCGCGAGTGCGGGAACAGCATCCGGCGTGGCGAATCGAATCGCGACGTGTCTTGCGCCGGGGCTGAGGCTTCCAGAAGCGGCCATGCCCTCACTCTAGCAAAAGAACGGCAACGTCGGCTCTCACGGGATCGCGGCGGACAAAATCAAGAGAGCAGAGTCGTTCCGGCGAGAGAACTCCGAGCGCGGCTACGCGCCGGCTCCGCGCCCCCGGACGCGCACTTCTTCGCGAATCGCCCGGCACACCATCGCCAGGATTTGGTCCGAAATGTCCGTCATGTTGTGCGCTGTGGCGATGTGGTCCGCGACTTCCGCGAGAATTTCTTCCTCCGACTCTCCGCGCGCCTCAAACTTGCAGCCCGGAACGAGATCGTTGCAGTAAAGAACCTTGGTCATACGGGGCCCCCTGAAGACAAACCTAGACAAATGAGGAAGGAAGGCAGGGGCTTGCCCTTGAAATTAGGCGGCGGGCCAGGGCCTGTCAATGGTACTCGGCCACTTTTTGGAAGAATTAGTGGCGCGCGGCGGACCAAAATACCGATAGTGCCCGGTGATTTTCCACTGGAACAGCACATCCTCGCGCTTCGGCCCTTGCCCGATGTTGTGCACGATCAGGTGGCGGCCTTCGGCCGTCTTCTCATTCACCACAATCCCGATGTGCGGCACGCCGCCCCCCAAATCCCACGTCACCAGGTCACCCGGCGAATAATCCTCGGCGCGCGGCGTGATCGCCAGCGTTTCTCCTTTGTGGCTGAAAAACACCATCAGGTTCGGCACGCGCCGGTGATCGATGTTCGTGTCGGTGCGCGAAGTCAGCCACCGCCATTTGCGCGGATACGCCGAAAAATTCTTCTCCATGTCCTCGTGGACTTCCTTCTGCAAATCCACGCCGACCGCCCGGTACGCGCGAATCACTTCGTCGGTGCACACGCCGGTATCCGCAGGAACGTCCCCAGCAGGATAAGGAATGCGCACGTACGCCGGGTCGTAGCGCACCGTGTGGTGTGTCCTTTCCTCTGCCGCAACCACCAGCTTCTTCAGGAACTCCTGCCGCGCGCCCATCTCCGCGTTCTGCGCGTGCGTAGCGGATGTCAAAGCCAGCGCCAATGCGGCCGCGAGCGCGATGCGTTTCGCGCCTTTCTGGAAATACCGCCAGCTCATAGGGTCAGGAGAGCGCGGCTTTGCCGTTGAATCGGGCGCTCGAGCCAAGCTCTTCCTCGATGCGCAGCAGTTGGTTGTACTTGGCGATGCGGTCGGTGCGCGACGCCGAGCCGGTCTTGATTTGTCCGGCGGCAGTGGCGACGGCGAGATCGGCAATGAAGGTGTCCTCAGTTTCGCCGGAGCGATGCGAAATGATGGAGTGGTAGCCGGCCTTGCGCGCCATTTCGATGGCGTCGATGGTTTCCGTGACCGTGCCGATCTGATTTAGCTTGATGAGGATGGCGTTGCCGATGCCTTCCTTGATGCCGCGCGAAAAAATCTCGGTGTTGGTGACAAAAATGTCGTCGCCGACCAGTTGAATGCGCTTTGGTGATGGCCCGCCTGATCCGCCCGCCGGAGTGGGAATCACGTAGGCATTGGGATAGCCGCTGACCTGATAGGTTTCCTTGGAAGCGCCCGCGGCCTGTGCCGAAGCGCGGCCTCCCAGCGATTGCGTCAGAAGCTTCCATCCAGGCCAGTCTTCCTCACCCATCCCGTCCTCGATGGAAACGATGGGATATTTTTCCGCCCACCTGGACCAGTACGCGACCATGGCTTCGGAGGCGTGCGTGGACTTGTCCGACTTCTTGAAGACATATTTTCCGCTGGCGTTGTCGTAGAACTCGCTGGCCGCGGGATCGAGCGCGATGCTCACCTGTTCGCCGGGCTTGTAGCCCGCGGCGCTGATGGCTTCAAGCACAATCTGGATGGCTTCTTCATTGGACTTGCAGCTGGGAGCGAAGCCGCCTTCGTCGCCGACCGCGGTCGAGTAGCCGTGCCTCTTCAGCGCGCCTTTCAGCGCGTGAAACACTTCCACGCCCCACCGCAAGCCTTCGGAAAAACTCGGCGCACCAACGGGCATAACCATGAATTCCTGGAAATCGACGGAGCTATCCGCGTGCGCGCCGCCATTGAGGATGTTCATCATCGGGCAGGGGAGAAGATTCGCGGAAGCGTCCGTGGAATAGCGCGCGAGGTATTTGTAGAGCGGCACGTTCTGCGCCGCGGCCGCAGCGCGGGCGGCAGCCATGGAGACGGCGAGAAGGGCGTTGGCGCCGAGGCGGGACTTGGTCGGCGTGCCGTCGAGCGCAATCATTTTGTGGTCAAGGACGCGCTGTTCGGCCGCGTCGAGTCCTGCGACGGCTTTGGCAATTTCGTTGTTGACGTTCGCGACGGCTTTCAGGACGCCCTTGCCGAGATATTGGGACTTGTCGCCGTCGCGCAGCTCCAGCGCTTCGTGTTCGCCGGTGGAAGCTCCGGAAGGAACCGCCGCGCGGCCCCGCACGACGCCCCCTTGCCCCGCGTCGACGTAAACGTCGGCTTCGACGGTGGGATTGCCGCGGGAATCAAGAACCTGACGGGCATGGACTTTGGTGATCTTCGTGGACATGTGTTCAGCGGTCTCCTGGAAAGGTGGAACTGAAGATTGTAGCAGACGGAGGCGGGCGAGAACGCAAGGGTACCGTTCGCAAAAAGTACGACGGAGTTCGGGATGACAGTGCGCGGGCTACTCGATGCGCAGGGCATTCATGGGGTGAATGGAAGCGGCGCGGCTGGCCGGAATGATGGCCGCAAAGAAAGAACAAATCGTCAGTGCGCCAATGGCAACCGTGAGCGCCGGGGGATCCCACCAGGAAACGCCGAAGAGCTGCGAAGCTATGAGGTGGCCGGCGCCGATGGCCAGCGGTATCCCCAAAATCAAGCCAACGAGAACGCGCTGGAAGGCTCCGCGCAGAACCAAGCGAATGACGTGCATCCAGTCCGCGCCCAGGGCCATGCGAATGCCGATTTCATTGGTGCGCTGCGCCACGGCATAGGCTGTGACTCCATAGAGGCCGACGGCAGCGAGCAAGAGAGCCACGGTGCCGAAGAGTCCCGCGAGGCCGGCCACGGAGCGTTCCTGGTCGAAGACAAGCCCGACTTGCTGCTGCAAGGTGCGCACGGAAGTCACAGTGAGGTCGGGGTCGAGCTCGGAGAGCAGGTGGCGGATTTGAGGTTCAAGAATGCCCGGCGGAGTGCTGGTCTGGAGCATGATGGCGTCAATGACGTGCGAGCGCAGTTCCAGCTTCGCCATCATCGCGTTCTTGTAGGCAACGTATTGATCGAGAGTGACATAGAACATCGGCCGCGCCGGCTTGGACAAAGCGAAGCCGGCGAACTTGGCATCGCGCACGATGCCGACAATGCGGTAGGTTCCGGCGTTTTCCGGCAAGTCGATGCCGAAGTGCTGGTCGAGCGGGTCTTCGTCGCTTTTGAAAAAGCGCTTGACGAAGCCTTCGTTGACGATAGCGACGGCTTCTGAAGTCTCATTGTCAGCATCGGTGAAGAAGCGGCCTCGCACCAGGCGCACGCCGAGGTTTTGTAAATAGTGCGCGCTAACGCGGTCCCAGGAGGCGCCCGCTTCCTCGCTCATCTTGGGCGCGGGGTGTCCGGCCACGAGGACGAGTTCGCCCCAGTTGTTGGTGAGCGGGTTATAAAGCGCCAGCCCGGAGCCTTGCACGCCCGGCAGAGCATTCAGCCGCTCTTCCATCTGGCGATAAAGGGCAGTGAGCTGCGGGAACGTCGAGCGGCCCGGAGGATTGTGGAGTTCCACCATGACGCGATCGGGGATGGCAAATCCGAAGTCCTGGTGCTCAAGCTTGTTCAAGCTGCGGCCGAGCATCGTGGCCCCGGCGACCAGCACCACGGACACGGCCGCCTGTACGATGAGAAGCGCTTTGCGAGCGAAAGAAGAGCGGTCGCTCGTCCCGCGGCCCGTCCCGCGCAGAGCGTCCGCGGGATCGGTGCGCGTAGCGAACCAGGCGGGAGCAGCGCCGAAGATGATGCCAGTCACCAGAGCCAAGACAAACGCAAAGGCCAGCACGAGCAGCGAGGGAATGGGGCTGATGGGCAGGAAATGTGCGCTGTGAAACGCCAAAGCGAGCAGCAGGCGCGCTGCGCCCACGGCCACGAGGAGCCCGGCGATTCCTCCGCCAATGGCCAGGAGCACGCTTTCGGTCAGGGCCTGCCCAATGATTTGCCCACGCGTTGCGCCGATGGCCAGCCGCACGGCGATTTGCCCGCGTCGCGCGACCGCGCGTGCCAGCAGCAGGTTGGCGACGTTCGCGCAGGCAATCAGTAGCACCATTCCGCAAACGGCCAGCAGAAGTTTTAGACTGCGCCCGTATTCTTCCTTCAACACAGCAATGCCCGCGCCGGCCGGAACCACATTGATGTTTTGCTGCGGAAGCAGCCGAATCACTTCGGGCATCCAGTTCGGCGGATATTCAGCGTCGGTCTGCAGCCATTGGCGCAGCATGGCGGTGAGGCGCGGGGACATACCTTGGATTGAGGCGCCCGAGCGCAAGCGCCCAATCACGCGCAGCCAAGCGGTAATCGGCTGGTGCAACATGGTGCTTTCGCCCAGAATCATGGGTTCCTGCTGCAGCGGGATCCAAAGGTCGGGAGGATCACTCTCAATCGTGTCACCGAAGAAACCGGTCGGAGCCACGCCAATGACGGTGAGGGCGTGGCCTTCGACAAAGAGCGCAGAACCGATGATTGTTGGGTCGCTGCCATAGGAGGCTTGCCAGGCGCGATGGCTCATCACCACAACGGGGGCGGCCGAGGCTTTGTCGTCGTCCGGGGTAATCACGCGCCCACCGAAGGCGCCCACGCCGAACGTGGAGAAGTAGTTGCCCGTGACGTACTCCGTGACCATGGGACGCGAGATCGTTTCAGCTCCGGCGCGGCGGACACTCATCTGCCCGCGGCCTGCCTGAAATGCCGCTAATTCTTCAAACTCAGGTGTGGACGCCTTGATGCGCTCGAACAGTGGGTAGGAGAACATCCCCCAGTCGTCCTGCGGCCCGCCTTCAAAGCAGCAGTCATCGCCTTCGCCAACGCGGTAGAGACTGGCGGGGTCCGCAACCGGCAAGGAGCGGAGCATTACCGCGTGAATCAAGGTGAAGATGGCGGTCGTGCCCCCGATTCCCAGCGCCAGGGTCAGCATGGCGGCAGCCGTAAAGACCGGGGACAAGCGGAATTGGCGCAGGGCATACCGCAGGTTGCCGAAGAGATTTCTCATGGGACACCCTCTCATCCAGTCCATACGTAAGCTGGGAAAGGTTGGTTCCCTAGTTTTTGATCGCAAGATAGGAGCCCAATGTCTTCAATCAGGTCAAGCGGATTCCGGCTCTTCGATGAGGGATTCCTGGCGGACGACGATGACGATGCCGGATTCGGTGACGTGGAAGCGGCGCTTGTCGGCTTCGAGGTCGTAGCCAATTTCGGTGCGTTCCGGAAGGCTGACGTGGCGGTCGATGATGGCGCGGCGGATGCGCGAGTGACGGCCGATATTCACGTGGTTATAGATGATGGAATCGGAGACTTCGCAATAGCTGTTGACGCGCACGTTGTTGCCGATGACGGATTTCTGCACGCGGCCGCCGGAAATGACCGAACCTCCGGCGACGATGGAGTCCAGAGCCACGCCCATGCGATCGGGGTCGGCGAAAACAAATTTCGCGGGCGGATACTGGTGCTGCCAGGTGCGCAGCGGCCAGTTGTTGTCATAGAGATTGAAAACCGGGGAGACGCTGACGAGATCCATGTTCGCTTCGTAGTAGGCGTCGAGGGTGCCGACGTCCCGCCAGTAGAGGGCGTCCTTGGCGTTTTCGTCGACGAAGTTATAGGCGAAGACGCGGTGCTTGGAGATGATGCGCGGAAGAATGTCTTTGCCGAAATCGTGCGAGGACTTGGGATCCTCGGAGTCGGCGAGAAGGATGGGAATCAGCAGATGGGTGTTGAAGATGTAGATGCCCATGGAAGCGTTGCAATGGCCGGCGTGGTGCGGAGATTCCTTGGGCACGGCGGGCTTTTCTTCGAAGCCGATGATGCGCCACTGCTTGTCGGTTTCGATGACACCGAACTGCCTGGCGGCCTGAGCTGTCGGAAACTCGATCGTGGCCACGGTGACGTCGGCGGCGGAATCGACATGCTGCTTGAACATGCGGCTGTAGTTCATCTTGTAGATTTGGTCACCGGAGAGGATAAATACGAATTTGGAGCGCTCGCTGCCAATGGAGTAGATGTTCTGGTAGACGGCGTCGGCGGTGCCTTGATACCAGGATTGCGAGACGCGCTGCTGCGGGGGAAGAACCTCAATGTAATCGCCCAGCCCGGCGATGGGCGACCAGCCGGCGCGAATGTGGCGGTTGAGGCTGAGGGCCTTGTACTGGGTGAGAACGAAGATGCGGCGGAGATCAGAATTGACGCAGTTGGAGAGCGTGATGTCAATGATGCGGTAAAGAGCGCCAAAGGGAACGGCGGGCTTGGCGCGGTCGCGAGTCAGGGGCCAGAGGCGCTCGCCCTGGCCGCCGGCCAGAAGCACCACAATGGCATCCCGCATTTCGTTCATCGAACCGTCCACGGAGCGAGGATGTAGAAGCGGCTCATTCTAACAGCAGAACCGAAGGAAAAGACAAGCGGGCGCGGAAGCCCAGGGGCCCCGAGGCGGCGAGAGTTATTCCGGTGATATGAGGGTATCAAGGTGGTACTGGGATAGGTTCAGTACCGCGAAATCCGGCAAGAAATATAAAGATTTCTTGACTTGCAGGCCGGGAATTGATTAGAAGAGGCCAGCGATAGTTCAGGGTGCAGCCACGAAGCGGGCAATACCATGCGATAATTGAAGACAGGGGCGGTGCCCACCCGAGTACCGAGCCGGCGCAGCATGGCCGGCAGAGGCGCCGCAAGAAACCAATCCGAACCGGATTGGGGGTGAATTCATAACGTGGCCGAAGTCATCATTCAGGAAAGTGAGTCTCTGGAAAACGCACTGCGGCGTTTTAAACGCAAGGTGCAACAGGAAGACATCATTAAGGAAATCAAGAAGCACAGCTTCTACATGAAGCCCGGGGAGAAACGCCGGGCCAAGGAAGCGCTTTCGCGGAAGCGACTGCGCAAGAAGCAGCGCAGGGAATCGGATTAAGAAGCGGGCGGCTCCGGCGCAACCGGGGTCGCCCTTCCGTTTTCCGCGCCGCCGAGCGCCGCACTTCCGAGAATTAGGCCCCCGTAAGGCAGAGCGTTTGGGAGTGTTACGCAGCTTCGTACCCGCAGGCCCAAGGGATCCGCGCCCGGCGTCCCCGGATACAGGTCTCCGCAAGCATCCAGGCCCATTGGTGCAAAGTCCGCCCAAGCCCCTGCCCCACCCGGGACCAGGGGAGAGCGGCTCATGGAATACCACGACAAGGTGTTGAAGTGTGCGGAGTGTGGCGCGGAGTTCGTGTTCACGGCCGGCGAGCAGATGTTTTTCGCCGACAAGGGGTTCAAGAACGAACCGAAGCGATGTAAGGCCTGCAAGGCCAAGCGCGCCGAGACGGGTGGCGGGCACTCCTCTCCGGCGCGATCGGAGACCAAGACCAATTGCTCGCAGTGCGGGAAGGAAACAACCGTGCCCTTTCGTCCGACTCAGGGCCGCCCGGTGTTTTGCCGGGAGTGCTTCCAGCAGCGGCGAGCGATGGGCGCGGCGTAACTTCAAAGAAGTTGGAGATTTGAGGATAGAAAGAGACCTCGCGGAGAGTGGGGTGGCCGCGAGAAGAATTGAGCTATTCATCCCGCTATGTGGTCCCCGCCTTGGCACTGCTTGCGTATCCATCTAAATAGACGAATCAAGGTAGCTAGAGAGTTGTGCGAGTGCTTCCGGCATGTTTTTGCGTCCGTATCCGAAACGGATGTGGCGCGGCTGGTCGTAGACGGTGCCCGGGAGAAGAAGCACGCCGGAATCGCGGACCACCTGTTCGCAGAAGGCGGTGACTTCGCGCTGCGGCTTGAAATGAACAAAACCGATTGGGCTGGCGTCAGGCCGGACCCAGGAAAAGAGCTGCGAGTGTTGCCGGAAGAAAGCATCGAGCAGGGGAAGATTGCTCAGGACGATCTCGCGATTACGCTGCGCGAGTTTCTCGCGATGGCGCAGCGCCAGTGCGGTGAGGAATTCGCTCGGAGCGCTGCTGCAAATCGTCGTGTAGTATCTGAATTCGAGACAGCGGCGAAGGAGTTCACGGTCTTTGGAGACCAGCCAGCCAAGGCGCAGGCCGGGCAGCCCGTAGGATTTGCTCATGGAGCCGAGGCTGACGGCGCACTCGTAGAGTTCGCAGGCGGCAGGGAGGCGGTTTGCGGGGTTATGCTCGAGCTCGCGGTAGACCTCGTCGCAAAAAACAATGATGCCGCGCGCGGAGGCGAGCTTGAGAACGTGTTGAAAGACGTCGGGGCGCATCAATAGCCCCGTGGGATTGTGGGGCGTGTTGATGTAGACGATTTTCGTGTTGGGCTGAAGGAGTTTTTCGAGAGCGGCTAGATCATGGGCCCAGCCGTCTTCGTAATTGCGGCGCCATTCGCTGATTTGTGCGCCGGTGCTGCGCGCGACTTCGAGCGCGCTTTCGTAACAGGGCGTTTCCACAACGACGTGATCGCCCGGTCCGGCGAGCGCGTGATAGAAGACGAAGATGGCTTCCTCAGCAGCGGCAACGACCAGGACGTCGTCGGGGTGAATGCCCTTGTAAATGGCGGCGATGACTTCGCGCAAATAGGGCGCGCCGGGTGACTCGGTGTAACCACACCAGTGCTCGAGGAATTGTTCGTGCGCACCGGCCTTGCCTGAGGAAGCTGGCTCGAGATCGAGGAGTTCCTGGATGGTGCGCGACTCGGCGTCGGAACTGGAGAGCAAGTACTTAGCGGAGAATTCGTACTTGCCGAAATACTGCTCGATGCGAAAAGGCTTGATGTGCATGAAAGAAAGTCTGGCAAGACGGACGGTGCGGAGTCCAGCGCCAAATTGACGGTGGCGCTCTCAGAAGCTTCCGGCGCCTTTCTCAGGAACCATCAGTCGTGAGTCGCTGAAACACCTGGCGTGAGCGCCCCAATTTCGGCCACTGAAGCACAAGGTCCGCCGCAAGAAGCGAGAACGCCAGGCAGACCCACACAATGGTTTCGCTGGCGCGGTCGCCGAGGTTCTCCCAGCCCGTCACACCGCCGATCACTCGCCCCTCCAGAAAGACCAGTGCGACCGCAAAGCTGCGAGTCATCCATTGCTGATGCTCCCGCACTTTGCCTTTGAGAATGAAGACCATCGCGATGCCGGTCGTAACCATCCACAGCACGGCGTCCACAGCGGCGGCAATTGTGAAAGACCGGGCGCCACCCGTGCGTTCCTGGAAGTGCTCGATATAGAAGCCGAGGGGCGCTGCCAGAAATACACCCGCGACGTAGATGCGCCCGACGACCCGATGGAACTGGCTGAAACGCTGACGAAGGCGGTCGGAGAACTGCATGGGGCCCAGCAAAAGCGCGCATGCTCCTGCTATTCCATGCGGGAGCAGCCACCACTTAAACGGCTCGTAGTGCTGCCAAAGGGGGTCCTTCGGATGTACCAGGAAACTCTCATCGTGAGGGATAACGTAGGCCAGCATCAGGCCGATGGCGGCAAAGAGCAAATATTTTGCGCGGAACCACTGCTTTTGCTCGAGGGACGCGGGCATTGTTGACATCCAGAGCCTCCAGGACGGTTGATTCTCGATTTGTCGTTGCAATGACGAGGATTCGGAAAGGAAACCGCCGGCGATGAGCGGCGGTTTCCTCTCGCTCGTAAGTGCCTTTACTGCTTCCGAGTTCTATGGGACGCCGCTGCCGTAAAGCCCTGGCCAACGAACGGAACATCGGCACCGCAATCATTGCGCAGCTCGTTTGGTGCGCCTGCCGGGGGAGGACCAAAGGTATTGTCTATGCAGGGGATTGTACTTAAATACTCGTAGATGGCTTCCATTTGATGGTCAGTCATGTTGTGAAATAGCGGCCATGGCATGACTTGGAGCTTGCTGCCGTCCACGGGAGGCGGCACGCAGATGCCCAGCGCTATATTGGGGTCCGTGTCCGATTGACAGGTTGGATGAATGTTATCGAAATCCTTGCCCGTCCTAAGAATTTCCTTAAATTCGCTGAGCGTGTGTCCTTCCGGACGCCCGTTTCTGTCCGGCGTCAAGTTGCGGGAGATGATGACTGGACCCGCATAGGGGAATCCGGTTGTGGGATCAATAGGATAACCGTCTGGCGGATAAGAGGATGGTATGGAACCGCTCGGAAACCCTCCCACGGAGGCACTTGAAGGAACGGCCGGACCGAAGGGTGAGCCTCCGGCTAGATAAGTTGTGGGGTCTGTTTTTGTTCCCAGGGGCTG
This sequence comes from uncultured Acidobacteriaceae bacterium, assembly GCA_964524985.1. Lineage (GTDB taxonomy): Bacteria > Acidobacteriota > Terriglobia > Acidiferrales > UBA7541 > Acidiferrum. Next base: position 28,991 of record CAZGFL010000036.1, read on the forward strand.
GTTCAAAAAGTACGGGTTCCCGTTGTTCGCGTAATTGAAGTTTGGAGGCGCACCACCAGTGTGGCAGCCGTTGCAGTCCGCCTGGGCGTTAACAATGAAGCTGCCTAATCCCACCAAACGGCGTTGCTCGGAGTTCTTCCCTTCGAGTTTTAAGGGGACGGGAGCTATTTCGTAGCCGATGTGGATGAGTTGCTCCTCGTCGCTGTTCCAATTGTCCTGCGCTTGCACGGTCGGTGAAACGCTCAACGGTACGGCCAGAGCAGTGACTCCAAGGGTCAAGACAGCTCCCGCCGCCATTTTGCCAAGTCGCTGGGTGTTCATTTGTGGTCTCTCCTTTGTAGCGATGTCCAGGATCATTTGCCTATGGATCCGGACGGTGCGACGCATGATGTTTCCGTTTGCGGAAGAGGGCAATGGAGAGGGTCTGGAGAATCGTGTATTTTTATGTAGCGATAACTTGCTGAATAGCCTCGACTTATTGACCGTCCAGGAAAGGGGGTAGAATTAGGCCTCGTTCTTGGAGTTTGTCAGCCTTGCCTGAAGACCTCGTCAGATTTGAGGATTTTGAACTGGACCTTCGCGCCTACCAAGTGCGGCGTTCCGGTCGCGCCCTCAAGCTGGAGCGAATCCCCATGGAGGTCCTGTTCCTGCTGGCGGAACGCCGGGGCCAACTGGTGACGAGGGAAGAGATCATTGAAAAGCTTTGGGGCAAGGACGTCTTCCTCGATACCGATAACGCAATCAATACTGCGATTCGGAAAATCCGCCGCGTCCTCAGGGACGATCCCGAACAACCGCGATTCCTGCAGACCGTCACCGGCAAAGGGTACCGTTTCATAGCGCCGGTCATCGAACCGCACACGAAAGTGCAGCAGCAAAAGCAGGCCATCGATGCAACCCGCGCTGCAGGGACGACAGAGCGAAAAAGCCTGAGCCGTCTTGGAAAACGATGGAGGGTAGCCCTTGCTGCGGGGCTGACTGTTCTCGCCCTGGGGCTCGCTGGTTACCTGCGCTTCCATCGCTCCGCAAAACTTACGGACAAAGACACGATTGTCCTTGCTGATTTCAGTAACACTACAGGCGATCCCGTTTTCGACGGCACTTTACGGCAAGGCTTGGCGGTCCAGCTTGAGCAGTCCCCATTTCTGAGCCTTATCTCGGAAGAACGCATTCAGCGCACACTCCGCCTGATGGGCCAGCCTGCGGACGCGCGGCTCACTCCGGAGCTCGCCCGGGAAATCTGCGAGCGCACGGCGAGCGCCGCCGTGTTGGAAGGCTCCATCGCCAGCCTCGGAAGCCAGTATGTACTGGGGCTGCGTGCAAAAAGCTGCCAGACCGGTGACTTGCTCGATCAAGAGCAAATGCCAGCGGCAAGAAAAGAAGATGTGCTGAATACCCTTAGCCAGATCGCAAGCAAGTTCCGTGCGCGGGCTGGCGAGTCGCTCGCCATGGTCCAAAAGCATAACACCCCTCTTGCGGAAGCGACGACGTCTTCGCTGGATGCCCTGAAGGCCTACAGCACCGCGTTGAAGATTGTCGCTTCGACCGGTTCGCCTGGTGCCGAGCCGCTTTTCAAGCACGCCACTGAGCTCGATCCTAACTTTGCGATGGCCCACGCGTGGTTGGGCCGCGTGTATGATGATGTCGGAGAGTCGGTACTATCCGCTGAGAGCACCAAGACCGCCTTTCATTTGCGCGATCGCACCAGTGATGCGGAGAAGTTCTTCATCACCGCTTCCTACGATATGCAGGTCACAGGGAACATGGAAAAGGCCCTGCAAACCTGTCAAGCATGGGCAGCGACGTACCCGCGCGCGGTGATACCTCACGACTTCTTGTCGGGAATCATCATCCCGGCCTTTGGAAAATTCGAAAGGAGCGCCGAAGAAGCACAGAAAGCGATCGAGCGCGATCCGGATTTCGCAGTTGGATATTTAACTCTTGCTTACAGCTACGTTTATTTAGATCGCTTGGAGGAGGCCGAGAACACGCTTCGAAAAGCCTCCGAGCGCAGGCTGGAGATGCCGGACTATTATGTCCTTCGTTACGACATCGCCTTTTTGAAAAACGACGATGCAGAAATGGCGCGGCAAGTGAATTTGGCTCAGGAGAAAACAGGAGCGGAAGACTGGGTTGCCGACCATCAGGCGTTCGTCTACGCGTATTCCGGCCACCTCCAAGAGGCCTCCAGAATGTCCCGCAAGGCAACCGAGCTGGCCCTGCGGGCGGCTCAACGGGAAAGAGCTGCGCTTTACGAAGCGGGGGCGGCTGTTCGAGAGGCTTTGTTCGGGGACTTGGTGGCGGCGAAGCAGGATGCCATGGCTGCACTAGAACTTTCGAGGGCACCCGCTGTGGAGTATGGCGCGGCCATTGCGCTTGCCCTGTCGGGAGAATTGCCCCGGTCTGAAGCTTTAACCAATGATCTGGAAAAGCGCTTCCCCGAAGACACCAGCGTTCAATTCAGCTATCTGCCAACGCTGCGAGCGGTCGTCAACCTCAAGCAGGCCAAGCCTTCGAACGCGATCGAGCTTCTGCAAGCGGCTGTTCCCGATGAGCTCGGCGCTCCTGGAAGCAGCTTCTTTGGATTTTACGGCGCTCTTTATCCGATCTATTTCCGTGGTGAGGCCTATCTAGGCTTGCATAAAGGAGCCGAAGCCGCCGCCGAATTCCAAAAAATCCTTCTCCATCGAGGGATCTTCGTTAGCGACCCTATCGGCGCACTGGCGCATTTGCAAATAGGCCGAGCCTTCGCGCTGTCGGGAGACAAGACCAAGGCAAAATCCTCCTATGAGGATTTCCTCAAGTTATGGAAAGACGCCGATCCTGACATTCCTGTTCTGAAGCAGGCGAAGGCCGAATACGAACGCCTGCGATGATTGCGCCCTCGAACAGAATCTAAACTCAGATCCGGGTTGGGACCTATGACGCCTACTCCGAAGCTGGCTCCTGCCCACTGCGCTAAAGATGCAAAACCTAACCCTGGCGGGGTATGATACGAAGCTCAAAGTCCCCGAAGAGAAAAGCCACCGGGAAGGCCAGCCATGGCTCACCGCTTCACGATTGGCGTCGAAGAAGAGTTCCAGATTATCGATCCTGCTACGTGCGAACTGCGCTCGCACGTCAGCCAGCTCGTTTCGCAGGCCTCGCCGGACATCGCCGAGCAGGTGAAACCGGAATTGCATCAATCCATTGTGGAAACTGGCACGCGAATCTGCGAAAGCGTGAGCGAACTGCGCATCGAGATGCATCGCACGCGCGGGGAACTGGTCGCGGCAGCGGAGCGCGCGGGGCTGCAGGTGGCGGCGGCGGGCACGCATCCGTTTTCAAGTTGGATCGACCAGGTGATTTCTCCGGGCGAACGCTACCAACACATCGTTGAGGAAATGGGCCAGCTCGCGCGATCCCTGCTCATCTTCGGCATGCACGTGCACGTGGCCATGCCGGACAAACAAACGACCATCGACATGATGAACGGCGTGCGCTACTTCCTCCCGCACCTGCTGGCGCTTTCGACGAGCTCGCCGTTCTGGATGGGCCGAAACACGGGACTGAAATCCTTCCGCACGACGGTGTTTCGTCGCTTTCCGCGCACGGGCGTCCCGGAACAGTTCGAATCGTGGAGCGCGTACGAAAACTTTGTCAACCTGCTGGTGAAGCTGCACTGCATCGACAACGGCAAGAAAATCTGGTGGGACGTGCGTCCGCACCCGGCGTTCGGAACGCTGGAATTCCGCATGTTCGATGTGTGCACCAAGGTGGAAGAGGCAGTGGCCATCGCGGCGCTGACGCAGGCCATCATCGTGAAGCTACACCGCCTGTACACGCTGAACCAGGGCTGGCGGCTCTACCGGCGGGCCTTAATCGAAGAAAACAAATGGCGCGCGGCGCGTTACGGAATTGACGGCAAGCTGATCGACTTCGGAAAGGAAGCGGAAGTGCCAATGCGCCAGCTCATCCCGGAATTGCTCGAATTAGTGGACGACGTGGTGGACGACCTGGGCAGCCGCAGCGCCGTCGAGTATGTGCACCGGATTCTGAAGGAAGGCACGAGCGCCGACCGGCAACTGCGCACCTTCCAGGAAACGGGAGACCTGAAGGAAGTAGTGCGCCACCTGGTGGCCGAGACACGCGCCGGGGTGACCGAGCCAAGATCTTCTTCCGCGCACGCGGTGAATTGAGACGATCCCAAGCGAAGCAGTCCCACAGGTTCCTGACAGGAGCACGCAAATGAAAAAAGTCGGCCTACTCTGCGGGCGGGAATACAGCTTTCCTCCGGCGTTTATCGTGCGCGTGAACGAGCTCGGCAAGGCCGACGGCGTGGTGGCGGAGTTCGTCAAGCTGGGCGGGACGCGCATGGGCGAGCCGGCGAAGTACAGCGTGATCGTCGATCGCATTTCGCATGAAGTGGAATACTATCGCGGCTACCTGAAGCACGCGGTGCTGCAAGGGACCTACGTCATCAACAATCCGTTCTGGTGGACGGCGGACGACAAATATTTCAACTACTCCGTGGCGTCGAAACTGGGAATCGCCATCCCGAAAACCGTGCTGCTGCCGCAAAAGGGCTATCCGAGCGACGTGGACATCACCAGCGAGTCGCTGCATAACCTGGAGTATCCCGTGGATTGGGACGGGCTGCTCGATTACGTGGGTCGCCCAGCCATCCTGAAGCCTTTTTCCGGCGGAGGTTGGAAGCACGTATACAAGGTGAATAATAAGGAAGAGTTGCTCGTGGCGTATGACAAGACTTCACCGTACTGCATGACGTTGCAGGAGTTCATCGACTTCACGCAGTATGTGCGGTGCTTTACGTTCGGCAAGATGGATATCACGCCGGTCCACTATGACCCGAAGGCGCGCCAGTATCTGGTGGACCACACGTATTTATCGGCGGAATTGGGAGAGCGCATTGTGAAGGACGCGCAGACCATCAACCAGGCGCTGGGCTATGAAATGAACACCATTGAGTTTGCGGTCAAGGATGGGGTGCCGTATGCGATTGATTTCCTGAACCCGGCGCCGGACTTTGAGTGCGACCGTATTACGGAGTTTTATTTCGAGCAGGTCGTTGAGAAGATGTCGCGTCTGGTAATTGAGCGCGCGCTGCACGGCAACGTGGCCAATACCTGGCCGCGCTGGGAAGAAATGCTGGGAATCGGGGCGCCCGCTGGATTCACGGGTGCGCCTCGTACGGTACAGAGCGCACAAGCGGCACCTTCAGCGACGATTCACCGATGAGAAACGTAAGAAGCG
>CAZGFL010000037.1:0-76001 GCA_964524985.1 uncultured Acidobacteriaceae bacterium
CAGAGATTCGCGATCTGAGATGCACATCATTCGAAAGTGTTTTACACTGAATTAGTTGCAGGGATGGGCGTGTAGCTCAGCTGGGAGAGCACCTGCTTTGCAAGCAGGGGGTCAGGGGTTCGAATCCCCTCACGTCCACCAAACCTTTTCGGTCCGGACCGGACACATAGGTGACCTGTGTCTCAGGCCGCTCATTCACTTTCTTAGACTTAGTGAATTCTTTCTCCGCGTCGCATTCCCATGGAATGAACCCCTGGAGTGAGACATCTGATCGTGCACACTGTTCGGCGTGACGGTTACTTCCGATTTGCCGACAAGTTGGAAACTGGTTCCGACGCCTCGCTGTAACGGCGGTGCACACTTTGCGGGAAAGGAGCCGCAAAGTGGAACGAAGAAAAGGTCAGCGATACGGTAGTGAATTTCGCCGACAGGCTGTCGAAAGAATGAACGCCTGCGGCAACATCGTCGGGCTCACACGGGAGCTCGGAGTGTCCCGTAGAATTCCGTATGCCTGGCGAGACCGAATGGAACAGGCCAGCTCTTCGCCCGGGAGGTTCCGCGGGCTAATCCAGCGCAAGCAGATCCTCAAGCTCAAGCGATTGTTGGCCAACAAAACTATGGAAGTGGATTTTCTCAGACATGCCTTGCATGTCTCAATCCTCGTTTTTCGCGCGCCAAGTGACATAATCGGGCGGTTGACATCCGCGACGGGCATCTCAAGGCATTTCTGTGAGCTAGCCGTTTTCGACGCGCGCCTTTATATCTGAGTACGCCAAATCGATGAGCTTGCTCAGCGCTGCTGCGTTTGTGGCCGTTCCCAGTCTCAGCTTCACATGGCGCATGAACTTGCCGGTGCCTTGCAACAAGCCGTCCGGATCCGGCAGCGACGCGCCGTGAAAGAACCCTACATTTACGTGCAAAGCGAATACATTGACGTAGCCGAAGGGCGCATCTCCTAAACAAGCAACCGGACAACCGTCATGCAGAAGCTCCCGGACTTCGTCCCCGCATTTTCGCATCACCTCAAACCACTGACTCGCAATGGCTCCCAATTCACCGGAATGCTCTTTCATCCAGGCATCGATGGCGGGATCGCGCTCGACAGCGCCATTGAATCGCAACAATTCCGTTCTCATCGCCGCTTCACTTTCCGCTTTCGAGATCTATGGTTATATAGCATCTATACCTGCCCTCCGGCGAATTCTGCCGTGACCACATCTTTCTTCGTGCCACTCTCTTCATGACACGATGAGCCGGCGGCGACTGCGCGGTTTCTGTCTACGCCGGAATGGTATGCCAACTCTTTCGGATCGCATCGAGCATATTTCGACCAGCCAGGATTAGTACGCCAGGCGTCCATTCGTCTGTTATTATCTCGGGCCATGCACTCCCGATTCTTAAGTCTCGCATTCGTTAGTTTGGCCCTCACTGCGCCTGCTGCGGTTGCACAGAAAGTAGAATTGTCCGTTGACGTGTCCAAATCAGGCGCGAAGATCAACCGCAACCTTTTCGGTCAGTTTGCCGAGCATCTCGGCCACGGCATCTACGAAGGCATATGGGTCGGTCCGGATTCCACAATTTCCAATACCCGTGGCATCCGCAATGATGTGGTCGCCGCGCTTAAAGTGCTAAAGGTGCCCAACATTCGCTGGCCGGGTGGCTGCTTCGCGGACGAATACCACTGGCGCAAAGGCATCGGCCCGCAACGAGCGGTGACGCTCAATCCCAATTGGGGCGGCGTCACGGAGCCGAACACCTTCGGAACTCACGAATTCATGGACTTCCTCGAGCAGATTGGGAGCGAGGCGTATGTCTCGGTTAATGTGGGCTCCGGCACGCCGCAGGAAGCGGCCGAATGGCTTGAGTACCTGACCACCGCGCAGCCCACCACGCTGGCCACGGAGCGTGCCGCCAACGGCCATCCTGCGCCCTATCGGGTCCCCTACCTCGGCATTGGCAACGAAAGCTGGGACTGCGGCGGCAACATGACGCCCGATTACTATCTCAGCCAGATGAAGATTTACAGCCGCTTTGTCCGAAACTTCAATCCCGAGCAGCAGGACAAGCAGCAAATGTTGAAGATCGCCGTGGGCCCCGGTGGCGGCGAACCCCGCTGGATCGAATGGACGGAAACCATCATGAAGGCCTATGAGCATCACCAGTGGAGTTGGGACATCCAAGGCCTCTCGATGCACAACTACACGGTGGGAAACTGGGCGCGAAAGTTTGCGTCCGTGGGCTTCGGAGAAACCGAGTACAGCCAAATGCTCAAGCTCACCTTGGAAATGGATGACCTGATCACCAAGCATTCGGCCATCATGGACAAGTACGACCCGCAAAAGAAGGTCGCCCTCGTGGTGGATGAATGGGGAGCGTGGTACGCGCCCCTGCCCGGCAGCAACCCGGGTTTCCTGGTGCAGCAAAACAGCCTGCGCGACGCCGTTCTGGCTGCGCTGAACCTGAACATTTTTGCCCGACACGCCGACCGTGTGCGCATGGCCAACATCGCGCAGATGATCAACGTGCTGCAGGCCATGATCCTGACGGACAAAGAGAAAATGGTTCTGACGCCGACCTATTACGTTTACAAGATGTACGTGCCATTCCAGGACGCTACTTCTGTCCCTGTCGCTTTCAACGCCGGCAACTACACGCATGGGGACGTGAGCTTGCCGCGTGTCGATGCCATCGCCGCAAAAGATGCGGCCGGCAAGTTGTGGATGGAGATTACCAACATTGACCCGAATCAACCCGCAGAAGTCGAGGTGAGCCTGGCCGGTGTCACGGCGAAATCAGCGTCTGGAGAGACATTGACCGCACCGAAGGTGGACAGCGTCAACACCTTCGCGGCACCCAACACTGTTGTGCCGAAGCCCTTTTCGGCGAAGGCCCAGGGCGGCACGCTGACTCTGAAACTCGAGCCCAAGTCGGTCACGGTCGTAGCCGTCGAGCAATGAAACAATAAGTGGCCTGCGGAGTTGAGAGGTGGTCAGCGCGGCTTGATCCCATATTAGGTGGCAGGGTCAAGCGCTTGCAATTCCAATTGGGGCAAGCCGTCCCTGGGCATCCGCCAACTTCACGGACATCAAGGTTTACGAGCAGGAGCGGGAGTTTCCCCTTCTTTGTGCCAGGCCACGGCCATCGCCACTTTGATTCGAGCGGAGGCTACGGCGCTCTCAAAAGCCGGTGACTGCAACGTATCCGCCGCAATCTTCAAAGACCGCAACGGGTCTCCGACTGGCGTCGGGCTCACCGCCAGGCCGACGGAGTCGAGTCCCGCAATATGCGCCTTCTCTGTGGCCATCTCGATGATGGACTTCAGGTCCAGCAGAGCCATGTAGGCCTCGCGGGTAATCAGCGCACCCTTGTGGGTGCCTCGGGAAACCATAGCGAATCCTCCTGCGTTGGTCGGGGAGGCAGAGACTACACCTTGGGCCTGCGGGGAGCAAGGGGCCCACGGGTTTCCTGGAGGGAACCACGCTGTTGGATGGCGCCGGTGCGCGAGTGAGAGTCAATGTGAGGCACTGGTGCGGGGTCGGCACAAGAGCCTTTCTTTCGATGATAGGATAACCGTTGTGCGCGCTGGCAACACCACAAAGCCGCGGCTGATTGTCGGACTCTCCGGGTCCAGCGGATTGCCCTATGGCATCCGGTTGCTCGAGGTGTTGCGCAAGCTCGGCACGCATGAAGTGCACTTGATTTTGACCGACGCGGCGAAGTTGAACATTTCCGTGGAGACGGAGCGGCGCGTCAAGGATGTCGAAAGGCTCGCCGACGTCGTTCACAACGTGATGAATGTCTCGGCGAGCATCGCTAGCGGCTCGTTTCGCACGGAGGGCATGATCGTGGCGCCATGCTCGATTCGAACACTCTCCGCGATTGTCAATTCCTTCGCCGACAATCTGCTGGTACGCGCGGCGGACGTCGTGCTCAAAGAGCGCCGGAGGCTGGTGGTGATGCCGCGCGAGACGCCGCTGCACGTCGGCCATTGCAAGCTGCTCTATGAAGCGTCGCAAATGGATGTGATTGTTTTTCCGCCGATGCCTGCGTTTTATGGCCGCCCGCGCACGATCGAAGACATCGTGGACGCAACAGTCGGACGTGTCCTCGACCTGTTTGGAATCGATTCCGGACTTGTGAAGCGTTGGGACGGCGTTCCAAGCAAAGCGAAAAAGTAGAAGCGCCACGCCGCGACTAAATCGGATAAGGCGTCGGCGTGCGCCGCACGGTAATCCAGCGCAGCTCGGTAAACTCTTCGAGCGCCGCCGTTCCGCCAAGCCGGCCCCAGCCGCTGTCTTTCACTCCGCCAAACGGCATCTGCGGCTCGTCGTGAACCGTTGCGCCGTTGACGTGGCAGATGCCGGTGTCCATCTTTTCTGCGATTTTCATGGCTTTCGTGACGTCGCGGCTGAACACGGCCCCGGCAAGGCCATATTCCGTGTCATTGGCGATGCGCAGCGCATCATCGGCGTTCTGCGCGATGACTACCGACACCAGCGGACCGAACGATTCCTCGTAGTACACCGACATCTGCGGTGTCACGCCGTAAAGGACGGTCGGCTGATACGAAGCGCCGTCTACCTTGCCTCCGCAAAGCAGTTTTGCACCTTTTGCCACCGCATCCGCCACCAGCTTTTGCGCGCGGTCCAGCGTCGTCTTGTTGATGACGCATCCGATTTGCGTTTGCGGATCCTTCGGGTCTCCCATTTTGAGCGAGTTGGCTTTGGCCGCCAGCTTCTGGGCGAATGGTTCTGCAATGGATTTGTCCACGACGATGCGCTCCGTGGACATGCAGATTTGCCCCTGATTCATAAACGCGCCGAAGCCCGCAGCCGCCACCGCTGCGTCCATGTCGGCATCGTCGAGCACGATCATCGGCGCTTTTCCGCCGAGTTCGAGAACGACTCGCTTCAGGTGCTTGCCGGCTTTTTCTGCGATGATGCGGCCCACGCGCGTCGAGCCGGTGAAGTTAATGCGTCGCGACAGCGGATGCGCAATCAATTCCTCGACGACATCGGCGGCGTCCTGCGGCGCGTTGGTCACCAGATTGACTGTGCCCTTGGGAAAGCCCGCGTCCTGCAACACCGAGACGATCGCCGAGTGCGTGCCCGGCGATTCTTCCGAAGCCTTCAGGATCACCGTATTTCCGTAGACCAGCGGGAGGGCAATCGCGCGCGCACCAAGAATCAGCGGTGCGTTCCACGGCGCAATCCCTACAACTACGCCCACCGGCTGGCGCATGGCCATGGCAAATGTGTCCGGCAAGTCGGAAGGAATGATTTCACCGGTGAGGCCGTAGGCTTGCGCCGCCGCCTCACGCAGCAGTCCCGCCACGAAAAAGCAGTTGAACATGCCCCAGCCGAATGTACCGCCGGTTTCTTCAATCATCAGCCCGGCAATCTCCACTTGGCGCGCCTCGATCAAGTCCGCGGCTTTCAAAAAAAGCTTCCTCTTCGCCGCGGGAGGAGTTTCACGCCAGGCGGGAAAGGCGGCGACTGCCGCTTCGACAGCGCGACGCGCATCGGCCCTTTTCGCCGCTGCAACGTGGCTCACGACTTCGCCGTTGTACGGATTGGTTTTGGCGTATGTCCCGCCATCGAGCGCGTTACACCATTCCCCGCCGATGAACATCAACTGTCCACGAACCTTCTTGCTAACTTCCGCGCTGGCCATCGGGAACCTCCCTCGTTACTCCGCCGCATCATACATGAGGGTCGCGGGCAGGGTTGCAATTTTTTGTTTTTGCTATCTGGCGCATTTCGCGCCCGTCTAAGATGTTCAGATCCGCCAATGCGCTCTGATCTTATGCCGCAGACTTATCTTCGGCATGCTCTGCCAAGTGACGCAGCTTCCTGGGAGAAGTTGCGGTGTCTGCTTTGGCCCGACGGAGCCTCGGATCATGGGCCGGAAATCGCCTCCTTCTTTGACGAAACCTTAACGGAGCCGGCAGCCGTCCTGGTGGTCGAGACTTCCTCTGATGGGATTGTGGCGATTGCGGAACTTTCCATTCGCACTGACCTGCCCGGCTACGAAGGCAAGCGGGTCGGCTATGTGGAGGGACTCTATGTGCTACCCGAGTTTCGTGGGCAAGGTATTGCAAGAAAACTGCTCCGGGAGTCCCGCACCTGGGCGCGCGAGCAAGAATGCGTTGCCTTTGCCAGCGACCGGTCGGAGAGGATCATTATCGACAAAGACTTCTTGAGCCACAGTCACACGTGAGGAGAAGGATCTAACCCAAGGTTCCTTGGAGCACTTCGCGGAGCAACTCTTGTTTTTGGGCCGGCAGTTTCTTCCCTTGCGCCGTCAAGTAGAACACGTCGATGGCCTTGTGGCCTTCGGTATCGATCAGCGCCACTTCGATGTTGCATCCGAGGCGCGCCAGCGCCGAGCCAATCTCATACAGCAACCCGGGATGGTCCTGCGTGACGATTTCCAGCAACGTGCTGTGCGCCGACGACGAATCGTCAAAGTTGATGCGCGTTTCCACCGGAACCTTCGGCGCGCGCAGCTTGCTGGCGCTCTCGCGGCCCTTCAGCAGCGGCTCCAGCGCGGCTTTCCCATTCACGACGTCTTCGAGGCTTTTGCGAAAGCGCGTGATTTCGCTGGGATTCAGTTCCAGCGTGCGGTGTAGATCCGCAAAGTGAAACGTATCGAGCACGATTCCCGCGTGGTTTCCAAACGCGTCCGCCTTGTTGATGTTCATCCCCCAGCCCGCGAGCACTCCGGAAATTGTTGCGAACAAAGCGGGGCGGTCCGCCGTCAGCAGCGTCAAGATGAAGCCGTGGCGCGTCGGAGTCAATTCGGTCTGCACGGGTTCCGTGCCCAGTTTCCGGTAGAGCGTAAAGTGTGCGGCAATGTCTGCCGCGGTATGCACGGCGAGATAGCGACGCGGGAAACCTTCCAGGAAACGCTCGATTTCTTCGGTCGAAGCGTCACCCGCCAAAGCCTTGATGCGCCCGAGCAGCGGCACTTCGTCGTGCGCGTGCAGGCGGTCGCGATCCAGTGTCCGGCTGAAGTAATTTGAGGTGGCCACAAAAAGCTGCCACAGCATCTCCGCCTTCCAGGGCGTCAGCGCTTCAGGATTCACGGAATGGATGTCCGCGTAAGTCAACAGGCAAAGGCGTTGCAAACGCTCTTGCGTGGTCACAGCCTCTGCAAATCCCGAAACCGTGGCGGGATCGAAAATGTCGCGGCGCTGCACCGTGGCGGACATCTCCAGGTGATGCTCGATCAGGAACTGGATTTCCGTTTTTTCTTCCGGGGAAAGTTTCAAACGCTGCGCCGCGCTGTCGAGCGCTGCCAGGCTCCCGGTCACGTGATTTTCCACCGGCATGCCTTTGCCGACGTCGTGCAGCAGCAATGCCAAAATCAGCAGGTCGCGGCGTTCCACGGTTCGCCACAGCGGAACGAAGTGCGCGCCTCGCTCGTCCGGCGGCGCGGCCAATTCCTGCAAATGCTCGATCGTGCGCAAAGTGTGTTCGTCCACCGTGTAGCGGTGATAAAAATCGCGCACAACGAGCGAATCGATCAGCCCGAATTCCGGCAGGACTTCCACCAGCAGTCCCAGCCGCTGCATCGGCCGCAGCGCCACTCCCGGATAGTCCGAGCCAAGCATTTCGCGCAACGAAGACCAGGGCAGTTCCGTGTTTCGCGGAGGAAGCTCCGGATGTGTCAGGATGTAGCCGATGTTGCGCTCCGCTTCGCGGCTAAGTGGCGTGCCGGTGCGAGCCGCTTCGGCGAACAGCGAATACGTGATGCTGCGGTCCGAGAGCGACGGCAAGTCCACGACTTCCAGCAAGCCGTCGCGCACATGGAAGTATCTTCCGTCGGTGCGCTCCAGCTTGGCGGACCGCGCGGCGTTGAAGAGCCGCTGCCGCAGCGTCAATGGCACGGGCGCTTTCTGTTCGAGGTAGCGCAACAACTGGCGGTTCAGCGTGCGCGCATGGCGAAAATATTGCCGCATCCAGTCTGAAGGCGTTCGCGCCACGTCGTCGCCGATACCCAGAGCTCGTTCGGCGGCGGCCGCCTGCAACTCGTAGGTAAGAGTGTTGTCGTTTCGTCCGTTGCTGTAATGGAGAAAGCAGCGGATCGCGCTGAGAAAATCAACGGCGGTATCGGACAATTCTTCTTCCGCTGCGGTGATGTTCCGAACGCCTCTTTTTTCATCGACAATCTGGCTCAACCAATAGGTCGCCTGGTAATCGCGCATCCCGCCCGGCGATTCCTTCACGTTGGGCTCGAGATGAAAAATCGTGTTGCCATAGCGCGTCAGCCGTTCCCGCGTCAGCCGGTGCAGTTGCCCCAGCAGGAACGGCCTCGCCTGTTTTTCCGAAGCCGGCAGGACTTTCGCGTCCAGCTTCTCGAAGAGCGCGGCGTCCCCCGCCAAGAGCCGCCGATCCAGCAGCGCCAGATGGAACTCCGCGTTGTCTTCTTCAATCCGCTTGCACTCTTCAAGCGTACGGCCGGCGGAGCTGACGCGAAATCCCAAATCCCACAAAGTCCGCGAGAACTCCGAGATCAGCGGCTTCGCTTCGTTTTCCGCGCGGTCGCTTCCGAACAAAAACAAAATGTCCAGGTCCGAATACGGGAAAAGCATTCGACGCCCGTAGCCGCCCAGGGCCAGCAGCGCAACCCCGCTCGTGTCTCGGTCGTGCACGCGGAGCACTTCGTTGAAAATTTGCCGGATGTTGTTGTCGGCCAGCTCGCAGAGCGCATGCAGTGTTTCTCGCGCACTCGTGCCGGCCTCAAACTGTTGCCGTATGCGTTGCCGTTCGGCCTCGGCTTGCGGCCCGAGCACCGATAAAGGCGTGGGAGGACCTTGCATGTTCTTTGAGGGTGGGAAACCCGGGTTCAGTCCGGGACGTGCGGCCGTGGTCACTTGAGTTAGAGCGCGTTTTCGCCGCGCTCCTCATTGCGGATCCGGATGGCTTCCTCAACCCTGGATAGGAATATCTTACCGTCGCCAATCTTTCCTGTCTTGGCGGTCTTCAGGATTGTGTCCACCACGCGGTTCACGAGCGCGTCCGGGAGCACCATTTCCAATTTGATCTTGGGGAGCAGGTCCACGGTGTACTCGCGGCCGCGATACACTTCGGTGTGCCCTTTCTGCCGGCCGTGCCCGCGCACTTCCGTCACGGTCATTCCCTCGATACCGATTTCGCGCAGCGCGTCTTTCACCGATTCAAACCGCGAGGGCTGAATGACTGCCTCAAGTTTCATCATGGATGTCTCTGCTCCGCCCTCCAGCGCACTACTTGAACTGTCCGGTACCGCTTAATTCTTACCCTTGGACTCAGTCACCAGTCACGAGTCACCAATCACCAATTACCAATCACGTCTCCAGGTTATACGCCTCTTCGCCATGTTGCGTAATGTCCAGCCCTTCCACTTCGTGCTCTTCCGGAACGCGGATGCCGATCACCACATCCACGATCTTCAGGATTACGATCGTTCCCACAATCGCGAATCCCCAGGCGATCAACACGCCCACGACTTGATTCCCCACTTGGCCCCAATGCCCGTCCAGCCCGCCTACTGGCTTCCCCGCGCCAAAAATCGGATTAATGATCTGTTGAGCGAAGACTCCCGTGAGCAGCGCTCCGATCGTTCCGCCGGCGCCGTGCACGCCAAACGCGTCCAGCGCGTCATCATACCCGAACGCCGCCTTCACTTTCGTCACCATCAGGTAGCAAACCACGCCGGCGATGAATCCAATCGCCAGCGCGGGCATCGGCCCGACGAATCCCGAAGCCGGCGTAATCGCCACCAGTCCCGCCACTGCTCCGGAGATCGCGCCGAGCGCGCTCGCTCTTCCATTCTTCAGCCACTCTGCGCCGCTCCAACCGAGCGCCGCGGCGGCCGTCGCAAAATGCGTGGCCACAAACGCGCTGGTCGCCAGCGAACTCGCCGCCAACGCGCTTCCCGCGTTGAACCCGAACCACCCCACCCACAGCAAGCACGCGCCGATGAAGCTCAGCACCAGGCTGTGCGGCGGCATCGGCTGCTTGGGATACCCGACGCGCTTACCCATGTACAGCGCGCACACCAGCGCCGAAACTCCCGACGAAATGTGTACGACCGTTCCGCCGGCAAAATCCAGCGTGGGGAATTTTCCATTGAGCGCTGCATTTAGCATCCCGCCTTTGCCCCACACCATGTGCGCCAGCGGCGCATACACGATCAGAAACCACAGCAGCATGAACAAAATTGTTCCACTGAACTTCATCCGCTCGGCCGTCGCGCCCGTAATCAGCGCCGGCGTGATGACCGCAAACATCAGCTGGTACACCATAAACGTCGCTTGCGGAATCGTTCCTGCGTAATCGGGATTCGGCTCGGCGCCCACGCCGCGCAAAAACGCGTGCTCGAATCCCCCGATCACCGGCCCGTTGCCTCCGAAACACAAGCTATAACCCACCAGCGCCCACATCACCGTAATCAGCGCCATCAGCGCGAAGCTCTGCATCATGATCGCCAGCGTGTTCTTCCGCCGCACCAGCCCGCCGTAAAACAGCGCCAGTCCCGGCCCGGTCATCATCAGCACCAGCGCCGCGCTCACCAGCATCCAGGCGTTGTCGCCCGCGGATTGCGCCGCCTTCACGTCCTTATCGAGTTGTGCCAGCTTGTCGTTGATGGCTTTCGTCGAATCTGCGCTTGCCGAGGCGGGAGTTGCCGAGGACGGAGTCGTGGCAGGGGCGGGAGTTTGTTGCGCGACGAGGGGCAGGGCGGCGAGTAGGACAGTTCCCAATACCAGCAAAAGACGGAAACTACACTTCCACCCTGCATACTTCATATCGTTTTCGACTCCGCTGATTCTGGATTCAACTAGCCCCGGGGACCCCTGTTTCGTAGCCCCGCATTATACGCAAGCGGGCCCCCCGTGCCATCTTGAATTTTTCATCCTCCGCATTGATTTTTCTGATTGGTCTTGGTCCGGTGCACGCTCGAAGCGGGATTCGGTTCGCGCCGCTTGAAATATCAACCCTAACGCGCCTCCGAGAATTGCCAACGCCGGAAAGTCAGTGTGGCTCTGAGCCTCAAGGTCTGGATTCTTGCAACAGAACCACGTCCGAATCGAAGTGGCCTCGCAAAACCGCGAGGCTCCTTCCATCCTGCGAAAACCGAAATGACCAGATTTGCTCCGACTGGAAGTCTGTGATCGCGCGGCCCCCGCAAGCGTCCAGCGCCTGCACCCACACGTTGTCCACACCGTTCTTCCGGATCGCATACGCGACGGACTTCCCATCGGGGGTGAACTGCACGCCTCTCGAATAGTGTTCGGCTTTGAGCAGCCGCGGCGGACCCGCCGATGCGATGTCAAATACCGCAATCTCAACCGCCTCTGCTGGCACGTCCTGCCCTTTTGATACGGCGGTTGCTAGGCTTCGGCCATCGGGCGAGACACTGAGCCCTCCCATGGATATGTATCCTCGGGGAGTACCAGCGATGGCTTCGGTTTTCCCGCCCTCCAATGGCACACGGTAGATTTGGCCATCTACCCAATGGGAGTAGTACACCCACTGCTTATCTGGTGAGCAAACCGGGAAGGAGTCAGCCTTTCCGTCAGTCAATTTCAGTGGGCTGGAACCGTCCGCATTCGTACGCCAGATACTTTGCGAATTCGTCCCGCCGTGAAACTCCCAGCTCAATACGAGATGACTCGCACCACAGGAAGAAGGCGTAAAAATCAGGGCATGAGGATCTGCCAAGATTTGAGTCTGCTTCTTCTCACCCCCTCCCAGTTTCGTTAGGCGGCCCGTGTTGCTTACAAGGAGATTGCCATCGGCATCCCAGTTCAGCGTGCTCCAATCGTCAAATTCGTTGGATTGCGAAAGGAGTAGCCGAGGCTCTGCAAAGTCGCGGCCCCGTTTTGAGAAGACGGAAATGTCTGCGTAGCTTCTCGCTAGGACGGCGGCGAGAGCTGTTCCATCCGCGGAGACCGTAAGTGTTGTGTATCGGTTTGTGTCCCGAGTGATTGGCTGAATGTCTCCTCCGGTGCTCCGCAAAACCCCGATCTGCCCCCTGCTGAAACTCGCTCCTGTTTGCTTGTACAAGGCAAACAGCGCCCGGCCATCCGGGGACCACTGGATCGCATTGAAGAACTTGTCTTGGAGCGTAACGAAACGACGCGATTTTCCCGTACCAACATCGAGGATGTTAATCGCCGCCAACCCTTGCTCCGCCAGGTAGAGCGAGTAGGCGATTTCGTCGCTCCTTGGCGACCAGGTTAAGAAATTAGGCGTTTCGGACATAGGTCCAATCTGCAGGGCCTTTTCGTTGTTTCCCTCCGGAGAAGCAGCGAGGATACGGTACTTGCCGACCTCCGGGTCGTTCTGACGAACGTACGCGATGCGCTGCCCATCGGGAGAGAAGGCAGTGTTGCTGTCGATGTTCTGCATCACCATCTGCGGGGTGCCGCCCAGGATCGGTGATCGATACAGGTTGTAGTAGTTCTCGACGGCATTTTGGGCCTTGCGGAAATAGATGTAATTCCCATCACGCGAAAAGGCCAGGCTCTCATACTGCGCCGCCGACGGCGCGAGCACCTGCGTATCGCTGCCGGTAGGCACGTTGCGCAGCCACAGACTTTGCACTCCCTTGTCGTTCATCACGCTGAGAACGTACCTGCCGTCCGGCGAAATCGCCGCCCGAACTGCTTTGCCCGAATTCGTGACCTGCGTGATGGTGAAACTCTGAAATGGCATCGGGCTTGGACGATGGAAGACGGAGTAGACCCCGAAGCCTGCCGTCCCGAGCAGGATCAACACTGCGAACACACCCGCCGCGGTCCCCCATTTATGTTGCTTCGCGGCGCTTATCACGGCGGAACTGCTGGTATCCAGGGGCCGAGCGACTGCCTCTGCCGTCAACACCCCCGGCGCAGGCACCATGACTTGTTGACTGGAATCCGTGTCACGTTTCAGCCGCTTCAGATCGCTGCCGATATCAGCAGCATGCTGGTAGCGCAAGTCACGATTCTTTTCCAGGCACTTGTTGACGATGTGCTCTAATTCGGGCGGCAGCCCAGGATTCAATCGCACTAGAGGGGTCGGCGCAGCATGTAAGATGGTATCAAACAGAGCCGCCGACGTGTCTCCCCGAAACGGCGGTCTCCGCGTGGCCATCTCATACAGCACGGTACCAAAGGAAAACAAGTCGGTACGCGCATCCAGTTTCTTGCCTAACGCCTGCTCTGGCGACATGTAGGCCGCTGTCCCCACGGCCGTTCCCGGGCTAGTCAGCACGTCTCCGCTGAACTTATCTACCGACTGTGTCGGTCCCTCAATTTCGTCGATCTGGCTTCGCTTCCAAGTGCTAGCCAAGCCGAAGTCCAAAATCTTGGCGCGCCCGTGCTTTGTAATCAGAATGTTCGCCGGCTTGATATCACGATGAATGATCCCTTCGCAGTGCGCGGCTTCCAAGGCATCGGCCACTTCGATGCCAATCTCCAATAATTCTTCTAGTTCAATGGGTTTCCCCTGAATGCGTTGCCTGAGCGTTTGTCCCTCTAGATACTCCATCACGATGCAGCATCGGTCACCTTGTTCGGCAATTTCGTGAATCGTGCAGATATTGGGATGGTTCAGAGCGGAAGCTGCTTGGGCCTCATGTTGGAGACGGGCTAGGGCGCGAACATCCGAGGCTACACCAGCGGGCAGGAACTTCAGGGCTACAAAACGGTGGAGTTTGGTATCTTGGGCCTTGTAAACCACACCCATCCCCCCGCTACCCACCCTTTCCAGAATGCGGTAGTGACCGAACTCGAGCCCGACCAGAGACTCTTCGGCACTGGCCTGGTCCAACATGGGAAGGTGCTCCTTCCCGCTACTTTCTGGGAAGACTCCTTAGCGACGCGTATCACGAATGAGTAAGAAGTGGGGTGACGCGTGACACAAGCCTGCGTGACGCACGCGGCCAGCTCCGGTCAAGCCCTGCTGAACGTGCGCTAGGCCGGGACTTGTTCTGGCTTCAGAAATGAGTCGCCATTGGCGCGCACCAGTGAGTTGGCGTCAATCTGCTGCACTCGAATCAAACCCTGCGTTTTTCTCCTGCAACTTGTAAACTGACTCTGCAGCAAACGAGCGTGACCGACATCCAACGGGGGACGGGCCCGAGTGCCGAACCCGCAAAGGAAAATGAGCGCGACGAGATTCATTTTGTTAGCGGCTTTGCTTCTTTGCTCCGGAAGTGCTTTCGCGCAGTCGGCTGACAAGGAGTCTGCCGCGATCCTCGAGCTTGGGGGAGCCGCGAGTTGGAATGTCAAAGGCGGCGGCTCGGCATTCGGACCCAGCGCCGCTGTCGAAGTGACGCCCATCGAGCACTGGCTCGAACTCGAGGCTGGCGTTACACCGCTCTTTAGCCGTCATCACTCTGCGGAATGGAACACCGACCTGCTCTTCAAGAAGCCTTGGAGTCTTTCCAAAAAAATCGAATTCATGGTCGGCGTGGGCCCGGAGTGGGTTCATGCCAGGGACAACGGTCTAACGACGAACTCCTTCAGCGCGGAAGCCGCAGCGGACTTCATGTTCTGGCGCTCCGCCAAACACAAATTCGGCTGGTACGTCGAACCGGCCTACGAATACAGCTTTAAGCGCGGGCACGAGCAATCCCTCGGTTTCACCGCCGGGCTTTTGATCGCCATTCCTTGAGCCGGCATCCGCCGCTTGGCTGGCGCTCCGTTTCGTCGTAAAAATGATCTATGGCGTCCAAACGTAGCAGCCGCTTCTCTCTTCGGCCCATCGGCATCATCCGCTCGACGATCAAGAACCGTCACAAAGCTCCCCGGCAAGGCTCCGAAGGCGCTCCTGCGGCCTGGCTCGACTTGAAATCGTGGGCGCTTCCAGGATTGCGTGGCGTCGCGGTTGGCGACCAGTTGCTCATCATCACTTGGCTGCACCAGGGCCATCGAGACGTGCTGCAGGTCCATCCGCGACACGACTCGCGCAAGAGGCTCTGGGGCGTCTTCGCCACGCGCTCTCCCGACCGGCCCAACCCGCTCGGCCTTCACCCCGTTACCGTCCGCGAAATTCGCGGAAACCGCTTGCGCATCGAACCCATCGAGGTCATCGACGGCACTCCCGTCGTCGACATCAAGCCCGTCCTCACCTGCTAGGAACTCTTCAACGTCTTCTCTGCGTTCTCCTTGCTCCTGCCTCAGTGCCCTCTGTGTTGAGTCTTCTTCTTTCCCACTTGGAGCCGCTGTTGCGAAGTGTCCTCTTCTTGTTCTTGACTGAGAGCTGATGACTTAAAACTGAAAACTTGATTCCACCAGCGTATAATGCCGTGCGACCCGGCGGCTCGAGACGACGCTCTTTTGACTTCGTAGCGCCGGCTATTAGTTGGCAGATCACCGCCGTGCGGATGGCGCTGCGTGCACTCGGGAGAGCGCCGAAAGGCTACGTAACGTACTGAGTCTCGCAAAATATTGCGACGAACTCATTTGGAGTGCGGCAGCCTTGCTGCCGCTTTTCTTGCCTCTCACACTGCTCTATATTTGGCGAGGCTCGATAAGATCATGACCGATCGACTGCCCATGGAAATTAACGTCCGAGAATCCGGCGGGGTGTCCATCCTCGACGTGCATGGCCGCCTGACCATTGGCGAACCGGCGGACCAGCTCTACGGCGCGCTGCAGTCCGTGATCAAGAAAGGCTCCAAGAAGGCACTCGTTATTTTAAACGGCGTTCCGCAGATTGACAGCTCCGGCATCTCCACTCTCGTGCGCATCTCCATTCAACTCGCCCGCGAAGGCGGCGTCCTGCGTCTCGTCTGCGGCCCCGGACGCGTCCGTGACGCCCTCACCGTCACCCGCCTGATCGAAGCCATCCCCACTTTCGACTCCGAATCCGCCGCCCTCGCAAATTTCGCCTGAAGCTGGCTTTTCGTGCAAGCTGCGAGGCTATTCATCGTTCTTATCGCTGAGACGGAATTCTTACAGGGGGAAAAAACGTGCGCTTCTCCAGTTCCCACATCTTCCGGCTTGCGCTTTTTCTCGCGGTGTCCGCACTCCTCACTCTGCCCTTTCCGGCCAATCCTGATGTCCCGCCAGGGCCGGCGCCACAGGCGCCCCTCGCGCTCACTTCCCAGCAACAGGACCAGCTCCGCGACGTTGCCGCCCGCGTCCTCAAGCACGCGGATAAAGCGGGCTGCAAGAAAAGCAATTGCACGATTCTCGTCGCCAATTTCACGGATCCTTCCGGCTCCACTTCTGTACTTGGCATCCAGCTCGCCGATGCAGTTTCGACGCAATTGACCGCGCAGCCCAAGGGTATCCAGATTGCCGACCGCGGCCGCTTGCTGTCCTATCTCGAACGGGAGCGCATCCCGGCAAAGCTTTTCAACAACGACAAGGCCATTCGGTGGCTCGGCAGGCAAATGGGCGCCACGGTCATTCTGACCGGCACGATGGAACTCAGCGGTTCGTCCCTGCAGGTGAGAACTCGTTTACTGTCCTGCGAGAGAGACAAAGCCGGCCCGGAAGAAGCCTTTGCCTTCCCGTATTCCGGCCCGGCTGAGGATCTAAAGCCAATGGAAGCTTTCGCCCCACAACTTCCAGCCACAGAGACATTTTCGTCGCCTGCAATCCTCCAGGCGGGGAAAGGCGGCATCAAACCGCCTGGCTGTGTCTATTGCCCCAATCCGAGTTACACGAACCCTGCCCGCCTGGCAAAATTTTCTGGTACGGCTGTCTTGGACGTGGTGGTTTCCGCGGAAGGATTAGCAGGCCCATTCGACTCGTACGAGGTCTTCCGTTTGGGTTGAACCAGGCTTCCATGGACGCCGTTCGCAATTGGAGATTCAAACCCTCTGAGCTCCGCGGCCAGCCAGTCACGGTGAAGGTAACGATTGATGTGACGTTCCGGCTGTATTGATTTTCGCGGACTTACCCGCCCTTTTTCAGTTCCGCGAGGACCAGCTTGGCCACTTCTTTCAGCGTCTCGAAGACGCCCACGCCCTGAATCGCCACCGCTTCGAGCACCGGCTCACCCTTCTTCTGAAGCTGCTTCTTCAATTCCGGCACGGCCATCGCGTTCGGCAGATCGCGCTTGTTTAACTGCAGCACATAGGGAATGGTGTCGAAAATCAGGTTGTGCTCTTTCAAATGCTCCTGAAGATTTTCCATCGTCTCGAAATTCGCGTCGAGGCGCTCTTCCTGCGAATCCGCCACGAACACCACGCCGTCCGCCCCCTTCAGGATCAGCTTGCGGCTGGCCTCATAAAACACCTGGCCGGGCACGGTATATAAATGGAAGCGCGTCTTGAACCCGCGCACCGTTCCCAAGTCCAACGGAAGGAAGTCGAAGAACAGCGTGCGGTCCGTCTCCGTGGCCAGAGACACCATTTTGCCCTTCTGGTTTTGCCCGGTGTGGTCGTAAACCCACTGCAGATTGGCGGTTTTTCCGCCCAGACCTGGACCGTAGTACACCAGCTTGCAATTAATTTCGCGCGCAGGAAAATTGATGAAAGGCACGTTATCGTCGACCGGAATCCGGCCACAAATTTATAGCACACGCTGCTGAAGCAGGCCAGCATTCCTGGCTCGCGCGTGACTTTGTGGCTTCGGCTCTTCCAGTTTCCGCGATTTGCGACGAAACTCCACGACCTATTTTCGGACCTGCTGCGGTTCGGTAACGTCGGAGGCTGTGGAAATCCTGTCAAGGCGCGCCGAACGCACACCAGGGGCCACGTTGACGAGCGTATCCGGCTCTGCTAGCATGCGCTTCCATGGCAAAAGTGAGAAAAGCATCGGCGGGATCATCGAGCCATTCGAAGAGCTCCAAGTCTCAGAAAAAGAAGGGTTTAGGAACTCCGCCTCCGCCGCAGCGGGGCGGCGTGGAATTGGTCGATCCGCGCGTGCAGGCTCAGCTGAAGATGTATGACGAAGCATTGGCACTTTTCCACCAGCAGAAATTTGCCCGCGCCAAGCAGGAACTCGAAGAGGTGCTGAAAGGTCCCAGCAAGGAGCTGGCGGACCGCGCGCGCATGCACTTGAAGATTGCCGAGCAGCGCATGAAGCCAACGCACGAAGAAAATCCGCGCACGGCCGAAGAGCATTACCAGCGCGGCGTCGCGATGATGAACATCGGCCGCTGGGATGACGCTCGCGAAAGTCTGGACAAAGCGCGCAAGGCCGCGCCCAAGGCCGATCATATTCATTACGCACTGGCGGCGCTGGACTGTTTAACGGGCGAAGCGGATTCCGCGCTCGCCAACCTGAAAGTGGCGATTCAACTGCGCCCCGAAAACCGCTACCACGCGCGCAACGACGAAGATTTCGCGTTTCTCCAGGAAGATCCGCGCTTCACCGAGCTGCTCTATCCCGAGAAAGACGGTCTCGCCAGCTAAGGAAAGTAGCGAGTAGTGAGTCTCAGAGAAGAGAGATTCCTCGCTTCGCTCGGAATCACGGTTTTTGTGGGACAGGCTTTAGCGTGTTCTTTTTCTCCTTTCCCCTGTGCTCTCCGTATTCTCTCGGTTCTCTGTGTTAAATTCTAATCTGCAAGATGATGACGGTTTCGCCAGCCATGCTTTCAGTATGAAAAAACGGTCCGCAAAATCGAAAACTCTTTCGCGCAGTTTCCGCATCGTGGCGCTGGGCGGAGGCACGGGCCTTTCCACACTGTTGCGCGGGCTGAAAGAACATGTCATGCGTAGTGCGGATAAACACCCCACCGCGGAACGGCCGATCGCCGATCTCGCGGCCATCGTCACGGTGACCGACGACGGAGGCAGCTCCGGGCGCCTGCGCCGAGAAAACCGCATCCTGCCGCCGGGCGACATCCGCAACTGCATGGTGGCGCTCTCGAAGGACGAAGCGCTGATGGGGCGGCTGTTTCAATACCGTTTTCACGCGGGCCGCGGGCTCACTGGGCACAATTTCGGCAACCTGTTTCTTGCGGCGCTCACGCACGTCACCGGCGATTTCACGGAAGCGATTCGCGTGACCAGCCGCGTGCTGGCGATTCGCGGGCGCATTTTTCCATCGACGCTTTCCAACGTGCATCTGATCGCCGCGCTGGAGGACGGGCGCGTGGTGCACGGCGAGACGCGCATCACCGCCAGCCGGTCACCCATACAGAAGCTCACTCTTTCGTCGCGCCAAGTGCATGCGCTGCCCGCAGCCATCGAGGCGATTAAGCAGGCCGACCTGATTCTCCTCGGCCCCGGATCGCTGTATACGAGCATTCTGCCAAACCTGCTGATTCCGGAAATCGCGAATGCCATCATGAAGTCCAAGGCCTCGCGCGTGTACATCGCGAACCTGATGACGCAGCCAGGGGAAACGACGGGTTACGTGCTGGCCGATCACCTACGGGCGATTCAGAAGCATGTGCCTCGGCGAGTGATCGACTGGGTAGTGGCCAACCGCCAGTCGGTTTCGCCGGAAGTGGCGGGGCGGTACCGCGCGGAGGGTGCCACGCCCGTGGCCGTCGACGTGAGCGCGCTCCAAAAGCTTGGTTACCGATTAATCCTCGACAATCTACTGGAGGAGCATGGCGTCATCCGGCACAACACGAAACGCCTCTCGCGATTGCTGGTCGAGGAATTCCTGAGAGAGAAGCAATGAAATAAAGGAGCAATGAAGGAAAAAAAGGAACCGGAAAACTTGGTTTTGGGATTGCCCCTCCCTTAGGCACTTGCCCCACCCCCCTCCCCCTTTTTTGTAAGTGTTGATTCTAAAGGTAGTTAGAGCCGATGTTTTCGTAAGTGTTGATTCTAAGAGGGATAGCCCTCTCTGCAAATCGTTAGGAATCAACAGGTTTCAGAAGGGTCCTCCAGTGTTGATTCTGAAGGTGGTTAGTCAGTCCTTCCGAGATCGTGCTCCGCGCGGCAACAAATCCTCCTGAAGAGCGGCCTTTCTCACAACATCCAGGCATGAAGGTAGCACAGGAATTTATATTACCAAAGCATAATCCAGAGAACGGTCGAAAATTGCGAGTGAAAGGCAAAGGTCGAGGGTCAAGTGGGCGCAGGTTGTGCGGGCAAAAAAAGCAAAAGGCCCCCGAAACCGACCGGGGGCCTTCTGGCTGAAGGTTGATTGTGGCCAGCAATCAGAAGATGAGCTTTACCGCGAGCTGCATGTTGAAGGCTTCGCCAGGACCGATGCCGGGCGCGCCGTTGAAGTCGCCAATGGTGTCGCTCACGAAGCCAAAACCCTGGCTGGAGTTGCAGGTTGCGCCCACTACTTTCGTGCCGCAGTTGGCGTTTACCGAACCGGGGCCGGACGCCAGATTAATCCGGTTCAAGAGGTTAAAGGTCTCCATACGAAGCTGGATTTTGAACCTTTCGGTGATCGGGATGTTCTTAAACACAGAGAAGTCGACATCGCCGAAACCGGGACCACGCAAACTGTTCCGCGCAAGTGCTGGCGTCCCGGCCCCAGCGAGGGCAAAGGCCGCGGGATTCCACCACTGCTCGCCGCCCGCTGCCGCGGAGAAAGTGTGAGGTCCGGAGTAGGGGTTCCCAACCAGGTATAGACCAGAGAGAAGCTCATCCGATGGCTGCCCTGTGTGGAAATTCCACAAACTGCTGACTTGCCAGCCATTGAAAACGCGGGTAGACCAACCGCTGTGGGCCCAAGAAGCCTTAGGTACATCGTAAGTAAAGTTCGCGGTGAACAGGCGCCGCGTATCGTAATCGCCGTTTCCGTAGTCCACTTTGCGGTTCAGGCTGTCCGAGATCACGCCGCGATATTCGCTCATGGTGTCAAGAGCGTGGCTCCACGTGAAGCCAAACTGGGAAGTCAGCCCGTGCCAAGATTGGAGCCGGAAGGTGCTTTGCAGGGCGTTGTAGTTGGATGTGCCGACGCTCTGCAGTTGAATGATGGAGGCGAAATTGGTGCCGGCAGTGGGCATGTCAAACATCATGCTGAGTTTGCGCCCGAGGTTTCCAACGTAGCCAACCTGCAAAACGGCAGCGTTCCCAAAACTCTTCTCGACCTGCAAACTGGTACTGTAGAAGTAGGGAGCGCGGAAGTTCTGGCTGACCGAGTAGGCGCTGAGCCCCGAGACGTTGGTACAGGTCGGATCGGTGCAGGCGACGACACCAGGGAAGATCGAAGCACCGCCTGCTTGAACGGTTTGCCAGTTGTAGTTGGACCGGCCGTAGACGGATGACGGAGCAGGACCAAAGGGGTTATTCTCCAAGCCGTCAGCTCTGCTACCTCCCGGACGGAAATCCAGAAAGGGATTCATATTGATCTGGTCGTAGAAGACGCCCACGCCGCCGCGGATAACGAGGTCTTTCCGGTCGGTAGGCTGATAAGCAAACCCGATGCGCGGCGCGACGTTGTTCTTGTCTGGAGGGAAGATGTTGTTGATCCCCGCTCCCTGGATTGCCAGGCCCTGGCCCAGAACGTAAACAGCGAGGTCTTTCTTATCGCTGTGCAGCGGGCCGAAGTATTCGTACCGCATTCCAAGCTCCACATTGAGCTTCTTGGTGAGCTGCCAGCTGTCATTAAAGAACAGGCTGTACGCGTTCACCGTGACCCAGCGCTCGATGTTACCGACGGTGATCGCCGAGGTTGACACGTCTCCAGCGAGGAAATCGGCCAAAGCCTTCGTATTCGCGTCAAAGGCAGGATCGTTCGCCCAAGGCCCTTGTGTCCCGTCGAAGGAGAAGGAACCCAGGCCGTGACGATGATAAAACTCGTTCACGTGCCCCTGGCGGAACTCGCCACCGAAGCGGAGCTGGTGGTTACCAGTGACATAAGAAGCGATGTCGGTGAGGTGCCAAGTCAAATCGGAACGGCCTTCCGGCGGGGTGATACCGATTTGCTCGAATCCTGCCACACCCGTGGTGCTCGGAGGAGCGATGGCAATGTTCGGACTCCCGAGGATGGGCTGCCCATGATTTGTTGCATCTGGGCTCAGGTACAACCCCAGCGCCTTCGTATTAAAGCCGTTGTTGAAATCGTGAAAGAGCTGGTTGAAGTAGTTGGCGCCATAGAGAACCTGGTTCGTCAACTTGGAAGTGAAAGTAGAGTTGAGCACCAAGGAGGCGTTCTGGACGTGCAGCGGGGCAACCTCAAAGTAGTACTTCAGGTTCGAGCTAGCTGTGCCCAGCGCGGGGCTTCCGCCGGTCGGAGCAATCTGATCACCTTGTCCCCCAAACCAGCGCGCGAAGATGCGGTGCTTGTCGGAGATGTTGTAATCGATCTTGGCAACTCCATTGTAGCTGTAGCCCGTTGAAGGAGAGGAGCTGAAAAAGTTGTTTATGACCGCTCCCTTGCCGACGACGGCCGCGTCCGTGAGGACCGACTGTGGCCAGAGGGTTGACAGGAGCGCCGCGGAAACTGTGCTTTCCGTTACCTTGTACTTCGTCAGCGCCGCTTGAGCCGCTGTCTGCCACGGAGTGGAGGGCTCGGTAGCCAAGCCTGACAAGCCGATGATGTACTGCTGCTTTTCATAGCTCGCGAAGTAGAAGGCCTTGTTCTTGACAAACGGCCCGCCGAAGGAGAAACCGTAGTTCTCATTGCGCAGAGGAGGCGCTTTGGTCCCAGGAGAGGGGACCCAGAACGGCGAGTGGGCCGCAAAGTACTCGTTGCGATTGAAATAGTAAGCCGAGCCGTGAATATCATTGCCGCCGGACTTGATGACCAGGTTGACCGTGCCGCCGGCGTTACGTCCAGCTTCAGCGCCGGACTGGGTCTGGGCCGAGAATTCATCAATCGAATCGATCGGAAGGACCGTGCCGGCGATGCCGGAGACGCCACCCTGATTGACGGCAGGAATGTTGTGCCAGAAGTCGTTGTTGTCCACGCCGTCGATCTGCCAGTTCATCTGATTGGGACGCGTGCCGTTTAGGGAGCCAAAACCGCCGACGGAGTATCCTCCATAGCCCGGGGCCACGGCGATCAATTGTGTAAAGTCGCGGCCATTCAAGGGGACATCGGCAACGGCTTCCGAGGTGATGGTCATGTTCTGTGTTTGCGTGGTGGTGTCGAGTGTCAAGGCGGCCGCGGAGACTTCCACGGTGGTGGTCTGCTGCTGCAGAGCCAGTTTGACGTTCAGCGTATAAATCGTACCAGCGACGACCTGGACTTTATCGACCACGTAAGGAGGAAATCCCGCAGCCGTCACCGTAACCTTGTAGAACCCAAGCGGGATGTCCTGAAAGGCAAAAGCCCCGTCACTGGTAGTGGCCATGGTGTGATCGATGCCGGTGGTGAGTTCCGTGGCCTTGACTGTGGCGCCGGGAACCGACCCTCCGGAAGGGTCAGTCACGGTTCCGTTGATGGCCCCGCGAAAGGTCTGGGCGTTTCCGGCCACCGCGAGCGACAATACGATGAGAACTGCGAGAACTAGGCGCTTCATAGATTTCAACACCCCCCTATTCGAAATCACAACTGAATTACAGCACCCCCGCCCTGCCTCCCGGCAGGACGTTTAATAAAAGAGCCACTCATGAGCCGCATTGGGAACCGAATTTCTTCGGTCTTGGTTTGTGATCCGTCATTACAGCTTTTAAGGACAAGCCCCCCAGACCAGCTCGCCCCTCTTGGTAAAAACACCGGTACACTGTGAATACCAATATGGCCGTTGGGCAAAGATTTAACCTGCTCGGGAGCCCAGTGTCAAGAAGAATGAATTTCATTCAATGGTGCGGAAAAACCGATTGAGGAAGCAGCGAGTGACGAGAGTTTTGACCTACTAAATGCGTTGAGCAGCACCTCCGATTCCATCGTGCTGAGTAAGGCGAAAATCAGGCTGCAATTCCTCGCTGCGCTCGGAATGACGCAGAGTGGCGCGGGACGGAAATTGGAAAACAGAAGATGGAAAGTAGAAAATGGGAGGGCCTAAAGAACGGAGGGAGGGCTCATGGCCACTTTTGGATTGATTGAATACAGGGATGCCAGCCCGCAAGTGCGCGCCATCTATGACGACATTATGGCGACGCGGAAGACCGACTGGATCAACAATTTTTGGAAAGCGATCGCGCATGACCCGGCACTCTTGAAGCGCACCTGGGAAGACATAAAACAAATCATGTCTCCCGGCGCGCTCGACCCGCTGACCAAAGAGATAATCTACATCGCCGTCAGCGTCACGAACAACTGCACCTACTGCATCGCCTCGCACACCGCTTCCGCGTTTGGCAAAGGCATGAGCGACGCGATGTTCAAGGAGTTGCAGGCGGTGGTGGGCATGGCCAACGAGACCAACAAACTCGTCACTGGCTATCAGGTGGAAGTGGACGAACAATTCAAAGCACCGCTTCCCGCGGTGGTCAAGCCGCCGCTGGCGAAAAAGTGACTCGTGGCCTGTGACTGGTGACAGATTGGAAGAGCGGACGCTGAAGCGCGCTCGATTGGGTGCTCATTTTCGAAGCTCACCATCCTCACTGAGATCCTGGAAGCGGCAGGATTGCGCGTTGACCTGTCCGAAGGGGCAGGTGTTTGCATCGGCACGACAGTACGCGCGTACTATGGGCGGCCCTCCTCACGGAAAGAGAACATATAAAGGTAAAGGTTTGCGGGGAACCCTGCCTGCGGCAGCAAGCCTGTTCGAACAGGGCCGGAACAAAATCTTTCATTGCGAGTGTGCGTCCCATGCCTCCCATCACCAAGGAAAACGAGACTTTAACGGCGACGCCGGAATCTCCCGCGCGTTCGTCGACCCCAACGAATGGGGACGGAACCAAGGTGCAACCGGTGGCCCTGGAAGTGCCAGTCACCGTGAACGGGGCACGCACCATCGAGGGCAGTGACAAGCGCGAGCCCTTTTCGGAAACAACCAAGACCGTACTGATCTTCGGCAACGGAGCGGTTATCCGGCTCACCTCTTCGGTGGCACCGGGACAATTGCTTTTCCTCACCAACGAACGGACGAAGAAGGAAGTGGTCTGCCAGGTCGTGAAGTCGAAGAACTACCGCAACGTCAGCGGGTACGTGGAATTGGAATTCACTGAGCCGGTCGTGGGCTTTTGGGGAATGCGATTCCCTGGAGACCGGATTGGTCCGGCTCCTGTCCCTGCGCCTGTGGCGATTCCGCCAGCTGCGGTCAGCTCACCCGTGCCGCCGCCACCCGTCGTGCCCAACGTCGCACCGATAGTTCTTCCGCCGCCCGCGCCCGTGAACGTCGTGCCCAAGGCCGCGGAGCCAAACTACGTTGCTCCCGAAGTGCCGCTGCCATCGCGTCCAGCGGCTCCGGTTGCACCCATTTCTTCCCCGGGCAATTCGACGGCGTTGGCGTCGTCGCTCACGTCCTCGATATTGGCGCTTGATTCCGCTTCGTTGCTCGGAGCGTCAAAGCCGAAGCCGACGGAGATACCTGCGCCGCCAACTGCGGCCGTCGTGGCACCTCCAGCTGCCGTGATTCCGCCACCACCGGCTGCACCGCCAGTTGCGCCGTTGCCCCAAGTGCCGAAGGAATCCGCTGAGCAAGCTTCGCATACGGCGACGGGACCGAATTTTGACCTATCGCGCCAGTCTGATGAGCAGGCGTCGTTTCTTGCGCCTCCCCCCCAGGCATTCCGCGCTCCGGCAACGATTGACCTGTCGAGCCTCGCCCCATTTTTCGAAGTAAAGCCAGCCGCGCCCGCAGCCGCACCACCGCCGCCACCGCCACCTCCTCCTGCTGTCGATCCGGAGACGGAAGCCTTGAAGCTGCACACTGCGCGCTTGCAAGAGCAGCTATCCAGCATGCTGTTCGCCGAGCCAGCCGCGCCGGTGGCGCCCGCCCCGGTTGCACAGGAAGCTCCTCCAGCACCGGTACAGGAAAAGAAAGAGCTGCAAGAGAGCATCGCGCAGGTCTTGGAATTGGCGAAGCCGGCCGCGCCCAAGCCCGAACCAATTTTCGCGGCGCCCATAGAGCCAGTGAACGACGCCTCAGAGAAAAAGATCTCCTCGCTTGAGGAAGAAGAACTGAAGATTCCCGCGTGGCTGGAACCGTTGGCACGCAATGCGTCGGCGCCCTCTTCGACACAAGAACTGGTTTTGAGAGAAAAGGCAAAGCGCGTGGCGGAGACGGAACCAAATGAAGCGGAGACCGCTGAGGAACCTCTTGCGGCGCCATTTTTTCCGGCGCCTCAGGAAGAAGAGGCAATACCAGCGCCTGTGCCGGAATTTGGTTCGGTGCTGGCGATTGACGAGAGCAAAGTGCCGGGTGAGACGAAATCCAAAGGCTCAGGCAAGGGCCTGCTGTTTGGGGCGATTGCCGCTGGAGTGCTGGTGGCGGCCGCGGGTGGCTGGTGGTATCTGAACCAGAAGCCGGCCACTCCGCAGCCTGCCGTGGCCACCGTGGCGGCGCCCGCTTCGAATCCTGCCGCAAGCGCACCCACGAAGCCGCAAGTCGAAGCGACGAATTCGACGTTGACAGCGGAGCCTCCGGCTTCGCGCGGTTCCTCCGTGGTCAAGTCCGGGGGCCAAGAGAGCCCGGGCCAGGTTTCCAGTTCCGCGGGAGCGGCGACGCCAGGTCTTTCGGCGGTGTCCGTCCGTACCACGCAGCCTTCATCCCCGAATTCTGGAAAGGCAATCGCTGGGGGAGCTGCGAATGCTCGCCAACCGGAGCCGGCGCCCGAGGAAGAGAAGAAGTCCAGTCTTGGGGAAGTGCACATGGCGGCGCCCAAGCTTTCGCAGAATCGCAACGCGCAAAGTGCAGCGGAATCGGACGCCGGAGTCTCCCTGGATGACGGGCAAACGGACAACGCTGCGGACGCCCTGGGGGCAGGCCTCTCAGTAGGCAACAAAGAGCCGGCGGCTCCGGCAGCGCCACTGCCGGTTGGCGGAGACGTGAAACAGGCGAAACTGATTTCGCGTGTAGACCCCATCTATCCCGCGCTGGCGAGGGAACAGCACATCTCCGGCAACGTGACCATCGATGCCCTGATTGACCCGAACGGCCGCGTTTCGACCATGAAAGTCATCTCGGGCCCTACGATGCTTCACCAAGCAGCCATGGAAGCACTGAAACAGTGGAAATACCAGCCGGCGACGCTGGACGGCAAACCCGTGGCAATGCACTTGAACATCACCCTGCAGTTCCGCCTGCAATAGCAAACTACCCTTCACTCGTAAGCGCTGAGGTTAAAGTGTTTCTTCGCCCGCGATAGCTTGCGGGACGCCAAGCAGGTTCGTATACTGGCGGCCCGGCCAAACGGCGGGTTCAGCGGTGGGTAGACCGCTTTTGCGTAGCTTCCTTGGCCTCAATGATTTTCGCACTCAGTTCGCTCTCAGGTTAGAGTTGTCGGGCGAAGACTGATTTCACAGGCCGCGGATTGTGGCTGCGGTACGGGGACGTGGTTCGCACGGGGAATACACGGGGACAGTAGCGAAGGAGAGTTCGCATGTCGCAAGCTCCAATGCCGGAAGAGATGAATGTTTATCAGAACGCCGAAGCGCGTTTTGAAGTGGCGGCGAACAAGCTGGGGCTGGAACAAGGCATCTACCGCTTTCTGAAATGGCCGAGCAAGGAAGTGACGCTGTACATCCCGGTGGGAATGGACAACGGGCAGTTGGAAGTGTTTACGGGCTATCGCGTGCTGCATTCGAACGTGCGCGGGCCGGGCAAGGGCGGAATCCGCTTTGCTCCGGACGTTTCGCTCGACGAAGTGCGTGCGCTGGCGACATGGATGACGTGGAAATGCGCGGTGGTGAATATTCCGTTCGGAGGAGCGAAGGGCGGAGTGATTTGCGATCCGCGAAAGATGTCGCGCGGTGAGTTGGAACGGCTGACGCGGCGGTACACCGCGGAATTGGCGGAGTGGTTGGGGCCGGAGCGCGACGTGCCCGCACCGGACGTGGGGACCGGCGAGCAGACCATGGCGTGGGTGATGGACACTTACGCCATGCACGTTGGGCAAGCCACGACGGCGGTGGTCACTGGCAAGCCTATTGAGCTGGGAGGCTCGGCAGGCCGAAAAGAAGCGACAGGCCGGGGCGTGATGATGTGCTGCAACAAAGCTTTGGCCAAATTGGGAATGAAGAAAGAGGGCTGCCGGGTAGTTATCCAGGGCTTCGGCAACGTAGGTTCGATGGCCGCCGACCTGATGCACAAGGCAGGCTACAAAGTGATCGGGCTGGCCGATATTGGCGGCGGGCTGTACAACGAAAACGGCTTCGATGTGCCTAAAGTGATCGACTGGGTGTACACGCAGAAGAAAGCACTGCAGGATTTTCCAGATGGAGGGATGAAAATGTCCGCGCGCGACGTGCTCTTCCAGCCGTGCGACATCGCCATTCCCGCGGCGATCGAGAACCAGATCACGGAAAAGAACGCGCACCAGGTGCAGGCAAGAATCCTCTGCGAAGGGGCGAACGGCCCGACGACCTGGCAGGCCGACGCGATCATCGATGCGAAAGGCATTTTCACGATTCCCGATATTCTGGGCAACGCGGGCGGCGTGACGGTCAGTTATTTCGAATGGGTGCAAGACCGCCAGGGGTTTTTCTGGCGGGAGAGCGAAGTCAACGAGCGGCTGCTGGATGTGATGGACAATGCGTT
Organism: uncultured Acidobacteriaceae bacterium; assembly: GCA_964524985.1. Taxonomy (GTDB): domain Bacteria; phylum Acidobacteriota; class Terriglobia; order Acidiferrales; family UBA7541; genus Acidiferrum. Next base: position 28,440 of record CAZGFL010000037.1, read on the forward strand.
CGACGAAGTGGTCCGCTACGCGGAGCTGCACCACGTGAACAACCGCATCGCCGCGTATATGTTGGCCATCGATCGCGTGGCGAAAGCGCTCAAACTACGCGGCATTTATGCCTAGTGGCGATCTGGCGATTGGTCTCAAGGGGCAGCGCTTCGGATAGCGCTCTCCCGGCCCCAGGTAAAAAGTGGAATGGGACTAGCTTCGCGGCGCATTTTGTAATAGGTTTCTGTTCGCTCACGCCGACCCCAGGGAGTTGGCGGGCCCATTTCGTAACTCCGCTACGGATTGCGCCTGAAGCAATTAGAAAGAAAAGGCACGGCAGACGAAGCCGCGCCAGGAAGGAGTCCGCCCTTGACCCCGGACTCACTCTTGCCAGGCCATGCGAAGAGCGAATTGCAGAACGCGAGAGATATTTGTATGGCTGGGCGCTGGTTGTACCAGCACGGATACATCGTCGCGTGTGAAGGGAACCTTTCGGTGCGGCTTTGCGATGGGCGCATCCTGACAACGCCCACGTGCATGAACAAGGGCCTGCTTTCGCCCGAGGACCTGGTCGTGACCGACATCGAAGGGCGGCAACTGAGCGGGGACCGCAAGGTCTCCTCCGAGTTGGCCATGCATCTGTTGTTCTACCGCATGCGGCCGGACGTGAATGCGGTATGCCACGCCCATCCGCCGACGGCCACGGGATTTGCCGTTGCGGGCCGCGGATTGACGCAGGCGCTGCTTCCGGAGGTCGTCGTGGGGCTTGGCCAGGTGCCCCTGGTGCAGTACGCGACTCCCGGGACCCCCGAATTGAGCGCCGCGCTCGAACCATTTGTTCCTCATTACGATGCCTTGCTGTTGGCCAACCACGGCGCCGTAACCTGCGGGCCGGATCTGCTCAGCGCGTTCTATCGAATGGAAACCATCGAGCATTGTGCGAAGATCACTCTGGCCGCGGAGCTTGCTGGCGAACCGATCTTGCTGACCGGGCGCGAAGTGGCCAAATTGATGGCCGCACGGCCGCGGTACTTCGTTTCTCCGCCGCCCGGTGGAGGAGCGGAATTGCCGATCACCGCGGAAAGCACGGAGTCCGGCGGCGACCACGTCACCCTGACGCGAAGTGAACTGGACGCGTTAATTGACGAAGCGGTCCGCAAGGACCGCAGCCGCCGTTAGCCAATCCGCCGCTTTCAGTGGACTGGCTGTCCGTCCAGGACTTCGCGAACCTTGCGCGCCAAGCTGAGCGGCGAAAATGGTTTTTGCAAGAAGGCTACCTTCTTTTCTCGAACCCCCTCATGGACCACCGCTTCATCGATGTACCCGGACATGAACAGCACCTTCATTTTCGGATTTTTCTTCTGCAGCCGGCCCGAGAGTTCTCCTCCGTTCATTTCCGGCATGACGATGTCCGACAGGAGGAGATCGATGTTCCCAGCATGTTCCCGGCATAGCGCCTCCGCCTCCTGCGGACGCCGGGCCGATAGAACGGAGTAGCCATGCGACATGAGAACGGCCTCAACGAGTTCGCAGACGGCCAGATCGTCCTCGACTAGCAAGACCGTCTCTTTTCCGTCCAGCGTGGCGTGCTCGATTTTTCCGGTATCGGTGGAAGGCAGCTCCGAATCGACGCGCGGCAAGTACACACGAAAAGTGGTGCCGCCTCCCGGCTGGCTGGTGAACGTCACATGTCCGCTGGCTTGCTGTACGATTCCGTACACGGTCGAAAGCCCCAGACCTGTGCCTTTTCCCAGCGGCTTGGTGGTGAAGAAAGGTTCGAAGATGCGTGCCTGCACATCCAGGCTCATGCCCACGCCGGTATCGCTGACGATGAGCTCCACATACGGTCCCGGCTTCAGATTTTTCGGCGCACTTGCGGAGTCTTGAACTTGTGTGTTTCGGGTTTCCAGAGAGAGACGGCCGCCGTCCGGCATGGCATCGCGCGCATTGATGGCCAGATTCAGGATGACCTGCTCGATTTGCCCGGCGTCGGCAAGAATCGTACCCAGTTGCGGATCCAGTTTGCCGGAAATCGTGATGTGTTCGCCGATGAGGCGATGCAGCAGCTTTTCGATGCTGGTCACCACAGTGTTCAGATTCAGCAGTGTAGGCTGGATGGCTTGCTTGCGGCTGAAGGCCAGCAGTTGGCGGGTAAGGGAGGCGGCGCGTTCGGCGGCTTTTTGAATTTGCTCGACGTGGCCGCGCAACTTGGGATCGGTGGCGAGTGCTTCATACAAGACGGATCCATAGCCGCTGATGACCATGAGGATGTTATTGAAGTCATGGGCCACGCCGCCGGCGAGCGTGCCGATGGCTTCCATTTTTTGCGACTGGCGCAGCCGCTCTTCCATCACGCGGTGTTCCGTGATTTCCCTGCCGATGCCCATGATGCCGCTAATTTTTCCACTGGCATCGAAGTACGGGTTGCGGGTAACCAGTAGCGTGCGCTTGGGCTCTCCCGGAACTTCAAACTCCACGCTCACCCCTTTGCCAGTCTCGAGAATCCTCCGGTCATCCATGGTGAGTTGGCGCGCAATCGTGGCGTCGGTGAGTTGCTCGGCGGTTTTCCCGATAACTTCCTCTTTGGACCTGCCAAAGAATCTAGCGACCCGCTCGTTCACCATGATGTAACGGCCTTCCATGTCTTTGGCATAGATGGCATCGCCGGTGCCCTCAAAGACTGAGCGCAACAGGGCATTTCGCTCTTCGAGTTCCCACGCGGCCTGGCGCTGCTGTTGCTCTCCGACAACGATTCTTGCGAGGGAGCAGGCAAAAGACGAAACCACCAGGATGATCGCCAGCAACAGCTGCTTTTCCGCGATACCCGCGGCCATCAGAAGCACAACGAGGGGAAAGGCCAGCGACAAGACATGGACAACTCCCCATTGGCCCCAGCTCTTTTTTTTGGGCCACAAGGCAACCTGTTGCGGTTCTTCCGCGACGGCGTTTGAGCCGGCCGATAGAAGGGTGACGACGACAAAAGGCAGGGTCCAGACCAAGTCCAATAAGGAACCCGTGCGCAGATTGAAGTTGGACTGGAGGTAGAGAAAAGGGATTTCACCACCCAAGTAGAAAAAGAAGAAGACAGCCATGCGGGAGTAGAGATTGCGCGCCAGCTTCCTCTGTGTAAGTAAGGCTGAAGAAGTGTACGCAACCAGGAGGACTGAATCGCGCGCGGAGTCAGGAACCCAGGCCAGCCGGCCGATGGAGCCCCATCCGTAGCGCCAATCCTCAGCCGCCTGGAAGGCAAACAAGTAGCAAGCGGCGGTGAATATCACGACCTGAATGATGTCGAAGACGCGCGGCCAATCCTTCCATTGAAAGCCGTGCTCCGGCTCAATAAAGAGAGCCAGAAACGCGGGGGCCATACTGATGAAGAAAACGATGTCACTGGGCCACGGAGCTTGCAGGGGAGCTTTGACGATGTCCTCGTAGTAGGTAACGAAGAGCTGCGCGGAGCTCCAGATGAAAAAGCCGGAGGAAATCAGCCGCCAGAAATGTCTCCCGAACCCTTCCATTCGCCGGGAAGCAGAGAGGCATGAAAACGCCGCCAGCAGCGCGCAGAAAAACTGGAGAGAGTCGGAGAGCAGCGGAGTGACGGACCAGGAGCGCGCCGCCAGCAAGAGGGCAGCATGCAATCCAAACAGTGCCAGTGCGGTGAGGGAAAAAAGTAGCCGGCCCCGACCGGGTACGTTCGATCTTTCCAATTCCCCAGCCCCTTGGTGAAGCCCAACAGATGGATATGACTATCTTGCCTTGGAACAAGGGCTTTGGAAAACCAGGTAGCAGCCCAAGATGTCCAATCTTCAAATGACGGCGGCGCCTTGAAAGTGTCCCCAGGGCCCGCGGAGTAGTCGCGGCTATGCGGCAGGTCGTATGTCGGTTAAGACTCCACTGGTGTAGACTTCTTCGTCGCGACACGCCGGGAACTGCCCGGAGGAGCGGGTTATGAAACGACGTGAGATGATTCGAGCCACCATTTTTGCCGGTGCGGCTGCCGCGGTGCGTCCCCCGCAGGCGGCCGGGCAGAGTCAGTCGCCGCCATCCGAGCTTACGCCCGCGCAAAGCGGCGTTGACGCGTCGAAGGACCTCGCTGCACCCGGGTGGAAACCGCTATTCCTGGACGAGCACCAGAACGAGACGTTGATCGTTCTGAGTGACCTGATTATTCCATCGACGGACACGCCTGGCGCAAAAGAGGCGCTAGTAAATCGTTATATCGATCTGGTGCTAGCGGCGGAGACGCCTGAGGTGCAGCGGTCCTTCCTGAACAGTCTGGGGTATTTGGACGGCGAAAGCATCCGGCGTTACCGAGCAGCATTCCGCTACTTGAAGCGCGAGGATCAGGATGATCTGCTGCATGCGCTGGCGTATTCGCATAATGCCAGCGGTTGGACCGGAGAAGCCGACGCGTCGGCCGACGTTGGGCACGGGCATTTCGTGGCGCTCAAAGGACGCGTCGCCACGGCGTATTACAGCTCGCAAATCGGTGCGAAAGAGCTCGGATGGGATGGTGCCTTTGCGCACGGCCCGTATGAAGGCTGCAGCCATCTCGAGGGGAACCACAAGTGAGCCGCCTCCTGCACGTCGCCGAAGATCCGCTCCAGCAAACCTACGATGCCGTCGTGGTCGGTTCGGGAGCCACCGGAGGCTGGGCCGCCAAACAACTTGCCGAAGCCGGGTTGAAAGTCGCCTTGCTGGAAGCCGGACGCGCGGTCACTCCGAAAGAGTTCACCGAGCACATGCCCGCGTACAAGCTGAAGTACCGCGACCATTCGCCAGAGGTGGTGCGCACGCGGCCGATCCAAAAGCAGTGCTACGCGTGCATGGAATACAACTACGAGTGGTTTGTGAACGATCTCGAAAATCCCTACAGCACGCCGAAGGACAAGCCGTTCACGTGGCAACGGCTGCGCATTCTGGGCGGGCGCTCGATGGTCTGGGGGCGGCAAAGCTACCGCCTGAGCGACAACGACTTCAAAGCAGCGAGCCGCGACGGCTATGGGGACGACTGGCCGTTCTCGTATGCCGATCTGGCCCCGTTTTACGACATCGTGGAGAAGTACGTCGGCATCAGCGGCGCGACTGAAGGACATGAGATGTTGCCCGACGGGAAGTTTCTCCCGCCGATGAAGATGAGCTGCGGCGAGGTGCTGCTGCGCGAACGCGTAAAGGCCAAGATGGGCCACACGGTGACGATCGGCCGCGTGGCAATCATCACGCAAAATCACAACGGCCGCTTGCAATGCCACTACTGCGGGCCGTGCGAGCGTGGCTGCTCGACTTTTTCGTACTTCAGTAGTCCTTTCACCACTGTGAAGGACGCGGTGGCTTCCGGCAATTGCACGCTCATCACCAACGCGGTGGTGAGTCACGTGAACATGGACAACGCGCAGAACAAAGCCAGCAGTGTGACGTTCGTCGACCGCCTGACGCGGCAAGTCAAGGAAGTTCGTGGCAAAACGGTGATCCTCTGCGCCCAGGCGCTGGAGTCCACACGCATCCTGCTGAATTCCTCGACGCGCGAATATCCGAATGGACTGGCCAACTCGAGCGGCGCCCTCGGCCATTATTTGATGGATCACGTCGTGGGCGGAGGCGCCTCGGGCCGCTTGCCAAATTTCAACACGCCTCCTGATGCCAATGAACCCGCGCGGCCCAACGGGATTTACATTCCGCGATTCCGCAACACGCCCACCAGCGGCAAGCATCCGCGTTTCATTCGCGGCTACGGTTTTCAGGGAGGGGCGGGGCCGGATTTCAACTTCGGCGCTGAAGGCTATGGAGCGTCGTTCAAGAAGGCCGTTAAAGAAGGCTTCTACTCGATTTCCATGGGCGCTTTCGGCGAATCGTTGCCGCGTTGGGACAATTACTGCGAAATCGACCGCGACCTGAAAGACGCTTGGGGCATCCCGGCGTTGCGCATTTCGATGACGCACGGAGAAAACGAACGCGCGCTGATGGAAGATGCGGCGGTCACCGCAGCCGAGATGCTGGAAACGTCAGGCGCAAAAGACATCAAGGTGCAAGCCAACGTGGAAGAGCCGGGAATGGCCATCCACGAACTAGGTACGGCGCGCATGGGGACGGATGCAAAGAAATCCGTGCTGAATCCGTTCAATCAGGCCCACGACGTGAAAAACCTGTTTGTGATGGATGGAGCCAGCTTTGTGTCGTCGGCCTGCCAGAATCCGACGCTGACGATGATGGCGATCACGGTGCGCGCCTGTGACCACCTGATTGATCGCTTTCGCAAGAATGACGTTTAATACTTTGGTTCCATTCCTCAGTTTGAGAGGGATGAGCAAGGAGAATCAGAGAGAACAGGCACAGTTCGGGCTTTCGCGCGAATAAGACAGGTATAATTTCGCCCATGTTCTCAGGGACCAGGTCACGCGCTGCTCGCGGTTTTCTTTTTGTGTGTTTTCTCCTCGCGACTTTCTGCGCTTGGTTGAACTTCGCTGCTTCCGCCACCGTTTGGAAGGGATTGGTGCGCGAAAGAAGCGGTAAGGCTGCGGTTGGGGCAACGGTCCGGCTTCACGCAGTGAAAGGAAACGCCGAGTTTTCTGCGCAGTGCTCCGCGGCAGGTGAATTTCAATTTGGCGATGTACCCGAAGGTAGTTATCGAGTCGAAGTGGCGAATTCCGGAAGAATCTGGACCGCCGCGGAGCCGGTGAGTCTCAAGGAGGGAGACGCGCTAGTTCACGTATTGGAGCTTTCTGCGAACGATCAAACGCTGGCGGTCCACTCACAGGAAGCGGCGAGTTCCATGCAAGGGACCGGAGGCGAACATCTCTCCAGCGGCGAAGTCTCCAGCCTGCCGCTGAACGAGCGGGACTTCAGCAAACTGCTCCTGCTAGCCGCCGGCACGATGACCGACACAAACGGCGCGGCCAACTTCACACAGCAGTTCTCCGTGAATGGACAGCGCGGAGTCGAATCGGTTTTCGCTATCGATGGCGCGGATACCACCGATCCCGAACTTGGTGGCGCGACGTTTGCCAACTTCAACGTCGATGCCATCCAGGAAGTGCAATCGAGTTCCGGCGTAATGCCCGCGGAAATCGGCCACGGCGCCGCGGGATTCACGAATGTGGTGTCCAAGTCCGGAACTGACCGCGTGCACGGCTCCGCCTTCGAATTTGTACGCAATGCCGCGTTTGACGCGCGAAATTTTTTCGATCACGAGAACGTCCTGGATCCTCGCCGCATTCCACCCTTCGTCCGTAACGAATTTGGCGTGACCAACGGAGGCCCGGTCGTCCTCCCTGGCTTGTACGACGGGCGCGGCAAGACGTTTTATTTCGGCGAATATCAGGGATTCCGCCAGGTGCTCGGCACGACGCAGGTTTTTCCCGTGCCTACCATGCAGGAGCGCCAGGGCATCGACACCAGCGCCTTTCCCGGAGATACCTTGACCGTGCCCGTCAACGCGGCCATCGCCACGATTCTGGCCCGCTATCCTTTGCCGAATGAGCCGACCGGCGCGTATGGCGCGCGCACCTACGCCGTCTCTTCGAAAGTGGTCACCAACACCGATCAGTTTTCTGTCCGCGTGGACCACAAGGTTTCCGACAAGGCTTCGCTGTTCACCCGCTTCTCTTTCAATCAGGTGAACGGCCCGACCACCAACCCGGATCAGACGGCCATCGATCCGAGTTTTGGCGTCAAATTCTTCGACCACCAAAGAAATGCCGCGGTGCGCTACGCGCGCACGCTTTCGCCTCGGCTCAGCTTTGCCGCGGAGTTCGGATTCATTCGCAGCACCCCTGTTTTTCCCACCGTCAACCATTCCGATCCCGCCATTGAATTTGGCGATTCGCTCTATGAGGGTTTCAACACGGCTGACGGTTCGCTTTTCGGCTCCTATGGGGATGTCTACCAGTCGAAATACGACGTGGTTTTCGTTCGCGGACCGCACACGCGGAAATGGGGCGTGGAAGTGCGCTTAAACAAAGACGTCACGGTTTTTGGCTTAAATCCGAACGGGCTCTATACGTTCGGAGGAGGCACGGCGTACTCGCCCGTTGCAATTACGTCCGCGAGTGGCCAGCACAACGTCGCCGTTGGCGCGCCGTTGCCGGATGCTTTGTCGGGGTTTCTAACGGCGACCCCATACTCCTATTCGATTACCGCGCTTTCCAGCCCAACGCCTGGGGGCGACCGCTTTGACGAAGCGGCGGTGCGCCGCGAGGCTTACAACTTCTATTTTCAAGACACCTGGAAAGTCACGCCGCGCCTCAGCGTCAATTACGGACTCCGCTATGAAGTGAACAGCCGCATCAAGGAAGCGAAGCACAGGACTTCCATCGTCGAACCGGTTGGACCGGACGGCAAGCCCACCTCGTTTCTCACGCCAGGGGCCAAGGAGATTCTGCTCTACAATCCGCAGCCGATTTACCCGATGGACTGGAACGGATGGGGGCCGCGCGTCTCCGTGGATTACGGAATCACCAAACACACGACGATACACGCGGGAGGAGCGATCACCACGAACCTTCCTAATTTGTGGCAGGACAATTATGTCACCGGCGCCCTTCCGTTTACCGTTCAGCCGGTGGTGACGGCACAGCCGAATGTTGCTGTCTCCTTTTCGCCAAACATCGGAACCGTCGTGTTGCCTCAGGTGTACACGTCCAGCGGGCAATTGCTGTTTGCTTCAGGAAACAGCGCACTCGTTGCGCCCAACACGCAGATCGATTTGCAGCGATTTCAGCGCGATCTTGAGGCGCTGACTCCCGGCAACGAGGTGCAGTTATTCTCCGCCGGTGTTATCGCTCGCAATTTCCGCAACGGCTACATCGGAACTTACACGCTTGGGTTCGACCAGGACGTCGGCAGCGTCAAGGTCAGCGCGGCTTATGTCGCAACGGTTGGAGTTCATCTCGCAAGCGTCTTTTCGCCGAACGGGTATACCGGCGCGAGTCCCGGCTTCGCTCCGTTCACGCAATTCAGCGCGCAGGGACAGCCGACGGGAGGTTTTGGCACGGAATTCATCATGAGCAACGCGTCCCATTCGCACTACCACTCGCTGCAAGTGAGCGCGAGCCAGGACTATTCGAAGATGGGACTGAGTTTTCAAGCCAGCTACACCTTTTCGAAATCCATGGACGACGGCAGCGCTGTGCCCGGAGGCCTGGGCGCCGGATCGGGAGCTATTCTGCAAGCCGTGCCGCAAAATCCGCTGGACCGCAGGGCGGAACGCGGCCCTTCGACGTTCGACATCACGCACGTCTTTGCGCTGAGTCTGATTCAGGCCTTGCCGTTCGAACGCGTTGGCTTTCTTCGGCCGCTGAGCAAGAAACTTACCCAAGGCTGGCAGGTCCTGAATGTGACCACGCTGATGACCGGGCCGCCGTTCACGGTTTTCTCCGGCATTCAGCAAACCGGCTTTGGCCTGGGTGGCGGCGACCGTCCCGACCTACTGAAGATACCGGACTTTTCTACCAGCAGGCCGGTTCGCGAGGATTATTTCGGCCTCGGAGCGGACAACAGTTCGTTTTTCACCATTCCCATTGGCGTTCCTGGAGGGACCGGCCCAAATCAAGGGCGCCTGGGAACTTTAGGTCGCGACACATTTCGCGGGCCGGGCTTTCACCAATTTGATTTTGCGCTGATTAAGGACATGCCCTTCGGGCGGCGGGGAAAGAGTGAACTGGGGGTCGTGGAATTTCGCGCCGAGTTCTTTAACGTGTTTAATATCGTGAACTTCGGATTGCCGACCAATGTCGTGGAAGGTAGCGGCTTCGGGATCATCAGCAGGACCGCGGGCCCTTCGCGGCAGATCCAGTTCTCGCTGAAATTGCTCTACTAATGTCGCCGCGTTGAAAGCATGGAACCCGCGAGAATTACGGAAACTGTAGGTTGAGGGTTTCGCCGTTTACGACGTATTCCAGGCGATACTTCACACCCTTTTTCTTCTTGGGTAGTGAGAAATAAAGGAAGCCGGATACCGGAGTGGCGATTTTCACTTCAGGAAGGCCCTTGTCGCTTAGCTCGCGTTCAATCACTTCTCGTTCGTGCTCGGCAACTGTGGGGGGCGTGCCGCTGCCGCCCACACCGACTCCTGCGCCCGCGGAAGTAGTCACGCCGTGAACATGAACAGGCTGGCCGGTTACGGGGTCAGTGGTCGTCCCCGACTCATATCCGATGCCCACGCTCCCTGAAGTTGTAACCCCGCCATTCGAGCTGCTTTTCTTTTCGAGTTTGGCAGAAACCGCGGTCGCGCTTTGCGGTCTCATTGGCGAATCATTCCCGTCGATAAACAGCGTGAAATCGTCCAGAGAGATGTTTAGCGGCTGCTCCGGCTTTGGGTACAGAGCTACCTCCACCGCCAGACAACACTGATTCACGCTGGCGGCAAACTCTTTGGACACTTCCTTGGAAGTCAGCAGGTCCGCGCCGATGCTTATGCCTTCTTGCTTGGCGTTGGCGCGATATTTGTACGCTGAGCTTCTTGGGGCAGTCCCTCGACGCGGTCTGGGCGAAGTGTCACTGTCTTGAGCCCGAGCGCACAAGCCGGAGAGGCTCAAGGCAACAAGTAAAAGGGAGGAAGTGACGAGTGGCTTGGTCAGGCGCATGGAACACCTCGCAGCGCGCGATCGGTTCGACCTTTGTACAGTATACACCTTCGGTCTTTGCACGTGGCTACTTCCCCGACTCCGCAGTGGCGTTTATGGGATAGGTATGAGGAGAGAGCAAAACTGCCCTTCCCTCGGGACAAAAGAGAAAGCCTCGCGCCTCTCGCGTCGCCTCTGTACTAATTCACCTACTGTCCACCCCCTGTTCACCTACCGTGCATTGCGCCTCCGCCCGCTTCTGCGCCAAAGTGCGCATCGTTATATCGCACAGACCGTTCCTTAGGAGGCTGGCTATGACGACGAAGAAGAGCAGGAGCGAGGCAAACAGTGCGACCAGTCGAAGCATCGGTCGAGCCAACGACACCCGCCGCGCCTGGCTCTGGTGGTTTTTGGTGATCGTCGCTGCGTCGCAACTCTACTTTGTTCGCGAACTCGTTGCCGCTTTTGCCCTGTTTGCCATCGTCTTTGCGGCGATGGCCTTCGTCGTAGTTAGCCTCTATATGCTCGCGAGGGTCTCGGCACTGGTCTTCAGCCGCTTCGCGGAGATTCGCCAGCCCACGATTAACATTGCCGCCGTCCCGTCCGAACAGCGCAAGGCAGCCTAGGCCCTCTTGTAACACCTATCCCGACACTGCGTTGACGGGATAGCGGATACTACCGCGAAAAAGGGACCACCCCCGCCCCGGTTGGAAAGTTTTTTTTACGATTTGGGCCGACAAATCTAGTCATCGTTTCATGGCGCGGAAAGTTCTAATATTCGTCCGAATATTTTTTTTCCCCTTCATCCGAAGTGCTCCTTGCTTTCCATCCATGTCAGGAATCTAAGGCGACTGCTTACGTTGTCTACCGCTATTTTGTTTTCCTTAAGCCATGCACCGTAATCGTCTCGCGTCCTTCACGTCCGAAAATAGCCTGCAGTTGTCCTCTGAGACGAATGAACCAACTATGACAGGCAGTAAGGGGAATGACTTCGCGACAAGAACTCGGATATATTTTTGTCTGCTGGTCATAAGCGAAGAGGCAGTATGAAGATAATTACTTATTCGATTCTATTTTCTTTAGCTGTGTTCTGCTCTGCTTGCGGTATAAATGCGCAGGAAATACGAAATGATGATGCATGGAAGAAGATTGACTCTTGGCGAATGCCAATGCCAAGCGTAAAGGTGTTGAGCGGGAATGAGCTCATGATCGGTGGAATTCGATGCCGCCTATTTGGCGTGAAGCTTCCCCAAGACGTCAAAGTCGCTGCTCAGGCCAAACGATTCTTAGAGTTATACGTTAGAGACTACGGTCGCTACTATTCAATCTATAACACTGAAAGTCCAGTCAGCTCCAAGGATGGTGTTCCACTCATCTGGTTTCAAGGTATTGGTGAAGGCGGGTGGGCCCAGGAGACGCTTGTTCAAGCTGGATTGCTAGATGTCGATTACAGTGGCTTCGAAAAATACCATTTTCGGGTTCCAGTTATTAGAGGCGGAGAAGAAGAATACGATTGGAAGAGATGCTTCAAAGAAGCTTTAGCATCACATCAAGCCGGGGAGAAGCCGCATATTCTTTTTGACTGGCCCGAGTCAAAGAAAAAATAGGGACAGTGCCAGAGAGCGTCTTCGCCGGAATAGTACGCAACAAAATTCCGATTTTCGTGAAAAACATAGATTCCTACGCAATTAGTCTAACGTAACGAATTTCATTGCAAACACGTTTAAATTCACGCGAAAAATCGGTCAAGTAAACTGCGTGTTTTCAACTACATACTCACGAGAAAAGCGTCCTATTTGCGCGTTTCTCATGTCGAGTAATCGGATGCCACGCAAATCACGGCGTTTTGTCGGGCTTTTAATTAGTTTCGGACAAAGAGACGGCGAGGAAGCTTAGGTGACCGTGCGTAAAGCGGGCTTCGATGCCGGCGTTCCAGTCGTATGTGCCCCAGCGCTCGTCGACGTCTTGTGGCGTCAGCGTGGGATTGTTCCGAAGGAACTCAGTGCGCTCCTGGGTGGTCAAGGTTCTTTTTTTATGAAAGGAATAAAGAAGTTCGGTTTCGGGGGAATTAGTAACGGGACGATGGCTGCAGGGATACGGAGTGCTCTTCAGCGTCGAGTCGATCGATGTGGTAAAAGGCGCGGGAATTTGGCAGCGGCTGGGCTTGCCGAGAATCGCGAGAAGCTGGGCAGGCGTGAGGCCAAGACGTAGGCTTGACGCTGTGCGAAGTTTTTCGGAGACGAGCTTTGAAGGGATGCAGCGATCACTGCCGTACCAGTCGGGTCCACCGGAAAAGAGATAAACGGAGCTGTCGACTTCTCCCTGCTCGAAGATGAGGTGGACTTTGGATTCGCCGCGGGCGTTAACGTAACAAGCCTGGCTGCGGCCCGAAGAGGCATCACCGCGTTGCACTTCGTGTATTGCACCAAATTTTTCCTTGATCGATTTGAACATATCGGGCGATATATCGACACCTAGAATGCCGAAATTGGTGGGAGGGATTTCGCGTTCTTGTAAAGGCAAAGCGTCGGCTTCGCCAGCAAGTTCGCCATCACTGCCACTGGGCCGGAGGCCGGAAAACCAGTCGGAGTTATCGTGAAGGTCATCGACCAGTGGAGCCGCAGGTTGTGGGGAAACTTTCAACGGAGGAATGAGCGGCGGCGGCGGAGTGTGGGGAAGCTGGAGGAAGATAAAACAAAATACTCCGAGAATTAGTTCGAGAAGCACATATACAGACTAGAACAGGTCGAGCAGTGTGGCGAAGTTTGATGGTGGACAGTTGCTCCAAAGAAAACATTAGGGTTCCGAGCAATTCAAATGGGAAACGGCAGGGGGGTGGTCCCTTTTTCCCGTCCCTATCCGCTATCCCGACACTGCGTTGACAGGCGAAGAAAAGGCGGCAATACTGACGGCCGGGATAGAACCGGGATGATTGGCCAGCTTCGGGGACGGCTCGCAGAAAAACGACCGAATCAGGTGCTCGTGGACGTGGGCGGCGTCGGCTACCTCGTGCTGGTGCCGCTCTCGACATACGCCGCGCTCGGCGAGCTACACACCGAAGTTACTCTCCTCATTCATACGCACGTGCGGGAAGATGCGCTCGCGCTCTATGGGTTCGTGTCCGCGCGCGAAAAACATTTCTTTGAAATGCTGATCTCCGCTTCCGGCGTAGGGCCGTCGCTGGCGCTGAAAATTCTTTCGGGGATGAGCGTCGAGGAGCTGATTCCTGCGATTCGCGGCGGCGACCTCGGCCGCTTGACGCGCATTCCCGGCGTCGGAAAAAAAACCGCGGAGCGCATGGTCGTGGAGCTCAAAGACAAGCTGGAAACCACCGCCATCGAGACGGAAAAGCCGGCAGTCTCTTCTGCCGCTGGCGTAGAGGCAGACGTGACCTCCGCGCTGGTGAATCTTGGTTACGAGGCGCGCGCGGCGGAAACCGCCGTGGGCGAGGCGAAGCGCGAGGCGGGCACGGGTAATTTTGAGAAGCTGCTGCGCGCGGCGCTACAGGGGTTGAGCGCACCGAAGGCCAGAGCGGCGAAATCGTAGCGACGGAATGAATTAACCCAGTGGTCGCAGAGAGCACAGAGAGCGCAGAGAAGAAAGAATGTCAGACGGCGTAGCGAAGCGCGCGATGCAGCAAAGGCAGGGTAGCCGGATTGTATCCGGCCAAGCCTACGACGAAGACGCGCGCATCGATCTGAGCGTGCGGCCGCGGAGGCTAGAAGAATACATCGGCCAGAAGCGCGTGAAGGAAAATATCCAGATTGCGATTGACGCGGCGCGCAGCCGCGGCGAGGCGCTGGACCATGTGCTGCTGTACGGCCCGCCGGGCCTGGGAAAAACCACGCTCGCGCAAATCATTGCCAATGAATTGGGTGTGCCCATCAAGACCAGCGCGGGGCCGCTGTTGGAGCGCAAGGGCGACCTCACGGCTGTTCTTACGGCGCTGGAGGCAAAGGAAGTTTTCTTTCTCGACGAAATCCATCGCCTGCAGCCCGCCGTGGAAGAAGTGCTGTATCCGGCCATGGAAGATTTTCGCGTGGACCTAATCATCGGCCAGGGGCCGGGGGCGCGCATCCATCCATTTCCGCTGAGTCACTTCACTCTCATCGGCGCCACGACGCGCGCTGGGTTGATCACCGCGCCGCTGCGTTCGCGCTTCGGCATCGTGCATCGCCTGGATTTTTACGAGCCGGCAGATTTGCTGATCATCATTCGCCGCTCGGCGAAAATCCTGAACATCCAGATGGATGAGGGCGGCGCGGAAGAAATCGCCCGCCGGTGCCGTGGAACGCCGCGCATCGCCAACCGGCTGCTGCGGCGCTCGCGCGATTTTGCCGAAGTACGCGCCGCGGGGCGCATTACCCGTGCGGTGGCGCAGGAAGCGCTGCAGATGCTCGGCGTGGACGAGAACGGCCTGGACGAGGTGGACCGCAACCTCATGCTCGCGCTCCTCGACAAGTACGGCGGCGGTCCGGTTGGTCTCGGCACGCTGTCGGCCGCGCTGGCGGAAGAAGAAGACGCCATCGAAGAGATATACGAGCCTTACCTGATGCAGATTGGCATGATCGACCGCACGCCGCGTGGGCGCGTGGCCACTCCCCGCGCCTATGAGTATTTCGGCCGCGAGGTGCCCCGCCGCCAGCCGCGTTTGTTTTGAGGACGAGACAGGAAATGTGGATTCAGCCTCGCGCTCCATTCATTTCTGCTGTGACTCCTTGATTTTCTTCAAAGCGTCTTTCGCGTTTTGGTTCGTGGGGTCGAGGCCGAGTGACTTTTCGTAATTTTCCTGCGCCTTCTTGAAATCGCCCACCTTCAGATAACCTTCCGCCAAGCTGTCCCAGACGTTGCTTGAGTCGGGAAACGTTTCCGCATTTAGCTTAAAGACCTGGATGGCCCCGCTGGCGTCGTTGTTTTCCAGCACGGCATAGCCAAAAGCATTTAGGGAACCCTCACCAAAATCAAAAGCGCCACGCCCGTAGTACTTCTTCTTGAGATCCGCATAATCGTCGAGTGCCACCTGAATTCCTTTCTTGCGATATTGTTCGCCGAGTTCTTCGTCGAGGGTCATGGGCCGTGGCCGGCCGTGGTGACAGGTGTGGCACCACATGTTCACGCGCTTGTCGCCGCTCGGCTCGATTTTCTTCAAGTGGTCGTTGATGTCGCCCAGCATCCGGTACATTTCCCGCGCGCGGTTCTTATTCGGATTTTCGTCGGAAGCAAAATCGTAAGTGCTCAAGGGCTTGCCTTCTTCTCCCTTGTGACAATACGAGCAGCGCACGCCCAGCGCTCTCGTGAATCCCACCATTACTGGGCGCAGCCGCGTGCCCGACCAATCCTTCGGGAAGACCTGGAGGTTCTTTGGCTTTTCCGGCCAGGTCCAGGTGTCTTGAGCGTGCCCGGGGAAAGAGCAGAAAACCGTCAAACAAAGCAAGCTCGCAAGTTTGAACGTGAGTGCGGATTTCATGGAGGTGTCCTCCTGCGGGGTCTTGGAATGGCGACCGGCTTGGTCTTTATAGACGCACGCGGCCGTGATTCGGTGCTAGAAGGATTCGCCACCCCTCTCTTTGTTATCAAGAAACTTGCGCGTGTCAGTTAACAGCAACCGGGGACGTAGCGTCTAGATACGGTGCAAGCGAGGCAAAAGTATTCCCTGTTGCGGATGGTGAGCCGTGTGTAAGCTCTATTTCAGGCTTATTGCAGCCGGTGCGTTTTTTCTATTCTCTGTTTCCGTCGCCTACCCCAAGCTGGCGCTGTCCGCGCTGTTTATCATCGGGGGGAAGCTGCCGCAACCCATCGAAGTCACGGATCCATCGGTGCTGCGAGCGAGCAATCCCTGGTTTGGAACTTTCATTCCGCAGTGGAATCGAGCGCCTAAGGAGCAAGGCGCCAGCCCACCTGAGACTGCGCCGCGCTATGAGATCTCGTTCTATGCGACGCCCTCGCCGAAGGAGCCGCCCCACATCGTTTATGTGGCCTACTATGCTTTTGACCCCGCGACGCATCGCGGATTCCTGTATCTACCGGGTAGCCACGAGCAGTGGAACTCCACAAATGGCGCGAGCATCCTCCGCCCCCGTCAGGATGGTCGTTGGAATCTAGCCGATCCTGGCTGGTGCGATCAGATTAACGCGATTATCGCTCGCTCACAGCCAGGCCCCATGTAAGCCGCTCGACAAAAGTCGTTGCGCAGGTATCGCCACTTGGTCTAACGTCCTGCCGGGCGAATCGGTCGGTTTCGCCGCTGGAGTGGACGGAATGCACAAACTAATGATATTGGCGGGCGTGGCAGGGTTTCTAGCGAGCGGGACTATCGGGCAGTCCGCACCGGGAAAGGCACGTTCGTGCGAAGGCCTCGCTCAGCTTGAGCTGACCAAGGCCAAGGTGGTCTCGGCGGAGACGATTGCGGCCGGAGCGTTTACGCCTCCGGCGAACCTTACGCCGTGGCTGGCGGGCGATCCCGCGCTTTACAAACAGCTCGGAGCGTTTTGTAGAGTCGTGGTGCAGTCGACCCCGAGCGCGGATTCCGATATCAAGATCGAAGTGTGGATGCCCGCGGACGGATGGAACGGAAACTTTCGCGGCCATGGGAATGGCGGATTCGCCGGAGAAATTGACTATCACGGGATGGCCCAGGACGTTCAGCAGAAGTACGCGACCGCCGCGACCAACACAGGACATTCCGCAGGGGGAACCGATGCAAGTTGGGCGCTGGGGCATCCGGAGAAGGTGATCGATTTTGGATATCGCGCCATCCACGAGATGACGCAGAACGCCAAGACCATTATCAATGCATTCTACGGAAGCGGCACCAAGCACGCGTATTTCGGTAGCTGCTCGAACGGCGGGCGGCAAGCGTTGATGGAAGCGCAGCGCTACCCGGCGGACTACGACGGCATCCTCGCGGGCGCGCCGGCGAATTATTGGACGCATCTGCTCACAAAAGCGTTGGCGGATGCGCAGGCCACTACGCTCGATCCGGCCAGCTACATTCCGGCAAGCAAAGTACCGTCGCTGTCACGGGCGGTGAACGCGGCCTGCGACGCGCAAGACGGCGTGGCGGATAGCGTGCTGAATGACCCAAGGCAGTGCAAGTTCGATCCTGCGGTGATGCTCTGCAAAGAGGGCGACTCCAACGAATGTCTCACGGCGCCACAGATTACCGCGCTGAAGAAATTGTATGAAGGACCGCGCGATGCAAAAGGCAATTTGATCTTTCCTGGTTACCTGCCTGGTGGAGAGGAAGGGCCGGGTGGGTGGATACCGTGGATTACTGGCATGGCGCCGGGAAAGAGCCTGCTTTTCGCCTTCGGCACGGGATACTTTTCCAATTTCGTTTATGAGAAGTCGGATTGGAACTACCGGGAGACAACGGTCGACCAAGGATTGAAAGCGGCCGACGAAAAAACGGCAAAGATCCTGAATGCCACAGATCCGAACCTCTCGGCGTTCAAAGCGCGCGGCGGGAAGCTGATTCTCTATCACGGGTGGAATGACGCGGCGATCTCTGCACTCAACACCGTGAATTACTACAGCAACGTGACGTCGACCATGGGAGCGACGGAAACAAGCGCGTTTTCGCGGCTCTACATGGTGTCGGGGTTGCAGCACTGCGGCGGCGGGCCGGGCACCAATGCGTTTGGGCAGGGCGGGGCTGGTGACAAGGACCCGCAGCGCAATATGGAACTGGCGCTCGAACAGTGGGTGGAAAAGGGTGTCGCGCCTTCGGCGATCGTAGCGACGAAATACGTGGAGGACAATCCATCAAAGGGCGTGAAGTTCACCCGGCCGCTGTGTCCGTATCCGCAGACGGCGAAGTACAAAGGGACAGGCGACACGAACGAAGCGGCGAATTTTGTCTGTGTGGCCGGAGAGAAGTAAGCCGATCGCCCCAATTGAGTTTTTTCTTAAACGCAGGACAAAGAGGAGGAATCTGTTATGTCGAAGAAAACTGCCGTGAAAGTTGCGGTGGCCTTGTTGGTGGCGGCGATTGTCCTGGGGAAGGCGACCGCACAAATGCCCGCTCCGTATGGAATGCCCGTCAGCCTGGAGAACGCCAAGAAGGCGGCGGCACCCGCGCTGGCCGAAGCGGAGAAGAACCACTGGAACATGGCGGTGGCCATCGTCGATCCTTCCGGCAATCTCGTGTATTACGAGAAGATGGACAACACGCAGCTGGGCAGCGCTACGGTAGCGATTGATAAGGCGCGCTCCGCGGCGTTGTTCAAGAGGCCGACCAAGGCGCTGCAGGATGCGCTGTCAGCAGGTGGAGAAGGTTTGCGCATTCTCCGCGTTCAAGGTGCTACGCCTGTGGAAGGTGGTATTCCGCTGGTGATGGATGGGAAGATCGTAGGCGCCATCGGCGTCTCCGGCGCAAGCAGCGCGCAGGACGCGCAGTGCGCCAAGGCGGGCGCGGACTCGCTTAAGTAAACGAGCCAACGAGATTAACGGACACTGTGCTCACGAGTGCGGAGGTGTGTCATGCAAAAGGTAGCAGGTTGCGTTTTGATGGCGCTGGCATTCGCTAGTACTTCCTTCGCGCAGGAAACTCCGACGGAACGCGAAGCGGCGCGAGACGTGGTCAAGCAGATCAACGCGCTGAGCCAAACACTCGGCGTCCAGGCCATGGTGACGAAGCTCTCGGGGCCGGACAAAGGGCGCGAAGAAGTCCTTGCGCGGGTGAAGCAACTGATGCAGTCCGAGCTTCTGCCCCTGAGCGACTGGATCACGCAGCACCCGGAAATCGGGTTTCAGGAAACGCAGGCCGTGGCGAAGCTCACTGCCTATCTTCAAGCGCACGATTTTGAGGTGACGATGCCGGTGGCCGGCCTGGCCACGGCTTTTGTCGCGAAGTACAAGCACGGCACGCCCGGCCCGAATCTCGGCGTCATTCTCGAATACGACGCGCTGCGCGGCACGCAGGGCGCGTTTCACGGCGACCAACACAGCGCGCAAGGCCCGGTGGGCATGGCTGCTGCGGTGGCCATCGCGGAGTTTCTCACACGAACACACACGGCAGGAACGGTCACGGTGTACGGCTGCCCCGGCGAAGAGATGATGCCGCCCGAAGCGAAAACCGTCATGATGGAAGCAGGCGTGTTCAAGGGCGCGGACATCATCGTTCGGAGCCATTCCTTCGCCAATACCTCCAGGTCGGCTGCCGGTTTCGGCACCTGCTGCATGAACATTGACGGAGTGAAGTACACGTTTTATGGCGCGCCGGCGCATCAATTGACGGCGTGGAACGGACGCAATGCCTTGGAGGCGGTGATCAAGCTTTTCAACAACATTGACAGCGTGCGCAGCAACATCCGGCCGGAAGCGCGGATTCAGGGCGTCATCACCGAGGGAGGCGCGGCGCCGAATGTGGTACCCGATAAGACTTCCGCAGACTTTTACATTCGTTACCCGGATGGCGTGTATCTCGACCAAATCACACAATGGGTGGATGATGCCGCTCGTGCGGCCGCGCTGGCTACCGGCACCAAAGTGAAAATCGACCATTACGGGCGGGATCGCGATGGAATTTCGCTGGCCTCGCTGGAAGAACTGTCCTTTGCCTACATGAAGCAATTTGGCTCTACCGCCATCGAGCCGGAACCCGGTAAGCCCAAGGGCTTCGAAGAGACCGGCAGCGTCTCGATCCAGATTCCGGGGGTAAGCGTAGATGCGAAGTCCTCGAACTTCTCGAACCACACCTATGGCATGGAAGCCGACGCGCTCAAGGACATCGGCCATGCAGGTTTTTTGATCGATGCGGAGACAATGGCAGCCATTCTGTATGACTTCGCCACGCATTCCGAACTGAGAGATGCCGTCAAGACCGAATTCACGCGCATCCAGGCGCTTTTTGGCGAGTATCAGGCGGCGTTGCAAAAGGCTTACCCAAAGCCGGAGATTGCCGAGCCGAAGTAGTGGCGAAGATTCGCACCGGCATTCTCCGCGCGATGCAAACCAGAAAATTGACGCGGGAAAAACTCACCAGGTGAGAAGTGACTGAGACCATAGCGTATCTTTCGCTCGGTTCGAACATCGGTGACCGGGCGAAAAATCTGCGAACGGCAATCGAAGCATTGCCGCACGCGGGTGTCGCCGTAACCAAAGTGTCGTCCTTCTATGAAACCGAGCCGGTGGATTTGCGCGAGCAGCCCTGGTTTTTGAATTGCGTGGTGGAAGCGGAAACGCATTTCGACGCGGTCATGCTATTGCGGGCCTTGCGTGAGATCGAAACAAAGATGGGCAGCAGCAAACCCGTTCCGAAAGGCCCGCGGCTGATAGACATGGACATTTTGCTTTACGGCGATGAGACGATTGACACGCCGGAATTGCAGGTGCCGCATCCACGAATGCATTTGCGGCGGTTTGTGCTGGTGCCGCTGGCGGAAATTGCGCCGGGTCTCAGACATCTTTCCTGGAAGGCATCTGTGAAGGAACTTCTTGGAGAGACTCCGGACCAAAGCCAGGTGCGGCGATTGAATTAAGCCCGAAGAGGGCGCAGCACTCTTCCTAAGCTAAGCCGGCGATTCTGTGCCCTCAGCCGACAGCGCGAGAAATCCCTCGTCGCTGCGCTCCTCGGGATGACGACCCTTCGTCGGGTCGTCAGCTGGTGCGGTGGAGCAGCAAGCGGTGTAGCGTCATATCCCGGGGCGTTAGCGCCTCCAACTCGATTTGTGCCAAATGACCCTCGGTGATTTCGCGCCAGCGGTAGACGCCCGGCTCGGTTTCCTGAATTTCGCGGCCGTTCAGGCGGCGCAAGAACTCGGCCGCATTGTCGCGCGACGCGACGGCTCGCACGGTGGGTCTGGCCAGAGCTTCGACGGAGTAACTGCGCAGGAGTTTGTGCCAGTAATGATCGAAGAGATCGGCGGAGGCGAAGATGTCGCTCCAGGCGACTTCTCCGCCATAAGCGATGACGACACCCACAACGCGTTCACCTTTTAATCCCGAGGTGGCGGCGGCGAAGCGGCGCTGCACCTCGGCGACGAAATCGTCAATGGAAACACCGACGGCGTAGGACTGATAAATCTTTTCGTAGGCCTCGGTGCGTCCATTGGTGGCGATAGCCCCTTGAATATCGCCCATTGTCATGCGAGGGGCGGGAGCAGCCTCCGGGGCTTTCAAGGTCGTGCCGCTGCGAACCGCGTCCCAGACTTCGGTTTGCTTCTGATCTACGGCAGCCCGTTCGCGAACGCTGGGGTGCACAATCGTGTTAGCTGCGGAGAATTGCGCTACGCCAGTCCATCGGCCGTGCTCCACGCAGAACACATCCAGCGGAAGTGGCGGCGCGCCGACGGGAACGATGCGGTCCTTGCCAATCACACGGTCTTGCTTGCCACCACTGACCAGTTCGCCGGCGAGCAGCAGCAGCGGCCGCTTGCTGCGGTTCACGAGGACGAGCTGATTGACGGATGCCGAGGTTGGCTGGGGATAGTAAATAATGCGCCCATCGCGGCCGCGGACCATTTCTTCCGAGCCGCGCTCGCGGACCTGGACCTCACCTGTAGCGAGGCCTTCTTCGAGGGTCAAAAACGCGCTAGTGTCTTGTCCGTAGGAGGCGACGACGGGAAAAACGGAAATGTTTTCGTAGGTGACGGGATCCAGCAAGCGCCAGTCACCTTCCGGCCGGGGTCCCGGAATCCCCGGCGACGGGGGCGCGGCACTCGGCTGCGCTTCCGGTTCGGAGCTGGGCACGTTTCCCCCTTCCAGGACCAAGCCCCCGAGCGTGATGAACCCCAAAATGCCGCCAACAAGGGCGGCGAAAATCGACCGTTCCATGAAATCCTCCTAGGCGTGAGCTTCGACCACTTCGCCATGGCCGTTGCCAGGACGGCTCAGGGTTAGAACGACGAGACGAGGATTTCTTGCAGAAGGGAAAGAGCTTTGGAGATGTGCGCGGTGACGGCTTAGGACTAGCGGTGGGGATCGCCGAGATTGACGCGGGGCCCCTTGGGCTTGGCCTTGGACGCTTCGGTTTCAGAGCGCTCGTATTCCGCAATTTCCTCTTCCGTGTACGAATACGAGTCTCGGGAAGCAAACATGGAGCCCGTACGCCCCGCCTGCTTGCGCTTTTTGCGAAGCGCGCCAAATTCGCGCCGCACTTGCCGAATAGGACCCTCGATGGCCTTCACCTCGACAAGGAGATCGCTGATTTTTTCGAGGAAATCGTGGAGGTGGTAGGGGCGCAGAACGTACGGTAACCGCGCCATTTCCAGATGCCCGATGTATTGCCCACCGGCCAGTTCCGGAATGATGAATAAAACACGAACGCGGCCCCCATCCTCATGAGCCACTGCGGCAAGCTCCCGCAAGGTGACAAAGGCAGGGCTATCCAGGCCGGTTACGGCGATATTGGCGACTACAAGGGACCATTCGCCGCTCCTCAACTCCGCCAGGAGCAGGGAAGTATCCAGGACGGCGCGCACGCGCCAGCCCTCGGAATCGAGGATCTGCTTGACCGCGCTGGCACCGCTGGCGTCACTGTCAAGGACAAGAATGCCAACTTGCTTAGGGGCGACTGTGGGACTGGTACTCACAATCTATAGTATAGAAGCCTCTCGTCAAGGGCGGCTATCACTTGCGGCCAATCCATCAACTGGCCTTTGTGTCAGGTGTTTGCGAGGAAGAAGGACAGTCTACTGGCCGATGGCAAGCTGCGTACCCGCAGCAAACTTCTGAAGGCCTATACCATCCCAGAAAACCCGGTAGGTCGCTGCTGCTTTGCCTGGCTCCTGGCCAGTGAAAAAGATTTGCAGGCCGTCGCGGGACCATTCAGCTGCCTGGCCCGAAATGTTGGGCAGGGGCATGGGGGTGCGCCGCTTGGCCTGGAGCTCATAGAGAACAACACCAAAGGTCGTCGCGGGGCGAGAATCCTTCGCTGTTGCAAGTGGCGAGCTCAAAATTGTGCCGGAGGCCATCAAAAGGTCTGGATTGAGGGGATGGACGCGAATGTTGTGCGGCCCTGTGGCTCCGAAAACGTCGCCGAAGGCATCTTTGAACGCAAGAGAGAGTAGAAGAGAGCCCTCTTCCGCGACCCAAGACAATTGAACGCCGTCATCCACGAGGAGGGTGTGCGCGTCGGCCCAGCCATCGATGAAACTGACGTCCCCTGCATAAGCCGAAGACGCGGAGCTTGGGGAGGCCAGAGGCGCCGTCCACAGGCGCCATTTTCCGTCCACGGATTTCAGGAAGGCAAAGCGAGTCTCGTCGGGCGACCAGCAGGGCTGCTGAACGTTGCCGCTGACGAGCTCAGTGGACTTCTCGGTAGCGAAATCGTAGAGAAAAATCATACGATTCTCCGGTTTGTCCTGATGAACAAAAAGGAGTTGCTTGCCGTCAGGCGAAACGGCGAGCTGCGTGCCTTCCGTAGCGATGACGTGAGCCACAGCACCGTGCTTAAAGACGGTTTTGCCGGCAGCATTGATGTACGCGTAGGCCGTTGGCGACTGGAACTTGGTGACGGAAGAGACCGGGGCGGGCGGGTGCTTCTTCAATTCTTCCTCGACTTCCGGGTCGGGCTGGTTGTTGATTCTGGGGAAAAGTTCCGTGGCGATGCGCGCGCAGCCTTTCAGGCTGCCTATTTGCGCATGATCCACGGAGGCGCGGAAGAAATATTTCCCACCAAGAGGAGGAGTTGTGGTCAGAGTATCGTTGGCGGCGTCGGTGCAGGCTTCGCGCGAGAGATGCAAGGCCACCACAGCGCCGGTGACAGAGTCCTTGGCGTGATAAGTCCAGGTATCTGCAGCGGTTTCGTAGGTGACTTCGGCAGGCTCCAGCGGAATCGGGGGGTAGCCCGCGCGGTCAAAGCGCTCCGGGCCCTTCAGGCCGATGCGAACGC
The DNA here is from genome assembly GCA_964524985.1 of uncultured Acidobacteriaceae bacterium. Classification (GTDB taxonomy): domain Bacteria; phylum Acidobacteriota; class Terriglobia; order Acidiferrales; family UBA7541; genus Acidiferrum. The sequence goes on from CAZGFL010000037.1 coordinate 52,813, forward strand.
TCCAGTTGGGTTCGTTGCCAAAAGCAAGGAGAAGGATGGGGTAGTGCTTGGACTGCGGGGAGGGTGGGCCGACCGGCGGGTTTTTCTGGCCTGGAACGGGCGGGGTCGGTTTGCTCTGCGCTTTGACGCATGGGGAGAGCGTGGCCAAACAGAACATTGCAAGAGAGAGGAGCAGCCTCGGCTGTGGCGCTACGCGCAAATTGGTATTCTCCGGGAGCATCAGGATACCGCCCGAACCGGTAGGAGGCAATTGCACGGAAGGACGGGAGGGGAGGCAGTTTCCAGAGGGGCAAGGCAACCCCAAAAGTCAGTCCAGTTGGGACTAGTCTAAATTAGACTAGCTGGCTACGAAGAAAAGACGAAACTAGTTGTTGACAAAGCGAACAAAAGGCGAAATACTGCTTGCCTGTTTCGAGGCGGGCTATGTCTCCAGTTCACTCCTCCACGGCGCTGGATTTTCCGATTCGGCGTCACCACGCTTTACTTCCTTCAGTGAGTCTGTTCGCTGAGTGCCCTGATGACCCAAAACAAGCGGCCGGCGACCCTGCCCCGGTAGCCGGCCCACGCGGCAGCATTTCCGATCCGAAGGCGGCGGGTTGCCCCCCGTCGCCGAGAATCGCTCCCGGAGCGCACAGCCCCGAGGACGGTTCGGTCCGAAATGGTGCCGCGAGCCCCAGCAAACAACTGGTAGGCATCGCCCGCCTCGCAGCTTCTTCCCCGCGCGCCGAGACGCAGAGAAAATCGGTCGAGCGTCCCGAGTATTTCCTGCTGCCCGTGAAATCGATCCTCAACCGGTGCGATTCGCAACGGGTGCCCTTTGAATGGACCATCAATCCCTACCGCGGGTGCGAATTTGCCTGCAAGTATTGCTATGCGCGCTACACCCACGAATACATGGAATTGGACGGCGCAGAGTTCGAGAAAAAGATTTACGTGAAGAAGGGTGCCGGGCCACTGCTGGCGTGGGACGTGGCGCGGAAGTATTCGTATGCGTCGGAGGCGTCGGGCGGAACCCAGGCCGAACATATCGCGATTGGGACCGCGACCGATCCGTATCAACCCGCAGAAAGAGAATACGGTGTTACCCGGGCGTGCCTGGAAGAGTTGGCGAAGAGAGAGGGCCTCAGCGTTTCGATTATCACCAAGTCGGATCAGATCGTGCGGGACATCGATGTATTGCAGCGCATCGCGGCGCGGTCCGACCTGGCGATTCAGATCACGATCACGACGTTGCGCACGCGTCTGGCACGCATGTTGGAACCGCGCGCGCCACGGCCGGATTTGCGGCTGGCGGCAATGAAGCAGCTGAGCGAGGCGGGGCTGGCGGTGGGTTTGTCTGCGTCACCCCTCATACCGGGAATCACCGACCGCGAAGGCGAATTGGAAGCGGTGGCCGCTGCCGCGAGAGCAGCGGGAGCGCAGTGGTTTTTCTCGGGCGTGCTGTTTCTCATGCCCTCGTCGGCAAAGCAATTCTTGCCCTTTGTGCGGGAGAAGTTTCCGCGACTGGCAAAGCAATACGACAAGTGGTTTGGGAAAAACGGCTATGCGCCAGAAGAGTATCGCCGCAAAGTGGCCGAGCGGGTGGCGCGCATCCGGGAGACGTATGGATTTCGCTCGCGCCCGTGGGACACGAAGAAGCATACGGCGCCGTGCTCGCAGATGTCGCTCGGCTGGGACGCCGCGGCGGTCGCCCAAGAAGTCATACGGACTGGGTCTTGTGCTTCAGGATAGGTCGAGTATGGCTTTAGCTAGCCTCGTCCCAAGAAACAACCGTTTAGACACACCTCCGGCATGACCTCGAAATCTAAGCCCCTAACCTCATTTTGAAAGTCAGAATCCTTGGATCACTGGTGAGCTTTTGTTACGGGACGATGATGCGGGATTCTTCGCGCTTGAATTCGGGCGCCTGCGGGAACTGGCCGCGCAGGAACTCGATGAACTGGCGCGAGCGGGGGCGGCCGTTGGTGCGCAGCAAACCCATGCGGTAAAGAAAAACTAACAGGTAGAAAACCTGCGAGTCCTTGAGGCTGCCGGACGAAGCGCGCTCGGCCTGCTGCTTCTTGATCTCCGCAAGAAACGCCGTCAACGCCCCATAAAGCTCGCGCGGGAGCGGCGCGTCAGGCGGCCTTTCATACACGATGCCGGAAGTGAGCGTCTTGTAGGTCTGCGCCAGGGCCACGAGTGCGGCGAGCACATCCGGGTCAGTCGCGGAAGGCTGCGCGGCGCAGAATTTCGCGATGGCAAACGCCAGCGCGGCCATGAGCTGCTGGTGCGTGTAGACAATGTCCTGGGGAATCTTTTGCTCGAGAAGAGGGGTGTCCGCCGGGATGCTGCGCGGGTGCTCGCTCTCATAGCGGTGCGCGGTGAGCAGATAGGCGCAGTCCGCGGGACAATCGATGGTGACTTCGCGCTCCGTGCCGCAGCACAACGCGCAGATCTTTTCGGCTTTGGCCGGGCAGAAGCGTGCCGCTTTGCGCTTTTCACAAATCGGGCAGGACACGAGCTCTCCTCAACATGCGAAGACAATGCAGCAGAATACGCCGTGCAATTTGAAAACACAAAAGCCGCGCGCGCGTGCTCAGGCCATGATGACTTTATTGCGGAAACGGCGCGCGGCGATGATCAAGAGCGATGCGCCGATCACGAACAGGGCCAGGCCATCTGTCCAGAGATGAGCAATGCCCGCGCCGCGGAGAATGATGCCGCGCGTTATGTTGATAAAGTAAGTGGCGGGCACCAGGAAGCTAATGGGATAGAGAACGGCCGGTATGGTTTCGCGCGGGAAGATGTAACCCGAGAAAAAGACGCTGGGCAAAATGGTGAGGAAAGCGAGTTGCATGGCTTCGGCCTGCGAATTGGCCTTGCTGGAAATGAGGATTCCCAGCGAGAGCGAAACAAAAAGATACGGGAGCGAGAGAAATGCGAGCAGCAGAACATTGCCGTGGATGGGCACCTGAAAAACGAAGCGCATAAACGTCAAAATCATGCAAAGCTCAAAGAAGCCGATGCCGAGATAGGGAAGCAGCTTGCCGAGAAGCAGGCCTAAGGGCTTGACTGGTGTGACGAAGAGCTGTTCCAAAGTGCCTTGCTGTTTCTCCCTCACGATCGAGAAGGCGGTCAGAAAAGTGGTGACGTTAAGCAGCAGAATGGCGGTCAGCCCCGGCAAGAAGAAATTCGGAGAGCGCGAATCGGGATTGAAGAGAATCTTGGGGCGCATGTCGACTGTGAACGTGGCTCTGTCTTGCAGCACGCGGCGCAGCGATTCGTCCAGGCCGATGGCCGTGGTGACATTGATGGCCTGCCCAGCGACTGAGGAGTCCGAGCCGTCAATGAGCACCAGGACCTGCGCACTCATGTTGTGGAGCAAGCGGTCGGAATAGTCGACCGGAATCTTGATCCCCACACGAGTGCGACCCGAGATGATCATGTCATTGAGATCGGTGTCGTTTTGGACGTAGCGAATGATGTGAAACGTGTCGGAATTTTTCAGGCGGTCCAGCAACTCGCGGCTCTCGCGGTGGCCATCGGCGTTATAAACCACGGTGTTGATCTGACGGATGTTGGTGTCGATGGCAAAGCCAAGCAAAAGCATCTGCAACAAGGGAATGATCAGCGAGAAGAAAAGCGTGCCAAAATCCCGCCGCACATGCAGAGTTTCTTTATAGAAGACTGCACCAACACCACGGAAGACGTTAGTCACTGGCGGCCTCCAGCAGCGCCTGATGCTTGTAGGTAAGTTCGACGAAAGCGTCTTCGAGACTGGGAGCGAGCGGGCGAATCTCGGTGACGGGGATGCCATTCTTCAGAAGCTGCTGGCGCAAATCGTCGAGATCGAAGTGTTCATCGATCAGCGCGTGAATGGATTGGCCAAAAATCGTCGCGCTGTGGATGCCGGGAAGGTGCCGAGCAATGCGCAGCGCGCGCGTGACCTCGGGAGCGGTGATTTCGATGCGCGAAGTGCCGCGTGGCTGAACCTCTGGAAGATTACGGAGCGACTCCGGGGTGCCGTCGGCGATGAGCTTGCCAAAATAGATGTACGCGACGTGGCTGCAGCGCTCGGCTTCATCCATGTAGTGCGTGGTCACGAAGAACGTGATGCCGTGCCCGGAGAGCTCGAAGAGCAAGTCCCAGAGGTGACGGCGGGCTACGGGATCTATCCCGGCGGTGGGCTCATCCAGAAAAAGAAGCCCCGGCTCGTGTAGCAAGGCGCACCCGAGCGCCAATCTCTGCCTCCAGCCCCCGGAGAGTTGCGCGGCCAGGCGGTCCACGTAGAGACCGAGGCCGTTGAGTTGAACGGTTTCCTCGATGCGGCGCTTCAGCCGCTCCGGTTCCAGGCCGTAGATACGGCCGTAGAAGAGCAGATTCTCCTTAACCGTAAGGTCCGAATACAGGCTGAAGTTTTGCGACATGTAGCCGATGCGCTCGCGGACTTCTTCCGATTGCGTGCGCACATCGAGGCCTTCCACCCGTGCAGCGCCTCCACTAAGAGGCAGGAGGCCTGTGAGCATCTTGATGACGGTGGTCTTTCCGCTGCCATTTGGGCCGAGGAAACCGAAGATCTCGCCTTTCTGGACACGGAAACTAACGTCATTGACCGCAGTGACATGGCCGAAGCGACGGACCAGATGCTCCGCCGAGATGGCCGGCTCCGCAGGAAGTTGTGACGTAGTCGTGGCCATCGTTCAACTCGCGGATTTCAACTTCACGTCCGCGGCCATGCCAGCCAGAACACGGCCTGCGGCATCCTCGATGCGAATCTTCACGCCGAACACTTGATGCACTCGTTCTTCCTGCGTTTGCACGTTGCGCGGGAGGAACTCCGCCTGTTGATTGATCTGCTCGACCGTCCCGCTGAAAATTTGCTTGGGGAAGGAGTCGACGCGAACCTCCGCCTTCTGGCCAATTTGCACACGGCCAATCTCCGTCTCGGGAATGTAGATGCGCACGTAAATCTGATCGCGCTCGAGGAGTGTGGCCACAGGCGTGTTCGGCGCGATGAGGTCGCCAGGCCGCACGTCCAGCACCTCGACGGTCGCTGCCGAGGGTGCGATGACCTGCCGTTCGCGAAAGCGTGCTTCATCGTAGGCATAGGCAGCGTTGGCCTGGTCGACGTCTTCGCGGCGGTTGCCGCGCTCGAACTTTTCCAGTGTGGCCTGTGCTTGCTGGTAACGCGCTTCGGCGGAAGCGATCTCTTCCGGCCGGTAACCGCGCTGCATCTCATCGAATTTGTGCTGTGACATGTCCTTTTGCGCCAGAGCCATTTTCCAGTTGGCCTCCGCGGTATCGCGCTGCTGCTTCGAGACCAGGTCTTTCTTTGCGAGGGCGTCGTAGCGTTCGTAGTCAAGCCGCGTGCGGATTTCGTCCGCTTTGGCCCGCTCCAAATCGTCCTTCGCGGAGTCAATATCTTCCTTGCGGTAGCCGTTCTTCTTCAGCTCATAATCCGCTTTGGCTTGTGCAGCGGCGGCGCGCGCTTCAGCGATTTCTTCGGGCCGATAGCCGCGCCGCGCCTTCAGGGCGTTGGCGCGGGATTCCTCGAGCGAGGCTTGCAGTTCGCGGTCGTCGAACGTGATCAATACTTGGCCGGCTTGCACGGTGTCGCCTTCACGAACGAGCACTTTGTCGATACGCCCGCCGATCTTGGAGCCCACTCGAATGTCGTGCGCTTCCACGGTGCCCGACCCACGAAGGGCATCGTCGCCGTGGAACCAGTTGGCGTAAACCGCAGTAGCAGCCGCCACAGCGACAACGCTTAGAATGATGAACGTGCGCTTACGATTCATGGGGCCCAACTCCTAAGGGAGAACCCGGCTCAGCGGATGCACCGGTTGCATTGTTCCTTGGCGCGATGCCTGTCCAAAGAATGTTAAAAGCCGACTCGATTCGAGAATGCAGCGTGGCGTCTCCGTAAAGCGACCAAATCAGGAGGGTCCCGAAGATGGTCTGCCGAAAGACGAAAGCAATCTCTTCTGCCGGCAAGTCATTGCGAATCTCGCCGCGTTCCTGGCCTAGCCGAATCATCTGGGAATGAAGTGCATGGACACGCTTCTGCAGATCCATCATTGCCTCCCGCACGGGAGTGGTGGAGAGGTAGGCTTGCAGGATGGCCCGCATGATCGCGGGATTCCGAACCGGCTCCTGAGTCATGCGGGCTCCCAGACCGCGCAGAAAATCCGGCATGGGCTGGTTGGTGCTGCGCGCCGTTTCGATAGCCGCTTCGAGCTTGCCGAGCTGCATCTCACCGAAGGCCAGCAGGATGTGGTCTTTGCTGGGGAAGTAGTTGAAGAAGGTTCCTTTGCCCACATCGGCGGCTTCGGTGATGTCCTCGACCGTAGTTTCGGCAAACCCCTTTTGTGCGAAAAGTTGAAGCGCGGCGCGAAACAATCGTTCGCGAATCTCGACGCTGCGGCGTTGCCTGCGGCCCAAGCCCTGTGTCCTTGGAAGAGGCTCTGGCGGAGTGATTGGAGCTGGCTTTCTCTTCATAATGACCTATCCTCATTTGTGACTATAGGTCACATATCTCAGAATGTCAAGTCTTTTCTTTCACCGACGTTTGGTGCCGCGCGCAATGAAAAACGCCCCGGCGAGCAAGACACCGGGGCGTTCTGTCAATCGCACTTAAAGGGTTGAAACTATTCCTTGAGCGAGTTTGGGTCAGACAAGTTCTTCGGGGACTTCTGATTCAGATACGCGATCAGCTTTTGCGCCGGAGGAGGAACGGCCACTGCTCCCTTGAAGATAATGGCTTCCGCCGGGACACTCTGCCCGTACACGCGCTCATTGGCGTCCTTGTCAGGACGTACGGTGGAGCCTTCGAGGGAAAGACCCGCAAAGAGGCCGCGCGCACGGGAATAACTCAGGACTTCCGCTCGAAGCGTAACGTCAGTGGAGGCATCTGCTGTGCGGCCTTTCGGCCCAGCGGCCGCAGAAGCATCCGCGCCGAGCTTCACCTTGCTCTTCAAAATGGAATGGGCCCCGCGTGGGTTCATGACGAGGAGCACAAAATCCGTGGCCTGCCCGCCCAACTGCAAGCCGAAGCTTCCGCCCTCCAGAGCCATCATTGAGGGGGCGCTCCAGGGACCGGTGTAGTGTTCGCCGGTGCGGCAGGTCATCGCTCCGCGACCGTAGCTGCCGCCAATAATGAATGCTGCCTTCAGCACGGACGGATAAACAATAATGCATTCGGCCTTGTCGATGAGGTCCTGAGGAATGTCATCCGGGATATCCATAATTTCCTTTACCACCGTGCCGCAGTTTTCCAGCCGTTCGGCTTCCTTTTTGTCAGACGCTGCTGTGAGCGGAAGTGCCACCAATGCCAGCGCCATCAGGGTAGAGACTATTCGCTTAATCACAATTCACCTCGACGTAAGTTTTCTGGGCGTAGACATCATAGAGTGCCCGTGGGCCAGGTGCAACACTCGGGCCGGGGATAGCTTTTACCGGGGGTTCAAACAATAGATGTGACGCATTTGAAGTGGAATGCGTTGCCTTTCGTTTATAATTTGCAGTGCGCAAGCGCCGATACAGATGAACATGCGAATGACAGGGCGAAGTTGCTTGACGGTAGTTTTGTCAGCCGTCGCGTGCGTGGCGGCAAGTCACGCACAAAAACCGGCGACACCTGAAAAGTACGCGAGAGTCACGCCAGATGGCGCGACGAAAAAAAACACCGCTTCCTCCAAGAAAGCCGCTGCGAAATTCGCGGAACGCGCCGAGGCGCTTCTGGGAAGCGGCCCGACGGGCAAAGGCGAATGGGGTTTGCTGATTGTGGACGCGCAGAGTGGCGAGACGCTCTACCAGCAGAACGCCGACCGGTATTTCGTTCCGGCCTCAAACATGAAATTGTTCACAACGGCCCTGGCGCTGACCAAGCTTGGCACTGAATACCGTTTTCACACCACGCTGGAGACTAGCGGAACGATTTCCAGCAACGGCGTGTTGACAGGAGATGTGGTGCTCGTTGGGCGGGGTGACCCCAATCTCTCCAACCGGAAGTTTCCCTACGAATTGAAGGAGGAATTTGACGGGCCTACGGAAAAACCGTTGCTCGAACTCGCGGATGCGGTGGCGGCAAAAGGAATAAAGGAGATTATTGGCGACGTGGTCGGTGACGACAGCTATTTTCCCCGCGAACGCTATCCGAACGGCTGGGAAATTGACGATATGGTGTGGGAATACGGCGCGGCCATTTCCTCTATCGTGGTAGACGACAACACCGTCACGCTGACGTTGACTCCCGGAGATACGGCAGGCAGCCCGGTGCAGGCTTCGGTTAGCCCGGCGACACCGGACTTTCTCGTTCAGAACAATGTTGTCACCTCCGCAGCCGACGCGAAATCGGATTTGACGCTGACGCGCGACCCCGGCGCCAATCTAGTTGTCGTGAAGGGCACCATGCCGGCCAAGGGATCGCCGCGCAAACTGATTCTTGCCGTCGAGGAGCCGGCGCAACACGCTGCTGCCGTCCTCAAACACCTGCTCGAAGAACTGGGCATCAAAGTCCACGGCATAGCGCGGGCCAATCACGAGGCCCCAAAGACGCAAGAGGACCCGCAAGTTTTGGCGGAACATGTCTCGGTGCCTTTGGGGGACGCCATCAAACTCATCAACAAGATCAGCCAGAACCTGCATGCGGAAATGCTGCTGCGTACGGTGGGCCGCCAAAATGGAATGTGGACTACTCCCGATGACTTGATGAAGACGCCGCAGGATTTTTATGCTTCGGCGGGAGTGGCTCCGGATGATGTCGTGCAAGCCGATGCTTCGGGATTGTCGCGGCACGATCTGGTGACGCCTCGCGCCATTGCCACGCTGCTGGCCTTCGCGCAGAAGCAGCCATGGTTCGACATCTATTACGCGTCGTTGCCCGTAGCGGGAATCGACGGCACGCTGCAGGACCGCATGAAAGATACTCCTGTTGCTGGGCGCATTCATGCGAAGACCGGGTCCGTCGAGCATGTGCGCACGCTGTCTGGATTCGCCGAGACGCCCAAGGGGCGGAGGCTGATCTTCTCTTTTCTGAGTAACAACCAGGGCGGAAAAAATCGCGAAGCCGCGGACGCCCTGACCGGACTCTGTGTCGCGATGCTGGAAGAGTTCGACGCCGCCCCCAAGCGCGCTCCTGAACCCAAGCACACCCATTGAGAACCTCTCGTGAAGACGGAAGTCATCGTTACCGTATTCGGGAGTTCGCGGCCGCGAGAAGGCCATGAAGACTACGAAGAAGCGCGCACGCTGGGCCGCGCTCTGGCCAAACACGGTTTTTCGGTTTGCAGCGGCGGATATGGCGGAGTGATGGAAGCGGTCTCGCGCGGAGCAAAAGAAGCGGGCGGGAAGACCTATGGCGTGACCGCAGATTTCTTCAAATCCGCAAGGCTCAATCAGTGGATCGACGTAGAAGTGCGCAAACAAACCTGGGAAGAGCGCCTGTTCGAATTGATCCGCATGGCGCAAGGATTTGTGGCCTGCAAAGGCGGCACGGGCACGCTCGTTGAGCTAGCCGTTGTCTGGGAGATGCTGAACAAATCGGTGATGAACGCCAAACCGTTCGCGGTCCTCGGTGATTTCTGGAAGCCGATAGTGGAGCGCGTTAGGGAAGTGGAGCTGGGACATCCTGCACCCTGGGGCGAAGCGAATGCCCGGCTTGTGCACATCGCAGCAACGCCGGGAGATGCAGCCAATTATTTGATGCGCAATCTGGGCCAAGAATAGCGATGGCACGCAAACCGCAAGACGTACTCGAATTTGACAAGCTAGTGGAATTGCTGCGGCTGCGCACCACCTGTGCACCGGGGCGGCGGGCAATTGAGGGTCTGGAGTTTACGCAGGACCGCGCGGTTTTGGAATCCGGGTTTGCCCTCATTCGCGAAGCACGCGAGTGGCTGCGCCAGGGGCGCGAACTCGGATTCGGGGCTCTGGCCGATCCGCAGGGCTGGCTCGAACGGATCGAAGGGCCGGGCATGGTGCTCGAGCCGGCCGACTTTCTCGATGCTGCCTCGTTGCTCGAAACGGCTGCGTGGTTGCGGCAGCAACTCCGGGAAGAAACGGCGAACTCTCCGCTGCTTGCCGCAAAGGCCGCATCGCTTGGCGATTTTCGCGAAGTGCACGCCGCGATTCGCCGCTGCGTGTTGCCAAACGGCGAGATCAGTGATGACGCCTCGGCCGCGTTGCGGCGCATTCGCGCAAGCATTACGCAGACGCGCGAATCCATCCAGAAAACTCTTAAGCAAATTCTGCGCGCGCGCAACGCGGAATCGGGGGAGGATTACGTCACGCTGCGCAACGACCGCTTTGTGATTCCCGTGCGCGCTGAACATCGGCGGAGCGTTCCGGGCGTGGCCCACGGCGCCAGCGCCACCGGACAAACCGTTTTCATGGAGCCGTTCGAAACCGTCGAAGCCAACAACCAACTGGTGCAACTTGCCGAAGATGAAGCCGCGGAGATTGTGCGCATCCTGCGCGAACTCACCGAAAAGTTGCAAGCCGTCCGCGAACCGCTGCACGCGGCAGCGGCCACTATCGCGGAGATCGACGGCGTTTTTGCCCGGGCAAGATTCGCGCGCGAATTTGACGCCGCCACGCCCGAATTCTCCACCACCAATGCATTACAGTTGGAAGGCGCGCGTCACCCCGTGCTCGAAGACAAGTTGCGCAAAGAACATCGCGCCATTGTTCCCATGACCCTGTCTCTCGGTGGAGACGAACGTGTCCTGGTCATCAGCGGCCCGAATACCGGCGGAAAAACTGTCGCACTGAAAACCACCGGCCTGGCGGCGCTTGCTGCGCAGTCCGGCATTCCGGTAACTGCCCAACGCGCGGTGCTGCCGCTCTTCGACCGCATCCTCGTTGACATCGGCGACGAACAATCGATCGCTGCCGACCTTTCTACTTTCTCCGCGCACATGTTGAATTTGAAAAGCATGTTGGATGCCGCCACCGCGCAATCGCTCGTGCTCGTCGATGAAATGGGGACGGGCACTGCCCCGGAAGAAGGTGCTGCGCTGGCAGTGGCGCTGCTCGATGAATTTCGAGCGAAGAAGTGCATCGTGCTTGCCACCACGCACCATGACCGCCTGAAGACCTACGCCGCGACTTCTCCCGGCGTGGTGAATGCCGCCGTCGAGTTCGATGACGTAAACCTGCGCCCCACCTACCGGCTTATGGTGGGCGTGCCGGGCGGCTCCAGCGGCATTGCCATCGCGCAGCGCCTGGGCCTCGCGCACGACATCATCGATCGCGCCAAATCCTTACTTACACCGGAATCTCGCGAGGCTGCCGACCTGATTGCTTACTTGCATCGCAGCCGCGACGAGTTGGACCGCGTGCAACAACAACTGACCTCCGAGCGCCGCGCCCTTGACGAAGAGCGAAAGAAGTTGCGCACGGAGTGGGTCGAGCGCCAGCAGAAGCGCATCCGGGAGCTGGAAGCGCAGTTTGCCGAGATGGGCAGGCGCTTCGAAGAAAATGTCGCGAGCGTCGTCGAAGCAGTGAAAGAACGGGAGCTCCGCGCGAAACTCGAGAAAACAGCACGGCACAAAATGCAATCGGCACGCGGCGAGGCCAAAGAAGAGTTGAATGCCGCCGTCGTGCAGACGATTTCCGAATCGCAGACCGATCTGGGCGCGCAAGCCGGTGCGCTGCAATCCGTGGCGCCTGACCAACTGGTTGCGGGCGAGAAAATCCGCGTGCGCGGGTTCTCCAAACCGGTGATCTTTCGCCGACTCGATGGTTCTTCCGCGGAAATCGAAGCCGGCCCGCTGCGCATGAAAGTGGCCCTGGACGAAATTATTGGAATTGAAGCGCCCGCACACGCCTCAAAATCCGTCGCGGCGCCTGTCGATCGCTCGGGCGTCACAGTAAATGTGCAGCCGGGCACGGACAGCGTAAGTGATGAGATCAACGTCATTGGCATGACCGTAGAACAGGCCAGTGAGCGCGTCGACAAATTTCTGGATGATTCCGCACTGGCGCACCGCCCGAGGGTGCGCATTATTCACGGCCATGGCACAGGGGCGCTCCGCAAGGGCATCGGTGAATTTCTTGCCTCGCATCCGCTGGTCGCACGGCATTCGTTTGAAGCGGAAGAGCACGGCGGAAAAGCCATAACCGTCGTCGAACTCCGGAGTTGAGCAAGGGCTCTGGTATACTCCCCGCGGTCCGGTTGCCAATTCAAGATGAGGTGGTGCGATGAATGTTCTGAAGAGTTCTTTATGGCATGCGAGAGCGGTGCGCGAAGGCCGCAAGTGGAGCTGTGTCATTCTTGCGGTCGCAGTCTTGCTGGGATTGCAGGCTTCTTCCGCGAACGCTCAGCCGCCAGCGGCGAAGCGAACCGTGATTCATCCGGGGCGCCTGCTCGATGTGCGCACCGGGCAATTGCGCACCGGCCAGGCCATTGTCATCGAAGGCGACAAAATTACGCAAATCACTTCGGATTCGGAAATCAAGCCCGCGGAAGGCGACGCCACCATCGATCTGCCCGACGCGACGGTTCTTCCCGGCCTCATCGACATGCACACGCATCTGACGTTCGACCTGAGTTCGCTCGGATATCCAGGTCTTGGCATCTCGACGGCGCGCGAAGCCTTGCACGGCGCGAGAAACGCAAAGCGCACGCTCGAAGCCGGCTTCACCACCGTGCGCAATCTTGGCGCGTTCGACTATTCGGACATTGCGTTGCGCGACGCCATCAATGACGGTGACGTGATTGGGCCGCGTATTGTCGCGTCCGGACCGGCGCTTGGCATCACTGGCGGCCATTGCGACGAAAACCTGCTGCCGCCGGCGTTTCATTTCCAGGGAGGCGGGGTGGCGGACGGCATCGAGGCCGTGCAACACAAAGTCCGCGAAGTCATCAAATATGGAGCGGACGTCATCAAGATTTGTGCCACCGGCGGCGTGCTTTCGAAAGGCGATGACCCGAACGCTTCGCAGTACACGCTCGAAGAAATGAAGGCGATTGTGGCGGACGCGCACCGACTCGGCCGCAGAGTCGCTGCGCATGCCCACGGCGCCGAAGGCGTGCGTTGGGCGTCGGACGCTGGCGTGGATTCAATCGAGCACGGGCACCTGATGGACGACGCGGCGATCGCTGAGCTAGTGAAAAACAAAACCTTTCTCGTGCCGACGCTCTTCCTCGGCGAATACATGGAAAAGAATATGGATCGCAGCGACGTGCCGGAGTTTTCGAAGCAAAAGATGCGGGATGTCGCGGCGGCCATGCAGAAGAATGTCAAGAAGGCGTTTGACGCTGGAGTGAAGGTGGCCTTTGGGACGGACGCCGCGGTCTACCCGCACGGATTGAACGCCGGCGAGTTTCACGTTTACGTGAAGCTGGGAATGACGCCGCTCGCCGCCATTCAGACCGCCACCATCAATGCCGCTGACCTGCTGGGCGGGACGTGGACGAAGCAAGTCGGTACGATCGAGCCCGGCAAGTGGGCCGACCTCGTTGCCGTGGACGGCGATCCCACCAAAGACGTCACTACCCTCGAGCATGTAAAATTTGTGATGAAGGCCGGCACGGTCTACAAGAACGAATACATAAAGCACTAGAACCGATATCTTCTCTAATTCATGGCGGAAGCGGGATCCTTTGCGGACAAGGTAAAACAACAAGCCGACATCGTTCGGGTTGTCGGCGAATATGTGCGCCTCAAGAAAGCGGGCAAGGATTTCAGCGGCCTCTGCCCGTTCCACCAGGAAAAAACTCCGTCCTTCACCGTCTCTCCGATCAAGCAAATCTTTTATTGCTTTGGTTGTGGCAAGGGCGGCGACGTCTACAACTTCGTAATGGACATGGAGAAGTGCGAGTTTCCCGGAGCCGTGAAACTCGTCGCTGAAAAATGTGGAATTGCCATTCCTCGCCCAAAGGAGCGTTCGCCCGGAGAGCGCAAGGAAAATCAGCAGCGCGCTGTGCTCGTCGAGATGCATCGCGAAGCGCAATCCTTTTTCGTGAAGCAACTCGAAGGCACGCTGGAAGGCAAAGCCGCCCGCGCCTATCTCGAAGACCGCGGCCTGGACAAAGATGCCATCGCGCGATTCGGCATAGGTTATGCCCCCAGTGGCGGCGACGTCCTCTTGCGTTACCTGAAGTCCAAATATTCCGAAAAGGTGCTTGTCGATTCGGGCCTGATTTCGCGTGAACAACAAGGTCCGCGCCTTTTTGACCGCTTCCGCCGGCGCATTACCTTTCCCATTGCGAATGAATCCGGAAAGGTCATCGCTTTCGGCTGCCGCGCGCTCGGCGATGACCAGCCAAAATATCTGAACTCCCCCGAATCGCCCATCTATTCGAAGAGCAACGTGCTCTATCACCTGGACCGTGCCAAGGAGGGTATCCGCCGGCAGGACTTCGTGATTCTCGTCGAAGGCTACATGGATGCCATCGCCGTGGCCCGCGCGGGGATCAGCAACGTAGTGGCCAGTTGCGGCACCAGTCTCGCCGAGCAACAGATCAAACTCCTTGGCCGTTTTACCAAGCGCGTCGTGGTTAATTATGATCCCGATGCCGCGGGACAATCCGCCACCGAGCGCTCGCTGTCGCTACTCCTCGAGCAGGACTTCGAGGTGAAAGTGCTCGCCCTGCCCCCCATTGGCAACAAAAAAGCCGACCCGGATCTCTTTTTGCGCGAAAGAGGCGCCGACGAGTATCTTAAACTCTTAAAGGAAGCTCCGCCGTACGTCGATTACCTGATTGCACGCGCCCGCCATATGGATTTGAGCACTGGCGAAGGCAAGAACCGCGCCGTGAACTTCCTGTTGCCTTACGTGCAGAAGATTCCGAATCGTATCCTGCGTTCCGAATGCGCTACGCGCATCGCGCAACAACTGCGTCTTGAGGAGCCGGTACTGCGCGCCGCCTTGAGCAAAGCTGCCTCAGAGCGCCGCAGCGAGCTGAAGCTTCAGCCGGAACTGATGGGCCGTGCGGCCAAGCCGGTCGAGCGGCGGTTGATTCGCATGCTCGCTGAGGCGGAGAGCTTCCGGCACGAGCTGGCCCAGCATTTACAAAATGCGCGGCTTTACCACGGCCTCGAAACCGAAAAGATTTTTGCCGCCCTTGTCATTGCCGGCCTCTCCGGCCAACCGTTTCAGGCCACGGACGTGGCTGCTGGCCTCGAAGAGCGCGACCGCCACCTGCTGTTCGAAATCCTGTTCGAAGAAGTCAGCGACCCCACCTGGGAGGAAGCCCTGAGCTGTATCGAAGTCTTGCAGCACCGCCAGGCGGAGCAGGAACTGGCCGAGGTCCAGCGCAGCATTGAAGCCAATCCCGCCGCGCCGGAACTCCGAGGTTTGCTGGAGAAAAAGCAGGAACTGATGCGCCGCCTCGCCGCCGCTCGTTAAGAAACGCTCATTGTTTCTGAATGAGCACTGTTTCGTATGTTTCGTACCAACCACACTGTGGCTACGAGCAAGCCAGTGGGTAGCCAAATCCAAAGCAACTCACTTTGGATAACCGCGAGGCCTCGTTCTGTGAAGAATCTTCCGACGCCAATGGGCGAAACACGTATCGGCCGCCACGGCAGAAAGTAGCGAGCATTATTGAAGGGCGAGAAGAACGCCACTCCGAGACCACCATCCGTCGTGGAATCCAGAATTCCGTGGCTTGCCGCTGCCACGAATAGGTAGCACCAAATCCAGAGGAGGCTCACGTTCGACATTGCTCGTCGAAAGCTCAAGAGGGAAGCGAGAGTAGCCAGCAGCGCGGCAAAAAGGAGGGAATGAGTGAAGCCGCGGTGTCCCCAAAAGTCGCTGTAGTGAACACCAAATCGAAATCCAATCACGTCGATGTCGGGAATGACGGAACACACTATCCCGGCCACCCAAACTCGTTTGGAGATTCTAAGGCGAGCAAAGCAGGTCCCGATGCCCCAAGCTGCCACCGCATGAGAGAACGCGGATGCCAAGGTTACCCCTTTCCCTTCAAACCCAGTTCTGATCGCCAAGGGGTATTCTTCCACAGCTTTCCAAGAATTAAAGCGTTGACGAGCAGGTATTTGCCTGTGTAACGTAATAGGGTTTCGCGGGTAACGGTTCTGCCGTTAAATGCATCTATATCTATGTACTTAGCGGCAGGGACAGGCCCTAAGGTGCGGATCGGGCGACGCACAGGGCCGGCGGCAATTGAGCGGCACGGCGCAGAAGGATTCAAACAAAAAACGATCTTGTGGGGGACTCTTCGTGGACTGCGCCAGTGCGCCAGCCTGCCGGTGTCCCTGCGAGTGAGCGCGGGGCTCTGCGCACCTTTGCCCCGCTTGGGATTGCGTTCCAATATTTGGAGGAATTGTGGCAGCAGCAGGCCTTGAAGAAAAATACGATGCGGTACGCCAGCTCATTGCCATCGGCAAAGAGCGCGGTTACCTGCTTTACGACGAAGTGAACGATTCGCTTCCGGCGGAAGTGCATTCTTCGGAAGAGATCGACGATCTCCTTACCACCTTCGAGCGGAACGGCATCGAGATTTACGAAGACCAGGCGTCGGCGAAAGCCGCCCGCGCCGTGGAAGTGTCTGCCGAGGGTGGGGACCACGAGGGTGGCAGCAAGGAAGAGGTCCACGAAGGCGAAACGGATCTGGACCTGACTCCCGGCTCTCTCGAAAAAACCAACGACCCCGTGCGCATGTACTTGCGCGAAATGGGCACGGTTCCGCTGCTAACCCGCGAAGGCGAAGTGACCATTGCCAAGCGCATCGAGCGCGGCCAGCTCGTCGTGATGCGCTCCATCACCCGTTCGCCTATCGTCATCAAGGAATTGATTGCCGTCGGCGATGATCTGCGCAAGGGCGTACGCTCCATCAAGGAAATCGTCCAGTTTGACGATGAAGAGCTAACCGAAGAGAAGATCTTCAACAAAACCAAGCAAACGCTCAAGTCCATCGACAAGATTGCAAAGCTCTACGACACCGCGCTGAAGCAGGCGGTGAAGCTCGAAAAGACCGCCAAATCCAAAAAGCGCCCGTATATTCGTGCCAAGTGGGCCGTGGCACGTACTCGCGTCGAGATTTCCCTCGCCATTCGCGACATCGATTTCAACCCCTTCGAGAAAAAGCGTCTGATCGACAAAATGCGCGGCACCGTCGAGCGCCTGCAATCGCTCGAGCGCGAAGCCGGGCGCCTGGAGCGCCGCGCCGACGTGGCCAAGGGCGAAGTCGCCTCCGAAGCGCGCAAGGAACTGCGCAATCGCCGCACCGAACTGAAAGATATCGAAGAAGCCAGCGAAGTAGGCCTCACCGAATTAAAGCGTACGCTCACGCTCATTCACCGCGGCGAAGCCGAAGCCGAACAAGCCAAAAAAGAGTTGATCGAAGCCAACCTCCGCTTGGTCGTTTCCATCGCGAAAAAATACACCAATCGCGGCTTGCAGTTTCTCGACCTGATCCAGGAAGGCAACATCGGCTTGATGAAAGCGGTCGACAAATTCGAGTGGCGCCGCGGCTACAAGTTTTCAACCTACGCGACCTGGTGGATCCGCCAGGCCATTACTCGCGCCATCGCCGATCAGGCGCGCACTATCCGTATTCCCGTGCACATGATCGAGACCATCAACAAACTCGTGCGCACCAGCCGACAGCTGGTCCAGGAATTGGGCAGGGAGCCGACTAGCGAGGAAATCGCTAAGCGCATGGACATTCCCGTGTCCAAGGTGCGCAAGATCCTGAAGATCGCTCAAGAACCGATTTCGCTCGAAACGCCCATCGGGGAAGAGGAAGATTCGCACCTCGGCGACTTCATCGAAGACAAGGCCGTGGTCTCGCCTTCGGATGCGGTCATCAATTTGAATTTGAAGGAACAGACGTCTTCGGTATTGAAGACGCTGACGCCGCGCGAGGAAAAAGTCATCAAGATGCGCTTTGGGCTGGACGACGGCAGCGAGCACACGCTTGAGGAAGTCGGCCAGTCGTTTGCTGTCACGCGCGAACGCATCCGCCAGATCGAAGCGAAGGCGCTGCGCAAGCTGCGCCATCCCTCGCGTTCGCGCAAGCTCCGCGCCTTCCTCGAAGGTCCCTCGCGCGACTACCTGTGAGATAAAGCCGAAACTTGAAAATCGAAATTGAAGTATCAAAACGCCCCACGAAATTTGGGGCGTTTTATTTTCTTGGCAGAAGATCAGATGGTGGGCGAAGAAATTTGGTAAGCATTCGAATGGTCGAAACAACCATGAAGATCAGGAAGCCCGCGAGGATGAACCACATGCGCGCCGGATCCGGCGGATTCTCCGGATGCAGATTGGACTGAATGGCGTAGTCGAAAGTGAGAATCATGATGAGGTACATCGCGCACCCAAACCATCCAAAGTAAGTATTGAAGAACTCTGTGGTCTCCGCACGATGTTCCGGCGCGAGCCAATAGCCTTTGTTCGGCAGATTAATGAGCTGCGATGGAACCGCAAAGATAATTTTCGGAATGGCAAAGCCAATAATCACCGCCAGCATGCTGACGCCGACAAAAACTCTGAAAAACGCCTGCTTGGTCTGCCAGCCGTTCGCGGCGCCATGTTTGTCGAAGTGCGAAGCCACCACGCCGGGCAGTTGTGGGTAGTAATAGGAGAAATGGATGGCGGCATAGAGCGCCAACAAGACGAATATGAGCTTCGGCAGGCGTGAATCCAATGCGGGCCTCGTGATTCAAGAGTAGCGCAGCATGTTTGAAGAAGTGCGGAGAACGTGGCTTTGCGTTGCGAGAGAATAAGCTATGGAAAAAAGGAAAGGCCCCGAAGGGCCTTTCCGGCGATATGGTATTTCATCTCACCATGCCGATAGAAGTCGGCGCAGCGTTTTTGCCGTCGAATCACTCGTC
Source organism: uncultured Acidobacteriaceae bacterium (assembly GCA_964524985.1). Classification (GTDB taxonomy): domain Bacteria; phylum Acidobacteriota; class Terriglobia; order Acidiferrales; family UBA7541; genus Acidiferrum. Next base: position 71,601 of record CAZGFL010000037.1, read on the forward strand.
GTCGCGATCTCCGCGGAAGAGATCGGACATCACACGGGTGTTGTCGTCGCAGGCATGGTTCAGGCAGGGCAGGCGGAAACCCGCCTCAATGGACTTGAGTAACGAGAAGTGAGTGTAAAACTTTCCGCTCTGCACACCATGGACGCCGTAGTTGGTGTCCACGATAAGCAAAACCTTGTTGGTAGTGGGCGCCACGCTGTAGTCGTCTTCGTCCCAAAGAACCACGATGGCGTTCCGTCCGTCCTGCCATACAGGAGAGCGGTGGATAGCCTTCACGATGTTCCGCAGGGTCAAATCGCCCAGATACATCAGCGCCGGGTTGAGCCCGACAAGCGTTCCATTGTCATTTGGATCGAAGTCGCACTGCGTGCCACCGTTTGCACGGCCATGCTGATCATTGCACTGATTCGGCGCGATGAACGAGAAATGCGGCACATGACCGGAGCTGAGGTCTTCAAACAGTCCGCCTTCCCCTTCAAACGGGACCACTCTCTTCAAGCTTAGCTCGGCGCTCGTCCCTTCCTGCACGCTGCGGAAATACACAAAGGGGTTGTGCTTCGCGGCGTACAGTTTGAGCAAGCCCTGCCCTTCACTTGGCAGGAACTGCAAAATGTTGCTGGAGTCGGTGAAGAAGCCATCGGAGAAATTCACGCCGTCGGCCCCGGTGGACGGCAAGCTTTCCTGATAGCTCTTCCAGGTAAGTCCTGCGGCGACCAACTGGTCGGCGATAGTCTTTCCGGAAATGTTTGACGCTGCCGGAATGGAGAGCACACCATCGATATTGTTCTCCCCGTCGTTGCTACCCAGCGGACACTGCGTCTCATTTGTGCAGTCGATCGCCGGTGTCGTCGCGTCGGTTCCTTCTCCGGTTATGGGGCATACGTTGGGACTTGCGGGGTTATCTGTGTTCACCAAGCCGGAGGCCAGATTAGGGGTGCACGTCGTGCTGTGCCAGTCCGGATTGTTGTCGCTATGAACGCCGAAATTCGACCCGCCAACGACTTCCAAATAGTTGGTCGAGCTGGGATGAGCCACAGCGAAGTAGTTCGTCGCCGAGTTTGCCGACTTCGCATACGAGCTGGCGAACGGTGTGTCCGGGTTGCCGATGATCTGGTTGTAACCGTGGTTTTCCATCATAATCACGAAGACGTGGTCTAACCGCGGAACACCTTTGGGAACTTTGCCCTCGTTGGCAAATGCCGGGCTGACCAAAGCGGTGGCCAGCAGGCTTGCAGCGAGGGCTTTCCGTGTCATGTTCAATCTCATTTCCGTATTTTCTCCTCTTGAATGAATTGCTCTGTGACGTACGCGGATTGAATGGGAGCTCGGCTGCGCGTCCCAGCTAAGCTTGCCGCATCCCACGCTTGTCTTTAGTGCGGCGGGGGCAAAGGTAGGAGGCCCGCGTTACGGGAAGAAAGACGGATTGTTACGGCGTGGTCAAAAAGAGAAGGCGTGTACTAGTAGAACCGAACATCTTCTTGAGGCTCTGCCGAAGGAGCGGACGCTTCATTGTGCATTGCCTCTGTCCTCTTTAGAATAGGCCGAGCCCGCCGGAAAAAGAGGCCGATGCAGAAAATCATAGCGATTGTACTTGTGATCCTCCTGGGGGCCACCGTTTACGGCGTGATTCGCACGGCGGAACCTCCCAAAGCACCACCTTCCTTTGGCAAAGGGAAAGCTCCGGTTGCTCCCCAGGCGCCGCTGGTCGATCAAACACCCTTGAAGACGGCGCAAGACCTCGCGCATGCCGTGACCTCGCCCGACGAGCGCCCCCTGGCGCTGGAGGCTTTGCGCCTGGCGGACTACGAAGTGGACCTGGCCTACGAGGCTGCGCTTCGGGACGCCCGCGAGCATCCTCCGGCGCTCAGCGCCGATGCCAAGGAAGCAAAAGAACGTTTGCAAAAGGCACAGAAGCTAATCGCGGATGATGATGCGCGCATGGCGGCGCTGAAGGGCATCATTGCCAAGACCAAGGATGAGGACAGAGAGGAAAAGCTCCAGGAACAGCTCGATGGCGTGGAGGCGGATCGTGACTTGGCCACGGATGAAGCGGACGACGCCCAACAAGATTTCCGGCGAGAGGGAGGTGACGTGGCGGCGCGCATCCAGGAAGCTCAGAAGCAACACGAGGACGTGCAGCACGGAACCCCGGCGATTCCAGAAGGGCTCGCCGAAGCACCTCTACAATTCGGGCTAATTCATCTCTACGAGAACTGGAACAAGCTGCATAACCTTCAACTGCAACTATGGCGCGCGAAGCAGGACGCGGAAAATGTGGCGGAGGCCCTGGTCCTGAAGCACAATGCGCTGGACGCCGCACTCGAAAAAGAGAAAGAAGCTGCGCCGGAACTGGCTCATCACACCAAGAAGAAAATGGCAGGCTCTCCTGCGGCAACGACAGAAAACGATCAGCGCACGGTCGAAGAGCTTGCGGCCGCGGCAGACCGTACATGGCACCTGGCCTCCGAACAAGAGGCTCTGGCGAACTATGACAAGCGCGTCGAGACCAACAAACAGCTGGCTGTTATCTATGCGAGTTGGATCGACAACGTTGCCTCGCGCCAGCGTGCGCTTGTTCACCGCGCGTTGACCAGCGTCTTGTTGATCCTGGCGATTTTGATTGCGGCTCTCTACTTCAGCACTTTGATGGACAAGGTGGTCAACCGCCTGAGCATGGATCGCCGCCAATTGCAGTCGCTGCAAACGGTGACGCGCGTGGGGCTGCGCATCGTGGCGCTCCTGTTCATTTTGCTGGTGATCATTGGCCCGCCGGGGCAACTGGGAACCTTTCTCGGCCTCGCGGGCGCAGGCCTGACGGTCGCGCTCAAGGACTTCATCGTCGGCTTTCTCGGCTGGTTTGTCCTGATGGGGAAAAACGGCATGCACGTGGGCGACTGGGTGGAGATCAACGGCGTGACCGGGGAAGTGGTGGAAATCGGGCCGTTTCATACCGTTTTGCTGGAAACCGGAAACTGGACCGATTCCGGCCATCCCACCGGGCGGCAGGTCACGTTCACGAACAGTTTCGCCATCGAAGGACACTACTTCAATTTTTCAACGACCGGGCAGTGGTTGTGGGACGAACTCCAGCTGGTTTTGCCCTACGGAGAAGATCCATATCCGGTGATCGAGGAATTCCAGAAGAAGGTGGTGGAAGCGACGAAGGAGAGCGCGGCGGCCGCCGAAGAAGAATGGCGGCGAGCCACGCGTTCGCGTGAAATGAGTTCCTTCTCGGTAGCGCCGGCGATCAGCGTCAAGCCGGTGGTTGGGGGCATTGAGCTGGCCGTTCGGTATATCACCAAGGCCAACGAGCGCTATCAGTTGCGCGCCAAACTCTATCAAGCCGCCGTGGAAATGCTTGGCCACAAGAATGCGCCAGCGGCGCCCGCGCCAAGCCGGGAGAGTGACTAAGCCTGGCGCAGCCGACGCGCGAACATTCGGATCAGCAAGAGCGCGGCGAGCAGAGAGAGCCCCACGGTGGCGACCGTCCACAGCAAAACTGGGGTTAGAACTTGCGTGACCGGGCCCGGCAAAACATGCGTCACAGTCCCCGCGTCGAATAGGCCCTCGAAGTCACTAATGGGCTGCTGCGCCGAAAAATACGCGTGATAGGTGCGCGCAAACGGATGGTAGGCGAGATAAATCACCGAGCAAGCGCCGAGCAAGACAACTGGAGCGGCATCCAACCCCCAGGACAAGAAAACGAGAAAGCGGCCACGCGCATCAACGGCGGTCCGCTTGAGCCACAGCACCAGCAGACTGACGCATGAAACTGTGCTTGCCAGCAGAATCACAAGAGTGGCCAGTAGGATCGTCATTCCCGCCCAAACGGTGGACTGTTGATTTCCGCGGTCGCGCGAGCCACGGGCAAATCCCGTGCGTTCGAGGTCTGCGTTCCACCCCGCCTGCTGAAAAGCCACCAGCGATGCCTCGCCGGCTTGCCCCTGTTCCTTGAGAAGCGCTTGCAGCCTCTTACAAGCCTTGATTCCCATGGATTCGGCGATTAGAGCTTCGATGGTGCTCTTTTGGCCAAGCCACATAAGCTGCGAGAAGTGCAGTGCTTTCCGTGCGTCAGCCCGGGCGCCGATGCGGTCGCCCGCCTGTTCCTTCGTGCTGCTCTGGCTGAGGAGCCAGTTGTTGTAACTCCGCAAGTTCATGAGGTTCGGAATATGATGAGCTTCGAGAATATAGAAACTGATATCCGGGTCCTGGAGGCCGTATTTTTGGGTAACGTCGCGGATCAGCTCGAATTCCGGAGTCCCATCAGGCACGCGCGTTCAGCTTCTTGAGCTCCTCAAGGATCTCCTGAAACACTTTCACATTTTGTTCGGTCAGCTTCAGGCTTTGCTCGAAGATTTGCGCGTTGCGCTCGGCAATTTGCCCGTTGCGTTCGGAAATCTG
>CAZGFL010000038.1:0-9337 GCA_964524985.1 uncultured Acidobacteriaceae bacterium
GCCGTCGTCAACGTGGTTCCCGGTGCGGGCTTGACACATGCACTCTCGGGTATCGCCGAGGCCTACCTCGACGGCATCCCCATGCTCGTTGTGGCTTGCGGGATTCGTCGCGACATGGGCAGAGCATTCCAACTCCACGACGTGGACCAGCTTGCGATTGCTCGGCCTGTCACAAAAGCGCAGTTCCAGGCCAAGCAAGCCTCGGAAATCTACGTGACCCTCCGCCGCGCCGCCCAGATTGCGCGGAAGGCTCCAGCCGGCCCGGTAATTGTTGAGATCCCTGCGGAACACTACCTCTTCCGCCACGATGCTGAACTGTACGCACCGCCAGAGCCAGCCGCACCCCAAGGGCCTCGGCAAGAAGAAGTCGAGCGCGCTCGCGCTATGCTCGCGGCCAGTCGCCGGCCGCTCATTTATCTTGGGCTAGGGGCGGCGGATGCCGGAGCCGATCTTGTGGCTCTGGCTGAACAGCTCAACGCACCTGTGGCCACGACTTTCCAGGGCAAGGGCGTATTCAACGAAAAACATCCCCTCTGGCTCTGGTGCGGGTTTGGCGCTTCCGCGCCGCCTTTCGCTCAAAAAATCGCGGCTTCCTGTGACCTTACGCTGGCGATCGGCTGTCGCTTCTCCGAGGTAGGCACGGGAAGTTATGGTCTGCACCCTCCCGGAAAATTAATTCATGTGGATATCGATCCCACAGTCTTGGGAAAGAACTATTCGCCGGACTTGCCTGTGGTCTCAGATGCTGCCAGTTTCGTCGCCGCGTTGCTCCCGCTTCTTACTCCGCGAGCGGTTGACGAGAAATTGCGGCAAGACATCCGCTCTGGTCAGGAAGAGGTTTGGAAGGGCTGGACGCCGTCTGCTGCTTCCGAAGGCGTGTATCCGCCTTATTTGTTGAAAGCTCTGCAAGCGGCGGTGGGCGACGATGCCATCTACACCACCGACAGCGGCAACGGGACTTTCCTCGCCATGGAGTGCTTGCGGCTGCAGCATCCTCGCTCGTTCCTGGCCCCCATCGATTATTCGTGCATGGGTTATGCAGTACCGGCCGCGCTTGGAGCTGCACTTGCCTGTCCGCATCGTCCAGTGGTCTCGCTGGCCGGCGATGGCGCGTTCCTCATGACTGGATTGGAGTTGCTCACCGCCTCACAGCTTCGACTACCCGTGATGGTGTTGGTGCTAAGGGACCGCGAGTTGGCCCAGATCGCCCAGTTCCAACAGGTTGCCCTGGGACGAAAGTCTTGCAGCGAGCTCCCTGATTATGACTTGGCGGGAATCTGCCAAGGTGTGGGCGTGGAACACCTGGCCCTGCATCGAAACGCCGACGTGGAGGGGACGCTCGAAAAGGCGCTTACGGTAACGCGCTCCGGCCGCCCCATCGTTGTGGAGGTCGCCATCGACTATTCGGAGAAAACCTACTTCACGCGCGGAGTCGTGCGCACCAACCTGGGGCGTTTGCCATGGCCTGACCGCATTCGCTACGTGTTGCGCGCGATCGCACGCAAACTATCCTAGCACTCCCAAAATTTCGCTTTGATTGCACTTCTCTTTGATCGTGACAGCAGGCGTCAAAACTCAAACTGACTTTAGGAAGTCCAGGCTCAGCTTTTGGGGGCATAGTAGCCCTTGCGCGCGAGGACTTTCAGTTCCTTGTCCGTCGCTTCCACTTTAATCTTGCGAAACGTGCCGTCGCGAGAGCCGTTCGTGGGGTAGTACCCCAGAGTGTACTGTTGGCGTAACTCCTCCGAGATTTGGTCGAAGGCTTCCTGAAGATGCTTTTCGGAAGAGACTTCAATGACCCGGCCTCCAGTTTGTTCCGCCATTTTGTGCGCTACATCCGGGCGCCATCCATAGCCCGGGTCATGCACCAGCAGAACGTGAACGACAGTATTGGTTCGTTCCGCGGCCTCAATCGCTTCTTCCAGCCGTACTTTGCTTCCGAAATCCTCAGCGTCCGTGATGATCACCAGAGCTTTGCGGCCGGCTTCGGTAGCGAGCTTTTCCCCGCATGCCACCCACACGGCGTCGTAAAAGTGCGTGCCATTAGGCCCCGAAGGCAAGGTGCCGGGAGTCACCATGGGTCCGGCGGCATTGACCTGCGCATGATGGATAGCGCGCTGCAACTGGGCGTGATCATCGGTGAAGTCGGAGAGCATGTCGACGTCGAGATCGAAGGAAATGACCATGGCTTCGTCGCCTTTGCGAAGCACCTGGTGGAGAAACCGGGACGCCGCTTCCTGCTCGGCGGGCAGACGATTCTGTTCGCTGCCGCTGGTGTCGATGAGCAAACCCAGTGTGATGGGCAGAGTGGTCTCAGCGGAAAAGAAAGCGACCTTTTGCTCCTGGTCGTTCTCGAGGATGCGGAAATCTTCCTTCTTCAGGTTGGTGATGACGTGCTTTTTCTTGTCGCGCACGGTGACGAAAAGATTGACCAGGTTGACTTCGGTCTTGATCGTCGGCCCCTGCGGAGCAGGCTCCTGGGGCAACGCCGGCACGGCCAGCGTCCATGCAACCAACGCCACTGCGCACTGCGTCACAACCTTCTTTAGGGAACGCATGTATACTTTCCTGGTCGAATAAAGTTGCCCGGCAAGCGAATCGCTCGGGGTTAAAGCCCACACATAGGATGCCACGAAGCGGCGCAAGGGATGCGCGATAAAGAAACTCCGCGCATGGAACTCGTCACGGAGTCTGGCTTGAAGATCATGAAAAGTCCACGAAAAATGTTTCTACCCGGGAGCTTTGTGCTGTTGACGATAGCGCTCGTCCAACTGAGCGCGCGTACCCCACAGCAGGGCGGCTCCAGCACGCCCGCGCGGCAGCAGAATCCGCCGACTGAACCACAGCAAGACCAACAGCCAAGACTGAGAATCAGCGTGAATCAGGTGGTCGTGCCGGTGATTGTGAAGGATGGTGGAGGGCACCTCGTCCCGGGCCTGACCAAGGAAGATTTCCGAATCCTCGAGGACAACGTCGAGCAAAGAATCGCCGCTTTCAGCGCGGAGGCCTTTCCGATCTCAATGGTCGTGCTGATAGACAACGACTTGAAATCCAAGCAGTCCCGGCAGGTGGAAGAGAGCCTTCGCGCTATCGTGGCCGGGATGAGCGAGCGCGACGAAGCGTTTGTCTGCCGGTTCGACCAGTTTTTCCATCCCGGAAAGGGATTCGTCAGCGACCAGGACAAGCTGGTGACCGAGCTGAAACGTACGAGGCTCGATGAACAGACTTCCGCGGGGCCTGCCGGTGTTCCCCTCAATGAAGGTCCGAGCATCAACGGGCACTCGGCGACTGGCGACGCGCCCAACAATGCCGCGACGACCATGATTATCAAAGGCCAGCCCACTAAGGCGCTGGATGATGCCGTATATGCCGCGGCGCAGTTGCTGAAAGGCCGCGACCCCGAACGCAGGCGCCGGAAGATTATCATGCTGATCTCCGACGGCGTGAATGCTCCGAAATTCAACGCCAACAACTACGACACGACCATCAAGGAACTGTTGCGCTATGACATTGCGGTGTACGGAATCGGCGTCGGCAGCGCTTATTTCGATCGAAAATTCGAACGCCTGGCCAAGTACGCTCATGATTCGGGCGGCGATGTCTACTACGGATTGAAGACCAAGGCGATGGAAGAACTCTACTCCCGCGTCACGGAAGAAGCCCGCAACCAGTACACTCTGGCGTATACGCCCACGGGCACCGACCGCGAAGAGAAATACCACTCCATCGAAGTTCGCGTGAAGCGCGAAGGACTGACGATTCTGACGCGCGAAGGGTATTACTCCGGGACTATTCCACGGTAGCCGTTTCTTGTGCTATCCAACTCGTTGTTTGAGGTAGGTGCGAGTGTCAGCGGGGGCCGAGGGGGAGAACGTTTTGGGCTACAACACCCAATACGACGAGAAGTACCGCTGCTCCAAAAACCAACCCGACGCGCCGCCAAGGGTGGGCAGCAGCGAGAATCCAAGCAGCTACCGTTCCTGCACCGGCTGACGCGACTGTTACCGACAGTGGCCAAACAAACAGGGCCGAAGCCGGCATTCGAAATACGCAATAGCTTCCCAGTGCGGCATTAGCCCCGAGAAGTATTCCTGCGGTCGTTCCTAATCGCAGGCCAATGGCAAGCGTTGGATGATCGCCGTAGAGGCGCACCAGCAGCCAGGTTGAAACGATGCAGTAGACCGCAAATAACGCGTACGACAAGGGAATCATCCGGAACAGTTCCCGCGGCGGCAACCAATAACTGCCCGTGGCCCGCCAATAAGACGCGAGAAAGACCCCGTGCGTCAGGAAATCTATGAGCAAGTATGTGCACCACGCGCCCGTGACCGCAGGTAGAAACGCATGTCCTAAAGGCCGAGACGTGGCTTGGCTGTTCATCGTCTGCGTGTTCGCATCATGCAGGCTGAATCAGAACAGCCAAGCCGACGCCCACATGCAAAATCATACCGGGCACCAAGCTCTTCTGCCAGACTGCAAGCCCTCCGAGAAGCAACCCCAGGACCATGACCCCCGCCACCATTTGCAGGGGGAGAATGACGTGGACAAAACTGTAACAGAGAGCCTGAAGAACCAGCGCCACGAAAGTGCTGCCGGTCAACGCTTGGAACTGCCGCAACAAATAACCCCGGTACACGACCTCCTCGCAAACACCCGCGGTTACCGCGAACGCAGCCCACAACGCCCTCTCGATAGTCGAATGGGGAAGCATTGCCTGCAGACCACGCAGTGCCTTCAAATTCGGGTGAAAAACCTTTGATAAACCGGCTCCGAGCGCGAGGTACGCTATCCATCCAGCGATCCCGATTCCCAGATGCCGCAGCCAGCGCGGCACGGTCCACCTCGCATTGTCGATCAGAGCACGCAGGGAGGTCGTCGAATTCCTCATCCCAAGCCACACATAGCCGCCCCACAGACACTGTAAGGCAACAATTCTGAGGTGAAGGAGAGTGCGCGCCTGCGGGACGCTTAGAGTCGCTGGCCATTCGGTGATCGGGCTGCGAATCGCTCCCCAGGTTGCGACCGCAAACAGGGCAAGAAGAAAACCTATCGTATGCCGCGTTGACGCCACCGCTCTTTCCCGCTCGTTACCGGACTCCATTAGGTCCTTGCCCGCATCGCCGCCCCCGCCACCGCCCCCACCCTTTCCAGCGTGCATTCGCGAAGATAAAGAAAGAGCGGCAGGCCCAGGGACACGCCGACCGTCAATATCCCAACAATCGGCAGCCAGAGATGATGCACGCCGAGCCTTTGCCCTTCTCGCCGGATAAAGAAAATCAGCACGACGGCGGAGACCAGCACGTCCATCCCGAAGAATCCGCCAACGCGATTGGCGAAAAGCTGTTGGACGAAAAGTTTCATGTGGAAACCGTTCTCCAGCATCCAGGGAAGGAATTGCGAGTAGGGGAGCGTCAGTCCGAGAACGCAAAATAACAAGTAAATGTGTTTTCGATTCATCAGGAGATCTCCTGCAGCCATTCTTACGAGGAATACGCCTGGGGCGGGCGGAAGATTACCTCACGAGCTCAACGCCTCTTCGTGTGCGGGGCAGATTGGCTTGTAGGCGCAATTGCGGCAGATGTAGCCGGGCTTCGGCGGGAATTCACCGGCGCGGATGTCGGCGGCTGCTTCCTGCACGATCTGTTGCGCTTCATCGAGTTGTTTCGAATCGCGTGTGGTGACCTGAATCTGGTTGTTCTGCAAATAATGAAAGACCAGGCGCACGGGGTTCCATTCGAATATTTCTTTGGCTGCGAGCGCATAGAGGCTCAACTGCAAGTCTTTTTTCGTATCCGCCTCTTTTTTCGGCTTCCCTGTCTTGTAATCCACGATCTCGACATCGTTGCGGCCGAGCGAGTTCACCTGATCCATGCGGCCTGTGACGATCACGTTGTTGTCCAGCGGCAATTCGAACGGCTTTTCCTGCTCGCGAATTTGGGGCGGAGCCGCAATCACAGCGGCGTGAAATGCCCGCAGTTGCTCGATGCCATCTTTCTTGTATCCCGCTTCCTGGTATTCGTCTTCGAAGCCGACGGAGCGCCACTCCGTTTCGAAAATCCTTCGCGCTTCTTCGAAGGGCAGTTTGTGGCCCCTGCGAATTTCGCTAAGCATTCGTTTGATCGTATTGTGCATGATGCTGCCGAAGCTGAGGGTCGCCTTGGGACCCTCTTTTAGCGACCACAGATGTCCAAACAGGAAATTTTGCGGACACGTTCGATACCGATTCACAGCCGAGGGACTGAGCGTCAGCGGCTCCGGTGCGCGAGGGTGGAAAGCTTCAGCCCAGCCGGCAATGCGTGAAAAAATCTTTGGCGGCTGAGACAAAGTGAGGAAGAGTTGACCGTCATTTGCTGCCGAAGCGCCGTTCGTCGCGGCATTTTCCTGAAGGGATGGGAGTTTTGGCATCAACTGGCGGACGTCGCGGCGCTTCACCGCGGGGTCCATCACGATATCTTCAAGAAACACTGGAATTTTGGCTTTTTTCTCGGTGAGAGTGGTCAGCGTGAGCCGCTCTTGCGCGCGCGTCAGCGCCACATAAAAGAGCCGCCGCTCTTCCTGAATGTGAAACTGTTCCGCGGGGCTGCCTTCCTTCATTAGCCTCGCAGGGAATTCGAACACGCGCGGGCGTTCCGCGGCCGGAAATTTCTTGTTGTTCACGCGCAGCACGAAAACGTGGGGAAACTCGAGACCCTTGGCGCCGTGCACGGTCATGAGTTTCACGGCATCGGCGGGAGCATCGTCCTCCAGGCAGACCGAACCGCCGGCTTGTTCAAAATAGTCAAGATATTCGACGAACTCCGGGAGCGCGCACGTTTCGCTTTTCGGTTCCCACTCCTTGATGAATTCCGTGAGCCGCGTCACGTATTTTCGGTCCTGCTCGCCAACGCGTTGCGGTACTTCGAGCCACTCGATGAGATCGGAGAGGATTTCGCGTGCGGTACGGCGCTTCAGCGTTTTACGTTGCTCTGTCAGGAACCCGAGCAGTTCCTCAAGCGCTGCGGAGGAAGCATCAAACGGCAATTGAGATTGCGGAGCTTGCAATGTGTCGTAAAGAGCGGTGCCGCGTTTTTTTGCCGTGCGCTCGGCCAGGCGCACCAGGTCTGCTGCTTGCAGTTGCCAAGCGGGCGCGGAAAGCACGCGGGCACAAGCGATATCGTCGAATGGGTGAGCGATCAACCGCAAGTAGGCAAGCACGTCCTTCACGACGGGATGATCCAAGATCGAAAGCCTGGTGATGACGAACGGAATTTTTCGGGCGGAAAGCTCTTCCACCAAGTGGTCGCGATGCGCGTGCTGGCGGTAGAGCACGGCAAAATCCTGCCAGCGGCGGCCCGCGGCATGGATACGGCGCAATTCGTCCGCCACCCAGCGGGCTTCTTCTTCCTCGCCGGCCAGTTCCACGATTCGAATCTTTTCACCTTCGGGACGATTGGGATTGAGAGTTTTCTTGGGAAAATCCACGCTCACGGTGTTTTGCGCGATCACCTGCGTGGCTACGCGAAGAATATTGGGCGTCGAGCGGTAGTTTTCGGTCAAGCTGACGCGGAGCTTGCTCGAGTCACCGCCGGCTTTCCACTGCGTAAAGCGTTCGAGAAAAAGCTGAAAACTGGCAAAGGAGGCGCCGCGAAAACGGTAAATGGCCTGATCGTTGTCGCCGACGGCGAGGATGTTCCGAGAGTCGCCGGTGAGGAGTTCGAGCAGCCGCAGTTGCGCGATATTGGTGTCCTGAAATTCATCGACGAGAATGTAGCGGTAACGCTGCTGGTGAAATTTGCGGAGAGCGGCGTCGCGCTCCAGCAGGGCTACGGCGCCGGTGATCAGGGATCCGAATGAAACGCGCTTCTTCTCTCGCAGCAGTTCCTCGCTGGCGCGGTAGGCCCGCGCGATTTCCTGCTCGCGAGCCACAGTCTCTTCGCGCTCGGCCAGCGTGTCGGCGTCCAGCGAATCACGCTCGGCGTTCAATTCGTTCGCGAGAGTGTCCGCGTAACGTTGATAATCCTCCGCCGAAACCAATTCATCCTGGCAGCGCGAGAAAAATTCCACGAAATCATTCAAGAATTGCCCGGGATCGGCCAGACGGCGGTATCTATCAAGCTCCAGGCGGCCGAGATTCCGGCGCAGCAGAATCCAGTGATCGACGGTGTCCAGCATGACGCGCTGCGGGTCCGCTTCGTTGAGCAGCGATTCGCAGAAGGAGTGGAAGGTCGCGAGCGTGACTGCTTTGCCGCGCTCACTGGTAGCTTTCACCACCCGGGCTTTCATTTCGCCGGCGGCTTTTTTGGTGAAAGTGAGACCCAAAATGTTTTCGCCGGAAATATTTTCATTCGAAAGCAAGAGATGGCGGATACGCTCAGTGATGACGCGCGTTTTTCCCGTGCCCGCGCCGGCAATTACGAGAAGCGGGCCTTCGCCGTGGGTGATCGCGCGCTTCTGCGCCTCATTCAGCTTCAGGCCGCTCTCACGCAGCGGTTCCATCTCGAACAACGTGGCCATCAATCAAGAAGGGTAGCGGATTTCCAGGCGAAGAGGAAGCGAAGACTTAGCCTGGAAAATTCAATCGCTATGCGAGGATTCAGCGCTGGGATTTTCTGCCGGCGGCGACGTCGGCGGCGAATTGCCTGGATTGGCCCCGCGGCACGGTGAGTGCCATCCACTGGCCGGTGCCCGCGGCAAAATGTTTCGCGAGGTAGACGATCTGCCCAACATGGTAGGAGTAATGGGCCATCTGGCGGTTGATGGCTTGCATTACCGAATGCGGCTCCGTTCGAATCGTTACTGTGCGCGCGAGGTCCGCGTCCGTGAGCGGTTCGAGCGCGTCAAACATGTATTTCCAACCGCGCTCCCACAGTTCCAGGAGTTCTGTGCGCGCTTTCGGGGGCTGTTCGAACTCCGTGTCGCGGTTGCGGTCGGGCTTCTCTCCATCGGTGGTCAAGAAATCCAACCAGCGCGAGCGCATATTTCCGGCCATTTGTTTCACAACGATAGCAATCGAATTTGATTCCGCATCGAACGTTTCGAACAGGCCTCTGTCTGGACATTGCGCCATGGCGCGATCACCTAGCTTTTTGTAATAACGGAAGAGATCGATGGAATCTTTTAGATAGGAAGTTGTGAATTGGTGTGGCATGAAGCCATTTTCTTCTGTCGGCGCGCACTGTCAACTCATTTTCGGCTCTGGAGCAGAACATCGTGGGTCACCGGTAGTGAGCCAGTTTCCGAGTGGCCGACAATCTAAGTCTTGTCGAACCTCGACAGTCCAGGGCACGTCAGATGCCGGCGTACCAGGCGTAGCCGGCTTCTCGAGCCGCAGAGCCGAGGCCTTTGCCAAACCCTTTCA
>CAZGFL010000039.1:0-16939 GCA_964524985.1 uncultured Acidobacteriaceae bacterium
AAACTCACCCGGGCCAATATTGTGGACGCGGTGAATCCAGGGAGTGGCACCCAGCATCGGCCAGGTGAGGTCACCCGGTTTCACGGGAGTGGACGGGCCTTCCGGTTCATTCAGTTTCTGCTGCGAGAAATTGGTGCTGGATAGAGCGACGGACATGCGATCGTGCGAATGAATATGGTAGAGAGTGCTGTGGCCTTCGGGAATCGTCACACGCATGACGAGGACATAGTCGTTTTTGAGGACCGTGTGATGATGCGGCTCCTGCTCGACCGGCACCGGCGCGTCGCCTGCGGGTTTTTGCGCGGCGAGCGCGGCAACGGAAGCCAGTGCAAGCGCAAGCAGCAAATAAAGCTTCATCAATAACTCCACAAAACTTCTGGTATCGGCGCTTCATCCTATAGCGTACCGTTCTGTTTTTGGCAAATTAGAATTGCTTCAGGCCGGCCGCAGCCGGCAACGACCGCAGGATCGCAAAGTAGTGGCACGTACTCCCCGCGAGGACAAAGAGGTGCCAGACCACGTGACTGTAAGGGAGTCGCTTCCAGACGTAGAAGATGACGCCCGAGGAATAGAGCAGGCCGCCGGCCACGAGCCAAAGCACAGTCGCGGTGGGAACGCGCGCGAGCACCGGCTGGGCCGCGATAATGACCAGCCATCCCATGACAACGTAGACGGCCGTGGATAGATACTCGAAATGGTCGACGAACCAGAATTTGAAAAGAATCCCCGCAAACGCCAGTCCCCACACGACGCCAAAGAGCGACCAGCCCCACGCGCCGCGCAAATTCAATAGTAGAAATGGCGTGTAAGTCCCCGCAATCAGCAGGTAAATGGCGCAGTGATCAAAAATCTTCAAAGCACGCTTGAGGCGAGGCGAACTCGCCGCGTGATAGAGCGTCGAAGCCGTGTAAAGGCAAATCAGCGTGGCGCCGTAGATAGAACAGGCCACGATGTGACTCGCCCTCCCTCGCAGGATTGCGAAGACCAGCAGAACGACGAAACCGGCAATGCTGAGGAGCAGGCCAACGCCGTGGGTAATTGTGTTGGCCAGTTCTTCCACTGTGAGGCGGCCCGGACGCTCGGGAGATCGCGTACCCATAGTTAATACAGTGCGCTGCGAAGGGGCTAGTGACAAGGCAAATCTCACGCGATGCGCGCGGGTGCGTGGCTCGTTTTTGCCGGGAACTCAGCCTGCAAGACAATTCGGCATCATTGTCTATACCGCTCCTTGTAGAAATCGATCTGCTGTTGCAACTGTTCCTTGGACAGCCCCGCGGTCCATTTGTGGTAGTCGGATTTCATCACCTCGGTGGTCACGCCGGGCATGAGTTGCTCCGCTTCTGGAATGAAATCCAAGTAGAAGATTTTGGCCACTTCGAAAAAGCCGTGCCATTGCGTGTAATCCGGGCCCATCATCGCGGTACCCATGCGTGCGCGGCGACCGGCGTGGTGCCAGAGGTCGTAATAGGTCCACTCGATTCTTTCGTCGAAGGGCGTCGGCGTAAGCTTCTTAGCGGCGTAGAGCTTGTCCATAACGGATTTGGCGGGCTTGGCGAATTTCTCGTTGTAGAGTTCGACGGTGTCTTCGTACTGCTTGTAAAAATTGTCCACCCAGCCGGACGCGTGGCAGTTCGAGCAGACATCCATCATGTTCAGGCGACGCCGCTCCCAATTTTCCAGCCTGTTTGAAATCACCGGGCGAAGCGTAATGCTGATGCGGTCACCCACGTCATGAGTGACCGCTTGACTCGGCGTTGCGGACATGTGGCAGGTGGCGCAGGTGGGCGCGGCCGAGTAATCCTTGCCCACTACCCAGGATTTCGATTCGAGATTCATTTTTCCGATGTTTGCCCTGTACTGGATGCCGTGCTTGGACTCATTGTAGATCTCAATCTGCGGGTGATCCGGTCCCAGGTGGCATTTTCCGCAATTGTCGGGCATGCGTGCCGTTGCGGAACTGAAAGAGTGACGGCCATGGCAGGCGGCGCAACTGCCCTTGCTTCCGTCGGGATTGACTCGGCCAATCCCGCTGTTGGGCCACGTTGCCGGATCAAATTTTCCATCACCGAGGTACTTCACCTCGCTGCCGTGGCATTGGCGGCAGCCGTTATTCGCAGCGGGCCCTCCTTCCACGATTTCCCCCAGCATGTTATCCAGCGAGCCGATGAATTGAGCGGCAGCAGCGTGGTGGCTTTTCTCAAATTGTTTTACTTCAGTCGCATGGCACCGCGCGCAGTAGTTCGGCGTGACAATCACGGCAATTTTGTATCCGTAGTGGTCGAACGTTGCCGGATCTCCTGCCGCGGCCTGGTGGCATGAGTAGCAGTCAATGCCACTCTTCGCATGCGCGCTCGATTGCCACTGTTCGACTATGCCGGGTGTAGAACTTCCGTGGCATTCCAGGCAAGCCTTGCCTGCCTTCGACACCGGCGAATTATCTGCCATCGCGGCGGGAGACAGCAAAGTCAATAGCAGGAAGGGAAGAGCGCAAAAATTCATACTGCCTCCAAAAGGAGCGGTTCCGAAGGGCGGGATCGGTTTGTCTCGGGCGATTGTATACCCGCGCAACCAGAAGGGAAGCGACCAAAGTCACAATGGAATTGACTGGAGAGAGACTCGACCAACTCCGGCTAGAACCCGGGGGCGCCGGTGGAGGCGGGACGCATTTCCGGCGCATTCACGCCGAAGCGTAGGTGAGCGAACCAGGACTGGCTGAGCGACATGAAACCAGTATAGAGGTAACCCCAGACGAAGAGAAGGAGGAATGGCACGGTCGCATAGTTTTCATTGGTGATGGCGTAGCCCACAGCAAGTGCAAAATACATCCCAAGAGCAATTTCGAAATAGGGCATCCATCCGGATTTGTTGGTGTACTTTTTCGCGGCGAAGGTGCCAGACTTGCCCTCGATTTTGAATTTGGGGGTTCTCGCGAATTCCGACTGTTTGCCAAAGATCGCTTCCAGGACCGCTTGCGCGTTGCGCACGCTCAAGCCGATCCCGGTAGCCATCACAAAGGGCATGTAGAGGAAAGTGCTCAGCCAGGTCTTGGGGCGCAATTCCTTCTGGGCGGCGATGTAGAAACTGGAAATGGAGCAAGTAGAAGCCAGGAAGAGGGGGAGATCAATCACCAGCATCTGAAACCAGCCTTGATAGAAACGCACAATCATGGCGGGAAGCAGCATCGTAGAGAGCAGCACCATGAGGGGATAGGAAATGTTCGCCGTGAGATGGAAAAATGCTTCGGATTTGACGTGCCAGGGAACGTCCGAACGAAAAACTCGGGGCAGGATCTTCTTCGCGGTCTGCATCAGGCCCTTGGCCCAGCGCGCTTGCTGCGCTTTGAAGCCGTTCATGTCCACGGGCAATTCGGAGGGGCACTCGATTTCCGGCAGGTACAGGAACTTCCAACCCTTTAGTTGCGCTCGGTAGGAGAGATCGGTGTCTTCGGTGAGTGTGTCGTGCTCCCAGCCGCCCGCGGAATCGATGGCCGCGCGGCGCCACACTCCGGCGGTGCCGTTAAAGTTGAAAAATGTGCCACGACGCGAGCGGCCGCCGTGCTCGATGACAAAGTGGCCGTCGAGCAAAATGGTTTCGACGCGAGTGAGCAGGGAGTAATCGCCGTTGAGGTAAGTCCAGCGGGTCTGCACCATACCGATCTTGCCGCCCCCATCGGAATTCAGGAAATAGGGAATCGTGCGGCGCAGAAAATCGCCGGGCGGAATGAAATCCGCATCGAATATGGCGACGAACTCGCCCTGAGCCGTACGCAGGCCGTTTTCGAGTGCGCCGGCCTTGTAGCCCTCGCGATTGGTGCGGTGAATGTAGGTGATGGGCAAGCCCTGTACGGCATGACGCTCCACGCAGGCGCGCGCTACATCACGGGTTTCGTCCGTGGAATCGTCGAGCACTTGGATGTCCAGGAGTTCCAGCGGGTAGTCGAACTGTGAAACCGCATCCACCAGACGCTCGATGACGTAGCGCTCGTTGAAGATGGGAAGCTGTATGGTAACCTTTGGCCAGTTCCTGACCGGCGGTGGCGGGCCGGGGACATTTTTGCGGTAGGCGTAGTACTCATACAAGAGCTTGTAGCGGTGCATACCGTAGGCCGCCAGGATGAACAGGACCAGGAAGTAGGGAATCATCATGGCCAAGTCGAACGCGTTGGCGTGATACACCCCGCTGAAGGTCTTATCCGTGAGTTTATGCCAGTAATGGCTGAGCGGACTCTGTTGGGCTGCGATCAGGAATGGAGCGAGGGTCAGCAAGTCTAAAGTTTCTCCGAATGCCTTCTGAAAATAATCGATACCGGTGGAACCGGATCTGGCCGCTAGCGGCAGGAATCCTTCTGGAAGCGTCGTTCCTGCGCATGCATAGCCTGCATTACCTGAAAAACCACGCGATCGGCTTTATCGAACTTGCCCTGGCCGCGGGCGTTGTCTACCTGCTCGCGTTGTACGGGTTTTCTCAGACGCGTGCCACGCGAGCGACTACCATTCTACTGGTTTTTGCGGCAATTGCATTCCGCGCGACGTTATGGCCGATGGAGCCGACGCTCTCCGACGACCTGCAGCGCTACCGGTGGGAAGCCAAGGTCCAAGCAGAGGGCTGGAATCCCTACGCGGTTGCTCCGAACGATCCGCGACTGGCGCACTTGCGGGACAGATATTACGAAATCATGCCGGGACGCGAAATTCCCGCGATCTACCCACCCGCGACAGAACTGTTGTTTCGAGGCACGTGGAAGTTTTTTCCGGGGCCGGTAGCGTTCAAGACGCCCTTTGCTGCGGCGGATGTGCTGGTGTTGCTGGTATTGGTGTGGATGTTTCGGGAAGAGAAGGATCGCGATTTCCGCCTCGCCGTGTACGCGTGGAACCCGCTGGTGATCGTGGAATTTGCCGGCAGCGGCCACAATGACGTTCTTGCGCTTCTGGGGATCGTCTGCGGCCTGACGCTGATAAAGAAACGGCCGTCAATCGCCAGCGTGCCGATTGCCCTCGCCACCATGGCAAAAGTGTTCCCGGCCGTGCTCCTGCCGGTTTGGATTCGCCGCGCAGGGTGGCCGGGGAAAAAAGCGGGCTGGTGGGCGGCGGGCTTGGCAGCTGTGTCCGCGATTGTTGTCCTGGCCCCGTACTGGAATGCGCTCGGGATGTTTCGCGCCAACATGGAGTATTACGAAGCCACCTGGAAGAATTACAACGCAAGTCTGTACACCGTGATCGACTGGCTTAGCGGCGGGAAAACGAGAATTCCGGCAATAACCGCAGTTGCCGGTACATGGGGATTAGCCTTGTGGCTGGCCTGGAAAAAGGCGGAGCCGGCGCGCGCGGCATTCTTGTTGTTGGCGACGATCCTGGCATTCAGCCCGAACGGTTACTCCTGGTATTTCACCTGGATTGTCCCGCTGCTCTGCTTCTTTCCGAACCCGGCCTGGCTGATGCTGACCGTGTTGCAGTTTCTCTCCTATAACGTCTTGATCGGCTACGGAATTCTCGGCATCTTCCACTTTGATCCTTGCATGCAGTGGTTGACGTATGCGCCATTTTATCTGTTGTTGGCAGGGCAGTGGATCTGCTCGTGGAAACGTGGAGAGGAAATGCACATGTCCGGCATTTCCTGGTTCACCCGCCATTCCTGAGGCATAATGCCCGCTGCGGACATGGCGGATTCAACCCATTCTCAAGCCCAATCGGAAGGAAACTTGGGGGAAATTGCCAAGGAGTTTCTGCGCCTGGGTTTTGTGGCTTATGGCGGGGCGGCGGCACACTTCGCGATGATGGAAGAGCGCTTTGTTCGCCGTCGCGCCTGGGTGAGCCGCGAACGGTTTCTGGACCTGGTCGGGGCCGTGAATCTATTGCCCGGGCCGAGTTCAACGGAACTCACCATCTATCTGGGCGAGCTTCGCGGTGGGCTCCCCGGACTGATCGTTGCAGGAACGTGTTTCATTCTGCCGGCGGCGGTGCTGGTTGTTGGTTTGGCTTGGGCGTACGTAAGATTCGGCGCTGTGCCGCAGGTGGCCGGACTGCTGTTCGGGATCAAGCCGGTGGTGGTGGCATTGCTGGCACAGGCCGTGTGGAATCTGGCCAGGGGCGCGTTAAAAAACGTGGGACTGGCGCTGCTCGCAGTTGCGGCAGTGGTGTTTGCGGTCCTCGGCGCAAATGTTCTTCAGTTGTTGATCGGTGCGGGCATCCTTTGCATGCTGATTCGCGAAGGGCGGAACCTGACGAGCCAGAAGACGAGTGCCGCGGGCGTATTAGGAGTGTTTTCGACCAGCGGGATCGCGGCCGTTGGAATTGTGCCGCTGTTTCTCTATTTCCTGAAAGTCGGGGCGGTGCTTTTCGGGAGCGGTTACGTCTTGCTCCCGGTGTTGCGGGCAGATTTGGTGGTCCGGATGAAATGGCTGACGGACGCGCAATTGCTGGATGCCATTGCCGTGAGTCAGGCGACCCCGGGACCCTACTTCACGGTGGCCACATTTATCGGATACTTTCTGGGAGGCTGGCGGGGTGCCGGGCTAGCGACGCTCGGAATGTTTCTGCCCGCTTTCCTGTATGTGGCGGCTACCGCCGGATTTTTGGTCAAATTGCGCAGGTCGCCGATCGCAAGCGCCTTTCTGGATGGCGTGAACGCAGCCGCCGTGGCGCTGATGGCCTATGTCGGCTGGCAGTTCGCGCGTGCGGCGTTGGTGAATGCACCTGCCGTGGCGTTGGCACTGGTGAGTGTGCTTCTGCTCATTCGCTACAAGACAAATTCTGCCTGGCTTGTTCTCGGCGGGGCGCTCGCCGGAATCCTGCTCCAGGTCATTGGCAAGATCTAAGAAAAATTGCCAGCACAACGCGCGCAATACCGCCCGTGAGCGGCACGAATCAAGGCACCAGAACAATCTTGCCGAACGCGCCGGGCGCCAGGACGTCCTGATGTGCCACCGGAGCATCTTTCAGCGGCAATTCCTTGCCGACAATTGGGCGCAGCGTGCCGTTTTCAAGACCAGCGGCTATCGCGGCGTGAATCTCCGCGGATTCAACTTCCGTGGCTGCCCAGAGCGTGAAGCCGCGAACAGAAGCACGCCGCGCCATCAGTTCGCGTGGGTTAATTGTGATTTCCCCACGATTGCCAATCACAATCACGCGCCCGCGGACAGCGAGCAGCTTCAGATCCGTGGCGAGGTTCACGTTGGCCAGCATCTCGAGGACGAGGTCGATGCCCCGGCCGCCGGTAACCTTCAGAATTTCTTCGGCGTAGCCCGACTGGGTGTGATCAAAGGCATGATGCGCGCCTTCCTTCTTGATGAGTTCCAGGCCACGTTGCGTTCCAGCGGTGCCGATGACGGTCAAGCCTTCTGCGCGCGCGAACTGCACGGCGGCGAGACCAACGCCACCACTTGCGCCGTGGATCAAAAGCGTCTCACCGGCGTGGGCTTTCGCGTGGTGGTGCAGCGCGGTGTAGGCAGTGCCGTACGGCACCCAAAGCCCGGCACCTTGCGCGAAGGAGATTTTCCCCGGCAGCCGATGAACCTGAGCTTCCATGGCGAGAGCGTATTCAGCGTAGGCACCAGTCAAGGTCGTCGCCGTGTAGACGCGATCGCCGGCTTTCACTTTTTTCACGCCGTCGCCGGCAGCCTCGACCGTGCCAGCCGCGTCGGAGCCCGGCGTATAGGGCAGTTGCGGTTTCACGGCATAGGTCCCGTTCCGCATATAGGTGTCGTACGGATTGACTCCCGCGGCATGCACGCGCACCAGAACCTGACCGGGGCCCGGCTTGGGAGTGGGAATTTCGTGAAGCTCGAGAACTTCCGGACCGCCGAATCGATGAACTTGAATTGCTTTCATGGAATTCATCTCCGAGTGGAACGCAGCTACCAGGGACTCAGTTTCACCAGTTTCTTCCAGCACAGCAACCGGAAGAAAACGGTTTCAGAAATGATCGTCATGGACCAGGGAGATGGTTTCCTTATCCATCGCACCGGAGGTTTGCGCCCAGGCGGTCGTCTGCCAATTGTCCTTGCTCTTTTTTTCCGGAATCCACGGGGGCAGCGATTGCCGCAGATGAATGGCCAAGGCGTGAACGTAAGGCTCGTACATCCGACGGAGTTCGAGCAGTTTCTGTTCGGCTTCGGGAGTGGAGGTAAGCGTCGTGCCATGCTGGGTCAGTTTGGAACGCAGTTTCTGCATGGTTTCTGGGGGCAAGCGATCCGTAAGCGGCGGTCGCGGTGCGGCCCCAAACACCTGGCAAAGATCGACGACCGCATGGCGCGCGATGGCAAATGTAAGTTCCGCCTGCTTCGCGCAGGAATCTTCAATCCCGGCAATCGCCAGCGCGCAGGTATCCAGTATCGCGGTGAGTGCGCCGATCCAGGATTGATTGTCGTGCTGCGAGCGGAAGTAAGCGAGCACTGGATAAGAAAGATGGCTTTCGAGGAGCTGGGCGCACCAGTGTTCCCAAGTCTTCAGCAAATCGCGAAGCTCCTGGTGGCCGCCCGCATAGCTGTGACGGCGGAGGAGTTCTCCGGCGGTGGGCGGAGTTCCGGCTCGTGCATCGAGTAAGGAGATGTTCGTTTCGCGGTTGGCAAACGCCCCGTAAATAAACGGGAGATAACCAATGACTGCGGCGAGAAAGCCGAAGCCAAAGCCAGCTTCCGCGACGACCAGGAGGCGCGCAAGGCCGGAACGAGGGATGACGTCGCCCAGTCCGAGTGTGAAGAAGGTTGTTCCGCTCAGATAGAGATCGGTGGATAGGCTCGATGTCGAACCGGTGAGGTTCACGGCCGACCCGGCACCGTACTGCATCATCCCGAACGAAAGCACGAGGCCGATGGCCCAGACTCCGATCAGAAACAGCAGCGAGATGGGACCGAAGAATCCCAGGAAAGCTTCCCGCATCTTGCGCGAAGAAATCATCCGCGCGTAAAGCTTCCAGCTCCTCCAGGTAAAGAGGTAGTAGAAACGGGTGAGGCGAAACTTGCGCGTCACGCGCCGGGGCAGAATGATGGCCTCGAACGCGTCCCAGGCCACCACCAGGAATAGGACTACGCCGGCAAGAAATACGCCCGGAGCGGGGATCATGCCCAGCATTCTACTCGCATTTTGGCTGGCCGGAACTTCAGGCAGACTTCGAGGAAACCAGTTGCGCGCTTACGGTAATTTCGGCTTTGTATAGACGCGACACGGGGCAACCGGTCTCTGCGGCTTTGACGGCAGCGTCAAATTTAGCCTTGTCGGCGCCGGGAACGTGGGCGACGAGGTCGAGGTGGCTCTTTGTTATGGAGAAACCTTCGCCAACCTTTTCCAAGCTGATCGTGCATGTGGTTTCCAGCTTCGTGGCGGTGAGGCCTGCCCCGCCAAGCTGCGCCGAGAGAGCCATCGTGAAACAACCGGCGTGCGCGGCCGCCAGCAGTTCCTCGGGGTTGGTGCCGACGCCGTTTTCAAAACGCGTGCTGAAAGAATATTGCGTGTTCTTTAGCGTGCCGCTATCGGTGGATATGCTGCCTTTGCCCGATTTCAAATCGCCTTGCCAGACTGCTGAAGCTTTGCGTTGCATACGATTGTCTCCTTCTCGTGTCTCGTGCCGCCCGGTGAATAGTGCGTGTAGATTGGATTCGGGAGCATGTGGGCGGGTTATACGCGGACGACGCCTGATTCTACCACTGGTGGAAGATGAAAAACGCCCCAAGGGAGATGCAGGCAAAGCCGGCCGCGTAGTTCCATCGGAAGGAATCTCCCAGGTAGGTGATGGAGAAGACAGAGAACACCGTAAGTGTGATGACCTCTTGAATGGTCTTGAGTTGTGCGCTGGTGAATTCGTAGGAGCCGAAACGGTTCGCAGGAACTTGGAAACAATACTCGAAGAAGGCGATGCCCCAGCTGGCCACAACCGCTTTCCACAGCGGCGCGCTGCGGTATTTCAGGTGACCGTACCAGGCAAACGTCATAAAGATGTTGGAAATGGTCAGAAGAATAATGGTGCGCAAGGTTTGCTCCTTTATCTGGCCAAAGGGTTGGACGTTTCTCGGAGTTGCAGACGGTACAGTTCAAGGAATCCGTGAAGGCCATAGCCCTCGGATATAGACGGCAGGGCTCACCAGCCGGTAGTAAACCAGCCGGTTTCCCGCTTGAAACCAACGGTGACGACGGAAGCGGCCTCGCCTGCGAACGGGGTACATACGGGGACATCGCCTAAGATACTTTAGATGTTCGAGGATTGCCTCGCGCTCGCGTTGTGGCAACTCCAGGAACAGATCCTGGACCGCATGGGCCCAGACTATTCGCGTCATGCGCGTGTCTTGGGTTTGCGCTTGGCAAGCGCGCGGGACCTGCGAACGATCCCTTCATGCGGAATGATCCGACCTTGACGAATGTCCCGGTCCGAATTCCGCACCATATCTTGAAAGGCGGGGTCGCCTTCAATTTTGTCCAGGTGATCCTCCATGTCCGAGTAGACCTGGACTGCCTCGCGAATGACGATGCTGCGATTCCCGCCGCGGTAGGAGGCGAGTTCCTCAAGTAGTTTGTTCGTGCGCTTATCCAGGACAAATTGTTTTCGCATCTTGAACCTCTGTGAGAGAGTACCAGCTCCCGGAGAAGCAGTACTCAACATCATTCATGAATAGTGTTGAATGCTGGCTTTCTCGCATTGCGATTGGCGGGAGGAGTGCGGTTAAACGTTGAGCGAGAGGGAGACGAGGCCCGGAGGAGTGGCCTGTTCGATAGGCGGCAGCTTGCTCCGGTCGATCGGATTGTAGAGCGTGTCACGCTCTACGGGGACTCGGCCGGCGGCGCGAATCAGCCGCTCGAGTTCGGTGCGCGGGGTGAACTCGGCGGTCTTGGCGCCCGCATCATGGTAGATCTTTTCTTCCACCACCGTGCCATCCATATCATTCGCACCGAAACGCAACGCGATCTGCGCGATGCTGGGCGTGAGCATGATCCAGTAAGCTTTGATGTGATCGAAATTGTCCAGCAGCAGCCGCGAGACAGCGATGTTACGCAGGTCGTCGTAGCCCGTCGGTTTCGGGATGTGCGCCAGCGCCGTATTCTCCGGGTGGAAAGCCAGGGGGATGAACGCCACGAAGCCGTGGGTTTCGTCCTGCGCCTCACGCAGCAGCACCAGGTGATCGACCCGCTCTTCCACGGTTTCCACGTGGCCGTAGAGCATCGTGGCGTTCGAACGCAGGCCGATGCGATGCGCCTTCTTGGCCATGCTCAGCCACATGCGTCCGCTCACTTTGTGATCGCAGATGATGCGGCGCACGCGGGGATGAAAAATCTCGGCGCCACCGCCGGGGCAGGAATCCACGCCGGCTTCCTTCATTTTCAGCAAGGTTGCATCGATGGTCAGCTTGGCAATGCGCGCGAAGTAGTGTACCTCGACCATGGTGAAGGCTTTCAGGTGCACGTGCGGGTGACGCTGCTTCAAGCCGCGGATCAGTTCCAGGAAATAGTCGAAAGGTAAGTCCGGATGCAGGCCGCCGACAATGTGAATTTCCGTGGCCCCTTCCTGCACGCCTTGCGCGGCGCGTTCGTACATCTCTTCAAGCGCGTAGGTGTAAGCACCCGGAGCGCCGGGATCGCGCCCAAACGCACAAAGCTTGCAATGCGCCACGCAAACGTTCGTCGGGTTGATGTGGCGGTTCACGTTGTAATAGGCGATGTTGCCGTGGCGCTTCTCGCGGACAGAGTTCGCCAACCAGCCGACCGCCAGCAGATCCGGCGTCTTATACAGCGCCACCCCATCATCAAAAGAAAGGCGCTCGCCCGCGAGAACCTTGTCCGCGAGCGGTTTCAGACTTGCGTCGGTAAGGGTAAGTTCAGCCACGTTGTTCTCTTCAATTCGATGTTCCCGCCCGTTCGGGGGCTACACCTTCCCGAATTTCGCAGCATTCAAACCCGCCAAAAAGCGACGGCGGCGCCCCAGAACAGCAGGAACAGCATACTAATATAGCCGTTCACGGTGAAAAACGCAGCGTTCAGCCTGCTCAGGTCGTTGGCCTTCACCAAGGAATGTTCGTAGCCGAGAAGCCCGGCGACCACCGCGATGCCGGCCCACGCCGGCCAGGGCAAGCCGAAGCTGGCCGCCAGCCAACCGAGCAGAATCGCCACCCCGACGTGCATGGCTCGCGCGATGAAAAGTGCGCCCGCGATCCCAAAACGCTTGGGCACGGAATATAGCCCCGCTTCCGCGTCGAACTGCACATCCTGGCAGGCATACAGCACATCGAATCCGCCGACCCACAGCGTTACCGCGGCACATAGAATCAACATTCGCCAATCGAGGCTGCCAGTTATGGCGATCCACGCGGCCGCCGGCGAAATACCCAGGGCGAATCCCAGAAACAGATGCGACCAGTGCGTGAAGCGTTTCGTGTAGGAGTAAAAGAACAGAATCGCGAGCGCCAGCGGCGCGAGTTTCAGGGCCAGGGGGTTGAGCTGCCACGCGGCAACAAGGAACAGCCCGACAGCTGCGATCGTGAAAGCCCAGGCAAAGGAAACGGACAGCGCACCGGTGGCGAGCGCTCGTGTTTTGGTGCGAGGATTTTCCTTATCGTAGCGAAGGTCGACGATGCGATTCATCGTCATGGCCGCCGACCGCGCCCCGACCATCGCAACAATAATCCACAACACCTGGCGGAGGCTGGGCCAGCCGTGGATCGTGGCACGTGCGGCCAGCAGCGCTCCCACTAGCGCGAAGGGGAGCGCGAATACGGAGTGCTCGAACTTGATCATTTCGAGCACCGTGCGGATTCGGCCAAGCAGGGGCAATTAAGACTCCGCCTCTTTGGCTGCGGCGCTGCCGGTCCAGCGGTACATCTTATCCTGCGGAAGCCCGGCTTGCGCCAGAACGCGGCAGACGTACTGCGTGACAATGTCGTCGATCGATTTCGGCTTGAAATAAAATGCCGGAACCACCGGCATGATCACCGCGCCGGCTTGCTGTGCGCGCAGCATATTTTCGAGGTGAATACGATTGAACGGCGTGTCGCGCACGCACAACACCAGTTTGCGCCGCTCTTTCAGCATCACATCGGCAGAGCGCGCAACAAGGTCATCGCTCATACCTGTGGCGATCGACGCGAGGGCGCCCATGGTGCACGGAATCACAATCATGGCGTCGACGTCGTAGCTCCCGGATGCGATGGGCGCACCGACATCTTTATTGGAAATGGATACGATTTTTTTGGGACCGCGGCCCAGAATACGATGAGGGAGCTTTTTCAGGTCCCCAGAGGTGATGCCGAGTTCTTCGGCAAAAAGGCGCTGGCCCGTTTCGGTGACCACCAGGTGGACGCGCGAGACGCGCGGGTCATCCTCAAGCAGCGCAAGCGTCTTTTGCGCGAGGATTGCGCCGCTCGCCCCGGTCACACCAATTGTGATGATTCGTCCCTGAGTAGCTGCCATTGTTTTTCGCGGATGAACTCAGTCTCGCAGCGGCTGTGCAGCAAGTCAAGCATAGGCGAGCCGAGGCGGGGGTGCTAAGATTCGTGACGGTCGAAAAAAAAATGAATTCCAAGGAAATTCTGAAACTATTGAAGGGTGTCGAACAAGGCAAGCTCTCGCCAGACGCGGCTGTCGAGCGGCTGAAGCACATGCCGTTTGAAGATATCGGTTTTGCCAAGGTGGATCATCATCGCGCGTTGCGGCAGGGCTATGCCGAGGTGGTGTTCGGGAAGGGGAAAACCCCGGCGCAGGTTGCGGAAATCGTGCGTGCCATGATTCGGCACAAGGAATCGCGGCAGAACATTCTGGTGACGCGCGCCGATATGAAAACGTTTGCGGCCGTGAAACGAGTCAGCCGCGGCGCAACGTATCACCCGATCTCCGGCGTCATCACCATCGAGCGCAGCAGGGAAACCACCGGTAAGGGCATGATTCTCGTTGTTTCCGCGGGAACCAGCGATATCCCGGTCGCTGAAGAAGCGTTGCTAACGGCGCGGATGATGGGCAATCGGACGGAGCATCTCTATGACGTGGGCGTCGCGGGGATTCACCGGCTGCTCGAACATCGCGTTACGCTGACCGAAGCCCGCGTGATTATCTGCATCGCGGGGATGGAAGGAGCGCTCCCAAGCGTGGTGGGCGGCTTGGTTGCTGTACCTGTGATCGCCGTGCCCACCAGCACAGGCTACGGAGCGAGTCTTGGCGGGGTAGCGGCGCTGCTCGGCATGCTGAACTCGTGCGCGTCAAACGTCACCGTCGTGAATATCGACAATGGCTTCGGCGCAGCCTGCGTTGCTTCCTGCATCAATCGACTGTAGAAGATCCCTTATTTGCCAGGAGAACTTTCATCGCGCCGGGCTGTTGCGCGAATCGTAAGGCCCTCGACGCGTCCTCGAGCGCGAAGGTGCGCGAAATGAGCGGCGTGGGGTCGACTCTCCCGGAGCGCAGCAACGCAATCGCTTTGGCAAATGGCCCGCAGCGCGAGCCAACCACGCTAATTTCTTTCACAACCATTGGCCAGGTCTCGACAGCTGCGGCGCCATGGAAGGTGGATTTCAGGACCAGCGTGCCCCGCGGTTCGGTCATCTGCTGTCCGAGCGCCAGGCCAGTCGGCGAACCGGTCGCCTCTACGACCAGCCGGTACGTTTCGCTCACCTGCTTCCAGTCGCTCACATTCCCGCGAACTTTTTTCGTTTCAATGCCTGCCCGGCGCGCCAGTTGCAATTTCGGTTGATGCTTGCCGTAGAGCGTGACCTTACAGCCTGAGGCCCGCAGAACCAGCGCGATCAGTTGCGCGAGCTTCCCATCGCCAAGAACTGCGGCTTTGGGGAATTTGCGAATCGGGATCTGCTCCAGAATCTCGCAAGCGGCGGCGAGCGGCTCAATGAAAACCGCCTTCTCATCGGGTACCTCAGCCGGGATCAAGCGGAGATTCTCGAGCGGGAGCGCGAGATACTCGGCGAAGGCTCCGTCATGGGCCACAATTCCAAGAACCGTGCGCCGCGCACAATGGGTCTTCCATCCGCGACGGCAGAACTCACATAAGGGTTTATATCCGTAGGCGGAGCAGGAAACATTGATCTCACCCGCGACGCGCTTGCCAACCCAACCCTTTCGCAACATTGCCGAAACTCCTGCCGCTTCAACGACCTCCCCCACAAACTCGTGCCCCGGCACGCCGCGAAACTCGTGGTAGCCGCGCAGGATCTCGACGTCGGTGTTGCAGATGCCCGCCAGGCGCACGCGAACAAGCGCCCACTTTGGCCGCAGCCTGGGCACGGGCTTTTGAACTGGTTTGAGGTGCTGACGAGCTACCGTGAAGGCCAGCATGGGAGAAGTATGAAGAACTTCAGCGCAAGGCAGCAACCAGAGAATCCGCAAGCATGCCTTCTTGCTCCGGAAAGACGGTGCGCAGATCGATCAACAGCCGATCTTCTTCTATCCGCGCAATCACAGGAATTCCAGCAGGGCCCTTGCGCAAACGCGCTTCCAGTTCGGTCGGGGAATGCCGCGTGCTGCTGATCCGAAGAAGTTTCGTCGGAAGCGACTGCGCGGGAGTAGAGCCGCCGCCCACCAGGGAATGCCCATCCGCGATCTCGATTTGGGCTTCACGCGAATCGATTCCCGAACGCAAACGATCCGCGAATTCCAGAGTCCGCTGCTGCATCTCTTCCGCCGTCAAGCGGATCATTCTTTGCGCCGGGATTTCATCCCAGCCAGCGCGAAGGTAGGCGCGCAAGGTCGCCTCCATCGCCGTAATCGTCAGTTTATCCACACGCAAGGCTCGGAAGAGCGGGTGGCGGCGCACTCTTACTACCAGGTCCTTCTTCCCGGCAATGATGCCCGCCTGCGGTCCTCCCAAAAGTTTGTCGCCGCTGAAAAGCACCAGCGAGAAACCCGCGTCGACGCTCTCTCGCGCGGTTGGTTCTTGAATTCCTGCGTCGGAAAGGTCCACAAGACAGCCAGATCCCAGATCTTCGACGACTGGCAGTCCGCGGCGGTGGCCGAGAGCAATCAGTTCTGCGACTTCGGGCTTTTCCGTGAAGCCGGTAACGATGAAGTTTGAAGGATGCACGCGAAGGAGCAGCCGCGTCTTTTCGCCGATGGCCTTTTCGTAGTCCGCAATGCGTGTGCGGTTGGTGGTGCCAACTTCGCGAAGAACGGCGCCGCTTTGCTCCATGATTTCCGGGATGCGGAAACCGTCCCCAATTTCTATCAATTCTCCCCGAGAAACAATCACTTCACCGCCGCGGGCCAGCGCCGCGAGCGTCACCAGCACAGCAGCCGCGCAGTTGTTCACCACGATAGCCGCTTCAGCTCCGGTCATTCGCTCGATGAGCCGCGAGAGGTGTACGTCGCGTCTGCCGCGCGCTCCCGCGGCCAGATCATATTCGAGACTGGAATATTGCGTAGCCGTGCGCGCCAATTCGGCGACCGCTGCAGAAGGGAGCGGAGCCCGGCCGAGATTGGTGTGCAGAATCACGCCCGAAGCGTTAATCACCGGTCGCAGCGAAGGAGAAAGCTCGGATTTCACCGCGCTGAGGATGCGCTGCTCCAAAGCCTCCGGATCGACCGCTTTCTCCTCTGTAATGTCTCCCGTAGTTATTTCGTGTCGCACCAGAGCCAGCACCTCACGAACGGACTCCACCGCGTAGCCGCGCTCCACGGTATTACAAAGCGCCGCGACCCCCGGACGCAGCAGCAGTTCGTCAACCGAGGGCAGGCGGCGAAGCAGCGCGGTTTGGTCCGCCGAGGGCGCGCGCCTGGCAGGAATGGACATAGCGCCATTTCATCACAGCCGCCTCCGGCCCGCAATTGCGCACCGGCTCTTCACTGGTCTTTGGCAGAGAGGTTCGGCACCAGGCGCGGTACCCAATCCGCCGCCGCCCCCGCCTTTCCCGGTTGACGCCCGCCTAAGGCACTCCTAGGATGTGGAGTCGAGGCTTCCCACTCCATGGCCACCATTGACGAAGAACTGGCGCAGATGGAGCGTGACATCCGCCAGTTGAAGA
>CAZGFL010000040.1:0-28879 GCA_964524985.1 uncultured Acidobacteriaceae bacterium
GTTGAAGCTGCCGTTTTGGAATTGCGGCGTATTGAACAGATTGAACGCGTCGACACGGAACTGTGCTCTAAAGCGCTCCGTTAGCCTGAAGTCCTTCATGATGCCCGTATCCCAGGTGTGATAGCCGGGACCGTAGATTGAGTTGCGAGCAAAAGTGCCGGCAGCCGTGTAGTTTCCTGCCGCGTTCACTGGCGGAGTGCTGAAGTTTCCAATGATCTCTCCGCACAGGAAATTGCCCGTGTACTTGGTGCAATTCGGATCATGCACGAGTTTCGCGGTAACCGGTCCTGTGACGTTGGGGCGGTTGCCGGGAGTCCCGTTGATCGAAATATCGATAGGAGTGCCGCTCGAAAGAGTAACAATGTTGTTCCACTGCCACCCGCCCACGATGTAGTCGAGGGCCGTCGGCATGCTTCCTCCGAACTGCTTGCCTTTGCCGAAGGGCAACTCATACATCGAAGCGAACACAAAGAATTGGCGGATGTCCTGATCCGAGTTCCCTTCATTGAGGTTCAGGAGCGGATTCCCGTTATTATCCACGAAGATCCGGCCACCGCCGCCCGTAGAAGAGAAAGCTCCGTTCGAGTTGTCTCGCGCGTGAGAGTAAGTGTAGCTCGCGGTGAACTGCAACCCCTTGGAAAGACGGTGTTCCACCTGGGTTTGCAGCCCGTTGTAGTGCCCGCTGCCGATGAACGCATACTCGTTGACGCCGCCCAAGTTCGGCCAATGCTCCGAGCCTGCGGCACCGCCAAGCGGTATCGCGTTGGCGTTGAACGCTGTCGCGAGGTGGTCCATGTGGGTGCCCACGTAGGAAGCCTTCACAACGGTGTCTCGACCCAGTTGCCGCTCCACGCCGAAATTCCACTGTTGAATGTTGGAATTCTTGCTGTTTTCGGGGTAGTAGATTACGTTCACGTTGGAAAGGTTGTTGATATTCACGCTGTTTACGGATGTCGGGAGAGCACCCGTCGCCATCAGCCAATTGTTGTTCCCCAAAGGTCCCGCACCACTCAGGGTGACCCGGTAGCCATTGGGATCGGCGCACCCGAGAGGGGTGGCCGGGCAAGCTCTGAACGTAGAAGTTCCGTTAAAATCCGGGTTGTTGCTCAATTGATTGCCAACGCCGCCGCGATCCAGGAAGTAGAAGAGTCCATATCCGCCGCGAATCACGGTTTTGCCGCTGCCATTCAGGTCATAGGCAAATCCGAGGCGCGGTGCCCAATCGTTCTTGTCCGTGTTGATCAGGCTCCTGGGCCAGCCGGACGTCCCGGGAATCACCAGCCTGTCATTGACCGGATCAAAGTTCGACTGGCGATTGTTGATTTCGTAGGGCCAAGTGTACAAGTCGTAGCGCACGCCAAGATTGAGCGTGAGGCGGTTGCTCACCCGCCAATCATCTTGCGCGAAATAGCCGGTTTCCAAGCTGCGCGTCTGATAGAGACCCAGGAACTGACCGATTGTGTAGTCCGTGAATCCGGCCAGAAGTTCAGAGACTTCGTACCCTGTGAAACGACCGGTACCCGGGTAGTTGACGCCACCGATGACGAAGTAGCCCTTCGCGCTATTGCCTTGGACGAAGTTGACTTCGCGCTTGCCAATGTCCGCTCCATATTTCAACACGTGACGGCCATGAATATGGGAAAGCGAGTCGTTGAATTGATAGAGCTTTTGTGGAACGTTGTACGGGCCTCCATCACCCTGATATTCAAGTTCGCCGTTGTTCCCCCCAATGAGGGCTTGGCCTCCCAGAAGCGGGACAGGGTTCGCCCCAGGAATCCCGAGGTTCGCTGCCAGTCTTTGGCCAATGTTAGGCGGGTTGTAGCCGTACGTGGTGCTCGTGTATCCGAACCTGAATTCATTCAGGAAACCGGAAGAGAACGTACGCGTGTACCCCACCGCGGCGCCACGCGGATGATTGATGTTATCGCCGGACCCAAATCCCGACGGGTTGTTCGGTCCCAGGCGATTGGTTACGGTGAAGTTGTCCTCACCATAGCTATAGCGGAAAAAGATTTGATCCTTCTGCGTAGCGTTGAAGTCCGCACGAATGTCGAAATCATCGTAGTTTCGTAGGCTCTGCCGGTCGGCGGTAAAGTTGTTCAGAATCACGCCCGCAGTTGTAATGGTCGGCTCAGGGTAGCCCTGCAAATACTTCAATCCCACTGGGTTTGGATTGCTGATGACGTTCGTGCCAACTGTCCCGTTCCAGCCAAAGGGAAGGCAGGTCGTTGGGTTGTAGATATAGCCTTTGCCTGCGAATTGCGGAAGCACCGTTCCGCCGGAGTAAAGGCCGGGGCAGGTCAACGCGTCTGGCACCGTCGGAAGCGTAGTGCCGAGCAACTCACTGAAATCCCCCTTGCGCATCTTGTCGGTTGGAACCGTGGCATGTTCGATGCCGACAGGTTCGTCCTGCCGCCGTCCCTGGTAGTCGCCGAAGACAAATAATTTGTTCTTCCAAATGGGCGCTCCCATCGTGCCTCCAAACTGGCCCAGCCGGAACGTGATCGGGCCGGTCTGACCAAAAGGATGCGCCTCTCCGAAACCGCTGCGGCGGAAGAAAAATGCCGACCCGTGAATCTCATTCGTTCCGGATTTGATGCTGGTTTGCACGATGGCGCCGCCACCGCGTCCGAACTCCGCCGGCGCCACGCTGGTGTTCACGCGGAACTCCTGAATCGCTTCCGCGGGAGGAAAGAAAATAATGGAGTTCACAAGTCCTTCGTTGTTGTCCACACCATCGAGAATGAAGTTGTCCGCCTGAGGCCGCAGGCCATTGGCAGAAAGCGATGCGCCGCCAGTGTCGGAGTTGCGGAACGTTTCCGCCGCCGTACCCGACGTACCGCCGGATGCGATGTCGCCATAAGCCCCGCGGGTAATACCCGGCGTTAAGAGCGCAAGCTGCGTGAAGTTGCGTCCGTTCAGCGGAAGCTCGGTGATTTGGCGCCCTTGTATGACTTCGCCTGTGCTGGACGTGGCGGTATCCACGAGCGGCACTTCGCTGGTCACCACCACAGAAGTCGAGACGCTGCCCGGTTGCAACTTCAGGCTGATCTCCTGGACCTGGGAAACTTGCATCAGGAAGTCCGCAGCGGCCGTCTGGAATCCTTCCTTCTTAATTTCAACGTGATACTTGCCCGGAGGCAGAGCGGAAATCGTGTACAGGCCGGAATCATCAGTTGTCGCCAATGACTGCCGCCCGGTACCCGTGTTGGTGACCGTGACGCTGGCGCCGGGAACGGCTGCGCCTTGCGAATCGGTAATCGTGCCTTGCAGGCGTCCTGTGTCGGACTGTGCGAGGCACACTTGCGTTGTGGCGATGGACAACAACAGTGCGACCGTTGCCCAGCCTATAAAACGGAGGGTAGACCTAATCATAATGCTCCTCTTCTTGGACGAATTTTCCTTTGATGGACATTGCTTCGTAACCGCTAGCGCGGCTCTGAAACTATTCCCGGCCAATTGCGTGGCACCTTCGCAGGCCGGACATTCTGTATGCCGACTTTCTTTCCCCCTCAGACCGGAAAGCGGCAATCGGAGTTACTCGATCAAACGATATTTGTAATAGTGCGTATCAATTGCGTGGAACCTAAGGGAAGTCTGAAACCGTTAGATACGGTTACAGGCGGTAAGACACGCACTTGCAGTCATATGCGCGCCTTGCTACGCTGTGTTACATCGATGTGACAGGACTGCTTGTGACAGACCGGGCTCAAAGTCTGGGGCAGGTGGAGCGACTGACCAGCAGTCACACCCTCCACGGCTCGGAATCCCTGTGTAAACTCCTGCGCTATCTCGCCAAGCACGCCTTGGAACATCCTGGCGCCCCCCTGAAGGAGTATCAGATTGCGACAGAAGTCTTCGGACGCCAACCCGATTTCGACCCGCAACTGGATTCCATGGTGCGTGTGCAGGCGGGCCGTCTGCGCACCAAACTCGCCGAGTACTATGCTTCCGAAGGCGCTTCCGATTCGATTTGGATCGACTTGCCGAAAGGCACGTACGTTCTCGCGTTTCACCACGGTCCTCATCCGCAGCGCAATCACTCCGGCGAGCCGCATGATGTCCGCCATGAATTCCACACGGAGACAGGCCACGCGGAACATACTCCGCGCAAATGGGTTTACGCCGTTGGCACACTTTCGGTTCTTCTGGCCGCTGCCGTGATCGCCATCGTTCTGCTGCTGGTGCCGCGGAACAAAAATACTGGAACCGTCGCAGCCGGCGACCCTTCGACTGCGCCGTCGGCAGTGCATCTTTTCTGGAAGGGATTTGTATCCGGTCCCGATGAGCCCTGGGTCATCTTCAGCAACGCCGCTTTCACGGGACGCCCAGACTTGGGCATGCGCTATTACGATCCCAAACGCGACAGCCGCGCACAGGTTCTGGATCACTATACGGGCGTCGGCGAAGTACTCGCCGTCCACGAGCTCGACACAGTCTTCGCTTCGCTGCATCAGCCAATTCGCGTGAAGCGCGGCAGCCTTTTTTCTCTCGATGACGCCAAGAACAACGATCTGATTTTCATCGGCTCACCTTCGGAAAATCTGGCCTTGCGTGACATTCCCGCCACGCAGGAATTCGTATTCCGGCAAGTGCCGTCCGGTCCGCGTGCCGGCAACATGGAAATCGTGAATGTCCATCCGGAATCCGGCGAGCCCAAGGAAGTAATGGCCACGGCCGCAAAAGAGCCGCTCACCGAGGATTACGCGGTGATCGCGCTGGTGAAAGGATTGAATCCGTCGCGCTCCGTTCTGATTCTTGCAGGCACTACCACCATGGGCACGCAAGCGGCCGTCGAATCCGTCTGCCGCGAAAGCTCGCTCGAGCAGTTGCTGCTGCGCCTGGCGGTCACGCGTTCGGGCGAACTTGGTCCCTTCGAAGCCATGCTTCGTGTCAAAGTGGCGCGCGGCGTTCCGGTAGGTAGCGAACTGATCGCGTTGCGAAAGCGCGGCACCCCATAGCCTGAGTGGGGTACTGGAACCACTCCAGGCAAGGTGCTTGAAATCAGCGGATTAGCAAAATGAGACGGGTCGGACCCGTGCGTGGAAAAAGCGCAGACAACATTATGGGATAATCTAGATTATGGGGTAATCTAGATTATAGCGTAATCTAATTGTTAGCGAAGAGTGATTTGCCAGGCAAAATGGGGCTGCCGTTCCGAGTCTGAAGCACAAATTCCGCGCTGAATCTCGCGCTGCACCTTCACTGCTCGGCCTTGGTTGAAAACAGTCTGTGTGTGTCAGCGCTGGCGGCGGGCGGCGGCTTCGACCTCGGCCCGAAGTTTTTCGAGTTCCTTCTGCGAAAAGAAGCGGCCGTTCAAAATCACGGCGCTAATCTTTTGGGTGTTGGCGATGTCTTCCAAGGGATTGGCGCTGAGGAGCACCAGGTCCGCAAACTTTCCTTTTTCGACGGTGCCGAGCTGCTCTTCCATCCCGAAAAATTGCGCGGGATTCAGTGTCGCGGTTTGCAGAGCTTCGAGGGGAGTGAAGCCAGCAGCGACGAAGCGCTGCAGCTCTTCGTGCAAACTGAAGCCGGGAAAGATGTGGACACCGGCGGGAGTGTCCGTGCCGGCGAGAAACGGTACGCCGGCTTTGTGGAGCATGCCGACCACTTCGAGCTCCTTCTCGATGAATTTCTTGCGGGTGGCCAGGTCGTCGCTGCCATAGCCTGAAGTGATTTCCGTCGTAAAGCGCTTCCACGTTTTGTCCTTCCACGATGCCGGGACGTATTTCACGCGGGTATCGCTTGCGAAATCCGTGGCATCGAGCAGATTGCCGCCGCACTCCCAAACGAGCGTGGGACATTGCCAAGTGTGATTCTTTGCGAGGAGTGCGGCGAGGATCGCGGCACGGGCGGGATCGTAGGTCGAGAGAAATTTTCCCTCGGTTTTGCCGCCTTTCAAGAAATCGCCTTCAGCGGGCGAGCTACCTTCAAAAATTCCGATGAGATGCTCGAAGCTTTTCATTCCCGCTTCGGACATTTCGCTGGCGCGCATGGCATCGGGCACGTGACCTTCGAATGGAAGCTCCTGCTTTTTTGCTTCTTCGGCGATGGCAAACACGGCATCGCGCGGAATCAACGATTGCAGCTTAATGAAATCCACGCCGTGCTTCGCCAAATCCGCTACGGCGCGGCGCCCATCTTCCGGAGTGGCGACGGCGACAGAACTAGGGAAGCGGGGCTTGGGGCCGTCGAGCATGGGGCCGGGAGTCAGAATGCGCGGGCCGATCAGGAGGCCGCCTTCCATTTCGTTGCGCCAATTCTGGACGACGTCGAGTTCGCTGCCCATGTCGCGGACGCTGGTGATGCCGTTGGCGATGAAAAGGGGAAGCGAAATATCGCGAGCATCGGGAAACCAATCGCCAAAAGCAAGATGGACGTGCATGTCCCACAAACCGGGGATCAGAAACTGGCCGTGGCAGTTCACGATTTCGGCATTGCGCGGGTATTTCACGGATTTGTTGGGCTCGACTGAGTAGATGCGGTCGCGCACCAGAATCACAGTTTGATCGGGTGACAGCTTGCCGGTGCGAACGTCCACGACGGTGACGTTGAGGAGGACAAAGAGATCGGCGACGGAGGGTTTCTGCTCCTGAGCAGGCGCCTGCAGAGTTAGCGCCAAGAGAAACAGTGCGGCGAGAAGAGCGAGGAGAATTCTCCGGCGGAAGGGGCGCATGGGTGGAGATTGTAGTCTTTTTCTTCGTCAATTCCAGACTGAGAGCAGTTCCTGAGGCGCTAAACCCCCTTTCAACCATAGAACCCACTTGTCTTATTACCGCGTTGATTAAAAACAACTTCGGATTCATAGATGCGGATCCGGAAGATCACCGGAGTGTGCAAGGCGAGAATCCTCCGGCGTTCGGTTCAGTTTGGCAGGAGGCCGTAGACTTCGAGTTCTCCCAACACGGATGAGTCGTTGCCCCGAGTGCCGACGTAGACCTTGCCATTCGCAACCGTGGGCACCGTAAATTTTACCGCGTGTCCTGCCAGGTCGCGATTCGCGGCGGCCTGTGAACTATTCCACAGTTCGGTGGCGAGATTGGCGGCGTCGTAGGCGTGGAGAACTGTAGCGCCGCAACCCGGCGATTGAGGAGTGCAATAGAGGCTATTGTCCAGCGCCCAGATGATGCCGTTGGAAGCGCCATTGGAGGATACCGAGGGGGTAGAACCAGGAAATCTGTAGCTCGTTGAAGATTGAGAAAAAGGCGCGCCATTGAACTTGCCGGTGGTGCTGTTGAAGACAAATTGTTTGAGGGGGCCGACACCGGCGACGTAGAGATTATTCTGCCAAAAGACTGGCGTCGCGAAGATGGAATTGCCCAGGTTAACGGTCTCGATGACGTTGTTCGTGGAACTGTTGAATTTTCCCAGATTGTCGCGATTAAGAAGGAACAGGTTACCCTGCTTGCCTCCTCCAATGACGAGGTGAGTGACCGGACCAGCAGGCTGATCGACGAGAATGGTCGCAGCACCTGAACCGAAATCAGTGTCATTGGCGTCGAGCGAGGCTTGATCGAGCGGAGTGAAGTAATCCGCCACAGAGAGACCGCTTGCGGTGCTGAGTCTCACAACGCTATCACCATAGTTCGATCCGCCCGTGTTTGCGTCGAAAGTTCCGTTGCCGGTGATGAAAAAGAGATTGCCGGTAGAATCTACGGCGGGAGCGCCGCCGCCCATCCAAATGCCTCCGCGGGAATAGGAGAGCGTGGCAACCTGATTTGGCGTGGAGTTGAACACGGCGTTGGCCACCGGAGCGAGTGTGGAGGAGTTAAAGCCTATCACCCACCCGTGGTACGGATCGTGGTCTTCGTGGGATGCCCAAGAAACATAAATCACAGCGTTGGAAAGAACGAGGCCGGAGCGCTGGTTTTCGGTGCGCGGATCGAAAGCCACTTGTCCTGCCACAGAGCCAGCCCCGGTGCCGGGAACAGAAATCGATGAGTCAATACTTTGTGGTGTCACCCGTTCGTTGCCGGTAGTGAGGTCAATCGCGTGCAGCCGCTGGAAGAATTGCGTGCTGGCGTTGACGGACTTGCTGACGACATAAAGCGTGTGGGTGATTGGGTCGATAACGGGCGTACCGGTGATACCGACCTCGGGGGAGATGTCTCCATAACCGCTGCCGACGAGCGCACCAGTTCCTGCGGAGGGCACGGAAGTTTCGCCGGAAGTGCCGCTGTGTGCGGAGTCGATCAAACTGATGTGCCAGAGCGTCGTGCAGGGAGTGGCATCCGCATCGAAAGCATAGAGACTCTCGTGCTGTGTGGCCACGATGACAACGTTGTGACGAGAACCAGCAACCATCAGGTTCGGGACCCAGAGTGGCTGGGCGTAAATTGCACCGTCGGCTTGGCAGGAGAAGAGCTTGCCGAAAGTAGACGTGTTTACGTTGGAGGGGGTGAGAGCAAACTCGCGGGTGTTCGTGCCGTCGCGGGAGAGGTTGTTGTGATAGGTGAGAACGCCGGGTAGATCGGTGACGCCGATCGAGTTTGAAGCGCTTTTCGTGGGGTCAGCGACGCTGGTGGCGGTGACGGAGTAGATGCCCGGGGTGGAAGGAGCGACGTAAGTAGCAGAGTTAGAGGTCACATTGACGAAAGTGCCGCAAGAGATTCCGGAACAAGCTAGACCCGAGGCCGACCACGTTACGCCAGCACCAACGACATCGTTCTGCACAGTCGCGGAAACAGGCAGTGTCTGCATGATCGTAAGACCACCGCGTTTCGGAAAAATGGTGACACCAAGAGCAGCGGGAGAGCCAGTAACTGTGATGGTTGCCGAAGCGCTTTTGGCAGTATTCGAGACGGAAGTGGCGGTGAGAGTGACCGTGGCGGGGTTTGGCACATTCGGAGGAGCCGTATAGGTGACGGGAGTTCCGGAGGCACTCGTCGTGGCGGAGAGAGTCCCACAGGGGCTGGCGCTGCAACCTGCGCCGGAGAGCGTCCAGCGCACGCCGCGATT
This sequence comes from uncultured Acidobacteriaceae bacterium, assembly GCA_964524985.1. Taxonomy (GTDB): domain Bacteria; phylum Acidobacteriota; class Terriglobia; order Acidiferrales; family UBA7541; genus Acidiferrum. The sequence continues at coordinate 8,959 of CAZGFL010000040.1, forward strand.
ATGCCGGTCATTACGCACGGTAGCTTTGAACTGTTGGGAGCCGCCGCCCGCTTGGACACTGGCAGTTGCCGGAGAGACGGAAACTGTGATGCGGAACTGCGCGAAGGTTTGCGGTCCGAGTGCGAGACTCAGCAGAAGGAGTGCGGTGAAGCAGGTGAGAATCGACCGCCGGGATGCACGATGGAATTTCGCGGGCATGAGCGAACTCCTTCCATGAAGGAAATCGTTGATCCAAGACACATGGATGTGGACCGGGAGACCACGCTGGGATTGGTTGGAAGCAAATTATAGAGAAGGACGCAGAAACTTCGAATAGAACGATGGGACAGTGTTCGAAATTGCCCAGCGGGACAGCAGGGGGGTAGAGTCAGTTGGGAAGCGTGTCTTGCGAGTCTGAGATTTTGGGTGCGGCGGCACTCAGGAGGTCGCAGAGCAATTCCGAGTGAGCTGCCGAAATACATGATTGGTACTTTGGTGCTGCAGAACGTTCTGGGAGAATGACATGGCGAAGCAGGCCTACTGGCAATCTACCATCTTCCTTTACCTGACATCTGTCGTACCAGGAGTTCAAATGTCCGATTACCGCCGCGGGCTCTAAGGGCGGACTCAGCTCGCGGCGGCTGCGATGAGGGACAGCCACTCGTCCCACTCATTCAGCACTATGTTGTAATCGGCACTCAGCAACGGACGATTGGCGGACGGGATCAAGGCAACAATCTTCACGCTTGGAAAATTCGTCTTGAGCCAATCGACCATCTCTTTTTTCGTTTGCTCGGGTGCAGTGTGGCCCACAACAAATACATCAACCTTCTCAATCGAGGTCAGTGTGCGCTTTGCAGCCTCGTTGTCGGGGACCGATATGACGTGGTGTCCGACGCGCCGAAACAATTCGGCCCTCGCGTTTAGGTCCTTTTCGTCATAACCGATCTGAAACACGATTTGCTTGGGTGAGGTTTTGATCGAAATCTTCTCGGCGGTCAGGTTGCTGACGACATATTCACCGGGCGAGGACGACGCGAGCGCTTTCGCCCTCGTCTTTGCTCGTTCTACATCATCTGCCGCCTCAACCCATCGGAGGCTACCGTCACTCTGCACCTTGAATATGTGGAATGGCGAGAACATGGCTCATTCCTAGTTGTTGTGTCCATGATTCAACCACGGGACTGGCTCCTTGTCGAGAGAAGATTCGTCTCAGCAGTGAGTCGTTCGACCGGTCACGGCTTTAATCAGGCATGTGGATTTACAAGGACAGTTGCACGCACCAAGTTTTAACCCACTGGTTAATACTGACCGTATGGCCAGTAGATTCCTGGGGGGTGATGCGGTTAGATGGGTTGTGGGCTGCTTTCGTTTCCCTGGGCTCAGATGTTGTCGCTCGTCTTGGCTGGGATTCGATTGCGGAATTGTTTTAGAATTATCTAGTCGTTTTTGGGGCATGGGAACGGGGAGAAGCTGGGAGTGAGCGAAAGCTCGGTGTACCTCCCAGAGTTTGCGCTCTTGCAAAATGGAGAGCCGATGATGTTCCGTTCTCAGTTAGCCAAGAATTGGCTCCTGCTGGCGGCCCTGACCGCCATTTACTTCCTCGCGGGAAAATTTGGCCTAAAACTGGCTTATGTTCATGCAAGCGCGTCGGCCGTGTGGCCATGCACCGGCATCGCCCTGGCCGCGTTCCTGATCCTTGGGTATCGCGTTTGGCCTGCCATTCTTGCGGGAGCCTTCCTCGTGAACGTGACGACCGCAGGCTCCGTCGTGACGTCGCTCGCCATTGCCACCGGAAATACATTGGAGGGGGTGGCGGGATGTTATTTGGTCAGACACTTTGCATCCGGGCCGCGAGTCTTCGAGCGGGCACAGGATATCTTCAGATTCACGTTCTTTGCAGGAATGGTGAGCACCACGATAAGCGCCACATTCGGTGTCACAAGCCTTGCGTTGGGGGGATTCGCGAACTGGGCGAGGTATGGAGCCATCTGGACCACGTGGTGGCTGGGAGACGCGGTAGGGGCCGTGCTAGTCACTCCGTTAGTCCTTTTATGGTGGGAAAATCCCCGGGTGAATTGGACGCGCAAGAAGATTGTTGAGCTTGCCATTCTGTTTCTGGGATTGTTTTCAACATGTTGGATTGTTTTCGGCAGCCGGTTTCACTCTGTAGTGAAGAATTACCCGTTCGAGTATCTTTGTATTCCTTTTCTGGTATGGGCGGCATTCCGGTTTGGGCGCCGAAAGGCAGCGACCGCCGTTTGCGCACTGGCTGTGATGGCAACTTGGGGTACTTTTCGCGGATTTGGCCCATTTGCAAGGGAGTCCGTTAACACATCGCTTCTGCTGCTGCAAACTTTCATGGGCATCATGGCCGTAACGAGTCTGGTGCTGGCCGCCGAAGTAACCGAGCACAAACGCGCCGAGGAGCATGCCCAGCAGTTGGCGACTAGCGATGCACTGACCGGGCTTGCCAACTACCGGCGGCTTCTCGACGCGCTGGACCAGGAAATCAAGAGGTACGGGCGCGCCGGGAAATCCTTTGCCGTGTTGCTGCTGGATCTGGACGGACTTAAAAAGATCAATGATGCGCATGGGCATACTGTGGGAAACCGCGCTCTCTGCCGGCTCGCGAACATTTTGGAAATGCATTCCCGTGAGATCGACACGGCGGCGCGGTACGGAGGCGACGAATTTGTGGTGGTCCTCCCGGAAACCGAGGCGGAAGCGGCCCGACATGTAGCGGAACGAATAGGCGAGCAACTCTCAAGCGACGGAGAGGAGCCGCCACTGACAGTGAGTGTGGGCACGGCGGTCTACCCGCGAGATGCCAGAACCATCGAGGAGCTACTGCGGGCGGCGGACCGCGCCCTGTATGGGGCGAAAGACTCCTCCAAAAAGAAGTCGCGGTTGCGGACCTAAGGCACTTCAAGGGACAGCAGGGGATTTTGGGCGGACGTGTGACGCAAAAGGATCTGGCGCGACCGTGAAGGGGCTTCGGCGCTATGATGGCGTTTGGAGGCGCCGCGGTTTTTTTAAGGCAGCGCAAGTACGAACATGCGAACCCTTGGATTACTTCTTGTAAGTGTTCTGTCAGCAACTCTATCTTTCGCGCAGGATAAGCCCGCGCAAGCGCCTCACGACATGCAGCACATGCAGCATGAACACGAAGGCTTCATGCAAGGCGGGATGCATCATGCGGTTGCGGCGGGCGTGAAACTTGATGCAAAAGTGGACACCGCCGCGGGCATTGTCGCTTTGCGTGTGGGGCCGATGACTCTGCCGGCAAACACCAGCCACATGAAAATGCCGCAGCCGCCGGACCTGACCTGGATCGTTCCTTTCGATGGCTGGCTGCTCGCGTATCATCCCAAGCTGGTGGATGCGGACGGAAATGCCGTGCCAGGGACTCTTCTCCATCACACGGCGTTCTGGAACGAGAACCGCGCGGATTTTCTCTGTTCCAACAAGGAAGAGCACATTTTCGGGGCGGGAAGCGAAATGACGGACTGGGCGGAAGTGCCGGGCTATGGCTACCGCGTGCAAAAGGACGACAACATTCGCGTCGAGACGATGGTGTACAACCCCACGGCGACTTCCTACGACAAGGTGTACCTGCAAGTGACGATTTCCTATCAAGACGCGAATACGGAGGCCGCGCCGCGGAAGAATGTTTATCCCGCGTGGATGGACGTGAAATCGTGCGGCAATTCGAGTTATGACGTGCCGCCGGGGAAAAGCGAGAAGGCTGGAGTGGTGACAGTGAAATATGACGGCGTGCTATTGGGCGTGGGAGGCCATTTGCATGACTATGGCCGGGAAGTGGTGCTGCAAGACGTCTCGCGCAAGGAAACGGTGGCGACACTGGATGCAAAGTTGAACGAAAAGGGCCACCTGGAATCGGTGCCGGTCAAGCTGTTTCTGGACCAAGGCGGATACAAGTTTGCGGCGGGGGATGTGCTGAAGATTTCGGCAACCTATGACAATCCGACGGGCAAGCTGCTGCGCGAAGGAGCGATGGGGATTGCGGTTGGGTATTTCGTGCCCAACGATGATGCGAAAATGGCGGCACTGCGGCGCAAGAGCGTGCACACGCACGAAATGGCAGGGATGTCGCACGACCACTAGGAAGAAAGTGGTCGGTGGTCAGTGCCTAACCTCGACATCTGGACTGATCACCCGGAGCGCTCTTGAGGCAGATGGCAGGGATGTGAACCACCTCATCATCAACCCAGACATCATGACCAGGATTCAGCCTGAACCAGTAAGTGGTCTTGGCGGCCGACTCGTCCTCGGTGACGACCAGAAGTTGCGCAGCCTTGCCGGACGTGTATCCGGTGAAATCTGAGCTGCTGCTCCAACGCGTCCACTGGCCGAGAAACTGCAGCTTCACAAAAACCAGCACGGTATGGGATCCGACTTCAAGCATGGTGTCCCTCCTGGGCAGCAAAAGAACTTGACTCTAGGACTGCGCGGAAGCGACTGACTCCGGGAAGTTACTCAGGGAGTAGTGAAGCTAGCCCCGGATTCGTTGCAGGAGAGAGGAAGCGATGTCTATTTAAATCGAGCGAGGAGACTCAATCGTCGTCGCGGCGGTAGGGTGGTTTTGTCGCCGGCGAGTCTGCTTGCGCAGCGTCGGATGCACAGGCAGGGATGGCATCCGATGCAGCACAGCTTGAAGGCTGTGCCGCCGAGGCGGGGTCGTCGAGAATGGGGGCGTGCTCAAGGATGCGGCGAGCATAGCTGGCGACGGTCTTGACGCCGGAAGCGTACGCCGGGTTGGGAGCGCGGACGCCGCCATTGTAGGCGCCCATGGCTTTGTCGACATCGCCATCGAAATGGTCGAGCAAATTCCGCAATAGCAAGCCGGCGTAGGTGGTGAGCACGGCATCGTCGACGGCATTGAGATCGAGCTGCCGCGGAGGCCGCAGGCGAGCGGGGAGCTTGGTGTAGTCGCGCCTATCGCGCAGATAAAGCTGATGCGCGGCGCGCAGCGTTTCGCGGGTGATTTGCCAAGTGCCGATGGCATAGTCGCTGACCATCACGCGCTTCCGTGCGCGGCGGAGGACGATGTCATCCCGCTGGGCGCGCTTTTTCCAAACGGCATGCGTTAGATCTCCATCGACGTCCATGTAGTCGTTTTCCATAGCGCCGACACCGAGAAAATAATCGAGCGGAAGATCGTAGAAGTGCGCGACAGCCAGAATGTCCGAGGCGAGCTGCGTGGCCTGCTCACGAGTGAGCGGGCTAGGAGCGGCATCGCCACCGCCGAGAACACGGTAGTCGGTCTGCGACTTGAACCGGAGAAACTGCGCCAAGGCCGGAAGCAACTTGAAGGAGCTGAGCGATTCGAGCTTTTGCTCGGAGGGCATTTCGTAAGCCACATCAAACATGTGGCTCTGCTGCTGGTAGTAGTAGAAATCCTTTTCGGACCAAGTTTGGAATTCGTAGTGAGGGATGAGGTTGCGGCCTTCGAGTGCGGCCAGTTGCGGGACGGCAGTGAGCCAATCGTTGTCGGTGATGAGGAATATTTTATAGGAATGACCCTTGGCGGTATCGAGGCCGGTCAGCAGGAAGCGAGAACTGTCGTGCCCGTCGCGGGCTTCCCGGCCACGCAAGTACTCGAAGCGAAGAAACGCTTCGAGCTGGTCGTTGAAGGAAGCAAGCTCCGCAGCAGGCACCCCATCGGTGATCGGAATGACGAGCCGACCGCTCTGAAGGCTTGTAGCCGGGACGCGCGGGTGCGCGGAGGCAGGCAGGTCGAGCGGCCACAGGCGAGAACCGAAGTATGCGCAGGAAGCGACCATCAGCGCGCTCAATGCTATGCAGAGCAATAGGTGTAGCAGCTTCCTGAGGAATTTCGTCGCCCACATGGCCCAGCCTCCTCTTTGACTTAGATGACTGCCAAGGCTCAAAGGCAAACGTCATGTAGCCGGGAGCATTCCCGGGGCCGCCGGGCTAAACAGAGGACTGGTCATCTAGTTCATTCAAAAGAAACCACTTAGAGACAGGTATACGCGGAGTAGTGGGAGCAAGAAAAAAAGCATGCGTGTCTGCGCCGCCACAAGTGTGGGGCGATGGCGGGGCAGAGCAATAGGAAATGGCTATTCAGCGGATGCTACGCTGACGCAGTTGCAGCCTGTGCAGCAGCTTCCACAGTGTAGACAATAACGGCTTTCTTGCCACCCTTGGCGGCGGTCGCGTGAATTGAGCCGAGGTTCACGCCCTTGGCGGAGAGTTTGTCCAGGCACTGCGCCAAGGCTCCGGCCTTGTTCGGGAGTTCATACTGTTCCGCGGGAGTTTCCTGATAGGAGATCCGGGCGGCATCGAGCGCTTTCTTGGCTTTGCGAGCATCGTCCGCGATGAGCTGAACGCTCCCCCCAGTCCCTTGGGCCGTTCCCAATAGCGAAAGAATATTGACCTTGGCGCCGCCCAGCGTTTTGGCGATGTGAGCGACCGCTCCAGGGTGATTATCGACAGAGATTGTAAATTGCTTGGTTTTGGCCATACTTGCACCTCCTCTTTCGGGGGGATTATACGCCGGGAAGTCAGGAGTAAGTAGCCCGGTCTCATTGGGCTGGGCAAGGCTAAGATCAAGCCAGGATTCCTCGTCGCTTCGCTCCTCGGAATGACACGAGGAGAGCGGGTACGTTAAGCGCCCTTATCGGTGGGTCAAATTTGCTGGCCCTTCCAGCGGCCACGGCGGAAGAGAAGAATTCCCGCGGTGGCGATGGCGCATTCGGCGACGACGATGGAGATGTACACACCATTCGCGCCTACATGGGCGGGAATGGCGAGGAAATACGCCAACGGGATTTCGAGCAGCCAAAAACCGAAAAAATGGACCCAGGTCGGCGTGATGGTGTCGCCCGCGCCGTTGAAAGCCTGGAGCATGACCATACCGTAGGCGTAGCCAATATTGCCGTAGCTCAGGATGCGCAGGCAAGTTGCGGCCAGGGGCACTACGGCTGGATCGCTGCTGAAAAGGCGAACGACCGGCGTGGCAAACAGCAAGAAGAATATGCCGATGCTGCCGAGGAACAGCATGTTGTAAAAGCCGGTGCGCCACACGGAGATTTGCGCGCGCTCGGGCTGCTTGGCGCCGAGGTTCTGTCCCACCAGCGTGGCGGCAGCATTGCTCAAACCCCAACTCGGCAGGAGTATGAAAATGAGAATGCGAATGGCAATGGTGTAGCCTGCGAGCACCGTCGAGCCGAAGATGCTGGCGATGCGCATGAGGCCGATCCAACTGGTGTGCGCAATGACGAATTGCAAAATACCGGTCATCGAGACGCGCAGCAACCGCACAAGAACATCGAAGTTGACGCGGAGTTGGCTGCGCAAAATGCGGATACGTTCTGTGCCGCACAGCAGGCGATAAAACTGGTAGAGCACGCCGATGCTGCGGCCGGTGAACGTGGCGAGAGCCGCGCCGGTGACGCCCAGCTTGGGAAATGGCCCCCAACCGAAAATGAGGCAAGGGTCGAGGATGAGATTGATGACGTTGGATACCCACAACAGCCGCATGGCGATGGCTGCGTCGCCCGCGCCGCGGAAGATGGCGTTGTTGAGGAACAGCATCATGATGACGCCGCCGCCACCGAGCGCGATGCGCGCGTAGCCCGAGCCCGTAGCGACAATCTGCGGCGAGGCGCCCATTAGACGAAGCAGATTCGGCGCATAAATCAGGCAAGGCAGACCGACGGCCAGCGAGAAAGCCAGACCGATAACGATGGCCTGAACGCCGGCGATGGCCGCGCCTGTAGGATCCTTTTCGCCGATGCGGCGCGCGACCATGGCGGTCGTGGAGAGGCTCAGACCGAATCCGATGGCCATCACGAGGCTGAGCATCGACTCGGTGAGGCCGACGGTGGCGATGGCGTCCGCGCCGAGGCGGCCGACCCAGAAAACATCAACGACGGCAAAGAGAGACTCCAACACCATCTCGAGCACCATGGGAATTGCGAGAAGCAGAATGGCGCGATTGAGACTGCCGGTGGTGAAGTCCTGATGCGAGCCGCGAATCGCTTCGCGGATGGAACTCCACAAAGATGGAGGCGACGATGTGACAGCGATTTGCGTTTGTTCAACGGACATAAAATCCTAAGCTCTCTGCGTATGAGCAAAGCAGGAAAACCTGCGCGCAAACGCGGTTGAAAGATTAATGGATAAAAAAAGGGAAATGGCTAGATCCGCGGGAAGCCGGATTAGCGGGTCGACGAGATTCGCGGGATGAACATCTTCACTTCCTTGGCGCTGCCCTTGCGCAACCAGCGCACCGCGCTTGCGATTAGAATGGGCGATTCCTTGACTTTGGTGATTCTAACGCGAAAGCGTATGCCAAGACCAGCGAAAATCAGCGCGCCAAAAAAACGCAAGTCCGACTCACGAAGCCCGGAGTTACGCGGCGGCGATGCGGCGGATGAGATCTTCCTGCTCGGATTGGGATTCCGCGCCGATGGTGAAGGCGTCGAGGAGATCGAGCGAAAGCGCGAAGTGCAGGGCTTCGTCCTGGCGGTTGCGCATGGCGCCCTGGCCAAGGATCTTCATGCCGACAACGCCTTTGCCCGCCGCTTTCATTTCGCGGATGACGCTGACGACGGTGGCGGGGTCGGAGTCCATTTCCGCACCAATGGGATTGATGCGCACGAGATCGACGTCCACCCACGGCGATTTCGCGGCGGCGCGCAACGCTTCGATGCTGTGGCAGGAGCAGCCGTGCGCGCGAATCACGCCCTTTTCCTTGGCTTCGGAGAGCATGTCCATCACGCCGCGGTACCGCGTGGTCCAATCGCCTTCGGTAAGGCAGTGCATCAGGCAAACGTCGATGTGCTCGACGCCGAGTTCGCGGCGGAAACGGTCGAGATCGGCGCGGACGGAAATGGGATCGCGGGCCCAGGTTTTTGTCAGCACCGTGACTTTGTCTCGGGGCACATGCTTCAGCGCTTCGGCAACGTGCGGATGGCTGCCGTAGGAATCAGCGGAATCGAAAAAACGCAGCCCGTGGTCATAGCCATTGAGCAGCAAATCCGAGAGACCTTTCAGGCCTAGGGCCGTTTGATGCGAATGATGTCCCACGCCGACGGTGCCGGTGCCCATGGCCAGGCGGCTGGTCTGAATGCCGGTCTTGCCAAGCGTTACGACGTCACCGGCGCTGAACTTCCGCGGGAGCGGCATGCGTGCAAACGCTCTGTGAGAAAAGACCGAGGAATGGAGCAAGGCGGCGCCCGTGGCACAGGCTGTTTGATGGAGGAATTCGCGCCGTTTCATGAGGCCTCCGCCCGCGGAATCGTAATGTCCTACCCATTATGGACGCAGGAAAGCGATTTGGGTACTCGCACTTGAGGGCGGGTCGCTTCAGTATCCCGAGCGGCCCTTGCGCTTTTTGTACGCCACCTACCCGACGGGCTTTCCGAGTGGTATTCTCGCGAGTTCATTGGTCACAGACGAGCCTTATCGAGATTTCTGCAAGAACACGCGGGTTGAGGTGCGCTATGAAAACAGAAAAGACGGTGAACGCGGGGCTTGGCAAAAGAGTGGGGCGCCGTAAGTTCCTGGCGCAAAGCGCCGGAGCCGCAATGGCGTTTTCGATCGTGCCGCGATCCGCGTTGGGCGGCCCGGGCTTTGTGCCGCCAAGCGACCGCGTCAATCTCGCGTTCATCGGCGTGGGCTCGCAGGGTTTGCGAGTGATGCTGCACTTCCTGCGCGAAGACGACGTGCAAGGCGTAGCGGTCTGCGACTCAAACAAAGCGAGCGCGGATCATCCGCAATGGGAAACGCACGAATTTTGCAACTCCGTCAGAAAGCTGATTGGCGTCGATTCCGGATGGGACTGGCTGAGCCCAGACCAGCCCATTCAGCTCACACATTCCTTGACGACGCCGAGCGGCGTGTCCGGGAGGGAGCCTTGCCAGCAGATCGTGAACGGGTATTACGGCTCGAAGCAAACATCAGGCAAGTACAATGGCTGCGCGGCGTACACCGATTTCCGCGAATTGCTGGAAAAGCAGAAGGACCTCGATGCCGTGGTGGTGTGCACCACGGACAACTTGCACGCGGCCGTTTCCGTGGCCGCGATGAAGAAAGGGAAACAGGTTTTCTGCCAGAAGCCCTTGACGCACACGATTTACGAGGCGCGACGGATGGCGGAAGTCGCCCGGCAGACCGGTGTGGCAACGCAGATTGCCGTCGGCAACCAGGCGTCCGAAGCGACGCGCTTGCTGTGCGAGTGGATTTGGGATGGAGCGATCGGGCCGGTGCGCGAAGTGCACAACTGGTCGACACGCCCGTTTTGGGCGCAGGCCGTGGAACGGCCAAAAGGCACGCAGCCGGTGCCCGAAGGGTTGGATTGGGATCTATGGCTCGGACCGGCGCCCGAGCGCCCGTTTCATCACGCGTACGTTCCGTTTGTGTGGAGAGGATGGTACGACTTCGGCTGCGGAGCGCTGGGCGACATGGGTTCGTACAGCTTCGACACGATTTTCCGCGTGTTGAAGCTCGAAGCGCCAGTCAGTGTAGAAGCCAGCAGCACGGATCGCTACGAGGAAACCTACCCGCTCGCATCGATTGTGCGCTACCACTTTGCGCCGCGGGGCGAGATGCCGGCGGTGGACTTTACCTGGTACGACGGCGGACTGCGTCCAAAAATGCCGGAAGAGTTGGACGGAGCGGACGCTGAAGAAAAGGGAGACGACGAGGACGACCACGAAGGGCTCTTGTTTGTTGGGGACCGAGGGAAAATTCTATGCGGATTCAGCGGCGCGCGCCCGAAGCTCATCCCGCAAGCAAAGATGGGTGCGTACAAACAGCCGCCGAAGACGTTGCCACGTTCGCCCGGCAACGAACGCGAATGGCTGGATGCCTGCAAAGGAGGCAAGGTCAAGCCCGGCGGCAACTTCGAGTTTTCCGGGATGGTCACGGAAACCCTGTTGCTGGGCAACCTCGCAGTTCGCGCGGGCCAAAAGCTGAATTGGGACCGGACCAATCTCAAGGTGCTGAATTCCGAGGCCGCGCAAAAGCTGGTGGCTCCCGAGCGGCGAAAAGGGTGGGAACTGTAGAGGATTGATTTAGGCGGTTTCCAGGTTTCTCAGGGCGCGACGCTTCTTTTCGGGCGCGTCATGATGCGCCCACCACTCGCGCCAAGCCTCGGCGTTCTTCCCGAACGAAGCGCCGGTAATGGCTTCGAGGGTTGAACACACCAGGTTTTTCGTTCGTTCATCCACAGAATCATCGTCAAGCAAATTCAGCAACTGCGGAACAGCAGTCAAGCGCTGCTCGCCGGTGAGCAGGCCGGATTTCGCCAGGCTGGTCGCGGCACGCTCGCGGATTTGTGGCGCGGCATCGTGCGCCAGGATATCCAGCAAGGTATCGACAGACTCGCGAGTGCCAAGCATGGCCAGGCCCTCGACGGCCCAAAACCGCGCCAGTTGATTGCGGTCATGCGCATACTTTCGGAGCGTGGCGAGAGCTGTGGCAGGCTCGACGCCACGATTGCCGATAGCACCCAGACGCCACAAGGCCATATACCGCCCATCGGAATCACTTTGAATTTGATGGAGGAGCTTTGTCACGCTTTCGTGCGCCTTGATGAGATGGCATGCGGCGAGGTCAATCTCCACGGCGGCGATGCGCACGCGGGGATCGTCGGAATCGAGCGCTGTGAGGACCAGGTGGAAGAGTTGATCGGTTTCTTCGAGGTGGCCGCGCCAGGTGCCGAGGTTGCGGCGAATCAGCCCGAGTGAAACATCGGGCTCTTCCATGGCCAGTTGGAGCAGGCGCTCGGCCTGTTGTTGGGGTGTGAGATGCGAGATTTCCTCGAGCTCCGCATTTTTTCGATGCGGATCCGGCGTGGAGACAAGCGACGAAGCGCTTTGAGAAGGGACAGGCGCGGAAACGGAATGAAGCTTCAGCCAGTTGGCAAGGGGATTTTGAAAGCGCGCGGCGAAATATCCTGCGATCGTGGAGGTTAAAGCAAGAACAAGGAAGAAAGGGACGTAGGCGCGCAAATGGCGCGAAGTTCTTGCTTTCGGGGCGCCCGGAGCCGACCCGGAGTCCCCACAGGAATGTGCCAGAGTTTCGTCCATAGGCTCCGCTGCGCGGAGTTCCGCGCAGTCTGGAGCACACGTTAGGGGGCGGTACTGACGCCAACAATGGTACGGGGGGCCAGCCGTAGAAAACTATTCAGGTAAACCCTGCCTGCTCAACAGCTTCCGGCCGTTACTGGTACGCGGCACGGCCGCAGATACGGTCCTAAGGGACAGGGCTGCCGCCATGCACGGAATGCAGCGAGGACCGAACGCGGGAAAACGCGCACTTTGTCGGCCGTCAGGGGTCTGCTAGAATGAAGTGCTTGGTTTTACGACTCCGAAGAGCAGAGAATCCAGGCTCAAATCCGATCGAGCAGGAAGAACAATGGCACTGAAGTGTGAATTCTGCGGCAAAGCGCCGCACTATGGCAACGTAATCAGCCACGCGAACAATACGCGGCGGCGCCGCTGGAATCCGAATCTCAAGCGCGTCCGCGCGGTGGTGGCGGGCGTGAAGAAGCAAGTGCGTGTGTGCACGGCTTGCATCCGCGCAGGCCGCGTGAAAAAAGCCGCCTGAGCTTTACCCTTGAACCTCCCTTTTGCGATCCTGCGAGCCGTGGGGCGTCCGATGGACCACTCAAAAGGAGTGCAAATCGCCGTAGCGTTTCTCCCGCTGGCCGCCGTGGCCCTGGCGGTTGCGGCCGGCTGTAACAAGCCCACGCAGCATGCGCCCGACGTATGGGCCGTGGTCAACAACAAGGAAATCAAGCGTGATGAAGTGGACAAGTACTACCGCACGCGTGTGAATCCCGAGGGGCAAGAGCCTTCCCAAGAAGAAGCTCTCTCACTGAAACTCAATGTCCTCGACGAATTGATCAACAACGAGATTCTTCTGGAACGCGCCAAGAAGCTGAATCTGGAAGCCAGCGACGGCGAAGTGGAAGACAAGTTCACCGAGCTGAAAAGCCCGTACACCGAAGAGGAATTTCAGCACCGTTTGAAAGATCAGGGCATGACCGTGGATGACCTGAAGCAGGATCTGCGCCGGCAACTCTCCATCCAGAAATTGCTGAACCGCGAAGTGGTGGCCAAGATTTCCATCACCGACCAGGAAGTAGCGGACTTTTACAATGCCAACAAGGCGCAGTTCAACGTGGCCGAGCCTACGTACCACCTGGCCCAGATCAAGGTAACGCCGCGCAAGGACGCGCAGATTCGTAACCGGAAGAACGACGACGCCACCAACGAAGCGGAAGCGCAGCGGAAGATCAAGATGCTGACGGACCGGCTGAACAGCGGTGCGGACTTCGCGCAGCTCGCGATGGACTACTCCGAAGATATGAATACAGCCGCGACCGGCGGTGACCTGGGCTTTGTGCCAGAGTCGGCGTTGAACAGCACCCAAGTGGATCCCGCGCTGAAGCGGGCAGTCATGGGGTTAAAAGCAGGGCAGGTAAGTCCGCCGATTGAGGCTAAGGATCAGGACGGCAAAAGCTATCACATCCTGAAACTGATTTCGCGCGAGTCTCCCGGCCAGCGGAGCATCTCCGAGCCGCAAGTTCAGCAGAATATCCGCGACACGCTGCGCAGCCGCAAGGAGCAGTTGCTGCGCTCCGCGTACCTGGCTATCGCGCGCGATGAGGCGCATGTTACGAATTACCTGGCTCAGCAAGTGACGGAAGCCGGAGGAAAACTGCCGGATGCGGCGAAGACGGTCATGCCAGCGCGCTCCATCGGCCATTAATCTCTTCTGGAACTGCTGTCGAGCTGTTCTCTTCTAGCCGCTTAGGGTCTTTCGAAGATTCCCGCGAATCAGCCCTTCCGGCGTTTCTCCACGATTTACGTATTCGTAGCCCAGTCCGACCGAAGCCATCGGAATCCCCAAGGCTTCCGCCAAATCGCCATGGCGAAGAACTTCAATAAGGTAGGCGATGCGGAGCTTGAAGAACGTCGCGAGCAAGCCGAGTATGCCATGGGGCCGGCGAAGGATTTTTCTCACCTGCTGGTTTTTGTTGGGAACATCAAAGATGCGGCACAAGACGTCGGCGACTTCCGAGATCTGTGGGAACTCTCCACCGTCTTCAAATTGCTTTTTATCTGAGGCGTAGCGTGTGGCCAACGTTCCGCGCTCGTAAAGTCCCAGCCACAGAATATCGTCGTCGGCGTTGAAACTAGCCAGCGCCAAGCAGGATAGACGCGTGGAAAGCGTCAGCGCCAGTGATTCCAGCTCGTTCAGGTCGAATTTGTCCGATTCCTGATCGTAGACGATGATCCACCCGCCGAGCTCCGGCGTTACATAAGCGCGGCGGCCCAGCTCATCGAGAGTCGCCACAACGTCGGCCTGCTCCGCGCCTTTCACGCAAATATTGGTGTACCAGTTGCCCATGGTGAATCAGGCCACGACGCAGAGGACTTCGCCGGCGTTCACGGCTTGGCCTTCTATGGCTGGCACGCGCTCGACGGTGCCGCTTTTCGGAGAGCGGATTTCGTTTTGCATTTTCATGGCTTCGACGACGAGCAGGCCTTGGCCTGCTTCCACGGAGTCGCCGGCTTTCACGAGAACCCGTACGACTTTGCCGGGCATGGGCGCAACAATTTGCTGTCGGCCTTCAGCCTCTGCGCCTGCGTGGCGACGGCCGCTCCACGACCTCGGGTCAACAACCTCGGCTTCAAACTCGAAACGGCCCGTCTGCGCAATCAATTTTCCTTCCGGATAAGGCGTGACGGACACTTCATGCGATAACCCTGAGAGCAGGATGGAGAAAGTGTTCGGGGCGATTTCGACGGCATCGGCTGCAGTAGGCTGGCCATCCAGTGTGGCGCGCCAGCCATTCGCGTCACGTTCCACTTCGACGACACGCGTCTTGCCGGAAATACGCACCTCGTATTTCATGGCAGGCGGTCCAGTCGCTCGCGCCGGCCTTCCATTTTCCAGCGGGAGGAAGTATTGGACGAGGCCGTTTCCGAAGCCGTTTGCGAGGCGACCTGTTGCGCTTGCCAAAGCGCCGCGGCTATCGCGGCGGCATCACCGGCGGAATTGGTGAACGCTTCTTCCTGCAACTCGGCGCGGAGGGAACTACCCACCGCGGCGCGCGGGCGGCACAGCAATTCATCCAGCCAGTGCGTATGAATTTCGCCGCGCAAAAAATCGGGCTCGGCCAGGATGCGGCGGAAGAGCCCCGCGTTGGTCTTGATTCCGGTGATGGTGTACTCACCGAGGGCGCGGCGCAGGCGCGCGATGGTTTCCTCGCGGCTGTTGCCCCAGGCAATGAGTTTGCTCAGCAGCGGGTCGTAGTCGTTCGGCACCGTCCAACCTTCGTAGACGCCTTCATCGAGTCGAATGCCCGGCCCGCTAGGGGCGTGACGGCCGAGAATCTTTCCGGGCGAAGGGAAGAAGTTATTGTCGGGATCCTCGGCGTAGAGGCGCACTTCCATGGCATGGCCGCGTGGCGTGATGGACTCCCATGCAAAGGGCAAGCGATGGCCGGCGGCGATGGCGATTTGCAGTTTGACGAGGTCCAGCCCGGTGACCTGTTCCGTGACGGGATGCTCCACCTGCAAGCGCGTGTTCACTTCGAGAAAATAGAAATTCAGGTTTTGATCGACGAGAAACTCCACAGTTCCCGCATTGACATAGCCACCCGCCCGCGCCAAGCGCACCGCGGCATCCCCCATTTTCTTGCGCAGGTCCGGAGTGACGATGGGAGAAGGCGCTTCTTCGATCACTTTCTGGTGGCGCCGCTGGATGGAGCATTCCCGTTCACCAAGTGAAACCACACGACCGTGCGCATCGGCAAAAATCTGAATTTCAATGTGGCGCGGGCAAAACAGGTATTTTTCGAGGTACAGACGGTCATCGCCAAAGGCATTCAACGCTTCGGATGACGCATCGCGAAACGCGGACTCAAACTCCGCATCGCTCGAGACCAAACGCATGCCCTTGCCGCCGCCGCCCGCGACGGCTTTCAGCAAGACCGGATAGCTCATAGTCTGCGCAAGAGCCTGGGCCTCCGAGGATTTCTCTATGGGATCGTTCGTGCCGGGCACCGTGGGCACATCGACGCGCCGCGCCAATTGCCGGCCTGCTGTCTTTGAACCAAGCGCTTCCATGGCTTCCGCCGGAGGGCCGATAAACGTAATGCCCGCATCCGCGCAAGCGCGGGGGAGTTCGGCGTTTTCAGCTAGGAATCCATAGCCGGGATGAACAGCATCGCAGCCGGAGCGGCGCGCAACGTCGATGAGTTTATCGATGCGCAGGTAGCTTTCCCGCGAAGACGCAGGGCCGATGGCGTAGGCTTCATCGCTGAGTCTCACGTGCAGCGACTTGCGGTCGACGTCGCTGAACACCGCGACCGGCTGGATGCCCAGTTCCCGGCAGGCGCGCACAATGCGCACGGCAATCTCGCCGCGGTTGGCAATCAGGATTTTCTTGAACATAGAGTGGAGCGCTCCGACGAGTTTATCATGGGGCGGAAGCGCTGCCGCCGAGTGCCGACGCGACCTGCATCCTTGTCGTTACTTGAGAAGCTTCTGAAGATCCCGCCATTTAACGAGCACGATGTGATTCTCCTCCAGCACTTTCTTGAATTCCGGGCTGGTCACATAGTCGAAATCGCGCTGGCGCCACGCGGAACCGTAATCGGGATGATCGATCGTAACTGCCTGAAGCTCGGCATCGTCGTGGCCGAGATGAACGATCATCTCGGAGAGCCCGGGCTTCAAATTCCTGATGGCATCGCCGTAGAATCGCTTCCAATTCCCGGGCTGCACCGATGGATTGGCGATAATCACGGTATTCACCACAAAGTCGCTTTCGTGAAGTTGGGACTGAATTTTGAGCGGATCGCCAGGCACGAGCGCGGCCAAGAACGGCAAATGGTATTCATGGGCGATCTTGGCGTACGCCGCGAAGAGGTCGGCGCGCGCAAAAAGCACGCCCATGTGGCTGTCGAGATGCGTCGGATGAATCCCAGCCGCCATGGCGCGCTCGACTTGCGCGCGAATCTCCCGTTCAGCCTCATCGGCCTTAAGGTGCTGCACCGCAGGCAGCGACTCCGGCCACAAGTAATCCGACGGGTCGAGCAGGCTAGGCACTTTATCTTTGGACTCGACCGGTCCCCAGCGGTAAATTTTCCATTCGCTGGTTAGGGCGAGATGCAGGCCCAGGTCCGCGTCAGGGTGTTCTTTGGCGTACGCCGCCACTTCGTTGAGCCACGCGCAGGGCACGATAATGCTGGCCGAAGTCACTGCGTTTTTGTCGAGCGCCTCGAAGCTCGCCGCGTCAATGGAATGCGCGACCGCGAGATCATCCGCGTGGACGACCAGGAGCTTCGCGTCCGGCGCGTAACCCAGACGCTCCGCAATCGTTTTCGTTTGTGCACGTCCAGTAGCGCCAAGCAACAGGAAGAGAATGAGTACGGAAAGAATGCGCCGTGGCATGTGGGTCTCCCTCCTGAGGGAACGCGGACCGTTGAGAGTAACACGACTCCGTGACGCGCAAGTGCGGTGGAAAAAGAGGGTTCACGCGGACGCGACGAATGGTGTATACACAACTTCTCGGCCTAACGGAGGGTCATACTCATGAAGCGAATTTGTACGCTGGCAGCCGTTTTGTGCCTGGCAGCGTTGCCGACACTGACGCTGGCACAAGATACGCCCATTGCTCCGCCAGAGAGTCTAATCGTGGACGGCGTGCCAAAGATTCCCGCAACGCTCGCGGAAACCGCGGGCCGCTACGCGTCCTTTCGGACCGCAGGACTCGCAGACTGGCATCCCACACGGCACGAGATGCTGATCGCTACGCGCTTCGCGGAAACGCCCCAACTGCATCTGGTAGCGATGCCCGGCGGGGCACGCCAGCAACTCACGTTCTATCCCGACGCGGTTACAAACGGCAGATTCCACCCGGCGGCTGGCGACTACATCGTTTTTTCAAAGGATATAGGCGGCGGCGAATGGTATCAGCTCTATCGCTATGACATGAAGACCGGCGACGTGACACTGCTGACCGACGGCAAAGCGCGAAATCTGATGGGGCCGTGGTCCTCATCAGGCGACCTGCTTGCTTACATGTCCACGCGGCGAACCGGCAAGGACACCGATTTGTGGGTAATGAATCCCGCCGACCCCAAGTCCGATCATCTGTTGCTGCAACTGACCGGCGGAGGCTGGCGGCCGGAAGACTGGTCACCTGATGACAAGAAGATTCTGCTGCTGGAAGAGCTCTCGATCAACGAGTCCTACTTGTGGCTCGTCGATACTGCAACTGGCCAGAAGACCGAACTGACGCCGCGGAATACAGCGGAGAAAGTGTCCTACGGCGAAGCGCGCTTCAGCAAGGACGGCAAAGGCATCTACGTCACGACGGACAAGGACTCCGAGTTTCACCGTCTCGCCTATATCGACCTTGAGACCAAACAGCCGACCTATCTGACCACGCCGATTCATTGGGATGTCGAGACGTTTGACCTGGCGCACGATGGAAAGCTGCTCGCCTTCGTGACCAATGAAGAAGGCGTGAGCGTGCTGCACGTCCGCGACACCAGCAATGGGAAAGAGCTGCCGTTGCCGAGGCTGCCTTCCGGAGTGATGGGTGCGGTGCGCTGGCACAAGAACGGCCAGGAACTGGGCTTTTCGTTGAACAATTCGCGCTGGCCAGGAGACTGCTACTCGGTGGATGTCACCACGGGAAAGGTCGAGCGCTGGACCACCAGCGAAACCGCGGTGAAGTCGGAAGGCTTTCCGCAGGCCGAACTGATCCGTTGGAAGAGCTTCGACGGAAAAATGATTTCGGGCTTTTTGTACAAGCCTCCTGCAAAGTTCATCGGCAAGCGGCCGGTGCTGGTCGTAATTCACGGTGGGCCGGAAGGCCAGTCACAGCCGACGTTCCTGGGCCGGCAGAATTACCTTTTGGACGAACTCGGGATTGCGTTGATCTATCCCAATGTGCGCGGCTCGACGGGATACGGGAAGACATTTTCGCTGCTGGACAACGGCTTCAAGCGCGAAGACACCTACAAAGACATCAATGCGCTGTTTGACTGGATTGCGACGCGGCCGGAGTTGGATAGCGACCGCATTGCAGTGACCGGCGGCAGTTACGGCGGACACATGACGCTGGCGGTTTCGACGTTCTATAGCGACCGCATCCGCTGTTCGGTAGATGTCGTGGGCATGTCCAACCTGGTGACATTTCTCGAACACACCGAAGCGTACCGGCGCGACCTGCGGCGCGTGGAGTACGGCGACGAGCGCGATCCCAAGATGCGCGAGTTCCTCGAGAAAATCGCGCCCATGAACAACATCGAGAAAATCAAGAAGCCCATGCTGGTGGTCGCAGGGAAAAACGATCCGCGCGTTCCGGTGAGCGAATCGCAGCAAATCGCTGACGCGCTGAAGAAGCAAGGAACGCCGGTGTGGCTGATGATTGCCGGCGACGAAGGCCACGGCTACCGCAAGAAACCGAACCAGGATTTTCAGTTCTACGCGACTGTTGAGTTCTTGCAGGAGTATCTTCTGAAATGAGCCCAAGAAAGACCAAACGGAAACGCCCCCCGCAAAAACGTGTCAAGCGCTCAGCTTATGAGCTCATGGCGGAAGCTGGCCTGATAGGCTGTGTGAAAGGCGCTCCCAAAGATCTCAGCACGAACAAACGCTACTTCAAAGGTTTCGGTAAGGACAAGTAAAAGCATTCAGAAAGCGACCTACTTGGCCATGACATAGACCGACTAAAGCGGGATGTTGCCGTGTTTCTTACGCGGGTTGGTGTCCTTTTTGTTCTCGAGAGCTCGGAGGGCGGTGATGATTTTCTCCCGCGTGACGGCCGGCTTGATGACCGCGTCAATATAGCCGCGCTCGGCAGCGACAAAAGGATTGGCGAAGCGGTTGCGGAACTCGGTGATTTTCTCCTGGCGCAG
>CAZGFL010000041.1:0-53194 GCA_964524985.1 uncultured Acidobacteriaceae bacterium
GCGTCGTCGAGCTTCTTGGCGATCAGGTCGTCGGTGAGCGGGTGGGCGGTGTCTTCTTCATCGATCATTTTTTTCACGAGGCGCTTCAACGTCTGCAGCGACATGTTGCTGCCTTCCGGGCCGTTGACCGATTCCGAAAAGAACGACCGCAGCTCCAGGACTCCCTGTGGCGTGTGCGCGTACTTGCTCGATACGGCGCGGCTGACCGTGGATGGATGCACGCCCACTTCCTCGGCAACTTCCTTGATCATCATGGGCTTCAGGTGGTCGGCGCCGTGATCCAGGTATTCAAATTGCCGCTGAATGATGATCTGGCAGACTCGCAGGATGGTGTGCTTGCGCTGCTCGATGCTTTTCATCAATTGCATCGCCGCGGTCACGCGTTCCTTGACGTAATTGCGAACTTCGCGATCGGCAGCGTCGCGGGCCAGCAGCCGGCGGTACACCGGCGAAAGCCTCAGTTGCGGCACGTCATCATCGTTCATGAACACTTGCCACTGATCGTCCACTTTGCGGAAATATACGTCCGGCTCGACGAGGCGCGGCTGCGTCTTGTTGTATCGCAGCCCGGGACGCGGATCGAGCTTCTTGATGACGTCCAGGGCGCGCTTGACTACTTCCAGCGGGCGGTTCAACGCCCTAGCGATTTCCTTCAACTGATTCGATTGGACCTGCTTCAGGTGCTCGGAGACGATTTGCTGGGCCAGGATATTCTGCGGGTCGAAGGTCTTAAGCTGAATCAACAGGCATTCGCGCAGATCGTGAGCGCCCACGCCAAGGGGATCGAACTCCTGGACCACTGCAAGCGCATCTTCCAAATCATCTTGCGAATACTTTCCGCCTTGCAGGAGCTCTTCGTTCGAGGCGGTGAGGTAGCCATTTTCGTCGAGGTTGCCGATGATATTTTCTGCGACTTCGCGCACGGCGTCCGAACAAATGGTCACGCTCAGTTGCCACTGAAGGTGCTCGGTCAAGCCGGTAGGCGAGGAAAGGAATTTCTCAAAAGAGGGCCGTTCCGAAACCTCGCGCTCCTGCGACTTCCCGCCGTCACCGCCAGAGTCCAGGTATTGATTGAAGAAAGTGCCGACGTCAAACTCGTCAAAGGGATTGGGCTCGGGTTTCTCGGGGACTTTTTCGGTTTCTTCCTTCAGGAAGGTTTCATCGCTGTAGTTGTCGGCCTGCGTAGGTTCTTCGCTCTGCTCTTCCAGGACGGGATTGGCAATCATTTCCTGGTTGATCATTTCCTTCAATTCGAGGCGGTTCAGCGCCAGCACGCTGACCATCTGCACCAGGCCGGGTGTCAGAATCTGCTTCTGCGTCACCTTGAGATTGAGTTTGAGTCCCTGCCACGCCATACTGGTCCCGTTTTCCCTTTTGCTCTCTCAGTTCAGCCGGAAGTGATCTCCCAGGTAGACACGCCGCACTTCGGGGTCGGCGCTGAGTTCCTCGGGGCGGCCCTTGCGGAATATTTTCCCACTTTTCAGGATGTAGGCGTGATCCGTCACGCTGAGAGTTTCCCGTACGTTATGATCGGTGATCAACACGCCAATTCCCGACTTCGCTAGATCGCGGATGATCTCCTGCAGATCCTTGACGGTTAGAGGGTCAATCCCGGAAAAAGGTTCGTCGAGCAGGATAAAAGAAGGCTGCAAAGTAAGCGAACGCGCTATTTCCAATCTGCGCCGCTCTCCGCCCGACAGCGTGAACGCCTTGCTCGTCCTGACGGTTTCCAGCCCCATTTGTGCCAGCAACTCCTCAAGCCGGTCGCGTTGCTGTTCGGGGGTCAGCGGCAGGGTTTCCAGCACCGCGAGCAGATTCTCTTCACTGGTTAGTTGGCGAAAGACCGAGGGTTCCTGAGGAAGGTAGCTGATGCCACTGCGCGCCCGGAGGTACATGGGCAGGTCCGTAATCTCTTCGCCGTTGAGAAGAACGCGCCCGGAGTCGGGCCGGGCCAGACCCACGATGATATAGAACGTGGTCGTCTTTCCTGCGCCGTTGGGACCCAGAAGCCCAACGACTTCACCCATTCCGATCTCCAGTTCAACGTCGTCAACGACCTTGCGGCCCCGGTAAGACTTGCTTAGATCGACGGCCTGGAGCTTCAGCATACCTCGTCATTTCTCGACTCGGTGCTTCGTCAACGTGCGTGAACCGTTTTCTGAGTCCACGATGATCGTATCACCCGCTAAAAAGAAGGTCAATTGACGACCCGTGGTGGTGCCTTCGGTAGCGTCAAAAATCGTGGGATTTCCGCCGCTCATGACGAATTTTCCGTCCACGGCGGTGTACTCGCCGCGCTCCGCGGTGGCTCTTCGGGTTCCCTGATCGACGATCACGCCGCCTGTAGCGGCGGCTCGCGTGATTTGTTGTGCTCCGACGGAGGCATTGCCGGGCGCATTTGCAGCACCGGAGTCCTGTTTTCCGGCACGACTGAAATACAAATCCGCCACTGGAGCCCGGATGGTTTGCTCCGCCGATTTTGCGATGACATTCTTTTCCAGATGCGCCCGGTTTTCGCTGTCCAAGTAACTGAGGGTCCCGGCGGTTACGTGCCAGAGTTGCGGCTTCGTAGGCCCGCGCGTTTGCACAGAAACACCTCGCGGCGGCGAGGCCTGACTCTCGCTTTGCGGAAAAACGGCTCGAACATTTCCGGTGGCATTCAACACCTTTGTCTCACGCAGCAATTCGATGGAGTCCGCTTCCATTACCGAATCGCCTTGCCACAGGCGGGCATTCCCGGTGTAGAACGCCCGGCCTGTTTTCGAATTGGCCTGCAGGGTATTTGCGGAAATGTTAGTGGGAAGGGCGGCGAGTTGCACGCCACTTCCTTTGCCAGAGAAGTCCGTCGATCGCACGCCGCCTTCCGCCCGAATGTCGCCTGTACTTTGCACGAAAGTGATGCGCGGTGCGCGTGTCTCTGTGGTGGCATCACGGGCCACCGCTTTTCCGGCAAGTGTCGCCGTTTGGGCAGAGCGCACAAACAGAGCGTGGTCCGCCTGGCCGCTGCGGTCTGCTTCCTTTAGCTTCACGTCGCCGTGCAGTTCCATCTGCGACCATCCGCCGGCCTCCAACAACTGGGCGACTCCACTTTGCGCCGTGGCCGTCTGCGGAGGCTTTCCAGGCAGAGTTCTTTCTGTTGCAACGTTCCCCGTCGCATTCAGCAACCGGGCCTTTCCCGTTGCGCCAAACTCCAGCTCAAGCTTGTCTCCTGTCAGCCTAGTCAAGCCTCCCGAAGCTTCCTTTTGTCCACTCGAAGCGGCGCCCGTAGCCGGTGGATCGGCCCACTCCAGCGTTCCTCTGGCCAGCGTTTGGGCTTTTTGGGGCCGGCTGCTCTCGCCTCTCTTAGCCTCGGCGAACTCCACCAAAAGGGCCTCCGTCGTGACCGTTCGGGATTCGCCCCCCAGTTTCCCTCTTGTCTTTAAAACGACATTTCCCTGGAGGCTCACATCCTGTGGCTGGTTCAGCTTCGGCCGCAATTGCAGCGTGACGCCCTCCGCGCTGAATTCGTCCGTTTCTTGTTCGCCTGCTCGCTCACCCTGCACCCCGCCGGCGCCCTGAATTCGAGTAAGCCACCCTTCCGGAGCGAAATAGGCCGTCAACGTTTCGCCGCTGACATTCGTCTGCCCTCGTGGTCCCTGCGACTGGACAATCGGGTTCTTGCCTCCGCCTCCGGGTGTTGCGACGAGTTTCTCTGCTCGGAAGGCTTTGTCCAACGTGAGTGTCAATTCCCCTGCAGAAAGCCGTCCCGTCGCGCTCTGCGCTTCCACCGGGCCATGCACATGCAAAACTCTGGAGTCGCGGCTGAAATCGGCGCTCTTCCCGGTGACGTGTACCGGCTGGCGCGGGCTCGTATTTGATGCAGGTTTAGCTTTCGTATCAGGCGGCGTAAGGAGAAAGCCCACATTGTGGAGCAGCCGAATGGCTCCTTCTTCCGAGTGATACTCAATCCCTGTTGCTTCTCCTCGACCGTTCGGAAAGACCAAGTTGACCTGCTGGTCGGACTGGGCGATCCCGTTGCCGCGGTGAAACGTGACTCCGCGCGTCTCAACCTGCACTTTTTGCTGCAGTGCTCCGTTCGGATGCTGTTCGGCCCGTTCCGCGTCAGCCTCGCTTTCCAGGTCGATCTTCACGTCCCCGCGACAAATGATGTTCTCTCCGTCCTTGGCGTACTCACAACTTTGCGTATGAATCGTGTCATGGCGCTCGCCGGTCTTCCCGAAAATGGTGATCTTCACATCCTCCATCAGGCTCGCGGTCTGATTCTTGAAGTCCGTGGTCTTTTTGGCCTCTACCGTGAAGATCTTTTGATTCCTCTCCACTTTTGAGAACGTAATGCCGTTCGACTGGCGGGTAACTTCCCGCGGCGCGGGCGGCGGAGCTTTTTGCCTTTCCTTGTGACCGGCCCAGCGCCGCTCCAGATAAACGCCCGTGGTCAGGAGCGCGAGAAGCAGCGCGGTCCCAGCGGACCACTGGGCATATTTCGCGGCTTCGCTTCTCTTCATGATTTTAGTTAAGCAGAATTTGGCGGGGCTGTATAGAACGCGAGCGGAAGATCAGGGCGGACCCGTTTGCCCCTGCGAGCCGGAATACAATCAAGTCGCTCAGGTTACCGTTTGCTTTTCGATGTGCGCGCTTTGCCAGAGACGGGTCTGTATTCAGCACAACGGCAATCCGGGAAGTTGCACTTGGCAGGTTCGATTCGCTTGCGCTGAAAGATTCCCGAATGAATGCTTTTTCCATGGCCGCACTTGCAGAGTTTGATGCTGGTGCTGGCATGACCCATCGCCGGCTTCCCCTTTCTCCTTCGCGCAAGAACCGCGGGAATGGCCATGCATTGTACACGGACAGCACGGCCGGCGGCGCAGCAATCTTTGTCTCTTGCCAGGAGCTAGCGAGCTATGGGTGTCGTGGCAGGCAAACGCTCAGCCCGCCGATTCGGCGGTGGCAGTATTCGGAAGAATTCCGATGTTTGCGGCCGCGACGCTGTCGCGGTTCGTGTTCTTCACCAGATACATGGCCTCGTCGGCAAGGTGGAGCAGCCCTTCTTTTGTCCGCGAATCCACGGGAAAAGACGCAACGCCGAGACTGGGAGTCAGCCGGATGTTCAGTCCCTCCGCGCTCAGCCAGGTCGTCTCGCGAATCAGCTTGTGGAGCCGTCTTGCGACGTTCAGAGCATTGTCTTTCGAGGTCTGTGGCAGCAGCAGAACAAACTCGTCCCCACCGTAGCGGAACGCGAAATCGATCAGCCGGGAGTGCGCTTTCAGAGCGTTTCCAATCTCCGCCAACAGGCGTGACCCCACCAGGTGCCCGTGCGTGTCGTTCACTTGTTTGAAATGATCGAGGTCGATGAACACCAGCGAGAATTCGTAGTTGTAGCGTTGGGACCGGTAGATTTCGGTCTCCAGGATAAAGCCCATGTGCCGCGCGTTGTAGAGCGTCGTGCAATCGTCGCGGATGGTCAGTTCGTGAATCTTCTTTACGTGCCGCGCATTTTCCAGCGCAATGGCGGCAAAGTCCGAAAGAGCTTCCAGCAGCTTCAAGTCGCGCGGATCAAAACCTTCCGGGCCGACGCAATTGATGAGCTCAATCACACCCAGGCAGGTATCGCGAAAGCGCACCGGCACAGCCACGATGGATTGCGTTTCCGTCTTGGTTTTTTCATCCACCTTGGCAAAGAAGCGCGTGTCTTTGCTCGTGTCGGGTACCACGACGGTTTCCCCGTGCTGCGCCACCCAGCCGGCAATCCCCTGTCCCATTTTGATGCGCACATCTCTCAGAGCCTGAGAAGCTTTCCCCACCGCTAATTCGAAATAGAGTTCCTGTTTCTCTTCGTCCAGCAACAGGAGCGACCAGTTGTCGGGACGCAGGAACTCGTCGATCTTTTCCATGATCGTCCGCAGGACTTGATCCAATTGCAGCGACGAAGTCAGCGCCTTCCCCAACTCCTGGAAGACCGCGACTTCACCTTTTTCACGCTGATCGGACGGCACCGCAGCATTACGGCGCCTTTCGATGGCCGGAAATTGCTTTACTTCTTCCACGATCTGTTGGTCCTGTTCCCTAGAGACGATAATGACGCTTGCCATGGCAAGCCGCGCAAACTGCAGAACAGATTCCCACCCAACCACACGCAAGAAAACACAAATTCGCCCATTTCACGCCCACGTGAGCGAATCTTGGCCAGTATAGGCCCCTCTGGAAAACGGGTGCAACACGGTCGTGGTACAGGCGTTCCCATTTCGCCATCGGTAGTCCCTAGGAGGTCCGCCGGTTGTTTCCACACTGGCCCGCAACTCGTTCGTTTGACAGTGCCTTATCCCCACTCTATAGTCCGAGGAGGGACCCTAGGCCTGCCTGCCGCAGGCATAGCCGCATCTGCGCGCGCCCACCTTTAGACTGACTAAGGACAGGTTCGGGTTAATGGCTAAGGGAAATTTCGGTGAACGCCTGAAACGCGAGCGCGAGATGCGCGAGGTTTCCATCGAAGAACTTACCAAGGCCACGCGCATCAGCACGCGGTTCGTCCAGGCCCTGGAGAACGAAGATTGGGACCGCCTCCCGGGCGGCGTTTTCGGTCACGGTTTCGTTCGTAGCATCGCCCGCTATCTGGGGCTCGATGAAGAATCACTCATCAGCGAATACGACCTGGCACGCGCCGAAAAGCTGCCCCCGGCCACTCCCAGACCGGAGGAACGCATCCCTTCCCCGCCCAGGTGGATTCCGGCAGCCGCGGTTCTCGTAATCCTTCTTCTCTTGACCGCTGCTTTTTTTGTTGCCCGATACGGGTGGCGCCGCTATGTGGCTCATCGCACCGCCAAACAAGCCGCTATTTCGCTGGCCTCACAAAAGCAGGCGGATTCGAGTCCGACTTCCGCGGGAGCTGCCGCAGACGCGACTGCAGCACTGAACCTCTCGGTTTCTACCTCCGCGTCTACTCACATTCGTGTCCTCGGCGATCACCAGCTTCTTCTCGACGCCGACCTCCCCGCAGGTGAGACCCGGCACTTTTCCGCCAACGAGCAGTTTGAGGTCAGCGCCGCTGACTCTTCGGCGGTGTTGCTGGAAATGAACGGCAAGGCCATGCCGCCCGTTGGCGCTCCCGGCGCCTCCGGTAGAATAGTCCTGACCAAAGACGACCTGAGGTAACCCAGCAGTGGAAACGCTCAGCCCTGAAGTGGTCGAAGATCTGCGGCATGGCCGAGCTCCGCGCGAGCGCAAGTTGGCCGTCTGCACCGGCGGCGCGCACCTTCATCCCCCGGATCGCGCCGAGATCCTGGCCGTGCTCATCGGAGACGCTGACGAAATGGTTTCTACTCGCGCACAGGACGCGATTCTCTCCGTGCCCGTGGAATCCTTTGTCGAAGCGCTGAAGCGCGAGAATGCTCTTCCCGCTCTCTTTGCCTTTGCGGCCAGAAATCTCGCCGATAAGCCGGGCATTTGCGACGCCCTGGTCCAGAACAAGAAGTGTCCCGCCGAGCAGCTCGTTCCCGTTGCGCGCTACCTCTCCGCGCTCGGCATTCAGTCTTTGATGGAAGAACTCGACCGTGTCAGCGAGTCCCCCGCCCTCGCCGCAGCTCTCGAACATTCCACTTCCCTGACCGCCGATCAGAAAAGCCAGCTTCACGAGATGCACGTGCAGGGTCAGCCTCTCGATGAAGCCGCGCTGGCCGAAGCTGCTGCTGCCGCCGAACCCGATGCCGCACGTCGTCAAACCCTCCTGCAGCGCATCTCGAAAATGACTGTCGCCCAGCGTGTGCAATTTGCCATTAAGGGTGGCTCGGACGCCCGCCGCACTCTCATTCGCGACACCAACAAAGTCGTCCAGCGCGCCGTCCTTCAGTCGCCTCGCCTCACCGATCAGGAAGTGGAAGCATTTGCATCCATGTCCAGCCTCACCGACGAAATTCTGCGCTTAATCGCTGGGAACCGCGCCTTTCGCAAGAACTACGTGGTCGTCCGCAATCTCATCAACAATCCCAAGACACCCCTCGACGTCACCCTCCATATGCTGCCCATGCTCAATCCGCAGGACCTCAAGCGCCTTACGACGAACAAGAACATCCCAGAAACGCTGCGCACTACGGCCATGAAACTTCAGCGC
Organism: uncultured Acidobacteriaceae bacterium; assembly: GCA_964524985.1. Classification (GTDB taxonomy): domain Bacteria; phylum Acidobacteriota; class Terriglobia; order Acidiferrales; family UBA7541; genus Acidiferrum. The sequence continues at coordinate 8,102 of CAZGFL010000041.1, forward strand.
ACGCGCGCCGACCTGAAAAAGTAATTCTTCTGGCATTCCCCATAGCCTCCGCACCTTGTTCGGCCTACAATCAGGTTTCTAACCTGAGGTTCCCCGATGACTTCACGCAAATCGCGTACTTACACAGCTTCTCTGGTTCTCTCTCTGCCAACGTTTCTGCTCGCGCTTTTCTTTGTCGCTCTGCCGTTTCCAACTCTTCAAGGACAGGAAAAGAAGCCGTCAGATCCCTGGAGCAGTTCGGAAACGATGCGACCGGCTGAGCTTGCCAAAACGCTTACGGACAAAGATACGTCCGTACCCACTGTCGTCTTTGTTGGATTTCGTTCTCTTTATGTCGGTGGGCACGTCCCCGACGCGGCTTTTCATGGCACGGCTTCTACAGAGCAAGGCCTCGCCGAACTGAAGTCCTGGGCCGCCAGTCTGCGTCGCGACAGCGATCTCGTCATCTACTGCGGCTGCTGTCCCTTCGACAAGTGCCCCAACATCCGCCCCGCTTACACCACTCTCAATGGCATGGGATTCAAGAAGATTCGCGTCCTCATGCTTCCTACCAGTTTTGCCGTCGATTGGGCAGACAAGGGCTATCCCATACAAAAGGGAATGTAGAGCTTTCTCTAGCGGTAGATTTCCTTGCGATGGCGAACACGGAGGACCAGCACTAGTAGACGGTCGTCTTCGATCTTACAAATCAACCGGTAATCCCCTACGCGGTACTTCCAGAACTCCCCAAGCCGCGACCCGTGCAAGGCTTCTCCGATACTCCGGGGGTCATCCAGCTTTGCGAGCTGTTCCTGAAGAAACTTGAGGATGCGTCTGCGGTGCTGAGCATCAAGCCGGTCCAGTTCCCGGTCGGCCGTCTCAGACAGCTCTACGCTGTGCGCCGTGACGTTTCATCGCATCTTTCAGCGAAATGGTGCGTTCTTTGCCGCTCCGAATTCGCTCCAGAGTGCCTTCTGCAAGATAAATATCCTCAAGATCCTCAAGATGTTCAAGGATGGCTTCACGAACATAGTAGGTTTTCGTCCGTCCGGTACGCCGGGCCAGCTTCTCCAGGCGCTCTTCGATGGACTGTGGAAGTCGAATGGCCAGCATTTCCGCCTCGCTATACAAGTATAGCAATCGAGCCCGCCGGGCGCAAAAATTCCCCCTATCCCAGCTTCGGATGCATTAAGTGGAATCCGGTCGCTTCCTGGTAAGCACGCGCGAACGCGAGCAACTCTGCCTCACCATACAGCTTGCCGAGGAACGTCAGGCTCGTCGGCGTTCCCGGCCCACCGGCGTTCTGAAAATCGCTGGGATCGTCGGACGGGTATTTCGGCGCGTCGTCACCTCGCAACCCATTCGGCAAGATCACCGACGGGTGCCCCGTCAGATTTGTGATTACGAGTTGCTGGCCGCCGTTCGTGGGCGCCACAATCACGTCGGCGTCTTCAAACACTTTGGCCATCGCTTCCATCGCCAGTTTCCGAGCGCGCGCGGCCTGGATGTATTCCACCGCGGGAATGAAGCGGGCCGTGCGAAACGTGTTCGGCCAGTCGTAGTCCTTCTGCGATGTCAGCAGCTTATCTCTTCCCGTTCGTGTCAGGTCGTCAAATGCTGCCGCGGACTCTGCTTCCAGCATTACCCGGATTCCATCGTAGGGGAATTTCGGCAGCTCTACAGGGATCAGCTTCACGCCCATTTCCCCGAACTTTGCCAGGGCCGCTTCATTGTATTTTCGGTCGTACTCCGCGCGCGCCCGGCCCGCCTCACGCCGTTTCTTCTGCTCATCTCGCTTCTTCTGCTCATCGGGAGTCTTCGCTGGCTCTTCTTTCGCGGCTTCTTGCGGCGGTTCCGGTTTGCGCTCAAAATCCGCTTTCAAGTACCCCACGCGCAGCTTCTTCCAATCCAGATTCGCGTCCCAATTGAACGCCGCCGCGTGCACCGTGCGGTCGTGTCCATCCGGCCCGTGAATCGCGTCTAGAACCAGCGCGCAATCTTCCACCGACCGGCAAATCGGCCCCAGCTTGTCCATGGTCCACGAAAGCGCCATCGCCCCGGTCCTTGGCACCAGCCCGAACGTTGGCCGCAGGCCGGTGCATCCGCAGCGCGTCGAGGGCGACGAGATCGATCCCAGCGTCTCTGACCCGATGCTGAAGGCCACGCATCCCGCCGCCGTCGCCGAAGCTGGCCCCGCCGACGATCCGCTCGACCCCTGATGTGTGTTCCATGGATTTCGCGTGATTCCCCCGAACCACACATCGCCCAGCGCCAGCGCGCCCAGCGTCAGCTTCGCCACCAGGACCGCGCCGGCTTGGTCCAGACGCTTCACTACCGTCGCATCTTCATCGATCATCTGGTTTTCGAATCCGCCCGCGCCCCACGTCGTCCGGTATCCTTTTGCCGCCAGCAAATCCTTCGCGCCCCATGGTAGTCCGTGCAGCGGCCCTCGGTACTTCCCCGCCGCAATCTCCGCGTCCGCTTTCTTCGCTTGCGCCATCGCGCGCTCTTCCGTCAGCGTCACCACAAACTTCAGCGTCGGGTCATATTTCTTCAGCCGCCCCAAATACATTTTGGTCAGCGCCACCGACGACACTTTCTTCGTCCGAACCAGCTCCGCCAATTCTCGCGCGCTTGCAAACGCCAAATCATCAAGGTTTTTCGGCGCCCCAGCGGCCACACTGCTCGGCGCCTTGGACATGCGCATCGGCTTCTTGGTTGTCTCAAACTTCATTCCCGGCAGCACCGGATCGAAAATCACCGCCGGATCCACGGAATTCGGGATGTGCAGCTTGTAAATCTCTTCGTAGCCTTTCGCCTGGTTGTTCAAATCCTGCAGCATCATCTCCTTGTATTCATCAGAGATCGGCACGTCTGCGATCGCCGCTGCGTTTTCGATCATGTCCTTCGTAATGTTTTTTGCGCCTTGCGCCTCGGCTTGTGCCCACAACACTCCGGGAAACAGCGTCCCCGCCAAGCCCATCCCCGAGCAGGTCTTCATGAAGTTCCGCCGGTCCAGCATCGTCATCCTCCGTTTCGGCCATTCCCGCGAGGGTCTCTAAACGCGCGTACCATACCACACCCTCCTGACCGCTTCTCGCTTCAATTTGTTCCGGAACGCACGAAGGGCCGGAGCGCCTCGCCCCGGCCCTTTGCTGTCGGCACATTGTTTCTTTAGCCTTGCGTTCCTGTCCTGATGCAATAAGTCAAGGCTGAGGAAACGAACGACCTACTCTTCGTCATGATCGTCGTCGTTGCCCCGCCCTGGCCGAGCGCCACGATTTCCCGGCTCGAATGCAAGCTCACGCGTCCGATGGTGCGGTAGTCGCCTAACCCGTTCTTCGGTTTCTGCGTGTGGTAACCCGCAAATATCACGGTTACATTGTGCGAATCGAAGAGCGTCCTGCTCGCCGCGTACACGCGCCCGCGAACCAAGGCGTGTAATTCTTTCAGATTATTGACGAAGGAATGCCGCCAGTCCTTTGCTCTTAGGGGTCGAATCTCGTACCATAGCCCCATTCGAAAGGAGCCTCGATGAAGCGCTTCTCAAAGTTCCTCGTGTTCTTCTCGCTCTTGCTTCTAGCTTGCGGTCTTGCGCGCACGACTTTGGTAGCCGGAAATTCGCCCGCTGGTCAGGATGCTGTCCTGAAGGCTGCGGACATCTCTCCCAACATCTTCCCGGAGCGCGTCTTTTTCCGTGGGCAGGTTGCTCCCACGCAACTTCGTAATGCCGGTGGCGTGCACTTTGCCGACGGCTTCTATGTTCTGGCGGGCCTTGTCGACAGCTCCGGTTACTCCACGGACATCAAAGAAAAGTATCAGGGATATCTGCTCAACGAAGTCACTCTGGATATTGGCGGACAAACGTTAAAGCCCGGCGCGTACGGTTTTGGCTTCTATACGGGGAGCAAATTCGGGGTGATGGATCTTGCTGCGAACGACTTAATCCAGGGCGCTTCCCAGCACGACGCGGAGATGAAGCGGCCGATGCCGCTTCAAGTGACGGCCTCGAGCAACGCCGGGACATTCCGCCTCTATTCCGGCCGCGATTACGTCGAATTCCATCGCAACCGCTAATTTCGACAACTTAAAGAAAACCGGGCCGATTGTTCATCGGCCCGGCTTTTGTTTTAGGATTTCACTCTGCGAGCGCACCTAGGCGCTCGCGTCCGTTAATCCTTGTCGTACTTCAGGCAAATTTCAAGCTGCTTGATCGCTTGATTGGTGGCCTCAATGGCTTCCACGCGATGCCCACCGAAATCATGAGCGGCGTGCTCCATGTGGTCTTTTGCGCGGCGAAGGGCGCCCAGAGCTTCGCGGATCTCCGGATGCGGTTCCGCGGGCGTGGCGTTGGCGGGTGTGGCTGGAAGCGCGTTCGCCGCCGGAGCCGCTGGTGTGTTCGCCTTATTCGGAGCGGCGTGCGTTGACCCCAGGAAAGCAAACGCAAGGATCAACGACGCTACTGCCAGAAGACTGAAAATTCTCGTTTTCATAACCACTCCTCCTCCTCGTCCGAATTGCGGCTCGGACTGCCGTGGTTTGCTTCATCCCATCTGCATGCTCACGCCCCCTGTCCAGGGACGAGACCTGACTTGCATGCACCGCTTGAAGGCAATCTCACACGTCCAGAGTTCCAGAGGTCCGTGTGTTCTTCCTCTTTTAAGCCAGTTTCCTTGTTCATGCGCGGAAATCTTTCTGCCCTGCCGCCTAACAGTGACGGACCGTCGTATCCGCGTTCGCCATCCCAGCATGGGAGTTTCCTTCGCTCCGCAATCGGGCCTACTTTTCTTTTGCATCCCGGACCCACACGTCATACCATACCGGCCACCCTTTTCCCGTCCCTACCCAAAGGAGATCCCAATGCACATGCACAGCTTGAATTGGCTTGCCGTTCTCGTGGCCGCCGTTACCAGCATGATTCTCGGCTTCCTGTGGTATTCCCCGCTGCTCTTCGCCAAAGCGTGGGTGCGCGAGATGGGGTACGACCTCAACGACAAAGCCAAAATGGAGGAAATGCGCAAGAGCGCGGGTCCGGCTTACGCCGGCTCGTTTGTCGCGAGCCTGCTTTCGGCTTTCACCCTGGCCCTCATCTTTCACGGAATGCGCGTGGAGGAAGTTCATTTCGGGATCATGGCCAGTTTTCATATTTGGCTGGGGTTTGTCGCCACCGTGCAGTTCACGGGTGCGCTCTTCGCCAAACAGAGCATGAAGCTTTTCGCCATCAACACCGGCTATCAGCTTGTGTGCTATGTCGTGATGGGGATTATCCTTACGCTTTGGCGATAGCTTCGAACGCCCCAAAAGAGAGAGGGCAGCTGGGTACTCCAGCTGCCCTTGGCACTGAATCGCAGATTCTGCCGCTGCTCGTCGGCGATTGCGAACCGGAAGGGAGTTTCTAGTAAGTCTTTCAGCGCTTCGCTGCGGCTTTTCCTGTAAGCGCGGAAACAATCGCCGTGCCCACCGGGCTGCCCCATCCCGTGCAGGCATCCCATCCCGCGGCGGCAGAATAAGCGCCGTTGTTGCCCTTGGTGATGTCATGGAACGTGCCAGCAACCGGCGCCACTTGCGAATATAGGAGAGTGTTCAGCTCGCCCACTTTTTTGCCGAGCAACTGGTTAATGCAAGCCGTTAGACCGGCCCAGAGCGGAGCCACCGCGCTGGTGCCTCCAATGACCGAAGCCTGTCCATCCACGAGCACGTCGTAGCCGGAGACCGGATCGGCGTCACCGGAGACATCGGGGACTCCGCGGCCCACAAAGTTGCCCGGATTCACGGACGCCGGCACGTTGGCATTAGCTTGATATGACGGCTTCGCGAAAAAGTCGCTCACGCCACCGCCGGTCGATCCTTCCTGGTTGGCAATCTCGTTCCACACGACTTCGCCGCTATACTGGCCGTTTGCCGCGGTCAGATTCGTTCCGCCGCAGGCCAGGGCGAAGGGGCTGGAGGCCGGGAAGTCCACATGCTGCAAGTTGTCGGTTACGCCGTCCGTGGAGCCGTTGTCTCCAGCCGCGATGCACACGGTCACGCCAAGCGTGGCCGCGTCTTCCAGCAAGGTGTTGAATTCGGTGAGCGATTGCTGGGTCCAGGCAGACTCCGGACCTCCCCAGCTGATGGAAATCACCGAGGGGTTCCGCTGCGCATCGTGAAGGGCCGCGGCGATGGCTTCGTAGAAGCCTTGGTCCGTATTTGGAGCGAAGTAAACGGCAAGCATCGACTTGGGGGCGACGGCGCCCGCCACTTCGATATCCAGCATCACTTCGCCGTCCGGACCATTGGGATCGCCGGTGGGGCTGTTGTGGCCCCCGTCGACGGAAATCGCCACGACCTTCGGCGGCTGGATGCCGAGCGTCTTTGTGAAGTACTGCTTTACGTCGCGCGTTTTAAATCCTCCACCGAGTTCAATGACGGCGATGCATTCTCCCGTGCCATCGGCTTTGGGAAAATCATAGAGTTGCGCAACCTGCATCGGAGTAAACGTACCGGCGGGCTGCTGGGCGCGGGCATGCGAAGTTGCCGAGCTGCGTTTCACGCGAAAGTGCGGCCGCGCCTGAGGCCGGTTGTCGAGGCCCAGCACCGCAGTGACGATGCCGTCGAGTTCAGAAGGAATGTGCACCGGGCCCGTGCGGCCACGGTAGGTCGAACCGTCCGCATTCTTGTAATCAACTAGCTCTAGGTCGAACGCTTTGCTGAGCGTGGCCACAGTACCGCTGAGGGAGATTGCGCCTTTCGCAAGGTCGGCGTTGTTGATAGTCAGGCCATATTCGTGGGCGAACTCTTCGACCAGTTGTACATCGTCCTGGAGCGCGCCGCGCTGCTCCAGGAATTGTTGTCGAGTCAAGTGCTGGCGGTCTGCCGCGCGCTGTTTCAACAGCGATTCCACGGCGTTCCTTTCGGCGAGTGTGGCTTTGGTTGTGCCGCTTTTCCGGTCATCAGCCTGAGCGCGCGAACGCAACAGCACCGTGACTTGCAATTGCTCCGCGGGATTCGCAGGGCCAATCGCCTTAGCTCCGGGCACTACCGTGCGTTCACTGCCTTTGAGTGGAATGTGGTTTCGATAATTTGCCATAGGGCTCCTTTCGCATCCGGGGAAACGGAAAGGGAGAGCTGGAGGTTCCTGGGAGGGCGAGGTTTCGGCCGGGCTCTTGCGGTATGAAAAGGCCGTGAAGCTCTGCCGTTACCTCGTAGGTCGAACCCCCGGAATTTAGACCTGCCACGCTAGCAGAGGCACGTCTTATTGTCAAATTGTATTACTACAGCAGATATTAATTCTCGGTTATAAATTTGTCTCACAAGCCCGCGGGACTTTCTCACTCTTGCAGCAGCGCAACGCTCGATCTCCCGACCAGCTTACTAGCCGCGCCTATACTCTTCATTTACGTCCGATCCCTTTTGCCAAGGACGGAAGAGCTGCGGGAACAGGGCGCCTGGGTAAGCCTAGCTCGATCAAAGGCCTGCCTTACAACGCCAGCGGCTCTCCCGTCCATTGTGCCTCTAACAAGCCGCGTCCTGTGGTCCCTCAGGCTTCGGGGCACGGCACTTCTGGCGTATGCCTTGCGCCTGATCAGCGAACCTCGAGGCGAGGGCTCACGTGGCCGTAGATGCCAGCACTAGGCCTGTATGCGGAGAGATTGGGAGTGGGACCAGCGGCGGCGGATTTCTTCAATGAACTTCTGTTTGTCCTTTTGCATGTGGCGGATCAGCGACCGATTTTCAGTCTTCTCATGGCGGCCCGCCCACAGAACCATTTCCGTAAGCACAGGGGCGAGATCGACGCCCTTCGACGTTAGCCGATAGATTAGCTTGCGGCCATCTGAAGGATCCTGCTCAGTGCCGATGATGCCGTAAGCCTCCAGGCGGCGAAGGCGATCGGCAAGAATGTTGGTAGCGATGCCTTCGTAGCCGTTACAGAATTCCTTAAATGTCCGCCGGCCCAGCAACATCATGTCACGGATGATGAGGAGCGACCAGCGGTCCCCCAGCATTTCGACGGAAGCATTCAACGGGCAACCAGAACGGCGATGGGGTGCTGGAGTTCTACTCGCCATAGACTTGGTAACAAAGGAACAAAACTGAAGTCCCCCTCAAGATCCCACATAAGTGGCCAGGTTGGCGCCCGGTTCCCATGAATCCATTCCCTGTTTCGCCTGGCGCCCGCCCGGCCAGAATTATCATGCAACATTTAACTTGCATTTTGCAAGTGAACTGATGACACTGATGTCGTTCATCCGTCTAACGGACGAGCGAGCCAAGGCCCGCCTAGAGGACGAGGAGAAGAAAAATGGCACAAGCGAGAATGAAGGAGAAACCAGCAATGCAGCTCGAGGCGCCGCGGTTTGAAGACAGAAAGGCGCTGCTCATCGCTGGGCTACGAAGGGTCTACGCACCGGGAACGATGAACCAGATTCCCGCGCAATGGCAGAACTTCGCGCCCCACATTGGGAGAGTTCCAGGGCAGATTGGCCGCATCACTTACGGCGTGTGCTGGCCGGCGACAGATGGCGAGGGCATTGAGTATTTGTCAGGCGTCGAAGTCTCCGGCTTCGCGGGTGTGCCGCGTGAGTTCACCGTGGTCAGCCTCGCCCCGTCGAAGTACGCCATATTTCCGCATCGCGAACACGTCTCGAAGTTGAGCCAGACGATTGACGCGATCTTTTACAAATGGCTGCCAGAGACCGGCCATGTCGCTGGCGGGGATGTTGAAACTCCTGCATTCCTCGAGCGCTACAGCGAGGAATTCGATCCGCGCACGGGAATGGATGGAATGGAGGTCTGGGTCCCACTCAGCTCTTGAGTAGGATCCAGTAGCACAGACTTCAGTCTGCGCGCTTCTCCGGCCCTTCTCGTCAATCCGTTTGGCGTGGGCGGGGCTCTGCGATAAAATGCGCATTCCCGTAGCACCTCTACCGCGTAATCTCGGTTTCTTCTTTACTTGAGGTAAACAAGAACTTCGTCAGCAGAAAGGGTGATCCATGAGCGGTGTACGAGTATTGGTGGGAACGCGCAAAGGCGCGTTCCTCCTGACGTCCGACGGTAAGCGCGAGAAGTGGAACGTGAGCGGACCGCATTTTGCGGGCTGGGAGATCTACCACATGAAAGGATCTCCCACGAATCCGGACCGCGTCTACGCCTCGCAGACCAGCGGCTGGTTCGGACAGATTATTCAGCGGTCGGATGATGGAGGAAAAACCTGGATTCAGCCGGGAACACCCCCTGGCGAGCCGACAACCGGCCCCGGCGGGATGCCCAAGGGCGAAAGCAACAAATTTGTGTACGACACTTCCGCTGAAACAGGCAAACCGCTCACCACGCATCAGTTCTACGACGGAACGCAGCATCCTTGGGAGTTTAAGCGCGTGTGGCACCTCGAACCTTCCCTAACGGAAGCCGATACGGTGTACGCGGGAGTGGAAGATGCCGCGCTCTTCCGCTCGAAGGACGGTGGGAAATCCTGGCAAGAACTCTCCGGACTCCGCGGGCACGGCACAGGACCGAAATGGCAGCCGGGCGCCGGCGGAATGTGCCTGCATACGATCATTCTGGACCCGAGCAATCCGCAAAGGATGTACATCGCGATCTCCGCGGCAGGAGCGTTCCGCACCGACGACTGCGGGAAAAGCTGGAAGCCGATCAACAAGGGGCTGTACTCGCAATACATCCCGAATCCCACGGCGGAGGTCGGCCATTGCGTTCATCACGTGGCCATGAACGCGTCACGACCCAACGTCCTCTTCATGCAGAAGCACTGGGACGTGATGCGCAGTGACGATGCCGGCGACAACTGGAAGGAAGTCAGCGGGAATCTGCCGACGGACTTCGGGTTTGTGATTGACGTGCACGCGCATGAACCGGAGACGATTTACGTGGTGCCGATTAAGAGTGACGGGGAGCACTACGTTCATGAAGGGAAGCTGCGCGTGTACCGCAGCCGCACCGGCGGAAACGAATGGGAAGCGCTTACCAAGGGCTTGCCGCAGGAGAACTGCTACGTCAACGTGCTGCGGGATGCGATGGCCGTGGATTCGCTGGATAAGTGTGGCGTATATTTCGGCACGACCGGCGGGCAAGTGTACTGTTCGCCAGACGCAGGAGACAACTGGGCACCAATCGTACGCGATCTGCCGGCCGTACTTTCCGTGGAAGTGCAGACGCTGCGATGACGGACCAGGCGTCCAGGCCGATTCGCGTGTTGTTGCCGCCGCATCTGCGGGGATTGGCGAAGATCAGCGGTGAGCTCAAGCTGGAGATCACCGGCCCGGTTACGGTGCGCGCGGTGCTGGACGCGCTGGAGGCGAATTACCCAATGCTGCAAGGGACGATTCGCGACCACGTGACGCAAGTGCGGCGGCCGTTTCTGCGCTTCTTCGCTTGCGAAGAAGACGTTACGCACGAATCGCCGGACACGCCGCTCCCGAACCAAGTTGCTTCAGGCAAAGAACCGTTGCTGATCGTGGGAGCTATTGCCGGAGGATAACGCTCGTCAAAAGGAGAATAAGGGGAAAGAGCGAGGCCGGAGGAAGACTCCTCCGGCCTTTTGCTTTAATCGAGGGGTTGTTACGATTAACCCTTGCCAAGCTGGCTCGGGAGCATGTTCCAGAACCAAATCGCAAGGATCCCGTAGTAGACGGCGACAACACCAACACCGACGGCGAACGTGCTGGCCGTCTTGCCAAGCCCGGAGTATTCCTTTCTCCAGTGACGCGCGCAGAAAACGATCATGAGGATGGAGAGCACGGCGGATATGGCGGCGACAAAGCTGACTTCATTGTTCAGCCCTTGCCCGCGAAACACCCGGAAAACCTGCCGGGTAGCCCCCCCAAGAAGACCGGTGGAGAAAACCATGCCCAGCCACACGGCCGGGGCCAGCATGCCAATCATGTAGGCCCAGCGATCTTCCGTGAAGAAGAGCATCACCAATAAAGCGATGTAAATGATCGTCTGGTAGAAGTGGAGCAAAAAGAACTGCGGCTCAAGATGGGAAAGCAAAAGAAAACAGACAACCTGCGCACCAGAAACGGTGGCAATATCCCGGTAAGGTCTCATAGGCACCCCCTCGCGCTAGAGTGGGCCGGGGTGCGAGTCAGGTGGCAAACGGTTCGAATGGGTTGAGGACGGAGTCCCTGCACCCTTCGGCCCCATGGTAAGAGGGGCAAGTGCGCTGCCATTCAAGGAAAGCCCTAATTAATTGATTTCAAGGCAGATACAGCAACCCAATGGGTGGAGAAGGAACGTCCCTGGGGCAAAATGCGCCTGCACGGGCTTTATCCCCCACGATATTGAGTCAAAAGGGAGTCGGGCAGAGTTGAGGTGGATATGCCATTCGTCATAGACTCAGGCCCCATGGACGTCGATTGGCTGCGTGAAGTGTGCTTATCCTTACCCGGCGCCACGGAACAGATTCAGTGGGGAGACGACTTGCTGTTCAAGGTGGGTGGGAAGATGTTTGCAATCACGCCACTGATCCCGGCTCCCGTGTGTTTGTCCTTCAAAGCCTCGCCGGAGCGTTTTGCTGAATTGACGGAGCGGCAGAACATCATTCCGGCGCCCTACCTGGCCCGGGCGCAATGGGTGGCGCTGCAAACGCGCGACGCCATTGGACACGAAGAGCTGGCGCAGTTGCTGCGCGAATCGTACGAGATGATCGCAGCAAAACTGCCCAGGAAGATGCGCGAGACGCTCGAGAAACCAACACCAGCGGCAGGCGCTGCGCGGAAGAAGAGCGCGCCCAAGAAAAAAGCGCCAGCGAAAAGAAAACGCCGGCGCTGATTTCAGCTAGATTCCCCGCGCGATCGAAATCCCCGCTGCTAGACTCCCGTAGCGGCCTGTGCTCCGGCCGTTTCTTCCATAACTGCCCCGTCGAAGAGGTGAATGGTGCGATCCGCAACGCTGGCGTACCGCGGGTCGTGGGTTACCATGCAGATCGTGGCGCCGTTCTGGTGTAGCTCGCGGAGAAGGTCCATCACGGCATCGCCGTTTTTGGAGTCGAGGTTTCCCGTAGGCTCGTCCGCAAGCAAGATGAGGGGATCGCCAACCAGCGCGCGCGCCACGGCCACGCGCTGCTGCTGACCGCCGGAAAGCTGCGCCGGGTAATGCTTGGCCCTTGCGGTCATACCCACGCGCTCAAGCGCGGCTTGGACTTTTTGCTTGCGCTCGGCGGAACCCATCCCGCGGTACGTCAGCGGGAGTTCGACATTTTCGTACACCGTCAAATCGCCGATCAGGTTGAACGACTGGAAGATGAAGCCAATCTCGCGATTGCGAATTTTCGTGCGGTCGTTGAGACCGAGAGACGACACCGGCTTGCCGTTCAATTTGTATTCGCCGGAAGTCGGAGAGTCGAGCAGTCCCAGAATGGCGAGCAATGTCGACTTCCCACAGCCGGAAGGACCGGCGATGGAAACAAACTCACCCTTATCTATCTGCAGATGAATATCCGACAAAGCGTGCGTCTCGATTTCATCCGTGAAAAAGACTTTCTTGACACTCGTCATAGAAATGACCGTACCGGCCAGCGATGCCATGTTGTATTGCCTCCCCTTCCTTTAGCGAAGTCTAACGCGATCGTATGCATCCCACAGGGACATATCCGACAAAATCACTTTGTCTCCCGGCTGTAGACCGTCGAGCACTTCAACCGTGTTCACGGAGGTCTTGCCGAGCTTGACGTTCACGCGCGTGGCTTCTGAGCCATCGCCCGTAAGCTTGAACAGCCCGACGGTGCTTCCCGACTCACCATGCACCGGACGCCCAACATAGAGGACATTCTTAAGGTTTTCGATTTCGATAGTGCCATCGACACTCAGGTCCGGACGGGCACCTACCGGGAGTTGGCTCGGAAGCGCGACATCGACGGTCACGGTGCCGTTTTGCACGGATGGGTCGATGCGAAAGACTTGCCCGGAAACAACGCCGTTGCGCGTGTCAATCGTGGCCTTCTGGCCAATGAGCACATCTTTAGCTTGTGTTTCGGCGATTTTGATTTCGGCTTTCAGCTTCTTGGGATCGGCGACGCGCGCCAAGTTCATTCCCGGCGTTACCTGCTGTCCTTCCTCCACCGGAACTAGTTGCAGCACGCCGTTGATACCCGCGCGAACGTGCAACGCGTCGTACTGGCTCTTCTTCAGGTTATAAAGCGCGCGCTGCTGGTCGACCTTCGCTTCCTGCGCCGCCAGTTGCGCGGTCGCTGAGTCCGTGGCCACACGCGTCCGCTCTTCCTCGAGTTGCAGGCGAATCGCCAACTGCTCAACCTTCACCTTCGAAAGTCTGGCGGTCACATCCGAGCCGATTCCTTCGGCGCGGAGCTTCTCGTCCACGTCGTGCTGGATTTTTTCCTGCTCGTAGTCGCTGCGTACCGAGGCTTCGAGCGACTTCTGGTTCATGAGCTGGCTGTTGACTTGGACCTTCAGGTTGGCATAGTCCGCCTCGGCGCCTTTCAGCTGGTATTGGGCGTCGAGCACATCTCGCTGCACCTGCGGGTCGCTCAATTCCAGAATGATCGAGTCGGGCTTCACTACCGCGTCGACTCCCGGCCGCATCACGATTTTCTCCACCCGGGCACTGGTTTGCGCGGGAATCCAGCGAATGTCTACCGGCACTAATGTGCCCATACCGTGGACGTCTCGAAGCATGGAGCCACGCTTTACTTCGTCGCTGTAGACGCTCGCACGATCCACAAGCGGGGCAGCCGGACGAAGCCGGGAGACGCCGATGCTGACGCCGGCGGTCGCAAGGACAGCGATACCGCCATAGACGATGCGCTTGATCTTCTTGGAGCGCGATTTGTCTGGTCGTTGAATGTCCATAGCCATGTCTCATTTCACCTGTGCCGCAACGAAACCGTGGGCCAGCCGCGTACCTGGTTCGCCCTGCGAACCACAGCGCCATCCGCACCCAGAACCATACTGGCCTAACCCCATTCTAACCCCTTGTCCCACAATCGGGTACAAGGACATCCTTCGTTGCGGGCCCGCTGCCATCCGCAGGGCAATCTCGCGCCAACTGGGGCTGACAACCTGAGACACAACTCTTTGGGCTCCGATACTAGCCAGTACGAGAGCAAGGGCCAAATGTTCCCAACAAACCCAACAAAATGAGCCTGTACTGCTGATGAAGCTGGCAACCCGGGGTGCGAACTTGCCCAAGCCGCTCTCGACCGGCCCCATCCGCGGGCAACCTCCCGCACTGGATTGGACGACCGGGAGGGCCAGAAGTTTGCTGCCCTTCTGATGGCCCAAAGCCAGTGTTTTTTGACTTCTCTTGGCATCAATCACTCGCAACGTAAAGCTACCAGGGGATCAACGCGAGTAGCCCGCCACGAAGGCAGGAAACACGCCCCCAGTGAGACCGTGGCCAGTACCAGAAATGCTGAGACGAATGGCACGGGATCGTACGGGCTCACCTTATAAAGGAGATAGCCGAGCAATCGCGTCAAAGCCAAGGCGGCAGCCGTGCCCAACATCATGCCCCCACCCGTCAGAGCTAGCCCGCGAGACATTACCAGACGAAACAGATTCGCTTGGTCCGCGCCCAGTGCCATCCGAAGTCCGATCTCACGCCGGCTCTGCGAGACGGTGTAGGACATCACTCCATACAGCCCGATGGCGGCGAGCGCTAACGCCAATCCGCACAAAATGGCAGTAAGGGTGACCGCGACCTTCTGAGGGGACGTCGAGCGATCCACCTGGTCCTGAAGTGTAATGACTTCGTAGGGCGTAAGATTCGCATCCAGGGAGTGAATCAGGCGCGAGAGCGAGAGCTGCAGCGATTCAGCGGGCAACGCTGTGCGAATGTTTAGAACAGCATTAGGCGAGAAGTTCTGCCTCAGGGGAACGTAGAAGAATGCCATTGGCAGTTCGCGGATGCTCCGGTACTTGGTCGTCTTGGCTACGCCGATCACTTGCATCCAGCGATCTTTGACCTGAAGCCGCTCGCCAATCGGATTCCTGCCGCCCCAATACTTCGTGGCCATCGTTTTATTGACGATGGCCACGAGTGCACCCGTCTCGTCATCGGACCGCGTGAACTCCCGCCCTGAAACCAGCGCGATTCCCATGGTAGCGAAGTAACCGGGGCTGACTTCATTGTATTCCGCGTTGGGCTGCTCATCTGGAGGAGGTTGATAACCATCCACGGCAATCGGCGCGGAAGTAAAAGTCCCATAACCGAGGGGAGTCATCCGGGCCAGCGCCGCCGACTCGACCCCAGGAAGCGCCCGGACACGCTCGAGCAACTCGTCATGAAGATTCTTGGCGCGCCCGGTATCGTAACGGGCAGAGACCAAGTCCACCGACGTCACCGAGACACCTCTGGTTGTAAACCCAGGACTGTCTGACCGAATCCTCTGCAGGCTCCGCAGGAGCAGGCCCACACCCACAAGCAAGACGAAGCATAACGAGACTTGAGCCAAAACCAGACCGGAGCGAATCCAGGATTTTGTCTGTCCCTGGACGACTCCCGCCATTTCATTTTTCAGCGTTGCAGCTACGTCGACCTTGCTCGTCTGAATGGCCGGAAGAAGAGCGAACAGAAGCGTGGAGACGAGGCAAACGGCTGCGCTCACCGCCATGACGCGCCAGTCCACCTCACCCGGCAGATGCATCGAGATCCCGCCACGCGCCGGCAGCAGCAGAACCAAAGCGTGACGGCACCAGTAGCCGATGAGCAGTCCGCCCGCCGCAGCAAATGCCGTGAGAATCAGGCCCTCTGTAAGAAGTTGCCGTAACAAACGGCTCCTCGCCGCGCCCACTGCCAGGCGGACCGTGATTTCATGGCGCCGCGCCAACGAACGAACAAGCAAGAGGTTGCCGACGTTGGCGCAAGCGATGACCAGCACAAAAATGACGACCGCGAGCATGATGCCCAGAGTGGGGAGTAGCGTACCGGCATTGTTGAAGGGGGTTTGCCACAAAGGCCAAAGCTGGATGCCGCGGCCACGGTTTGTCGCCGGAAAGTCAGTCTCTAAGCGCTTGGCGACGGAAGAAATTTCCTGCTGCGCCTGCTGGAGAGTAACCCCAGGCTTGACTCGCACGTACGCTTCAATCCAGCGTGCGTCACGATCCTCAAGCTTGTACCCGCCGGCTTCAAATGTGTCCTCCATGGAAGCGGGAACCCAAAACTGCATGGCCCACCCCACGAACGTGCCATAAAACCCTTCGGGAGCAACACCAATAATGGTGTGAAGAACACCATTCAGTCGTTGCGCCTTGCCGACAATTTCGGGATCACTGTTGAAGCGTTCTTTCCATAACTGATAGCTGATCACCGTAGCGGGATGGGCCTCGCGTCCAATTTCTTCTTCGGGCTCAAAGGCGCGCCCAAGAACTGGGATGACTCCCAGAGCCTGAAAGTAGTTTGCCGAAACGATACTTCCGCGCACACGCTCCGCCCGGTCGCCGATGCTAAGCGTTCCGCCGGTGATTTTGGTTACGAAGAATGTCTCAAACAGAGTGCAGTTCCTCTGAAGATCGAGGAAGTCGGGCCAGGAAACACCCGTGTGGCCGACTTCTCCGCGAGCTGTTCCGGTCAGGGCCAGCAATCTCTCCTGGTGGGCCACCGCAGGATACGGGCGGAAAAGCAATCCTTCGATCCAGCTGAAAACAGCGGCGTTGGCGCCAATACCCAAGGTCAGGCAAAGGATGGCAAGGAGGGAAAACCCTGGATTCTTGCGGAGCATGCGAAGTCCGAATCGCAGGTCTTGCAGCAAAGTATCAAGGAACGGTAGCCCGCGAGCTTCGCGGTGTTGTTCTTTGGCTTGCTGCGGACCACCAAAACGGAGGAGCGCCCGGCGCCGCGCCTCAGCCGGCGGGAGGCCCCGTCGAAGGTTTTCTTCGGTGGCGAACGCCATATGAGCCGCCATTTCCGCATCAAATTCGCGGTCTTCTTGCGTGGCCTGCAAGAAGCCAAGTAACCGCATAAGGGATTGGCGCAGCCTTGCCATCATTCATCCTTCTCCTGCAATAAGGCGAAATTCATCTCCATGGCCATCGTCACTCACAACGTAATACGACCATCGGATCAACATGCGTAGCGCGGCGCGCCGGAAGGTACGCCGCCGCCAAGCCAATGGTTGCCAGAAGTAAAGCCGCACCGGCAAAGGTCCAGGAGTCCGTTGCACTGATCCCAAAGAGCAGGCTAGCCATCAGGCGGGTGACCGCCAGTGCCACCAGGATTCCGAGGATTTCACCTACCAAAGTAAGCTTCGCGGCTTGCAGAATCACCAGACCAAGGACGTCGTGTCGGTCCGCTCCGAGGGCGATGCGAATCCCCATTTCGCGCGCTCGCCGCGCAACGGAATAAGAAACAACTCCATAGATCCCGGCGGCGGCCAGCAATACGGCTGCACACGCAAAAACACCAAGGAGATCGAGGTAAAGGCGGCGGCGTGCCAGGGATTTTGAAAGCACCTGGTCCATCGTGTGAATTTCCGAAACTGGCTGATCCTTATCTACAGACCAAATTCGGCTCTTTACTGCGGAAGCGAGACGAAAGGGGTCGCCGTCCGCGCGGACCACGATACGATTGAAAATCTGCCCAAACTGATAGTAGGACCAGTAAATCATCGGCCCCACTTTTTCTTCGAGCCCGTTGGTTTTGATGTCCCCGACTACGCCAACGACTTCTCCGGTGAGCGGCGGCCCCCAATCCTTCATGGTGACGCGCTGGCCGAGCGGGTTCTCGTTGGGCCAGAACGTGCGCGCCAAGGTTTCGTTGATTACCACGACCCGAGCCGACGGCGCCGTATCGTGTTCGGTAAAAACGCGGCCAGCAAAGAGAGGGATAGCCATGGTTGAAAAGTATCCGAAGTCCGCGACTCGGATGTCGGCGCCGGGCTCATCTCCAGGATGCGGTGCTGGACGGCCCTCAATCACGAACCCCGTGCTCGGGCCGCCGGTAATCGGCAGGCAGTTTACCAACCCTGCCGACCGGACACCTGGCAACGCTCGGATGCTCTCCAGCATTTGGTGGAGCATGACTCCGGCCTTCGCATCGCCCTCCGGGTATTTCAGCGGGGAGAGAAAAACCTGAAGCGTGAGCAGATGGTCCGATTGGAAACCCGGATACACGCGCAGAACATGCATCAGGCTAGTTCCCAGCAAGCCGGCGCCAGCGAGCAAAATCGTCGCAAAGGCAAATTGCAGAACCGTGAGAGCGCCACTCGAAATCCGCCGCTGCATCCCGGCCGTTTCCCAGTGGCCTTCCTTCAGCGGTGCGTTCAAATTGATTCGCGAAGCCGCCAGCAAAGGCGCGACACCAAAGAACAAGCCAGAAAGAAGCGACACTCCCAATGCAAACGCAAACACGCGCCAGTCCAGCGAAACTTCCGCAAAGCGGGGCAGGTTTTCGCTGTTCTGTGTTCTGACTAAACTTAGCCCGGCCTCCGCGATGAACAATCCGACCGCTCCTGCGAGGAGAGAAAGAGATACGCTCTCAGCCAGCAGCAGTGTACCGAGGCGGGTCCGGCTCGCGCCCAGAGCAAGGCGAACAGCGATTTCCCTGTTTCGAGCCGTGGTACGAGCAAGCAGGAGGTTGGCAACGTTGGCGCAGGCAACTACGAGCAACAAGCTGACTGCGAACAACAAAATGACAAGGGCAGGCCGGACGGGAGCGGTCAAACTTCTCCGCAAGGGCACTGCGGTCAAGGATAAATCTGGATCATCGACGCCCGGATTTCTCTTCTCCACGCTCTTCGCGAATGCTGTCAATTCGCCGTTTACGTCGCCGCCCCACTTTCCATTCCGCGTATCGGCAAGCACGGTGAGCAGGTGCGCGCGGCGGTTGTCATGAAACTCGCCTCCAGGAACCAGCGGGCACCACATTTCCGATTGATTTGGAAAGTCAAAACCGGGAGGCATCACGCCAATCACCACAAACGACTCGTCATTCACCTGGAGCGTCTGGCCCAGGATCTTGTGGTCCGCGCCAAAGCGGCTCTGCCAAAGTGCGTGGCTCAGAACGACGACTCGATTATTTCCGCCGGGCTGATCGTCTTCCGGCAGGATTGCCCTCCCCAGCATTGGCGAGCTACCCAGGGCGGCAAAGAAATTACCTGAGACGAGAGCACCTGAAATCTGCGCGGGCTCGGCTTCGCCCGTGACGTTGAAAATCCATTCGCGATAGGCGGCGGCGTTTTCGATCGTGTTCGTCTCGCGCTGAAGATCGAGGAATGTGGCATAAGTAACGTTCGCGCCGGGAGCGCCGGGGTGGGTCTCCTCAATCCGCACCAGTCGCTCGCTGTTCTGATAAGGCAGCGGACGCAGAAGCACTCCATTCACCACAGAAAAAATCGCGGTTGTTGCGCCCATGCCCAGAGCCAGCGTCAGTATGGTGACTGTGGCAAACCCGGGATTCTTGCGCAGCAGGCGCAGCGCGAAACGAACATCCTGGAGCACAACTTCGAGAAACGGTAGTCCTCGGACCTCGCGGTGCTGTTCTTTCGCTTGTTGCGGGCCGCCGAACTGAATCAGTGCCTGGCGGCGCGCTTCAGCGGCCGGGAGCCCCCGCCGAACGTTTTCTTCCATGGCGAACTCCAGATGAACGGCCATTTCCGCATCCAGTTCACGGTCCTCTTGCGCGCTGCGGAGAAATGACCACAAGCGAAGGAGCGCCCGTCGAGACCAGTGCATCATGTTCCGCCTCTCCTTTTCTGTTGCCGCGCGGTTTCGACCACCATCATTCCCTCACTCGCAACGCAAGGCGATCATTGGGTCAACACGGAAGGCGCGGCGTGCCGGTACATACGCGGCGGCAATCCCGACAATCAACAGCAAGCCCGCCAGCATTAGCAGGATGGGCAGACTCACGGAAACAATCCCAAAAACGAACGCGGCCATGGCCCGGCTCACAAGGAACGCAACCGGCAAGCCAATCGCCAGGCCAATTCCAGAAACCGTCAATGCGTGGCGCAACACCAGCCGGAGCACATCGCGAGGATGAGCTCCGAGGGCGAATCGGATGCCGAACTCGTGCGTGCGCTGCGCTACGTTCTCCGCCAAAATTCCGTAGACCCCGATCGAGGACAAGGCCAGTGCCACGGCGCCAAAGACCATCATCAGAATGCCCATGATCTGCACAATGGCGATGGAGTCCTGTACTTCCGACTGAAGACTCTTCAATTCCGTGACCACGATTTCCGGATCGATTTGCGAAATGTTTCCACGCACTGCTGAAGCGTAGCTGTTCGGATCGGAAGAGACCCGCAGGACAAACTGAAATGCGCTCCGCGAGGACTGAAGATAGAGCCTGTAGATAACCGGAAATGTCGCCGGGTTCCACCAATTCTGGCGGGCGTCGCCGACGACGCCGACTACGGTCATCCAAGGCTCAACAGAGTCCGCAGCGCCCAGTTTGAATCTTTGCCCCAGAGGGTCGCTCGCAGGCCAGAAACGCTTTGCCATGCTTTGGCTGACAATGACAACCCGCGCAGCGGTGGCGTTGTCTGATTCGCTGAAGACGCGGCCGGCAATCAAAGGGATTCTCAGAACCGAGAAGTAGCCCCGGCTTATGGTCTGCAAATCCGCAGCCGGCGCTTCGCTCGAACGGAGTGCCTGGCGTCCCTCGATGGTAAATAGAGTTTTCTCATTGTCCACATTGCTAGCGGGAAGGTTAGCCGCCAGCGCCGCCACAGAAACTCCTGGCAAAGCAGAGACGCCGCGAAGCGCAGTCTGAAAGAAGGCTCCTCGTTTGGAGCTGTCGGTGTAGCTGTTCTCAGGGATACCCACTTCGAACTTCAAGACATGATCGGGCTGAAACCCCTGATACACGTGGGCGAGCCGATTGAATCCCTGCATGGTCAGACCGGCGCAAACCAGGAGGACCAAAGCAAATGCCACTTGGGCGGAAACAAGGCCGTTGCGCAGGCGTCCTCGCGCGGGCGCAGCCGTGGCGCGGCCGGTTTCCTTGAGGACTCCGTTCAAATCGGCGCGACGTAAATGCAGAACCGTGGCTATCCCGAAGACAAGGCCCAGCAACAGCGAGAGAAGAACCGCGAAGAAAAGAACCGCGGAATCCACTTGGATTCCATCCCAACCCGGAACCCATTGGGTCCAGTCGGGCGAAATGCTGTTGCGAAGAACGCGCACGCTGGTGAAGGACGCCGCAATCGCCACGGTTCCCCCAAGAAGGGCAAGCAGTGTCGTTTCCGAAATCACCAGCCGCGCCAGCCGCCTGCGGTCTGCCCCCAGCGCCGCCCGCACCGCCAACTCCCTCTGCCGGCCCGCCATGCGTGCGAACAGTAGATTCGCCAGATTGGCACAAGCGAGGAGCAGCACAAATACCGCGGCGGCCTGAAGCAACAGGAAGAGAGGCAAAGTGAAAGTGTAGAGCTCCCTCCGAAGCTGCAACACAGTAAGGGTTCGGCCTCCGTTGGTGTTCGGGTATAGCTCCGCGAGACGGGCGGAAAGCGCGCTCAGTTCTGCAGTAGCTCGCGAGACGGTGACGCCGGACTTCAAGCGCCCAAGGGCGGATAGCGACAACTGGCTGCGATCCAACTTTTCGGCTGCTGTCAGCGCCAGCGGCACCCACAATTCCATGGGCACGGGATAATCGAAATCCGTCGGCATGATTCCGGCAACCGTGTAGCTGCGCCCACTGAGGCGAATGGTCTTGCCCAAAAGGTGCGGGTCGCCCGCGAACTTCGATTGCCAGAAGCTGTGGCTCACGATGACGGCATGGTCCGCACCCGGTTGCTCCTCCTCTGCCGAGAAGAGACGGCCTTGCCCCGGCGTAGCGCCAAGGATGTTGAAAAAGTTCGCCGACACACGGCAGCCCCGCGCCACATCAATCCGGCCTTCCGACGAAAGATTGAAATCGCGGCACTGAAAGGTTGCCACGTCGTCGAACAACTGGGTCTTCGCCCGCAGGTCGGCTGCGTCCCCGGGCGAAATCCAACGAGCATCGAAGCTTTCGTCCATCCCGCGGTTTTCCCAGAGCAGGACCAGAGAGTCCAGATCGTGAAAGCGGTAGGGATGCAGCAACAGCGCGTTCACCATACTGAAGATCGCCGTGTTGGCCCCAATACCAAGAGCCAGCGTCAGCACTGCGATCGTGGTGAAGCCGGGAGACTTCCAAAGCATGCGGAGGCCGAATCGGAGGTCTTGCAGCAAGGCATCGAGGAACGGCAGCCCACGGGCCTCGCGGTGCTGTTCTTTGGCTTGTTGCGGGCCGCCGAACTGAATCAGTGCCTGGCGGCGTGCTTCAGCGGCCGGGAGCCCCCGCCGAACGTTTTCTTCCATGGCAAATTCCAGATGAGCCGCCATTTCCAGATCCAGTTCACGGTCATCCCGCGCGTCACGAAAGAAGGAACGCAGACGATCCGCCGCTCGTCGCATCCAAGCATTCATAGTTCGCCGCTCCTTCCTTCGCTCCGCGCCGGACTAACGGCCAAATTCACTTCACTCGTAGCGCAAGGCGATCACGGGATCGACGCGCGCAGCACGCCGCGCCGGGATCCAGCAAGCCACCAGCGAGACGAGCACCATCAGCAAAGTAACCCCGACAAACGTCGCCGGATCTGTCGAGTTCACTCCGAAAAGCTGAGACTGGATCGAGCGCGTCAAGACCGCCGATCCGACGATTCCAAGCGCAACTCCCACCGCCGCTGTGAGTAGCGACTGCCGGAGAACCATGCGCAGTACGTCAAAGGCGGAAGCGCCCAGCGCCATGCGCACGCCGATTTCGCGCGTGCGTTGCGAAACGGAATAAGAAGTGACGCCGTAGATGCCTGCCAACGCCAGAACGAGCGCACACAAGGAGAAGACGGCTACGAGGATCAGAGTGAAACGCCGGGCACCAAGAGAACCCGAATAAACTTCCGAGAGCGTGCGGAATCCCACCGGAAGGTTCGGGTCAAGCTTGGCCACGATGCTGCGCGCCGTGCCGAAGAGAGCCTCCGGCTTGCCGGACGTGCGGATGAAGCAGGTGAAGCTCTCCGCCGCGTTCAGCCGCTGCCGAAGATTTACGTAGATAGTGGGATTGGGTGGCGCTTCCAGGCTCTGGTCGCGAACATCTCCGACCACGCCAACCACGGTCAGTAAACGCGGGTCGCCGTCCATGTTTCCGAACTCGATCGTCCGCCCCAGGGGATCCTGTTCCGGCCACTTTTGCTTGGCCAGGGATTGACTGATGAGCGCAACGTGCGGCGCATCCATCGTGTCGCGATCGTCAAACAGGCGGCCGCTCAAGAGAGGAATTCCCAGCGCCCGGAAGTAGCCTTCGGTCGTGGCGACGTAATACGCATCGCCCATGTGCTCTCGATCATGGAAGAGCTCGTCGAAAAACTTGGAGAACTCGGCCATCAGTGCCGAATCCTTCTCCAAATCCCCTTTGACCGAGTGCTGGATCAAATCTTGCATACGAGGAGAAATCTGCCCGGGATTCATCACCACGTAGGCCCCGTCTGGGAAATACGGCCCCAGGAACGGCAGGACCGTGGAACCTCCGACTTCTTCAACGCCAGGCACCGTTCGCAGGCGCGCCAACAGATCATTCAGAAATTCAACGCGCTGGCTTTTGTGGGGCATAGGAGGCAACCGCAGGTCCATTGTGACGATGCCTTCCGTCCGAAAACCAGAATCGATTGACAGAACGCGCAAGAGACTCCTTCCGAGAAGACTGGCGCCGACCAGCAGCACAAGAGCGGTGGCCAGCTGTCCCGCGGAAATGAGCCGTCCCAACCTATGCTTCTGCAGCGTTCCCGTCTCGCCCCGGGCTCCTTCATCGAGCGCCTCGCGAGGATTCGTGGAAACGGACCGCAACGCCGTCAGGATTCCCAGCGCAAGGGACACTAGGAAGATAATCACGAGAGAAAACAGCAGCACATAAGGATTGAGTGACACCTCGCCGAGCCGCGGCATATTCGCCGGTGCGAGCGCCAGCAAACCGTTCAACCCCCAATAGGCCAGAAAGACTCCAAGAAAACCGCCAATCAAGGAAAGCAAGAAGGACTCCGTCAGGAATTGACTGATCAGGCGCCCTCTTTGCGCTCCGAGGGCGCTTCGGATGGATAACTCTCTTTCCCGCCCCGTCGCCTGTGCCAGCATCAGATTAACGACGTTGGCGCACGCAATCAGGAGCAAGAAACCGGAAGCTCCCAACAGGAGAAGCAACGCAGGACGTACGTTACCGGTCATCGCTTCGCGGAGCGGCTCCACGGTCACCGCCACCATCATGGTGTCCTGACCGTATTGCTGCTTCAGTTGTGTGGCGATCGCCGACAGCTCGGTGCGTGCCGCGGCAACTTGGACATCGTCGCGCAGTCTTCCAATCAGGTTCCAGTTGTGTGCCGTTCGGCTGGGGTATCTCTCCAAAATCTCCCGTGGCATCCAGATCTCGGCGCTGTCCGGGAAGCCAAAGCCCGCTGGCAGAATCCCTATGACCGACGCCGCCTGATCGCCAATCTTTAGGTGCACTGATGAAAGATCGCCCGTACTGCCCAGCGATTGTTTCCAGTAGCCATAACTGACCATCGCAACGGCTGCGGCTCCGAATTTCTGGTCTTCTGGCGCGAAATCCCGGCCGCGAATGGGTTGAACGGCCATCACCGTGAAAAATTCCCGAGACACATAAGCGGTCATCGTGCGCGAGGGTTCGCCGCCTCCGGTTACGGTCTCCAGCCCCACCGCGAACTCTGCCAGCCCTTGCAGAGAATGGTTCATCGAACGCACGTCTTCGAAATTCGGATCGGCAAAATTCATGCGGCCGCCGGTAGCGCTCTGCTCCCACAAGCGAACGAGCTGATCCGGATTGCGATAAGGAAGTGGACGGAGAAGCACGCCGTCGACCACGCTGAAGATCGCAGTCGTCGCGCCGATGCCCAAGGCCAGGGTCAGGACCGCGACGGCGGTAAACACCGGATATTTGACAAGCATGCGCAAGCCGAACCGCAGGTCTTGCAAAAAGATTTCGAGAAGAGGCAGGCCGCGCGCCTCGCGTTGCTGTTCTTTGGCTTGTTGCGGCCCGCCGAATTGCACCAGAGCTTGGCGGCGCGCTTCGGACGGGGGGAGACCACGCTGCAGATTATCTTCGGTGGCAAATTGCAGGTGCGCTTGCATTTCCGCTTCCAGTTCGCGATCCAACTGCTCGCGCCGGAAAACCGAACTCAGCCGGCAGAAAGATTCCCGCACCCAAGCGCTCATTTGTCGGTGCTCCCTTCCGCGTTTCGCTCCGGACTAACGGTCAAACTCACGGTCACTCGTAGCGCAGCGCCACCAGCGGATCAACCTTCGTTGCGCGCCTTGCCGGAAGGTACGCCGCAACCATGGCTACGAGGAGCAAAATAGCCAGCGCCGCGGCCATGCCTTGTGCCTCAAGGGTACGAGCGCCGTACAACAACGAATCAATCAACCGTCCTGCGGCATACGCCAGCGGCAGTCCAAGCACCAGGCCAATCCCCATGAGCGCCGCCACGTCTTTCAGAATCAGGCTGCGCACACTCCGCGTGTCCGCCCCCAGTGCTATGCGCACGCCAATCTCTCGCGTGCGCTGCGTGACGGTGTAAGCCAGCAAACCGTAGATTCCAATCGCCGCAAGCAACGCCGCCAGCGCCCCGAAAATCCCCGCGAGCAGGGCGATCAGCCCGTCCGAAGCGAGCTGACGGTCAATCTGCTGTTCGAAGGAGCGCAGGTCGGTGAGTGGCAGGCTGGAATCCAGCTCGGCGACGACCTGGTGCACCGTGGTCGCCAGCGTTGACGGGTCTTGGGAAGTGCGCACGTAATACGTGAGCGCGCCAACATCTTTTTCCTGGGAATAGGGGATGTATACAAAAGAGTGGACATCTTCCCGCACGTCGGTGTGATGGCTATCTTTGACCACACCGACGATTTCCATATTCAAAGGGTCGGTGCCCCCGCCAAATTTCATGTGCCGGCCGAGAGGATCGCGCTGCGGGAAGAACGTCCTCATAAAGGTTTCATTCACGATGGCGACCTTCGGACTTTCGGTCGCGTCGGCGCGCGTGAATTCGCGGCCTTTCAGCAGGGGAATGCCCAAGTTGGAGAAATGTCCCGGACCGATGGCGTTGCGCATCACCTGGCGGGAGCCCGCCAGGGCTGGTGGCTCGCCTTCCACGGTCACGTTCGAGCTGCGGTCACTGTCGGAGATCAACGGTTCTAGCGCGCAGCTAAGCGACAAAACGCCGGGCAATGCCTTGATACGGTCCTCGAGGCTTTGGAAGAACGCGAAGCTGTGTGCCTGGTCGTATCCATTCAGCTGTGGGGCAACACGAAACTGCAGGATGTGCGCGGGGTGCAACCCCAGGTCGATGTGCTTGACATTGTAAAGACTACGCACGAACCCACCCGCGCTGGTGACCAGGAGCAAGGCAAGCGCAACTTGCGTGACGACCAGCGCCTTTCTGAGCCGCGTGTGACCCAAGGCGGAGGAAAGCGTGCCGCCCTGCTCCTTCAATGTCGACACCAGTTCAACGTGGGTAGCGCGGAGAGCGGGTGCCAATCCGAATAACGCGCTGCAAACGAGCGCCAGCGCGCAAGTAAACGCCAGCACGGGAGCGTTGAGCGCGCTCGAAAGACCGTCCGCGATTCCATTTTCCGCAGCGAAATGCACCAAGGCCGTACTGCTCCAACTGGCGATGCCGAGGCCCAAGATTGCGCCGGTCAGGGAAAGAAGGAAGGATTCAACGACCAATTGGCGGATGATTCGTCCGCGGCTGGCACCAAGCGAAAAGCGGACACCGATTTCCCGCTGGCGGGCGGCGCCGCGTGCCGTCAATAGGCCGGCAACGTTTGCGCAGGCAATGAGCAGAACGGCGCCAACTAAGCACATCAGCGCGATGAGTTGCGGCCCGGCGGAGTCCTGAAGCAAGGGACGTCCGCGGGCGCCATCCTGGAGAATCAACTTCCTGCCAAGAAATTGCGCCTTATCATTGTCATTCCAGCCAGTGAACAAAGACATTTCGTCGCGCAGCAGCGCGCTATAGAGAGGGGCGAGACCAGCGGCAGCTTGTTCCCGCGAAATCCCGGGTTTCAGGCGCCCAATGAGTTTGAAGGTGTAGTCCTTGTGATTGTCCAGGCCCGTCGGTAAGGAATTCAGCGGCATCGTGATGGGTAGGTACAATTGCGGAACGTAGCCACGCTGGATGCCGTCGAAACCTGGCTGCACTACGCCAACCACCGTCATGGGCCGCTCGTTTACTAGGACCGCTTGATTCAAGATGCTAGGGTCACCGCCGAATCGCGTCTTCCAATAGCTATAGTCGAGCAGAACAACTGGACTGCCACCGATCGTAGCCGTGTCTGCAGGCTCCAAGGTTCGGCCGATCGCAGGGTTTACACCGAGCGTCTGAAAATAGTTTCCGGTGACCACGTCGGCCTGCGCCCGCTCGGTGTTTCCGTGAAAAGTCAGGTTAACTCCGGCCGTGTCTTTGGCGGCGAGTCCCGCAAACACTTGATTGCGGTCGCGCAAATTCAAATACATGGGATAGGAAAAGGACTCCGCGCCGTCCGTGCCGTACTCATCGGAGCTGACGTGCCCATGGTGCGGGCCGGGGCTATAGAGAAGAACTAACTCCTTGGGATGCGGGACAGGAAGGTTTTGCAGAAGGACTTCCCGAAGAACCGAGAAGATGCCGGTATTTGCCCCAATACCGAGGGCCAGCGTAAGCACGGCAACAGCCGCAAAGCCGGGAGATTTGCGCAGGGTACGAAGAGCAAAGCGGAGGTCCTGGAAAAACGAATCGAGCAAGGGCAAACCACGCGCCTCGCGATGTTGCTCTTTCGACTGCTGCGGGCCTCCGAATTGGACCAGAGCCTGGCGGCGCGCTTCGGAGGGAGGGAGACCGCGCTGTAGATTGTCTTCGGTGGCAAATTGCAGGTGTGCGAGCATTTCCGCTTCCAGTTCGCGATCCAACCGCTCGCGCCGGAAAACCGAATTCAGCCTGTAGAAAGATTCCCGCACCCAGGTGCTCATTTGTCGGTGCTCCCTTCCGGCAACGCCAGCACCCGCCCAATCACGCTCGACAATCTCTGCCAGTACGCCGCATCCTGCGAGAGCTGTTTGCGGCCTCGTTTCGTGATGGAATAAAACTTCGCTTTGCGATTGTTCGACGACGTGCCCCATTCCGCAGAAATCCAGCCGCGTTGCTGCAGCCGGACCAGCGACGCATAAATGGTTCCCTGATTGAGCAGGACCGCGTCCCCGCTGACCTGTTCAATGCGCCGCGCAATCCCGTAGCCGTGCAGCGAGCCCATGACGGCAAGCGTCTGCAGGACCATCAGGTCCAGAGTCCCTTGAAGCAGGTCGAGTTTCGAATCCCCCATGCCGCCTCCTGTGTTATGGCCACAGCACGCTACCACAGGTTCTGTGGGAACACCACAGGGAGTTCTGTGGCGGCCCCACAGGGGAATAGACGAACCATTCCCCGAGTTTGTTCCATCGGTGGACGCTGAATTTATGTCTGAGAAGCGTGGTTCCGGTTCACTCGCAGCGCAGCGCTGTCATCGGGTCCACGCGGGACGCCCGCCACGCCGGGACACTGCACGCCACGACAGAGACGCCGAACAGTAAAGCGATCACGCCGAGATAGGTCAACAGGTCCAGCGGCGAGATCCCATAGAGCAACGAAGTGATTGCCCGGCCCGCGAGGGCCGCTCCCGCCAGTCCGATGCCCACACCCACGCCGGTCAGCGCAACTCCCTGCCGGAGGATCCACGCGAGAATGCTCGCTTGCGTCGCGCCAAGGGCGGCCCGCACGCCAATTTCGTGTGTACGCTCGGCGACGCCGCTCGCGAGCACGCCGTAGATGCCCGTTGCCGCCAGCACCAGGGCGAGCAGGCCAAACGTCTCGAACAGGATCATCGCGAACTTCCGCTCCCCCGCCGTGGTGGCGATCAGATCGTCCATGGAAGTAATCCGAACTATCGGCTGGTCCTTGTCCACCGACCAGATCGCCTGCTTGATGGCCGGAACCAGCGTCGCCGAATCTCCACGCGTGCGAGCCACCAGGGACATCGTGCCGTCTGACCACAGCCATTGCGCGCTGACCACGTACACGGCGTCGGACAGCGTGGCCGCGAGTGAAGTTTGTTTCACGTCGCCCACTACGCCAACAATCACGTCCCACGGCCGGCCGGGAAGCCCGCCAAAACGAATCCGCTGGCCAATGGGGCCTTGTCCGGGGAACTTGCGGCGCGCGAATGATTCATTAATCACGACCGGCCTCGCCGCCGCTTTAGTCAGGTCGTGGTCATCGAATAGGCGGCCGCGCCGCAGCGGAATGCCCATGGCCTCAAAGTAGCCCGGCGTCACGCCGTAGCGAAACACCTCATGGCTGTCGTTGGGATTGTTGTCGTTTTCCAGGGACGCGCCGTAAATGTCGGCCTCGCCGCTCAGCGGCAATTGGCTCGTGAACGCCGCCGCCGAGACTCCCGGCACTTGGCGCACCGCTTCCAGTGCTTGCGCGAAAAAGCGGTTGCACACCGCATCATCGTCGTAACGCTGGCCATACGTCTGTACTTGCATGGTGATCATGTGGGAGGAATCAAATCCCGGCGCGACCGCAAAAAGAAGATGCAGGCTGCGCAACAACAATCCCGCGGTGATCAGCAGCGTCAACGCCACTGCCACCTGCGAAATCACCAGCGTCCGCCGCGTCATCTGGTGTCCGCCCGTCGTGCGCCGCGAGGCCTCTTGCAATGTTGTCCGCAGATCGTTGCGGGAAGCGTGCCGCGCGGGAATCAGCCCCACCGCCAACCCGATCAACGTGGTGATTCCAAACGCGAATGCCAATAGCCACCCGTCGAGCCGAATCGCCTCCACGCGAGGAAGTCCCGGCGGACTGAGCGCCACCAGCGCCCGCACGCCCAATTCCCCAAGAGCGATTCCCAGAACACCGCCAATCAGCGCCAGAAGCAGGCTTTCCGTCAGCAATTGCCGGACCACTCGTGTCGGTGCGGCGCCCAGCGTCGCCCGCAGCGCGAATTCGCCGCGCCTCTGTGCTCCACGCGCCAGCAGCAGATTTGTGACGTTCACCCCGGCGACAAGCAGCACCAGAATCACCGCCCCGAGGACTGCAACCAGTGCCGGCTTCACCGCACGGGTAACATCCTCTTGCAGCGCGTCCACGAAGAACCCTTGACTAAGCGATGCAAAGGCAGGCCGCGGGAATTCCGCCACCGGCGCGCGCGACAAGTCCAGAAGATCCTGACGCGCTTGCTCACTCCTCACTCCGGCGCGCATTCTGGCGGCCATTCGCAAGTGGTGGCCCCACGCCTGGGTGTATGGGTCAGCCATGTTTCCGGCGTCGTACTGCAACAGTGTCCAAACCTCCGCCGAAGGCGCCAGAACGTTCTCGAAACCGCCTGGCATCACTCCGATGACCGTGTAGCTGACGTCGTCGAGCCGGAACTGGC
Source organism: uncultured Acidobacteriaceae bacterium (assembly GCA_964524985.1). Lineage (GTDB taxonomy): Bacteria > Acidobacteriota > Terriglobia > Acidiferrales > UBA7541 > Acidiferrum. The sequence continues at coordinate 38,440 of CAZGFL010000041.1, forward strand.
GTCCTACAATCGCGCGGTCACCGCCGAAGTTTCTGCGCCACACTTGATCGCTCAGCATCACCACTTTGCGGCCGTTAGGAATGTCGTCGGACGCGTCGAAATCGTGTCCGACGGCGGGCGAAATTCCCAGCACGCGAAAATAGCCGGCGCTCACAAACTGTCCATCCAGCCGCAACGGTTCCGTGGCGCCGGCCAGCGTCGGTGTCCACGGTTTCATCACCGCGACAGCCTCAAGCGTGCGGGCGCGTTGCGCCACTTCGCGATATGTGTGAAACGCCACGCGGCTCCGCGACCCGTCCGAAGTGGAGACCACCCAAATCATCAGGATTCGGTTGGCCTGCGGGTAGGGCAGCGATTCGAAGAGAATCGGATTCACCACGCTGAAGATGGCCGTCGTCGCGCCGATGCCCAGCGCCAGCGTGATCGCTGCGGCGATCGTCGAACCGGGGTTCTTCCTGAGCATCCGCAAACCGTAACGAATGTCGGCCCACAAAGTTTCCAGGAACGGGACGCCGCGCTGCTCGCGATAGTTTTCCTTGGTCTGTTCAATTCCCCCGAGCTTGACCAAAGCTTCGCGGCGCGCATCTCCCGGCGTCATGCCCTTGCGCAGATTGTCTTCGATGTGCATCTGGAGATGGCTCTCCAGTTCTTCACCAAACGCGGCATCGCGTTCCAGCTTATGAAAAAGTCCCTTCACCCGCTGCAGACACGCCCGCAACCATTTCATCGGCCCGCTCCTCCTCTCTGACTCGCCGCTTCAGGTTCGCCAGGAAGATCGTTCACTCGTACCGCAGCGCGATCATCGGATCCACGTGCGTGGCCCGCCTCGCCGGGATATAGCAAGCCAGGAAGGCCACTACTCCAAAAACAATCGTCGCCGCGCCAATCGTTGCCGGGTCCGTCGGGCTTACGCCGTACAGTTGGCTCGCGATCACGCGCATCAGCAGGAGCGCTCCGACGATTCCCAACCCAATCCCCGCAAGCGAAAATCGGCCTCCTTCCTTAAGCACCGCCCACAGCACCTGGCCGCGTTGCGCCCCCAGCGCCATGCGAATTCCAATCTCGCGCGTGCGATTCGCCACAAGGAAAGATAGAACACCGTAAATCCCGATAACTCCGAGCATCACCGCAAGCCCCGCAAACACCAGGAATAGCGTCGCCGTCGACCGGGGAGAGGCCGCGGCCTCCGAGACAACCGCATTCATGGTTTTTACTGCACTTACTGGAATCTCTCGGTTTAACCGCCTGGCCGCTTCGCGAACCATTGTGCCGGCCTGCGACTCGTCCGCCGTTGTGCGAACCACGATCGTCATTTCTGCGGGCACCCTTCGGTCTTCCAGCGTCGCCGAAGCGTTGTAGGGCACGTAGGCCGTCCCTTTCATCCAATTAGGAATGTCCGTTTGGAGGTCGTAGGCCCGCACATCCCCAACCACACCGACAACGGTCCGCCAGCTTGTATCGTCCAGAAGACGAATGTGTTTGCCAACGGCATTTTCGCCGGGCCAGAAACGCCGCGCCGTCGCCGCGCTGATGATCGCTACGGGCGCTCCTGATACGTCGGAATCCGTAAACGTCCTGCCGGAAACCAGATGAATGCCGGTCACGCCAAAATAGTCCGGCGTAACCACCTGCAACCAAAAAAGCGGCGCCAGGTCCTGTCCGGGCGGAGCCGTGTAGTTTTCAACGTTGAGGGAGCGTTTGGCGACTCTTCCTCCTAAAGGAAGCGTGTTCACCAGCGCCGTCCTGGCAACGCTTGGTGTAGCGCGAATTTCCTCCAGCAGGCTCCGGTAAAAAGTCAGGCAGCGTTCCGCGTCACTGCAAAAGGATTGGTTCGGCGTGATGCGCGCGGTTACCAGATGTTCCGCCCGAAATCCCGGGTCCACATGGGAAAGCGCCCAGAAACTGCGAAGCAAAAGCCCAGCAGCAATCGCCAACAACACCGCAAACGCAACCTCGGCAACCACCAGCCCGCTTCGCAATCGCTGCGAGAGCGCTAGCGTGCCGCCATGTCCCCCGGATCGCAAAGCCTCCACCGAAGCAGCCCGCGAAGATTGAAGGGCCGGGCCTAGCCCGGAGATTAGACCCGTGAGAATGGCCAGTCCTCCGGTAAATGCAAACACGCGCCAATCCGTGTGCGCATCTGTGATCCTGGGTGTGTCGGCGGGTAGCATCGCCTTCAATGCGGAAAAGCCTCGCGCGGCCAACAGCAATCCCAGCAACCCGCCTACGGTCCCGAGCAACACGCTTTCCGTCAAGAGCTGCCGCGCAATCCGCTTTCTTCCGCCGCCCAAGGCCGACCGAATCGCAATTTCCTTTTCACGCGTCGCCGCGCGTGCGAGCGTCAGGTTCGCAACGTTAGCGCATGCGATCAGCACCACCAGGCTCACTGCGCCGAGAAGCATGATCAGCCGAAGCTGTACATCCGCCACCATTCCACGTTGCAACGGAATCACGCTGATATCCGCGTTCCAGGTCGTCGGCATCTGCCACGGAAACATTCCCCGTACGCGCGACTGAAACACTTGAATCTCCGTGCGCGCTTGCTCCATGGTGAAACCCTGTCGTAGCCTTCCCAACACCGGCATAAAGTCATCCGCCCAGTAGAGGATCGTGTCGCGCGGGTCGTTGTGGAGGGGGATCCATACTTGTGTCTTTGGCGAGGGAAAACGGAACTCGGCCGGCATCACGCCCGCCACTTGCCGGCCCACTCCTCCGAGCTCAATCACCCGGCCGAGAATCTTCGGGTCTGCGCCGAACTGCTGCTGCCATAACTCGTGGCTCAAAACGACGTAGTTGTCTTGTCCGGGTACATCCTCACCCGGCAGAAAGGTCCGCCCAATTTCGGGACGAGCGCCAAGAACAGAAAATAGCTCCGCGGACACGACCGTGCCTGTGAGCCGCACGGGCTCTCCCTGCCCTGTCAGATTGAATTCATGGCCCTCGTAGTACGCGGCCACATCCATCGTACGCACCTGCTCGCGCATGGCCACGAATCCGCCCTTGGGATACGTTCCCGTGATGCTGACCAGCTTCTCCGGCGCGGGATACGGCAATCCAACGAGCAGGATCCCATTCACCAGGCTGAAGATCGCCGTGTTGGCTCCAATCCCCAGCCCCAGCGTCAGCACCGCCACCGCGGCAAATCCCGGATTCTTCGCCAGCATCCGCATGCCATAACGCAAATCCTGAAAGAGCTCTTCCAGCCACGGCAGGCTCCGCTGGTCGCGGTACATCTCTTTGGTCTGCTCAATGCCCCCTAGCTTGATCAGCGCTTCGCGCCGCGCCTCTTCCGGCAGCATGCCGGTTCGCACTCTGTCGTCGACGTGCATTTGCACGTGGCTCGCTAGTTCTACGCCAAACTCCACGTCCCGCGGCGTTCTACGAAATAGCCCCGCAACCCGCTGCAACCACGCGCGTATCGATCTCATCCCCTTCTTCCGTCCTTACTATCTTCGTCTCCGCTTCTCACTCGCAACGCAGCGCGATCATTGGATCGACCCGCGTCGCTCGTCGCGCCGGAATGTAGCAGCCGACAACCGCAACGATCGTAACGAGGAATGCCGTAACCACCAGCGTGGCCGGATCGTTCCCGCTGACGTCAAACAACAGGCCGCTGATCAGATGGCCCGCAAAGACGGCGGCCACCACTCCTGCAATCAGCCCGACCAAGACCGGCGTCATCCCTTGCCGAAGCACCATGCGCTGCAAATCCCGCACTCCTGCGCCCAACGCCATGCGAAGACCCAGTTCCCGCCGCCGCTGCTCGACCGAATATCCGACCACTCCGAAAATCCCCAGCGACGCGAGCAACAACGAGGACAAGGCGAACGAAATAGCTAGGAACATGGGAAAGCGCCGCCCGTCCACCGATTGCGAGACGATCTCCGTCATCGCGCTCAAAGACGTCACGGGCACGTCTGCGCCAAATTTGTGGATCAGCTCGCGGACCGCCGAGGCCGAACTCCCCGGGTCGGTTGCCGTCTGCAGTACAAACGACGCAGACGATGGGACAGAGTGCGTGTTGAACCACTCCGGTACATAGACCATCAGCAATGGAGAAGCATCTAAGCGGACAGTACGGATATCACCTACGACGCCTACGACTTCAGCCGGCACATCAGCGCCCCATTCCGTGACGCATATTTTGCCGATAGGATTCTCACCGGACCAGAAGCGCTCCGCCACGCTCTGGGAAACAACCACGATCATGCGGTTGCGGTCCGCGGGACCAAAAATCCTCCCTTGCAAGAGCGGGATGCCCATCGCCGAAAAGTAATCTGGACTGACGGGGCGGTAGTTGGCCACGGGGGTCTCCGCGCGCTCTCGTGGCTCCTCTGGAAGCCGAATGCCCGTCACGCTCCCCTGGCCCCCCAACGGCGCAATGCTGACCCACCCTGCCGCCCGAGCGCCGGGAAGCGACCGAAGGCTCGCCAGTACGTTGTCATAAAACTGCAAGCGGTCAGCCGGTTGGGAGTAGCTGCTCGGCGGCAGGTCCACGCCGGCAACCAGAACGTTTTGCACTGCGAACCCGGCATGGACGCGAAGAACTTGCCCCAAACTGACCGTCAGCAGGCCGGCAAGAATCAAGAGCACTGTGGTGAGCGCGGTTTCAAACGCTACCAGGCACGCACGCAGTCGCCGCGTCCTTTGGCTTTCCGTCGTCGCTGCGCCGCTCGACTTGAGCACATCAATGGGCTGCGAACGAGTAGCGCGCCAGGCTGGCAGCATCCCAAAGAGAACTCCAGTACTAACCGAGAGAATCAGTGCGAACCCGAAGACACTTCCATCCATCTGCACTTCATCGAGCCGCGGAATGCTTGCCGGCGCCATCTGCACCAGCCACTTAACACTGAAACTGGCGATGGCCAGGCCCAGCGCACCACCAATCACGCTCAGCAGCAGAGTCTCTGTAAGCATTTGCCGAACAACCCGCGTACGCGTCGCACCCAGCGCCGTTCGAATAGCTGTCTCGCGCAAGCGCCCGGGAACCCGCGCAAGGTGCAGGCTTGCCAGATTGGCACACACAATCAGCAAAACCGCTCCAACAGCGGCGAGGAGGAACAGCAAACCCCGGCGCGCCGGACCCACCACTTCAGCCTCCAGCGGATGCAACGCACCGAAAAGATCCGCGCCCTCATTCGCTTTCTTCGCAATTTGCGCCTGCACGACGTTCAACTCCGCGAGTGCCTGCTCCGGTGTCACTCCTGGCTTGAGGCGCGCTACCGCGGCAAAATCAAATTCGCCGATCAGGTCCTGCTCGTAGGGCTTCGGACCGTTGAGTGGTTCGAAAAACGCTAGGCGAGCGCTCCGGCCTGTGCCTCCCAGGACCGTGGGAAACTGAAACGAGGCGGGAAGGACGCCCACGATTTCATGAGGGACGGCGTCGAGGGTGATGCTTTTCCCAATGATGAAGGGGTCGCTCCGAAATCGTGCGCGCCAAAATGCGTCTGTTAGGATGACCACATTGCCTTGACCCGGCTCGTCCTCCTCGGGTCGAAACGTTCTACCCATTGCCGGTCGTATACCCAAGACATCTAGAATGTTTGCGGACGCCCGCACTCCGCGGAGCATCTCGGGCTCACCTGCCCCGCTTAGATCGGCTCCCGTGGACTCAGCAATTGCCACGCCCTCGAACGCGGCCACTTGCTTCTGCCATATACGGAAATCGGGCAGGTTGGCATCCAGTTCTGGGCTATATTTTGCGAGTTGCGGAACAATTTCGCGCACCAGGTGGAGCTGCTGCGGCTGCCTATACGCGAGCGGGCGAAGCAACGCGCTGTTCACAACCGAGAAAATCGCCGTGTTGGCTCCGATCCCAAACGATAGCGTAAGAATGGCCATGGTGGCGAAACCTGGTGACTTGCCCAGCACTCGCGCGCTAAGACGAAGATCCTGCAGCAGCGATTCCAGGAACGGCAGACCGCGCCGGTCACGGTAGATCTCTTTGGTCTGTTCCACGCCGCCGAGCTTTACCAGAGCTTCGCGACGCGCAGCCTCCGGCGTCAGTCCTTTGCGCAGGTTGTCCTCAACGTGCATCTGGACATGGCTCTCCAGCTCTTCCGCAAACTCCGCGTCGCGCTTCCCCTTGCGGAAAAGTCCGCCCAGCCTCTGTAACCATGCTCGCAAATGCTTCACGTCGAGGGCTCCGCCGCAAGGAATTTCGCCAGGATGGCCTGCGTCTGTTGCCAGTCGCGCGTCTCGCGCTCGAGTTGCTTCCGGCCCGCGCGCGTCAGCTTGTAATACTTGGCCTTGCGATTGTTTTCCGAGACGCCCCACTCCGACTCGATGCACCCTTCCTGCTCGAGCTTCAGCAAAGCCGGGTACAACGTGCCGTAATTCACCGAAAGCACGTCGCCGCTGATCTGCTCGATGCGCCGCGCAATCCCGTACCCGTGAAGCGCGCCCATCGCTTCGAGCGTCTTCAGAATCATCAGCGCCAGCGTGCCTTGCCAGACATCCGCTTTGTCACCCATACGCCTCCTATGGGAAAACAATAGAACTCTGCGCCCCTCTCCTATGGGATGTCAATAGGGAAAGTTAACTTTTCATCAGCGCGCGCGGCTTCGCGATTGCGCTAATGCGCCAGCGCGCGTGGCATCGGGGGGCCGCCGAAAAATGCAGAAGCCCATTCCGCGGGAGACGCGCGGAACGGGCTTCTTTTTTCTTCCGCCAGAAAGAAACTCTTGACCAGCGGGCTGGGGGCTAGAGAAATCTAGAGCGCCGTGTCCGAGCTGCCGGCCGGCGTTCCGTACGCGAAGGTAATCACGCCGGACTGATCCGTGTAGAAGTAGCGCGTGCCGCTTGCGCCCGGCGCGGAAGGATTGGCGTTCAGCGTGTAGGAATTGATGTAGTTGTTCGCATCCGGGGTGCCCGCTGTGTACGTGAAGCCGTAGCCGCTCTTGACGCCCGTCACCAGCTGGCTGTCAATCAGGTCGGCCGCTGTCGAGTCCGCGCTGCCCGAGGGCCCCATATTCGAGAGAGCCGGGGGAAAGCCAACATTGGAATACGTCGTCGCATAGGTGATAGCGGCGGTGTTCAACGTCCGGATCGCACCCACCGCGGAGCTTTCGTTCGCGGCCATTCTGGCACTCAACAGGTTGGGGATGGCGATGGCGGCGATAATCAGGATGATCGCCACGACGATCAGCAATTCGATGAGAGAGAATCCCTTCTGGCGTTTGTTGTGCATTTTCTTGACTTCTCCTATTTATTTAGCTCTTTGAGCTTGAAGATCGCGTTCGTCTTTCTGGCGTTCACGTCTTGGGACGTTTGCTGGACGTGGGAAAAGTATGAAGGACAGGTCTTGGGGAGACCATGGAGCGACTGTTTCATTTTGGGCCCAACCACTGTCCTAGGGTGGGTAAGGGGATTTTTGGGACCGGGGGCCTAGTACCATTTGTTGTCCAGTCACTGGCCTTAGCCGCGGCCTAGACACTAAGCCTTTTGGAATCAATGTACTAGGACATGGCCACCTGTCCTACTTGCACGCATCCTCCAATGCTTGCTGGCGCTTTATCCTCTGGGTACCTGTACTCCTCAAACCTTTCGGTCTCGCATCAACCAGACGCAATGCGCACGCCAATCTTCGTCCAAAGCCCGCAGGGCGCGCGGTCGCCCGAAGTACAGGTGAGCTGGACCTTTCCAGCCCTCGCCCAAGAAATCAATTTAGAGGCGTACGAATTCGACGCGGAAAGGGTTGGTGCTCAGGTCGAGGCGGGCGAGGGAGATGGGCAACTGGAAGCGGCGAGGACCGGCGCTTCCAGGATTCACATAAACGACGCCGTCTTTCTCGAACTTTGCGGGCTGGTGCGTGTGGCCGCTAATGACCACGGAGAAGCCGGCGGACTTGGGATCCAAGTCCAGCGCGTGCAGGTCGTGAAGGACGAAAATCAGGACTGATCCTGCTTCGGCAACCGCGGTCTCGGGGAGGGCCTTCGCCCAATCGCCTTTGTCGATGTTCCCGCGCACGGCAACTGCCGGCGCGATCGCTCGCAGCTGCTCCAAAATTTCCGGCTTGCCCACGTCTCCGGCGTGCACGATCAACTCTGACCAGCTGAGCGCCTCGAGCGCTTCCGGCCGCAGTAACCCGTGCGTATCGGAAATCAGGCCAATGCGATTCGGAGTTCTTGGCACGCAGAGATTCTATTCGTAAGGGATAAAGGGAAGAACAGAAAGATGCAGTTCCGGAGAAGCCGAGGAGACCTAGGCTACGCCCGAGGCTTTCGTGGGAACCACGCGGCGCAGAGGCTTAGAGCCGGGGATCGGGAATTGCATGTGCCAGAAGTTGGTTTCCGGGGAGAGGAACTCGACACCGATATACTGCTTGCCGTCACGGGCGCGATGAATGGAAACGACCCGGCACTCCATCGATTGTGCGGTGTGGTCGTTGACCAGAATGAGGGTCTGCCCCACCAACACGATCTCTTCGAGCGGAAACAGAACGCCGTGGCGGTTCACGGACTGCGAATTGGTTTGTGCGCAGAACCTTTCGCCGTTGTCGGTCTTTCCATGGACCGTGAGTGGAACAGTCAAGGCTACGCGGAGGGTGCGACGGCGCTCTTTACATCGAAAGTGAAGCAGGGACATTTCTACGCAACCTCAAATCTGGTTTTTACGGCCTTCGCAGGCTTTCGACCTCTTTACTCCGCGGTCTTATGCCTGTAGTGACGTGTCAGCAGGGTGCCAAAACGAAAGCACAAGAGGAGAGAGGTTATTAGCACAAACCTTGCCCACACAGCCCCATGCTGCCCAGCTTGACTCCCAAAGACAATGGCGGAACAGTACCACAAATCGATATCGGATAACAGTACTGTCGTACCATGGTCTCCTGCCTAGTTCGAATACGGCGAACTGGGACTTTCGGAAGAATCCGCGCCCCTAACGCCTGCAGTGTGCTTTCGTTCCTTCCACTATCCGATTGAATCTGCTCAGGTTAGACCAGCGGAATTCCACATGCCGATCCGAAAGAACGGTTCCGCCGGACCCTTAGGTTGTGTTCTAAATCGGGAAATCGTTTCATGCGCTTTCTGCAGAGTCGTTTGTGCCAGAGTTACGAGCGAACATCGCCACCTGTCCTTCACACCTCGTACGCGCTTGACCATCCGAGGCACCGTACCATCTCAACGCTTTCGTTGATTGCGGCCATGTCTCCTCTGTTGACGGCCCCGATCGCTTTGAGTCAGCTTCTTTAATTGCCCGAAGCAACTGCTTTGCGGCATTCGCCGGATTTTGTTCAGCGTTGACCATAAATCCGAAAATCTCTATTAGCTCCTCCCCTTCTGGGATTCTGGTTGCCCAAACGGACGGCGTACGGCCGCCCGAAATGAAGTGGGCGCGCGCTTCAAGAGTTTTTCGGCTAATTTGCGGATGTCCGGTCCGCCCTCTTTTCAGCCTTGATTGCTTCTTTCGCACCATGATTCTGACGACCTGTCCAAATCATTCGATCCCAGGCCAGCCGACCAACTGAAGCGGGCTCACGCGGGCGCGCTCGATGGTCAGGCCCCAGTGCAGATGAGGACCGGTGACGCGGCCGGTGGCCCCTACTTTTCCAAGGACCTGCCCCTCTTTAACTGTATCTCCTACATTCACGTCGATGGCGGAGAGGTGTCCGTAAAACGTGTAGATTCCGAGGCCGTGATCCACAACGACGGTGTTTCCCGAAAAAAACAGCTCTCTTGCCAGAACCACTTTGCCAGCCTGCGTGGCATGCACGGGCGTTCCCGTGGTCGCAGGAAAATCGACGCCGCTGTGCGGCGAACCGGGCTGGTCATTGAGAATGCGGCGCTTCCCGAAATTTCCGCCGGTAGTGACGCCGTCGAGCGGCACGCGAAATTTGCCCGACCACAATTTTTGCGGCGTGACTTGATCGAAGATGTGGCGCAACTCGTCGCGCTCTTCGTTCGCGCGCTTCACCTGCTCGGCGTTCGGTTCGACATATTCATTTTCAACATGCAATCGTTCTGTGGCGAATCTGCCCTTCACGATGGGAATCTCCAGCGTGCAGCTTTCCGCTTGGCCCTTGGCGGTCTGCACGTGAACCACCGCCGGATACGTTCCGGGCGCTTTTTCCAGATCGACGCCTAGAAGCGCTCTCCGCAGATCCGCCGCTCCCGTTTTTGAACTCGCTGCGGCCCTGCCGGCCTGCCAGAAGGGAACGCTTTTGCTATTCCACTCGGCCGAGACTTCCGCGATCGCGGTGCGGCTGCGCACTTCGAGCAGGAGCAAGCTGCCCTGGCTGGCCGTCACCGCGCTGAGCTTTACCGTAACGCCAGTGCCGCAAGGTCGGGGACTCCTCTCTGTGGTGCGAGCGGGGAGAGCAAAAAGCGCAAGAAAGCCGCACACAAAAACTCCCCTGCGCCACAGGCTCCGAGAATCTTGTGAAGAGTTCATCCCCCGCGCTGCAGCCCCAACATGTGGACGCGCGGCTCCACTTTTTCGAAGTGGGTGCGCCCCAGCTTCGATCCATAAATGCATTTTTCCGAAAGGAGAAACAAGTCCGGATTCTTCAGCTTCTCGCGCAATTCCTTCAGAAATGGCCGTACCTTTGCAAACATGAAATAGAGCTCGCCGCAAAACGCCGGCTCGAAGAAGAGTTTATCGCTGATGAGGCCGTTGAGCTGGAACGTGCACGCGATGCCCCAATAGCTGCCCACTTGCCGCAGCCAGTTATTCTCCTGCGATCCGAAGTCCATCGCCACTTTAATGAAATCATCGGCGGACTTCGGCCAGAAGGTCGTGAGCCACCACTGGCGCGCTTTGCGCAGTTCCGGCTCGCGACGCAAATTGTACAGCTCCAGAACCAACCGAGCCTCTTCGACTGTGGGCTTCTTCGGCATAGCACCTCCCGGGAATGTGCGGCTGTCATTCTACCTTCTGGGAAAGCGAGCGCGCGTGCTTTTGTTTTTCCGGCCGTTCTTGCCAAGTTTGCAACCCGATGTGAGCAGAGTCACAAGAGTTGAAACATGTGAGGCAGGCGCAACTTTTTTGATGAGCAGTTTTCTTCGCTGATAAGCTAGAGTCAACGTATGGCGGAACTGCCGAGCAAGGGGTCAGCGCATCCAAGTGACAACCGGCGTTCCCAACGCATCCTCCTGAAGATTCCGATATTGGTGCGCGGCCAGTTCGAAGACGGCCTGCCTATCAAGGAAGACACCGCGACCATTGAAGTGAACGCGCATGGCGGGCTGATCGCGTTGGCCATGAAGGTGAAAGCCGGGCAGAAGCTGGTGCTGCGCAACTGGGCCACGGCCAAGGAACAGGAGTGCCGCGTGGTGCACGTGCGCGAAATCCCCGGCGCGAAGAACGAAGTGGGTGTGGCCTTCCCTTACGCGATGCCGCGCTTCTGGCACGTGCAGTTTCCGCCGCCCGACTGGATGCCTTTCATGACCTGATTAAGTATCGACGACAGACTTCAATTGTTGCGCGAAGTCGTGGAGCGCTTCGCGGCCTTTCTTCGTCAGACTGCACCAGGTCTGCGGACGCTTTCCTTTGTAGCCCTTTTCGATGGCCACATAGCCCGCCTTCTCCAGCTTGATCAAATGCCCTGAGAGATTTCCCTGCGAGTAGCGCCAGTTTTTCTTCAGGCTCTGAAAATCCATTTTGGAAACGGGGTAAAGAGCAGTGATGATGAACATGCGGGAAGGATCGGTAAAAGTCCGGTTGAGGCTGACCAGCAGCTTTTCCAGTGTTTTGGACATAGAGTCTCTATCCTGAAGAGAATCAACGAGTTAGCGAATGCGGCCCGGAAACAGCTGAAACGCAAAAGTCGCAGACAACATTATAGGATAATCTAGATTATCCCATAATCTAAATTATGCGGTAATCTACTTTGTTCTGCAAAGTAAGGCCTGACTCACGAGAATTGGGGAAGGGCAACTCGGTAGTCCACCACGGTCATCTGAAAAAACAAAAGAGGGAACCGAACTTCATGGATCGGTGTCCATGAAAGGTGGGGAAGGTTCCCGCACCCCCCGAAGAGTCCGTGCAAGAACTGAAATCAAAGTCGTTCCAAGGCTAGGCGCCGGGAATACCCAGGAGTTTGGCCCGGGATCGCGCCAGCACCGCAGGGAGGGACCGATGTCGTCTAACTTCCGAAAAACATCGCCGGAAAGAATTGCTGTGAGTGTCGTTTCTCTGCTCGTAGTGCTGATGGCGGCTGCGTTGGTGAAGACTTTTGCGACGGCGGAGAAGACGGGAGAGTGGGCCACTTATTCTCATGGAGTGCTTCGCGTAGTGATCCCTTACCACGCAGCGCAAGCGGGTGCGGGACGGCTGACCGTAGAAGTTCTGGATCCGGAGAATCACGTCATTGGGCGGACGGAGAAGGTCGCAGTGGTGAAGGGCGCGTCGCGATTCAGGGCGGAAATGAAGCTCGATAAAACGGTGCCGCTGGATGAGCTCGTTTGGCATCGGGTGCGCTACGAGTTTCGCTATGACGACACAAAAGTGGAAACGCTGGAGGGTGTGGAGTCCATCTCCAACATTCTGCGGCTCCCCGTGCTACGCGTGCTGGGACAGCGAAGCTATCTGGCGGGCAGCAGAGCAGCCGTGCGGGTGATTGTGAGCGATTCGAAAGGAGATGTAATTCCCGGGCGGGGCGCGGTGCGGATTACATTGGAGGCCGACGGAAAAGAACAGCGGACACTCTTTACAGGGCGCTTGAATCATCGCGGCACGACTGAGGCGCAGTTTCAGTTTCCGGAAGGCGTTACCGGCAACTGCAACCTGCATTACACGGTGGATACTTCACTGGGAACGACGGAGTACACACAAACAATCCGGTTGCAGGACAAAGTCGGAATTCTCCTGACGACCGACAAGACGATCTATCAGCCGGGACAGATGATTCACCTGCGGGCGCTCGCGCTGAATCGTGCGGACCACCGGGCGGCGGGAAAACGGAACCTGCTCCTGGAAGTGGAGGACTCTCACGGGAACAAGGTCTTCAAAAACACGACGGAGACCGATGAATTTGGAGTCGGGGCGGCGGATTTCGGACTCGCGAGCGAGGTGAATCTGGGAACGTATCACGTGCGTGCGATCCTGGGAGAGACCGGCACGGACTCAGCCAACACCGCGGAGATTGCGTTGGACGTGGAGAAGTACGTGCTGCCGAAATTCAAGGTCGAGCTGAATTTCGCGTCACCGGAAGGAAAGAAGAAGCACGGCTACCGGCCTGGGGATCACGTAAGCGGTACGGTGCAAGCAGACTATTTCTTTGGAAGAGCGTTGGATGGCGCGGAAGTTTCGGTGAAGGCGGAAGGAATGGACGTAACGACCTTCAACGCCGCCTCAGTTGAGGGAAAAACCGATCACGACGGCGCCTATCACTTCGATTTGCAGCTTCCTGGCTATTTGACAGGGAGGCCGCTCGACAAGGGCGCCGCCAAAGTGCTGATCGAAGCGACGGTAAAAGACACGGCGGGACATTCCGAGAGCCGCGGCGAGCCTGTCACGGTGAGCGATTCTGCGTTTTTGCTGACGGCGATTCCGGAGGGCGGAGCGCTAGTTCCCGGCCTGGAAAATCAGGTGTTCCTGGTGGCGTCCTATCCGGATGGCACGCCAGTGGAAGCGAGCCTTAAGGTGCGGTCAAGGTCCGGCGACGAACAAAACGTGACGACCGATGCCGGTGGCCTCGCGGTGCTCACCTTGAAGAAGCCGCAGAGGGACGAGGTCTTGCAGATTGAGGCAACAGACAAGGAGGGAGAAAAAGTTTCCGCGCCGGTGCCGCTGCAGGCTCGCGCGGGCGATGAGCAGGTGCTGCTGCGAGCGGAGAAGGCCGTCTATCGCGCGGGGGATTCGATTCGGCTGAAAGTTTTGACGACGAAGACGCGTGGAACGGTTTATGTCGATGTGGTGAAAGACGGGCAGACGATTCTGACAAAGGATTTGGACATTACAGAAGGCGAAGCGGAGTTGCTAGTTGCAGCCGGCCCCGAACTGGCGGGCACGGTGGACGTGAACGCTTACATGTTCGGAGCCAATGCGCAGCCCGTGGCGGATCACCGCCTGGTGTTTGTGCAGCCGGCAGATGAACTGAACGTGGAGACGGTGGCCGATCGCCCCGTCTACAAACCGGGCGACGATACGCACCTCCGTTTTCATGTAACGGACAAGAACGGAGAGGGAGTGCGCGCCGCGCTGGGGCTGCAGATTGTGGACGAAGCGGTATTCGCACTTGCTGAAAAGAAGCCAGGCTTCGCGAAAGTGTTCTTTTATCTTGAGCAGGAAGTGATGAAGCCGCGGTACGAGATTCATTCCGTCGGGCTGCCGGAGATCATCGAGCCGGTTTCCGATGATAAAGAGGCGCGGCGCGATGTTGCAGCACGTGCGCTCTTTTCGGCTACAGAAATCGTGAGGCAGAACCGATTCGACGGTGAGACCGGACGTGAAATTCCCCGGACAAAGTATTACGAATACTGGAACCGGTACCAGGCACAGTTCCAGGAGGATGCCAAGGAGATCGCCGCAGAGCTGCGGCATGCGATTGCCAGCGATCCAAATGAAAATGACCTGGAGAGAGCGTTCAAGAAGCTGGCGGATTCCGGGAAGCAGGAATTTCGCGATGCGTGGGGAACGAAACTGAAAGTCGAGCGCACGCCGTGGGACAACGCTAAAACGATGTTCATGCTTCACGGCGCCGGACCAGACAAGAGTTTCGACACCGCAGACGACTTGCGCGCCGTGCTCTACTTCCGGCGGAGCCGCATCGTGACAACCGCGGCTGCGGGGGCCACCACATTGAGTGTGAAGATTG
>CAZGFL010000042.1:0-57633 GCA_964524985.1 uncultured Acidobacteriaceae bacterium
CCGTGGACCGTCATGCTCGCAAGAGGCTGCGCCAGTGGCTGTGTAGCAAGCACAGTATTTCGTGGCAGGCGACCAAGAGGTTCTCGGACGTCGTTCTCTATGAAGGACTGGGCTTGGTCCGTCTCACTAAACGGACCCGCAGTTTTCCGTGGGCGACATTGTGAGACTTTCTCCGAGAGCCGGATGCGGTCGTTCCGCAAGTCCGGTTCGATGAGCGGGATGTGGAAACGGACGCAGGGTGGAGCTAGTGAGGCACCGACAGACGAAAGGGTCGGCAACCGATAGGCTCCACCTAAACCCCCGCGCCACACCTCGACTCCACAGAAGTGGATTCCACTGTGGATAATTCGACCCAGGTAGTGTGATGATGGCCGATGGCCAGAGAGGACCTACATCTGATTGGCCAGCGGAGTTCTGTGTCAGACAAGACTTTTGAGAGTAAGAGCCAAGAAATGACAACGCCGAGTGCCATCGAGACCGTTCTTGCTGGAAGCAAACCACCGTGGAGACCGAAGGTGGCTGGCTATGTTGCGTTTCTGCTGGGTCCAATGGCAGGCGCATTGGTGGTGGCGGCTAGCTTCCGCAGTATGGGTCAATCGCGTAAGGCGCATCAAACTGTTTTCTACACACTATTGCTGTGCATCGCCTTCTTAGTTCCTTTCCTCCTGGGCATACCTGCTGACGCACCAATAAAGAGAATAATACTGCTGGCCGTCGAGGGCGCTGGATACAGCGTCTTCCCGTCAATCATTCGGCAAGATTATGTGAAGTGGAAAGCCTCCAACCCTGGAGTGAAACCACGCAACGATTACGCTTCCATCGGGTGGGGAGTTCTTGGCGCGCTTACATATATTGCGATTGCTGCTTTAATTCTTGTCTTTCGGCGATAGTGTGTTCCTACACCGATTACCAGGCATCGTTTCTACTTCTCATCGAGTAGCGGGTTTACTTCGCGTTCTTCGCAATGCCTGATAAAAGTTGTAATCGGAAACTGACCCACACCCGGGATTGACAATGGTGGTACCATGCTGCGCGTGAGGGGCTGATGCCGAGAGCATACCTTCCCGTTCTGATTTACGCCGTGCTAGTCATGGCATTTCCCGCGGTCACCATCATTCTCGCCAAGTTTATTCGACCCGACTCAACTTCCTACGGCCCGAAGCTCGAAGCGTACGAGTGTGGCATCGCTCCGGAGGGTACTGCGCGCGGTCGCTATTCCGTCCGCTTCTATATCATCGCCATGCTGTTCGTGGTGTTTGACGTGGAGACCATGTTCCTGATCCCGTGGGCCATTCTGTATCGCGGCTGGGTAATAGCTCACACTGGCTTGTTTGCCCTGGTTTCTATGTTTGTTTTCTTGGGAATCCTTCTGGTCGGGTACGTGTGGCTGTATAAGAAGGGTGCGCTCGAGTGGGCTTGATGGCGCGTTTCATTTTGGCGCAGTCGCCATTGTTCCAACTCCATTGTCTTGTGATTGACTAGGTTTTGGCCGTGTGTTAGAAACGCGGCGATAGAAGTCTGAGTAAAGGGTTCTCGTTTCGTTGTGATCGGATCACGTTGAGTTTCTGCCGAGCACAACAGGTTTGACTTCCGTGCGCAGTGCCCAGGGTCCATGGCCGACGAGCCCAAGGAAAAGCAAACTCCTCCCGTGCCTGCGGGCGACCAGCCCGCAAGTAGCCCATCTCCCGCGTCGGCTCCTCCTGTAAAACCCGCCGCTGCTGCACCCCCGGCCGCGCCGCCAAAGCCGACCGCGGTTCCCGCTGCCAAAGCGCCCGTCTCGATGCAAACGCCATTAAACAACGAGCTTGTGACTCGCCTGCGCGCTAAGTTCGGTGCCGCCATTCTCGACGCCATCGAAGATCGCAAGCAAGCCATCGTCATGGTGGAGGGCGTGCGCCTCGCCGAAATCGCTCTCCATCTGCGCGACGAAGAAAAATTCGACTTCCTTGCCGATTTGACAGCCGTCGACTGGCCCAAGCGCGAGAAGCGTTTCGATGTCGTCCTTAACCTGTATTCCTTTCCAAAAAACGAGCGCTTGCGCGTGAAGGTCCATGCGGCGGATGGCGAGCAGGTGCCCAGCGTCGTCGGCGTATGGGTGACCGCCGATTGGCTCGAACGCGAAGCCTTTGACATGTTCGGCATTGTCTTTGCCGGCCATCCGAGCTTGCGGCGTATTCTCTTGCCGGAGGGATGGCAGGGTTATCCTTTGCGCAAGGATTACGACATCATTCAGCAGGACACTGCCTGGGTGAAAGAGAACCTGGGCATCGAAAGCGGGCAATAACGGGCGTGGCCAACACATCCATTGACGCGGCTGAAAAACAGCGCACGCTGCTGGGCGCGGACGAGCTTATCCTCAACATGGGGCCGCAGCACCCGTCCACCCACGGCGTGCTGCGCGTCAAGCTGAAGCTCGATGGCGAGCGCGTCATCGGTTCCGAATGCATCATCGGGTATTTGCACCGCGGCGTCGAAAAAATCGCGGAGCACCGTACGTATCAGCAATTCGCGCCGTACGTGGACCGCATGGACTACGTCGCGGCGGTCAGCAACGGCTTGGGCTACTGCGAAGCCATTGAGAAATTGCTGGTCGTGGAGGCGCCGCCGCGCGCCAAGGTCATTCGCACGATTCTCACCGAACTTCAGCGCATTGCCAGCCACCTCCTCTGGCTGGGTACCCACGCGCTGGACATCGGCGCGCTCACCCCTATTTTTTATTGCTTCCGCGAGCGCGAAGAAATTCTGAAGATTTTCGAGAAGTATTGCGGTGCGCGGCTGACCACGCATGCCTTTCGCATCGGCGGCCTGCAATACGAGGCTTACGACACGCTGGAGAAAGACGTCGAGCGTTTTTGCAAGGCCTTTGAATCGCGCATCGCCGAATACGAGACGCTGCTCACGGAAAACCGCATCTGGCTGGGCCGCACCAAGGGCGTGGGTATCCTGAAAGCCGCTGATGCCATTGCTCTTGGCGCCAGTGGCCCCGTCTTGCGCGCCAGCGGCGTCAAGTGGGACATTCGCAAGTCCATGCCTTACGCGGCTTACGACCAATACAAATTTGAAATTCCCACAGGCACCAGCGGTGATACCTACGACCGTTACCTCGTGCGCATGGAAGAGATGCGCCAGTCGCGGCTTATTTGCCTCCAGGCCATCGAAAACATTCCGGCTGGCCCCATCATGGCCAAAGTGGGCAAAGTCTTGAAGCCGCCTCCGGGCGAGGTCTATCACTCGATTGAAGCGCCAAAGGGCGAACTTGGCTATTACGTTGTGAGCGACGGCACCGTACAGCCTTATCGCGTGCGCATCCGTCCACCTTCGTTCATCAATCTCGAATCGTTCGACAAGATGGTGAAGGGACACTTGGTAGCGGATGTGGTGGCCATCATCGGCACGCTGGACATTGTTTTGGGGGAAGTGGACCGCTGAATCGCGTGTGTAGCAGGGTTTGCAGCGCAGGGCGAAGCCCTGTGGCTTTTCTTGTCTGATTAGATTTCGGCGCGGCCCATTTGGCCACTGGAGTTACAGGTCTGAGATGCAAGGCGTAATACAGGCAACGATCGATTTCTTGAAGGCGTTTTGGGCGCCGCTGCTTTGCGGCGTTGTGATCGTGGCCGTGTTGCCGTTGATCGCCGGCTATATCGTCCTCGTCGAGCGCAAGCTTATGGCCGACATGCAAGCGCGCCTCGGTCCCATGCGTGTGGGGCCGCACGGCTTGCTTCAGCCCATCGCCGACGCCGTGAAGCTGCTCATCAAGGAAGACATCATTCCGGACAACGCGGACAAGCTCGTCTTTTGGCTTGCTCCGGTGCTTTCCGTCGGCGCCGCGCTTCTTTCGCTTGGTGGCTTGGCGTTTGGCCCGGCCTTTCAAGTCGCCAAGGGCATCAACGTCGGGATTTTGTTCGTCGTCGGCGTCAGCGCCATGGGCATTTTCGGCATCGTGCTGGGCGGCTGGGCTTCCAACAGCCATTACTCGCTCATGGGCGCACTCCGCAGCTCGGCACAGCTCGTCAGCTACGAAACCGCCGCCGGCATGGCCTTGGTTTGCGGGCTTTTGTTCGCCGGTTCGCTGAACGTCACCGCCATTGTCCAGGCGCAATACGACCAAGGGGTTTGGTTCGGCCTTCTCGCTCCCGTGGCGCTCTTTACCTACCTCGTCGCCTCGATTGCGGAAACGAATCGCGCTCCCTTCGATTTGCCCGAAGCCGAATCTGAACTGGTCGCGGGCTACATGACGGAATACAGCGGCTTCCGCTGGGCGCTCTATTTCCTGGGCGAGTACACCAACATGATTGTCGTGGCATCCGTCGCGACGACGCTCTTCCTCGGTGGCTGGCTGCGCCCCTTCCCTCGTGTCGCTTGGCTTGGTTTCCTCGACTTCCTCCCGCCGCTCTTGATGGTTGCCATCGGCGTCTATTGCGTCGTGCGCACGCCCAAGCAGCCCGCGCGCGTGCAGCAACTCTTCATGCTCGCCGTCGCCGGCCTTTGCTTTGTGCTCGCGCTCGTCCTTGTGGCCCCCATGCTCATCACTTTCGCGAAGCCATCTCTCCTTGCCGCTGTGAAGCCCTACCACGACGGCATCCTCGGCGGCTTCTGGTTCATCCTCAAAGTCTGCCTCTACCTTTATTTCTTCATGTGGCTGCGTTTTACCATCCCGAGGTACCGCTTCGACCAGTTGATGCGCCTCGGCTGGCACTTCCTCATCCCGGTTTCGATCATCAACGTGCTGCTGATCGGCATTGCCATGATCGTCGGCTCCCATTTCCATTTGGACGGTGGCTGGCTCCTGGTGGCGACGATTCCCGCGTCCATCATCGCCCTGGTCACGGGCCTGGCGCTCATCGCCGCGGAACAGAAGAACCCGCCGCAGGACGAAGCGGCTTCGGATTCCTATGCTGGATAAAGTCATATTCTACTTTTTCGCGGTCATCGCCGTCGCTAGCGCGGTGCTCACCGTCACGCGCCGCAATGCCGTGCACAGTGCGATCTTCCTTATCACCGCGCTGCTCGCCACCGCGGGAATTTTCCTTCAGCTGCGCGCCGAGTTTCTCTTTATCGTGCAGATCATTCTCTACGTCGGCGGCATCATGGTGCTGTTCATCTTCGTCATCATGCTCGTCAACCTCGACGTCGCCGTTCGCCAGATGCAGTTCGCCCGCCAGAAATGGGTCGCCTTGCTGATTTCTCTCGCGCTCGCCGCCCAGGTGGGCCTGATGTTCTGGTCCACCGGGAAAATGCCCGGCCAGGGCCTGCCCGTCACACAAGCATTTGCCGCGGACAAGCTGCCGCCGAATTCAGAGGAAGTAGCGAAGAGCCTGTTCTCGACGTACCTTTTGCCGTTTGAGATTGCTTCCGTTTTGCTGTTGGTCGCCATGATCGGCGCGGTGGTCATGGCGAAGAAGAGGGCGTAACTATCGATGCTTTCGATTGAACATTACCTGTTTCTCGGCTTGGCGCTCTTCATCATCGGCGTCATCGGCGTGGTCACGCGCCGCAACGTCATCGTCGTGCTGATGTCCATCGAGCTGATCCTGAACGCCGTGAACATCAACCTCGTCGCCTTCTCCCGTCTCTACGGCGACGTCGCCGGCCA
This sequence comes from uncultured Acidobacteriaceae bacterium, assembly GCA_964524985.1. Classification (GTDB taxonomy): domain Bacteria; phylum Acidobacteriota; class Terriglobia; order Acidiferrales; family UBA7541; genus Acidiferrum. The sequence continues at coordinate 5,594 of CAZGFL010000042.1, forward strand.
GGCTTTCGCTCTTTTCATCATTGCGGACGCTGCCGCCGAAGCCGCCGTCGGCCTCGGCATCATCATCGCCTTTTTCCGCAACCGCGAAACGGTTCTCGCGGACGAAATGGATTTGTTGAAGTGGTAGCGCGCAACAACAGGAGCGCTTTGCACGACTATATGAACAAACGGGCCGAGTTCGCATGACGCCCAGCGGCTATTTCGTCGAGCACCTCTGGCTCATCCCGCTGTTCCCGCTCATCACAGCGGCGCTCATGCTTTTGTTCGGGAGGCGCTTGCCCAACAGCGCCGTCAGCGTTCTTTGCGTCGGCAGCGTCGGCGTTTCCTTCCTCCATGCGCTGGGTGCGGTCATGCAACTTGTCGCCGTTGATCCCGAGCATCGCGTCGCGCAACAGATTCTCTTTCAGTGGCTCACGCCCGGCCCCATGCATCTCTCGAACGGCACCAACATCTCCTTCGTTGCCGACTGGGGCTATCTCCTCGATCCGCTTTCTTGCGTGATGGTTCTCGTTGTCACTGGCGTCGGCTTCCTCATCCACGTCTACTCCATCGGCTACATGGGCCACGAAGGCGGCTACTACCGCTTCTTCGGCTACATGAATCTCTTCATGTTTTCGATGCTCACGCTGGTTCTCGCCAACAACATGCTCCTCATGTTTGTCGGCTGGGAAGGTGTCGGCCTCTGCAGTTACCTGCTCATCGGTTTTTATTTCCTGAAGAAATCCGCCTCCGACGCCGGAAACAAAGCGTTCATAGTCAACCGCATCGGCGACGCCAGCTTCATCCTCGGCATTCTTCTCGTCGCCATGACCCTCGGAACGATTCGCTTCACCATGCAGGGGCTGCCCGCCGCCTCTTCCGGAATCACCGAAGCGCTGCGCTCAGGCTTCAGCACTGGAGCGCTTCCACACCTTGCTTCCGTGTTCACCGTCATCGCGCTTCTTCTCTTCGTTGGCGCCACCGGAAAATCCGCGCAGCTTCCGCTCTACGTCTGGCTGCCCGACGCCATGGAAGGCCCCACGCCGGTGAGCGCTCTGATCCACGCCGCTACCATGGTGACCGCGGGCGTGTACATGGTCACGCGCATGAACGCCATCTACCGCGAAGCGCCGCTCGCCATGACCGTGGTCGCCGTCGTCGGCGTCGTCACCGCGATTTTTGCCGCCTCCATGGCGCTGGTGCAGAACGACATCAAAAAAATTCTTGCCTACTCGACCATCAGCCAGCTCGGCTACATGTTCCTTGCCCTTGGCGCGGGTGCCTTCGCCGCGGGCATTTTCCATCTGATGACTCACGCCTTCTTCAAAGCCTTGCTCTTCCTCGGCGCAGGCAGCGTCATTCACGCCATGTCCGGCGAGCAGGACATCCAGAAAATGGGCGGCCTCTGGGGCAAGATTCCCAGGACGGCATGGTCTTTCCTGATCGCAACAATCGCCATCGCCGGAATCCCGCCGTTGGCTGGCTTCGTCAGCAAGGACCAAATCCTCGGCCAAGCCTTCGAGAGGAGCCCGTGGTTGTGGGTCGTCGGCTTCATCACCGCCGGACTGACCGCCTTCTACATGTTCCGCTTGGCCTTCCTCACCTTCTTCGGCTACTCCCGCGCCGATGAGCACGTGGCCCATCACATTCACGAATCGCCTTCCACCATGACCGTGCCGCTCATGATTCTTGCCGTGCTCTCCGTGATCGGCGGCTGGATCGGTTGGCCGCACGCCCTCTGGGGCAGCGAGCATTTCCAGAAGTTTCTCGAGCCTGTCATCTCTAGCACGCGGCCCGAAGGCGAAATCGCGAGCGCTGCGGAAAAGACCGGCGCCATCGAATACATCTTGATGGCACTGTCCATCGCCGTTGCCGCTGCCGGCATCTGGCTTGCCTATGAGTTCTATCGCACCAAGCGCATCGCACCCGAGCTCGTCGCATCCAAATTCCCGCGTCTCTACAAGCTCCTCTTCCACAAGTATTACGTGGACGAAATCTACGACGCCGCCTTCGTCAATCGCACCAAGGATCTCGGCACGCTCCTCGGCCGATTCGACGCCAAAGTCATCGACGGCGTAGGCGTCGACGGCGCCGGATGGCTTGCCCGTTTCACCTCATCCGTTTCCATGTGGTGGGACAAGTGGATCATCGACGGCCTGCTCAATCTTGGCGCCAAGCTGACGCAGCTCTTCAGCTATCCGGTCCGGCTGCTGCAGACCGGAATGTTTTCCAGTTACGCGGTATTTATTCTCCTGGGGCTGGCGATTCTACTGGCGTATTACGGTCACCACATGCAAGTGCTGTTGCGCGGCGGAGGCCATTGAGTTATGCGCACACACAAGGAACTTGTCATCCCGACCCGCAGGCTGTGGTCTTCCGCAGCCTGCGGCGGAGGGATCTACTTTTGGTTTTCCTTTTAGAGGAAAGATGAATAAGAGGCGAGCATGGACTTCCTTGCAAATCACATCTTGAGCGTGGTGCTCTTCACGCCGCTCGTCGGCGCATTGTTGATGCTCCTCATCCCGCGCTCCAACGAAAACGGCCACCGCATCGCCGGCAATATTTTCGGCGTGCTCGGTTTCCTCGTCTCGCTTCCCTTGGTTTTCAAGTGGAATCCCGGCGCCGGGCCCTTCACCTTCGAAGAAAAAGCGGATTGGATCCCCTCCATCGGCGCCAGCTATCACCTCGGCATCGACGGCATCAGCCTCCTGCTGGTCATGCTCACCACCTTCCTCGGCATGATCGCCATTCTCTCTTCCTGGAGCGCCATCCACCTCCGCACCAAGGAGTATTACATTCTGCTGCTCCTGCTCCAGACCGGCATGCTCGGCGTCTTCGTCGCCCTCGACTTTTTCCTCTTCTACGTTTTCTGGGAAGTGATGCTCGTCCCCATGTACTTCCTCATCGGCGTGTGGGGCAGTGATCGCCGCCTCTACGCGGCCATCAAGTTTTTCCTGTACACCCTCGCCGGTTCCGTCGTCATGCTCCTGGGCATCCTGGCGCTCTACTACTACGCTCCCGTAGCGCCCGGCGCCACGCGAACTTTTGACGTACCCACTCTGCTCGCCGCCACGCAAAGCTTCCCCGACTCTCTGAAAGTCTGGCTCTTCTGGGGATTCTTCTTCGCCTTCGCCATCAAAGTGCCCATGTTCCCGTTCCACACTTGGCTGCCTGACGCGCACACCGAAGCCCCTACGGCCGGCTCCGTCATCCTGGCAGGCGTCCTCCTGAAAATGGGCACCTACGGCTTCCTCCGCTTTTCCTTGCCGTTGCTGCCCGCCGATCCCGCCCTGCGCGGCAGGATCATCAAGATTGTCATCTTCCTTTCGCTCGTCGGCATCATTTATGGCGCGCTCGTCTGCCTCATGCAGAAAGACATGAAGCGCCTCATTGCCTACAGTTCCGTCAGCCATCTTGGTTTTTGCACGCTGGGGATTTTCGCTCTCACTCCCAACGGTCTTTCCGGCAGCGTCCTCCAGCAGATTAATCACGGCATTTCCACGGGCGCGCTCTTCTTGATCGTCGGCGTCCTCTACGAGCGCCGCCACACGCGCATGATTTCCGACTTCGGCGGCTTGGCTACGCCCATGCCGAACTTCGCGGCCGTCTATCTCATCATCAGCCTGAGTTCGCTGGGCATGCCGCTGCTCAACGGCTTCATTGGAGAGTTCACCATTTTGCAGGGCGCGTTTCAGGTCAGCAAAGCCTGGGCCGCGTGGGGCGTACTTGGAGTCATTCTTGGCGCCGCCTATCTGCTCTGGCTCTATCAGCGCGTCATGTTCGGACCCGTCACGCAATTCGCCAACGAAAATCTCCCGGACCTGAACCTGCGCGAAATGGCCACGCTCGTTCCGCTCATTGTTCTCGCCTTCTGGATCGGCATCTATCCGAAGCCTTTCTTCTCCATCATCGAGAAGCCCGTCGAGAACATCGTCCGGCAGGTCAACCCCGGCTTTTACAAAATGCAGCAGGCGCAATTGCCCGCGCCGCCACAACTGGCGCCCGTCGCGGAAGCCAAATAAACAGCCCGCATGAATATCCCCATTCTCAGCTCGATGATGCAGTACCTCCAGGGAGACGGCGCCGTCATTCTCCCGGAGATCGAATTGACTCTCTTCGGCTTGGGCATCCTGCTGATCGATTTCACCATCGGCGCGAAGGAAAAATACTGGAATGCCGGCCTGGCCCTGGCAGGCACGGCCTTCAGCGGCTTCACGCTTTGGAAGTTGCGCGCAGCCGTCGACATTCGCGGCGATCTTTATGGCTTCCAGAACTCCGTCCGCGTCGATTCCTTCTTTCTTTTCTTTGGCGCGCTTTTCCTCGCCGCCACCGCCCTCGTCGTTCTCCTCTCCGTGAAATACCTCGAAATCGAGGACGAGCAGGAAGGCGAATACTACGCCCTGCTCCTTTTCGCCTGCGTCGGCATGATGTTCATGGCTTCCGGCTCCGACCTCATCGTTCTCTTCCTCGGCCTCGAAACCATGGCCCTCAGCTTCTATGTCCTCACCGGTTACCTCCGCCGCGACAAACGCTCCAATGAAGCTGCCCTCAAGTACGTTCTTCTCGGCGCCTTTAGCTCCGGCATCCTCGCCTACGGCTTCTCCATCATCTACGGAATGACCGGCACCACTGACATCTCCAACATTCAGGCGGCCTTCGATCCGCAGAGCCGGCTCGCGAGCGTCATTCAGTACAGCCACCAGCCAGGACTTTTGGGTGATCAGGCGCGGCAGCTCTTAGCCGAGCGGTATCCCGCCGCCGTTCGTCTGGACCCATCGCTGCTCCATCAGGCGCCGGTTTTCCTGGTAGCTGCGTTCGTGCTTGTCGCAGTTGGCTTGTTCTTCAAAATCGCCGCCGTACCGTTTCATCAGTGGGCTCCGGACGTTTACGAGGGCGCGCCCACGCCCGTCACCACGTTTGTCAGCGTGGCCTCGAAGACCGCCAGCTTCGCCCTGCTTCTGCGGCTGTACACCACGGTGTTCGCGCCGTCTCACGAAACCTGGACCTATCTCATCGCGGGCATTGCTGTCGCCTCGCTCACCTGGGGCAATCTCGCCGCGCTCACGCAAACCAACGTCAAGCGCCTTCTCGCCTACTCCTCCATTTCACACGTGGGTTACATTTTGCTTGGTCTCGTGGCCTGGAATGCCACCGCTTTTCAGGGAATCGCGTTTTATCTTTTCGCCTACGTTTTCATGACTGCTGGCGCCTTCGCCGTCCTCGTCGTTCTTCGCCAGAAGGGCATCATCGGCGAAGAGCTCGACGACCTCAACGGCCTCTACCAGCGCAGCCCCGCCGGAGCCATTTTGCTCTTGATCTTCATGCTTTCTCTTGCCGGCATCCCGCCCACCGCCGGCTTCATGGGCAAATACTTTATTTTCCTCTCGCTCATTGAGTCGAAACATCCCGTCCTCGCCGTCTTCGCTGTCCTCTACATCGTCCCGGCGCTCTACTACTACTTCCGCATCGTCGTCCACGCCTGGCTCAAGGCGCCCGGCGAAGCCCCGCGCCCGGTCATGACCAACGCCCAGGCCATTGCCCTCGGCATCGCCGTGTTTGTCACGCTCGCCGCGGGGTTGTATCCTGAGCCGTTCACCCGGCTCGCTCACTATGCCTTCTCCTTCGGCCAATAACCCGGACGATCGCCCTTCGACAACCCCGGCATCGAAAAAAGCGAAGGACTTTTCTTCCACTCCCGCGCTGGCCCTTGAACTCCCCTTCACCTTTGCCGGCGCCATCGGCATTGGCGTCGCCATGGGCTACTTCCTCGACCGCTGGCTGCACACGAAACCTTGGCTGACTTTGCTCTTCGGCGCCTTTGGATTCTTTGCCGGCGTTCGCGAAGTCCTCCGCCGTCTCCCCGCCGACGATGGAAACTCGTCCGGCTGATCTTCTCTTTGTAGGGGCTTGGCGCTGTCGTAGCGCGGGGCTTTCCCCCGGTTTATGGGGGCCCGGTGATTCACGCCGGGAGCCCGGCACCTTTTTTTGCAGTGCGGCGGCCTGCCTGCCGCAGGCACGCTTGACGCCGCTTTTCTTCTCTCCGGGGATAACGTATCGTTTGCAAGCCTCAGTGAACGCCCCTATCCAAACCGAGCGCCGCATCGGCTGGCTCACACTCGTCCTTGGCTTCGCTGCCGCCGCCGTTTTCGCATTTCTCCGGCGCTATCAGTGGGCCATCGGCCTGGGTATCGGCACCGCTCTCGCCTGGCTTAATTTCCGCTGGCTCCGCCGCGGTCTGGATTCCCTTGTCGCCGCTTCCACTGCCCAGGAAGGCCGCGAAAAGCCCAGGGTTCCGTCATCCAGCTATTTTGCCGCGCTCTTCCGCATTGGCCTGTTGGCGCTCTCCGTCTTTCTGCTTTATAATTACTTGCACGTTCCCCTTGGAAGCATGTTGGTAGGTATGTGCGCTTTGGCAGCCGCGGCAATTGCCGCCAGTGTGTGGGAAATTCTGCGTCCGGTGAAATGACGAATGGCTGAACAAGTTACCTGGCTCACGCGCTTCGTAAATCATCTTTTCGGGCACGCCGCCGCGTCCCTTCTGGCTGCGCTCCACATCCAGCCCAGCAATCCCGAACTCCCCATTCCCGAGCAAGTCGTCATGGCCTTGATGGTTGTCCTCATCGGAACTATCCTCGCTCTCATCCTGCGCTCTCGTCTCTCCGTCGAGAAGCCCGGCGCCATGCAGCAGGTCGCCGAGATGCTGCTCACGAATCCCATGGGCTTCGGCATCAAAGACCTGCTCGATGAAAACGTCCACCACGGCGCGAGCCAGTTCATTCCCTTCGTTGGATCGATTTCCGTCTTCGTTCTCCTCTCGAATCTCATGGGCGCGTTTCCCGGAAGCTTCTTGAAGGCCCCGACGGGGGTTGTAACCGTCCCGCTCTCCTGCGCCGTTCTCACGTTCCTTTACTTCAACTTACAGGGCATCCGCCGTCTCGGCCTCGGCCATTACTTTCTGACGTTTGCGGGCTCTCCCAAAGATGCCGGCTCCTGGATCCTGGCTTTTTTGCTCTTTCCCGTCGAGCTCGTCAGCACCACTGCCCGTGTCCTCTCCCTCACCGTCCGCCTTTGGGCCAACATGTTTGCCAGTGATTTGATCTATCTCATCTTTCTTGGGCTGCTCGCCGGAGGAGCCAGCTTTGGCTGGAGCAAGTCGCCCGTTCTCGGTGTCATCCTGGCCGTTTTCCCGGCGACGCTTCCGGTTTTGTTCATCGGCCTGCACATCTTCGTTTCCGTGATTCAGGCTTACGTCTTTACAGTGCTCCCCGCTGTCTACCTGGGCCTGGCCACTTCGGAAGAGCACTAGGAATTGTGCTCGGAAAGCGCAACAAACTTGTCATTCCGAGCGAAGCGAGGAATCCGCGGCTTGCTCATTTGAATTATCCCGTTGTATCGATGGGCTTCGTAATCGAGTTTCGTTCTGCCGCTCCAGTGTGAGCCCGGCTGCACGGTGTTCGGGAACCACCTCCTGGCGGCACTTCATAAGGAGGCAGTGATGAAAAAGCAGTGGATGTGGATGTTGGTGGCGCTCGTTGTGGTAACCATGTTCGCGCCGGCCGCGTTCGCCCAGGACCAGGCCGCCGCGGGCAACAGCAAGGCCATTTCCGGGCTTGCCGTCGGATTCGGCATGGCCATCGCCGCGTTTGGCTGCGGCTTGGCGCAGGGCCGCATCGCTTCGGCGGCCTGCGAAGGCATGGCGCGCAATCCCGGAGCCGCGGGCGCGATTCGCGCGGCCATGATCCTCGGCCTCGTGTTCGTCGAGACCCTGGTGCTTTTCACCCTGGCCATGATCGCTTTGAAGGTTTAACTCATCACTGCTCGGCTGGAGCAAGTTCAAGCTACAGATTCCAGGAGGGCCCGGAGGTATTGCCTCCGGGCCTTTTTTCTTTCGTGTAACCTGTGGCATTTCAGGTTTATCTCGGCGTCTCTTTGAACTCCGCTGCCCATCCTGTATCCCGCTGTAAATAAACCACTTATAAATATTACTTTACAATTAACAAAGTTGTAGTAGGTTAAGTTTGCTTGGCGCTGAGGTCTCGTGCCAACACCTCGTCATGCGCCCCCGCCGCGTGGTCCTCTCAAAATCACGAGTTGCTACTTTATCTGCTTCTCGAACCACCAAAGGTCACGAAAAGCATCTCTGGAAGTCATTTAGAAGCAACACTCAGACATTCCGCGAAGAATGGCTGTCACGAGAGAGCCTCGCGAACGAGGGATCTCATGCCTCAGTAAGTGCTTTAGATGCAACACTTACAAAAGTGTGTATGAAAACAAAGGACTTTAACTATCTTTAGAATCAACACTTACGAAAAAAGGGGGGGAGGGGGTTCCGAGCTTCTTGAAGTAATCGCTTGAAGTCCACGCCTTAAGCGAAATGGAAAGATGGATGTTACTGCCCGAAAAGGGGTCGCAGAATGAAGTTGATGACCGGATTCGGGTACACCCCAAACAGAATTGTTCCGGCGAAGGTGATGAGCAGCACAGCGGTCACGCCCACCGGGAAAGGCACGGGACCCGCGGCAACGGCTTCCGCGCTCGGCTCACGCATGTACATCACCACGATCACGCGCAGGTAGTAGTACGCGCCGATCACGCTGTTGATGGCCATCAGCACCGCGAGCCACAGCAAGTGCGAATTCACCGCCGCCTTGAAAATGTAGAACTTGCCGAAGAATCCCGCGGTCACCGGCAGCCCAAGCAGGGAAAGGAGATACACGCTAAGCATCGCCGCCACGAACGGCTGGCGCTGCGAAAGCCCGGCGTAATCGTCGAGCGAAAGGTTCTTTTCGCCCGCCCCGCCTATCTGCGAAACGATGGTGAACGCGCCGAGCTTTACCAGCGCGTAGCTCAGCAGGTAGAAGAGCACTGCGGCGTACGCGGGCGCCGCGCCGCCGTTGGAATCAGCGGACATGGTGGTGACCGCGGCGAACGCCACGAGGATGTATCCCGCGTGCGCGATCGAACTGTACGCCAGCAGGCGTTTGATGTTCGTTTGCACCAGCGCGCCCAGGTTGCCCGCGAACATGGTCAGCACCGCGAGCACCCAGAAGGCCCAGAACCAGAACTGCGTGGCCGCGGGAACCGTGGCGAAGATGCGCAACAGCAGCGCGAACGCTGCAGCTTTCGGGCCGGCGGAAAAAAGTGCGGTCACCGGCGTCGGCGCGCCTTCGTACACGTCGGGCGTCCACACTTGGAACGGCGCGGCGGCGACTTTGAAGCCCAGGCCGATCAGAATCAGCGCCAGGCCGAGTTTCAACAGGGTGCTTGTTGCATCGGCGCCGGCCATTTTGTCGAGCTGCGTCGTGCCCGTCGCGCCATACACCAGCGCGATGCCGTAGAGGAAGAACGCCGTCGCGAACGAGCCGAGCAGGAAATACTTCATCGCCGATTCGCTGGACTTCAGAGAATCGCGGCGGTAGCCGGCGAGGATGTAGCTCGAAATCGAACTCATCTCGAGGCCGATGAAAGCGGTCAGCAATTCCTGCGCGGAAGCGAGCACGCCCATGCCGGCCGTGGCAAAAAGCAGCAGCGCGAAAAACTCCGCATCCGGCAGTCGTTCGCGCTCGAGATACGGCTCCGCGGCCAGCACCACGAGAAACGCGACCGTGCCGATCAGCGCGCGGAAGAAAAAGCTGAACGAATCCGACTGGATGAGCCCGTAGAACCCCGGCCCGCCGTGATACAGGGAGAACACGGAAGCAGCGACTCCGGCCGCGGAGCCGAACAGCGCGAGGAAGGTGAAAAATTGCCGGCTGCGCACGAACGGTTGCAACAGCATGCACAGTACGCCGAAACCGCACCACAGCAGCTCGGGCAGAACTCGATAGACGTCGATGGCCCTCGGGAACATCAGCGGAGTCCCAGCCTTTCAATGGTTGCGGCTTTGCTTACCGCGCTCACGGCGTTGGCGCCCGCGTTCGCGGGATCGGCAGCTTGGCGCGGCGCGGGCTTGGCAGGAGCAGCGGCTTCATACGCGCGCTGCGGCTCGACCTGCTCCATCACGGTTTGTGTCGCACTGGCCGTGCGGCGCGTGATGAACGGGGACGCGATGCCCATCCACAGCGTCACGATGGCTATGGTAATGAGGATGCCCTTCTCACGCCACGAAGCATCGGGCAACGCCTTGTTTTTCTCGACGGTGATTTCGCCGAAGAATACGCGCTGGTAGGACCAAAGCAAATAGCAGGCGGATAGAATCACCCCGAGTGCGGCCCAGGAAGCCCAGCCCCAATGGCGCTGGTAGGTGCCCAGCAGGATCAAGAATTCGCCGACGAATCCGCTCAGCATGGGCAAGCCGAGCGAAGAGAGCGCGATGAACAGGAAAAACGCGGCGAGCTTGGGCATCGGCGTGGAGAGGCCGCCGTACTGGTTGATTTCAAACGTATGACGCCGGTCGTAAAGCATGCCGACAAGCAAGAAGAGCGCGCCGGTGGAAATTCCGTGCGCGAGCATCTGGTAGACGGCGCCCTGCATGGAAATCGCGTGAAACGCGAAGATGCCAAGCACCACGAAGCCGAGGTGGCTGACGGAAGAATACGCGACAAGTTTTTTCAGATTGGGCTGAACCAGCGAAACGAGCGCGCCGTAAATGATGCCGATAATGGCCAGCGCAGCGACCCAGGGCGCGGCGCGGTGCGAAGCCTCCGGGAACAGCGGCAGGCAGAAGCGCATCATGCCGTAGGTGCCCATTTTCAGAAGGATGCCGGCGAGCATCACCGAACCGGCGGTGGGAGCCTCCACGTGGGCGTCGGGCAGCCAGGTGTGCAACGGGAAGAGCGGTACCTTGATGGCAAACGCCAGGAAAAATGCAAGGAACAGCAGCATTTCGGTTTGCGGCGCGCCGGCGAGCAGGCCATTGGCAAGCGCGTTTTGAATGAGCGGCAGATCAAAAGTCCCAGTCGCGTTGTACAGCCAGATGATGCCGACGAGCATCAGGATCGAGCCCGCCATGGTGTAGAGCACAAATTTCACGGCGGCATAGACGCGGCGCTCGTGCCCCCAGATGCCGATCAGCAGTGCCATGGGAATCAGCATGATTTCCCAGAACACAAAGAAGAGGAACAGGTCGAGAGAAAGGAAAACGCCGACGACGCCGACTTCCAGCATCAGCAGCATGATGAAGAATTCCTTCACGCGATGCTGCACGCTCTCCCAGGAAGCGAGAACCGAGATGGGCGTGAGGAAGGTGGTCAGCAGGACCAGGAACATGCTGATGCCGTCCACGCCGAGGTGATAGTTGATGGGCGGGGCCGTGATCCACCGGCTCATTTCCTCGAGCTGGTACCCGGAGGCACCCACGGTCACGCCGCGGAGCAGCAGGAGGGAAAAGAGAAATTCGGCGGCGGAGACGATCATCGCGGTGATGCGAATGAATTTGAGGTCGTCTGAGCGGAGAAACAGCAGCGCGAGCGAGCCCACGGCCGGGAAGAAGATGAGAACGGTGAGCAAATGTCCGCCGTGGAGCATCAGCGCACCATCCCCACAGCGGTTTTACCGGCGCTGGGCCAGAAGAAGATGACCGCGAGAATCACAATCGCGCCGACCACGACCCATACGGCGTAGCTGCGGGTATTGCCGGATTGCGAGTGGCGCACACCGTCGCCAATCGCGGTGGCGCCGTGCGCGATACCATTCACGGTGCCGTCGATGCCGACGACGTCCGCGGCTTTCCAAAGCACGTTGGTCGAAAGCCACATCAGCGGGCGAACGACAAGGAAGGCGTACAGTTCGTCGACGTAGTATTTGTTGAGCAGAGTGTTGTAGACGGGCTTCATGGAGTTGGCGAGGTCGTCGGCCTTCTTGGGCTGCCGCAGATACATCCAGTACGCGACCAATGCGCCAATCACGGCGGCAAAGACGGCAACAAACGAGAGCGTGAATTCCAGATTGTGCGCGGCGGTTTCGCCCAATGCTTCAGTGGATTCGCTTGCGCCAAAGACAGGGCCGAGGAATTTCGCGAAGTAGTCGGATCCGCCCCAAAGCGCAGGAGCGGCAACCCATCCGCCGACAACCGAGAGAACCGCGAGCGTTACGAGCGGCCCGAGCATGCTCCAGGGAGATTCGTGGATGTGAACTTTCTTCTCGTTGTAGCGCGGCTTGCCGTGGAAGGTGAGGAAGATCAGCCGGAACATGTAGAACGAAGTGAGCAAGGCGGTGAGCAGGCCGATCGCGTAGAGCGGTTTTCCACCGTCGATCTGATAGGCGCCAAACAGGATCTGATCTTTGCTGAAGAATCCCGCAAGGGGAAAGATGCCGGCGATGGCCAGCGTTGCGGTCCACATCGTGATGCAGGTGTACTTGATCTTCGAGTTGAGGCCGCCCATGTTGCGCAGGTCCTGTTCGCCGCCCAAGGCGTGAATGACGGAACCGGCGGCAAGAAAGAGCAGGGCCTTGAAGAAAGCGTGGGTCATCAGGTGAAAGATGCCGGCGCCAAACGCCCCGACGCCGCAAGCCAGAAACATGTAGCCGAGCTGGCTGACGGTGGAGTAAGCCAAGACTTTCTTGATATCGGTTTGCACCAAGCCGATGGTGGCGGCGAAGAAGGCGGTAGCGCAGCCCACGATGGCGACGACAACGAGCGCGGTTTCGGAGTGCTGGAACAGGACGTGCGAGCGCGCGACGACGTAGACTCCGGCGGTGACCATGGTGGCGGCGTGAATTAGCGCGCTGACGGGCGTAGGGCCTTCCATGGCGTCGGGCAGCCAGACGTAAAGCGGAAGCTGCGCGGATTTTCCGGTGGCGCCCATGAAGAGCAGTAGGCAAGCAATCGTCATGGTGCCGAAAACGCCCCACTGTTCCGTTTGCCAGCCCAGGAGTTTTGGGCTGGTGAAGATGGCCTGAAAGTCGAAAGTGTGGAACGTGCGGAACAGGAGAAACATGCCGAGCATGAAGCCGAAGTCGCCGATGCGGTTAACGATGAAGGCTTTCTTTCCGGCGTCCGCGGCGGATTTCTTCAGGAAGTAGAAGCCGATGAGCAGGTAGCTTGAAAGACCGACGCCTTCCCAGCCGACAAAAAGGAGAACATAGTTTGCGGCGAGGACCAGAATCAGCATGAAGAACATGAACAGATTCAGGTAGGAGAAGAAGCGGTAGTAGCCGCCTTCATGGGCCATGTAGCCGGTGGCGTAGATGTGGATGAGCCAGCCAACGCCGGTGACGACGAGCACCATGACGACGGTGAGCTGGTCCATCTGGAGATCGAAGCCAGCGCGGAAATTGCCGGCGGTGATCCAGGTGAAGAATTCCTTGCGGAAAAAAGCTTGTCCGGAATCAAAGAATTCGCGGACGGCTTCGAGCGCCAGCAGAAAGGAAAGGCCGGTCGAACTGATGGCAGTGATGGTGACGTACTTGTTCGGCCATTTGGCACCGAAAAGGCCGTTGATGGCCGAGCCGAGCAGCGGCAGCAGCGGAATGATCCAGAGATATTCGAGAATCAGATGAGTCGGCATCAAAGTTTGAGCAAGTCCACGCGCTCGACGTTGAGCGTTTGCCGGTTGCGCGCAATCAGAATGATGATTCCCAGGCCGACGGCCGCCTCCGCTGCCGCGACCACGATGACAAAGAGAACGAAAACCTGGCCATCGAGCTTGCCAAGCGCCTGGCTAAAGGCCACAAAGGCGAGATTCACGGCGTTGAGCATCAACTCGATGGACATGAAGATGGTGATGATGTTGCGCTTGAAAATGAAGGCGAAGACGCCGAGGCCGAAGAGAATGGCGCTGAGAATGATGTAGTAGTTGGTGGGGATCATGTCAGTTCTTCTCCCGCTGCGCCAGCACGGTAGCGCCGAGAATGGCGACGAGGATGAGGAACGAAGTCAATTCGAAGGGATAGACGAAATCCTTGAAGACCATCTCGGAAATGCCTCGGGTGGAAGAGAGAGCGCCGGTTTGCGAAGCGGCCTGCACGCTGGCTCCAGAGCGGGCGACGGTGGCGGCCACAAATCCCGCAAGAGCTATCACTAACAACAAGCCTGGGATGCCAGCCATTTTGGAGAGGCTGGTGTGCTCCTCGATTCCGGCGTTCAACAACATGATGACGAAGACAAAGAGGACCATGATGGCGCCGCCGTAGACAATGATTTGGACGGCGGCGACGAACTCCGCGCCCATCAGGAGGTAAAGGCCGGCGAGCGCGACCATGACGACGATGAGCGAAAGCGCGCTATGAATGGGATGCTTTTGCAGAATCAGGTTGACGGCGCCAATGATGGCGAGCGCCGCGAGCACGAAGAAAACAAAGAGAGGGGCGGTCATTTCGCACCCCACATCAAGATCACAAAGCTGGTGAGGATGACATTTGCGATGGAGACGGGCAGCAGGAGCTTCCAGCCAAAAGCCATCAACTGGTCATAGCGGAAGCGCGGAAGCGTGCCGCGCATCCAGACGTAGACGAACAGAAAGACGAGAATCTTCGAGAGCATCCAGAAGGGCGCCTGAATGAATTCATTGACAAACTGGAGCGGCGGAGCGGCAAGCGCCAGACCGATGAGAGCGAGCACGGATCCGATGCCGGGAAGAACGATACGGCCAAAAATCGTTTCGTAACGGATGCCGTCGTAGACGACCCACAACCCGGCTGGAATGAAGATCACGGACGGCAAGTAATGAGTGAAGGTCCAGGAAGCGGGGAAGGGAGAGAGCCATCCGCCGAAGAACATGATGGTGCAGAGGCACGAGACAGTGATCATGCTGGTGTATTCGGCGATGAAAAACATGGCGAACTTGAAGCTGGCGTATTCGGTGTGGAATCCGGCAACGAGCTCGGATTCGGCTTCGGGAAGATCGAAAGGAACGCGGTTGGTTTCAGCGACGGCGGCGGTGAAGAAGCAGAAGAAGCCAAGGATTTGCGGCCAGACATTCCAACCGAGAATGCCCCATTCGGGATGATGGGCCTGGGCGTTGATGATGTCGCGCAAGTTGAAGCTGCCGGCCATGAGGAGCACGCCGACAACGGACATGGTGAGAGAAAGTTCGTAGCTGACCATCTGGGCGGAGCTGCGCAAGCCACCGAGGAGCGGGTACTTGCTGTTGGAAGACCATCCGGCAAGCGCAACGCCGTAGACACCAAGCGCCGTGATGGCAAAGAGCGCGAGAATGCCAATGTTCAGATCAAGCGGAGCGATGCCGAGATAGATGTCGCGGCCAAACAGGTGAATGGGCTGCGGGCCAAAGGGAATGATGGCAATGGAAGTGAGCGCCAGGGAAAGCGCGAGGAGCGGCGCGAGATAGTAGACGAATTTATCGACGCCTGCGGGCGTGGGATCTTCCTTGAAAAGAAATTTGACACCATCGGCAAGCGGCTGAAGCAGGCCGTGCGGGCCGACGCGGTGCGGTCCCCAACGCGACTGGATGTGGGCGACGACTTTGCGCTCGAACCAGGTCAGGTAGGCGTTGACGGTCAGCACGATGAAAAGCAGCAGCGCGATTTTGACAATCGTGATGATGAGGCCGGCGTTGGCGGAAAGAATGGAAATCACGGCTCGGTTTTGGCCTCCGGCAGAGAATCCATCATGGTGCAGTAGCGGCCGAGCGTGCCGCTGGAGAAAAGCGTGTCGTTGGCGGAACGGATGAGGCCGGCGGGAACGTCGTAGGGGGCGTGGCCGTTGCGGGCGAACTGCGCGCGAATCGCTTCGGCGCCGCCGGTAAGCAGGCCAGTGAGCTGGACACCATAGCCGGGCACAACTTTGCGAATTTCCTCGAAGACCGCGCCCGGCGTTTTGTAATGGAAGGCTTTGCCGAGGCCGAGCTTTTCGAGCTGGTGCGAGAGGATGCGCAGCAGGTCGAAGTCGGTGCGAGTGCCCATGACTTCCGCGCCTTTGCGCAGGAGCTGAATCTCGCCGGAAGTGTTGGTGACGGTGCCGTCTTTTTCGTAAGCGGAGGCGGCAGGGAAGACGATGTCGGCGACTTTGGCGGTTTCCGTCTGGAACATTTCCTGGACGATGAGCAGGTCGAGCTTGCCGCGGCCATAGCCGAGAGTGCCAAAGTGCGACAGCGGATTAGCGCCCACGACGTAAAGCGCCTTGAGATTGCCAGACTGCGCGGCTTCGACCATTTGCGGCGCGGTGAGACCTGGTTTGGAAGAGATGGCGCAGTCCCAGAGGCGTTCGAATTTTTCGCGTGCCCGGGCGTCGTCGACGTAGCTGTAGCCGGGGAGGCGATCGGGGAGCAAGCCCATGTCCGCGGCGCCGCGCGAATTGGCGTAGTCGGCGAGAGCCATGTAGCGGGTGGTGCCGGGGAGCTTCGAGCCGAAATTCACTAGGGTGGAGATCGCGGAGCCGGAGAGTTCAGCGCCGAAGACGATGGCAACGTCGGATTCGGCTTCGAGAGCGGCCTTCAGTTGTACGAGCTGCTCGACAAGACCGGTGGCGAGCTGCGTTTCTTCGTTTGCGAGCCACTTCAGAACGACCGCTTCGTCGCCGGCATCAATTTTCACGAACTGCCTGGCTTTGCGATTGAGCCTGATGTCGTTGGCGTTGAGGATGAAAAGCTTTGTACCGTTGTGGCGAATGCCGGTGCGAATCTGCCAGGCGACGAGCGGATTCTGGTTGGTCGGATCGTTGCCGATGAGCAGGACCGACTTGGATTGGTACAACTGCTCCATGGTGAGAAGGGAATCGGCGGCGCGATCGCCGAGCGCGGTGATGAGACCGGTGTAATCGGCGGTGCGGTGGTGGTCGATGTTGTTGGTACCGAAGGTGGCGCGGGCCAAGCGCTGGAGCAGGTAGTTTTCTTCGTTGGAAGTGCGATTCGAACCAATGAAGCCGATGGAGTCTTTGCCGCTGGCGTCATGAATTGCTTTTAATTTCGTGGCGGCGGCGAGTGCGGCTTCTTCCCAGGAAACGGGCAGAAGCTTGTCGCCCTTGCGGACGAGCGGTTGGCGAATGCGCTCGGGATGATTGGTGAAATCGAAGCCGAAGCGGCCCTTGACGCAGAGGAAATCCTTGTTGATGCCGCTGAGGTCGCGGTTGTTGGAGCGGAGGATTTCGTGATTGCGGACGCTGAGCGTAGTCTTGCAGCCGTTCGAGCAGTGCGCGCAGACGGTGGGAACGTATTGCATTTCCCAGGGACGCGTCTTGTAGCGGTAGGTGCCGCTGGTGAGCGCGCCGACGGGGCAGATGTCGATGCACATGCCACACTCTTCGCACTCGAGATGGTCGCCGCGATTGGGGATGATGACGCTGTTGGCGCCGCGCATGCCGACGCCGAGGGCTTTCACGTCCATGCCTTCGTCGCAGACACGCACGCAACGGAAGCAAAGAATGCAACGAGGCGCGTCGTAGTAGACGAGGTCGGACCATTTTTCTTCTGGGCGATGGATTTTTTCCTCGACGAAACGGCTAGAGTCCGCGCCGTAGCGGAAGACCATGTCCTGGAGTTCGCACTCGCCGCCCTTGTCGCACACGGGGCAGTCGAGCGGATGATTGGTGAGAAGAAATTCCAGCATGTACTTGCGGGCCTGGCGGACCTGATCGGTGTCGGTACGCACGATCATGCCTTCGGTGGCGACAAGGGTGCAGGCGGTCTGGAGCTTCGGCGCTTTTTCGACTTCGACGAGGCACATGCGGCAGGCAGCCTGAAGCGAAAGACCGGGGTAGTAGCAGAAGGAGGGAACTTCGATGCCGAGGCGGCGCGTGGCTTCGATGACGAGCGTGCCGGGAGCGACCTGGACGTCGCGGTCGTTGATCTTCAGATGGATGAGTTTCTGGTCGGCCATGGATCCCTATCGCGTTCCCAGCAGCATTTCCGCAGCTTTGTTGTAGGCACAGCGGCCCTTCAAGTGATCTTCAAATTCCCCGCGCCACTTTTTCATGATGCTGATGGTGGGCATGGCGGCGGCATCGCCGAGCGGGCAGAAAGTGCGGCCCAGCATGTTTTTCGCAAGGTCGGCAATCATGTCGATGTCTTCGGAGCGGCCGAGTCCGGCGTGGAAACGCTCGAGGATTTTGCGGAGCCAGGTGGTGCCTTCGCGGCAGGGAATGCACCAGCCGCAGGATTCGTGTGCGTAGAAATGCATGATGCGGCGCGCCATATCGACCATGCAGGTGTCTTCGTCGATGAGTACCATGCCGCCGGAGCCGAGCATGGAGCCGGCTTTGGCGACAGAGTCGTAGTCCATGGGAATGTCGATTTCGTCCGCGGTGAGCAACGGGCAAGAGCTGCCGCCGGGGATGACCGCCTTGAGTTGCTTGTTATTCGGAATGCCGCCGGCGACTTCGTAGATGAACTTTTTCATGTTCATGCCGAGCGGGATTTCGTAGATGCCGGGCTTCTTAACGTGGCCGGAGACGCAGAGCAGGCGCGTGCCGCCGTTCTTCGGCGTGCCGCGATTGGCGTAGGCTTCGCCGCCTTCGCGAATGATGGAGGGCACGGCGCTGAGCGTTTCGACGTTGTTGATTATGGTGGGGCAGCCGTAGAGGCCAACGACGGCGGGAAAGGGCGGCTTGATGCGGGGATAGCCACGCTTGCCTTCGAGCGATTCCATAAGCGCGGACTCCTCGCCACATTCGTAGGCGCCCGCGCCGGTGTGAATGACGAGATCGAAGTCGAAACCGGTGCCAAGAATGTTTTTGCCGAGGTAGCCGTTCGAATAGGCTTCGGCGATGGCGGCGTCAACGATGTCGAGGACGTAGCGGTATTCGCCGCGAATGTAGATGAAGCCCTGATGCGAGCCGATGGCGCGCCCGGCGATGACCATGCCTTCGATGAGTTGGTGCGGGTCCATTTCCATCAGCGGGCGGTCTTTGCAGGTGCCGGGCTCCGATTCGTCAGCGTTGCAGATGACGTAGCGCGCTTTCGGGGAATCCTTGGGGACGAACGACCACTTCATGCCAGCGGGAAAGCCGGCGCCGCCGCGGCCACGGAGATTGGATTTTTTAACTTCATCGATGATGGTCTCGGGCGTCATTTCCTTGAGGGCTTTTTCGAGCGCCTGGTAACCGCCCTGCATCACGTAGACGTCGAGCTTGTGCGAGTCCTTCATGCCCCAGCGGCGGCTAATGAGCGGGGTTTCGAGGGCGTGACGCTCGTGGAGCGCACCTGAGATGACTGGCTCGGGCTTGGGCGGCTTGCCATTATCGAGGTCTTCGATGATGCGGTCGAACTTGAGGGGCGTGAGATTCTCGTAGAAGTCGTAGTTGACCTGCATGGCGGGCGCCCCGGTGCAGGCGCCGATGCACTCGACTTCTTCGAGCGAGAAGATGCCGTCCTGAGTGGTTTCCTTGTGGCCGATTACGAGGCGCTTTTTGGCGCGTTCGAGAAGTTCGTTGCCGCCCTTCAGCATGCAGGCCACGTTGGTGCAAATCTGGACGTGGTATTTGCCCATGGGCTTGCGGCGCAGCATGGAATAGTAGGCGAGGGTCTCTTCGATCTGGACGTTGTTGAGGTCGAGGCGGCGGCCGATCTCGGCAATCATCTCATCGCTGACGTGGCCGTATTCGTCCTGGGCGTACATCATCATGGGGATGAGCGCGCTGCGCTTGAGGGGATAGCTGGATTGCAGCTTTTCAAACTTGGCCGCGAGCTTGGGGGAGAGTTCCATGGTTACCTGTCAACTTCTCCAAGAACAATGTCGATGGTGCCGATGCAGGCGATGACGTCGGAAATGAGCTGGCCTTCGATGAGCTTCGGAAGGGCCTGCAAATTGATGTAGGAAGGCGAACGAAAGTGCACGCGCAGCGGCTTGGGCGAGCCATCGCTGGCGACGAAGCAGCCGAGCTCGCCGCGGGGTGACTCGGTGCTGACGAACGCTTCGCCGGGCGCGGGGGAAAAACCTTCGGTGAAAATCTTGAAGTGGTAGATGAGCGCTTCCATCTCCGTCTTCATTTTTTCGCGCTGGGGCGGGATGATGCCGGGCGCTTCGGCCTTGATGGGGCCTTCATCGGTAATCTTGTCGAAGGCCTGGCGGATGATTTTCAGGCTTTCGCGCATTTCCGCCACGCGGACGAGGTAACGCGCGTAGCAGTCGGATTCGGTGCGCAGGGGCACATTGAAATCGAATTCCTCGTAGCTCGAATAGGGGAAGAGCTTGCGGTTGTCGTAAGCGACGCCGGCGGCACGGAGGGTTGGGCCGGTCATGCTGAGGGCGATGGCGTTTTCGGCGGAGATGTAGCCGATGCCCTTGGTGCGGCCGATCCAGATGCGGTTTTCGGTGAGCAGCGTTTCATATTCGTCGACGCGGCTGGGCATCATCTTCAGAAAGCGTTCAACGGCCTGGCGCCAGCCTGCGGGCGGATCGAGGGCCACTCCGCCGATACGGATGTAGCTGGTCATCATGCGCTGCCCGGAGAACATCTCGAAAATCTTCAGGATTTCTTCGCGCTCGCGGAAGCAGTAGAGAAAGACGGACATGGCGCCGAGGTCGATCGCATGCGTGCCAAGCCAGACGAGATGCGAAGAGATGCGCTGCAGCTCGACCATCAACACGCGGATGTATTGTGCGCGCTTGGGAACTTCGAGGCCGAGCAGCTTCTCGACCGCCAGGCAGTAGACGAGGTTGTTACCAAGGGGATTGAGATAATCCATGCGGTCGGTGAGGGTGATGACCTGGGAGTAGGTCTTGTCTTCGCAGGATTTCTCGATGCCCGTGTGGAGGTAGCCAAGGTCAGGGACGGCTTTGACGACGGTTTCGCCATCGAGCTCGAGCAGAATGCGCAGGACACCGTGGGTGGAAGGGTGCTGCGGCCCCATGTTGAGGACCATGGTCTTTGTAGCGCCAATAGCCGTGTCGACTGTGGTCATAGCGGGCTACTCTTATCGAAAATTCCGCCGGAAGCGTGCACATCCTCTAAACCACGCACAGGATAGTCGCGGCGCAGCGGATGGCCTTCCCAGTCGTCGGGAAGCAAGATGCGCCGCAGATCCGGGTGTCCGTTGAACCGGATACCAAAGAGGTCGAAGATTTCGCGTTCAAGCCAGTTCGCGCCGGGCCAAACGGGGACGAGCGAATCGACTACAGGATCGCCGCCACTGACGCGAACGCGCAGGCACACCCGGTCGCGCCGGGGGATGGAGACCAATTGGTAGTTCAACTCGAAGCGCGGCTCGATGGGAAAGCGATCCAGGCAGGTGGCGTCGGTCAAGAGATTGAATTGGAGATTGGCATCCGAGCGGCAGCGTTCCGCGGTGGCGCGCAAGTGTTCACGGGGAACTACAATCGTGGTGCCTCCCCGGTATTCGATGACCTCAGCAACCGCTTGCGGATTCCAGGAGCGCAGGGCTTCGGCTACAACATGAGCGTTTTGACTGGGAGACTCCGTCACGATTTCGATTCCGTAAGCGCCGGCTATTTATGCCAATCCAGCGCGCCCTTTTTCCAGAGATAGAGATAACCGACCAAAAGGATGGCGATGTAGATCATCATTTCCACAAAGCCGTACCACCGCAAACTGCGAAAGATGTAGGCCCAGGGGTACAAGAAGATGGCTTCCACGTCGAACAAAATGAAAACCATCGCCACAAGGTAGAATTTGACGGAGAAGGGTTCCCGCGCATCCCCTGTGGGCTCCATGCCGCATTCATACGGCTGCTGTTTGGCGCGGGTTGGGCGACGCCATCCGACCAAAGCGGAAAGGGAGGTGATGACGCCAGCCAGGACCGCGGCAATCAGCAGGTGTAAGAGAAGCGGAGCGTAGGTATGTAAACCAGAATCACTCATCGGCGACTTGCTATAATAACGATTCGACCGCCATGCGGTCAAATGCGACGGAGAGATTCCTGCGGGGCTTGCTCCAGCCTTTGGCGGGTCCTTTTCACAGCTTCATGCTTTTTGGCCACAACTCGAACGTGTCCGTGGGGGACAAGACCTTCCACGTGCAGACGGAAGATCGCGGCGCAGCCCACGCGCAGATTGACACGGCGGTCTACTTCCACGGACGAGTGCTGCACCGCCGCACAAGCAAGTATTCGGACCTGTTGCCGCTGAATACGGACAGCGAGCAGGCACTGAAGTTGCGTGTGGATGATCAGCACCGCGCAGTGATTGAAGAGATTCGCTCGGGAAAGCTGAAGCTATCGGTACCTGAGAACGAAAAGCCGGCGGCGGCCAAATCCTCTGGCCCGGCGGCCCAAGCGGCCGCAACGCAGCTGCACCTGGATCTGCTGAACGCCAGGACCTGGCTCACGGGCAAGCGTGCTTTTCTGCAGATTGCGGTGCGGGATCAGGCCGAGAAGGCGGTCGAGGGCGCCAAGGTAACGGCGCGAGTGGAGGGCGCGGCGCGTCCGACGGCGTATTCGACGGAAACGGGTCCGTTTGGCCACGCACAGCTGGAATTCGATATGCCGCCGCTGGCGAGTTCGGATGTGGTTCTGGTTATTGAATCTGTAAAGGGGAATGCGCAGGGGCATCTGCGTTTTCATCTGCGAGCGAAGCCTCACGCATCGCCGCACAACTGAAGGTATAAGGCCAATGATTACTATCACCGTCAACGGCGAAGTGCGTTCGGCAAAGCCCGAATCTACCGTGGCTGACCTGCTCCGCGAGATGGGACTCGACCCCGGGCGCGTGGCGATTGAGCGCAACCTGGACATTTTGTCGCGCGCGGACTGGCAGAAGACGCTGCTGCAGGCCGGTGACCGATACGAAATTGTGCAGTTTGTGGGCGGCGGCTAGGACCCGGTCGTTTTGTTTACTGGGCGCCGGTTGCTGCCGGTGGTTTTGCAGGACCGCTCTTCCGCGCATCGAGAGACTTTGCTTTTTCCCTGGCTGTTTCCGCTTTCGCCGGCTGCCCTTGCGCCGCGTAGAGTTCCGCGAGAGTAGTCCACCTAGCGGCATTTTCCGGCGCGAGCTTCACCGCCAATTCCATCTGCTCCACGGCGTGATCCCAGTCGCTCAATTCGCGATAGGCGCGGGCGCGACCTTCCGCGAGTTGCGCCTGGAACGAATTTCCGAGTTCGCTGGAATCTCCGCGATAGGGACTCTGCTCCTCGGCACTCGCGAAGGCGGCCAGGGCCTCACGGGGCTGGTTCTTGTAAACGTAGAGGACGCCAAGAGCGCGCAGTCGCTCGTAGGGCGCCAGCGAGAGCGGCACAGCCTCCTTAACACAGCGGATCGCCTCGTCGTAACGATGCTCGGACGAATAGAGCCTGGCCAGAGCGTACCAGGCAGCGTCACTCGGATTGTCTTGAACGACGCGCAGGTATTCCTGTTCCGCTTCGGCAAGGTGATTGGTGGCCGCAAAGAGTTGCGCTTTCACCAGATGGAGATTGGCGCTGTCCGGAAAAAGCTGCTCGGCCTGGTCGAGAGCTGCGGCTGCTTCTTTGTCGCGGGCCAGCACGTAATAGACGGAAGCCGCATTCATTAGGAAATTGAAGCGTTCGCCGCGCGCGCGGAAGAAATCGCCGGGTGTTTCCGGCGGAGGCGCGATGGTGGCGTTCGCGCAGTTCAAGGCAAATTTACGAAGGAGATCCTGGGTTTCTGGACGGCTGCGAAGAAAAATGACGGAAACGTCGTCCAGATAGACAAGCTTCCAGTCGGCGCTTTGGCAATAGTCCTGAAGGGGGAATCTTCCGAGCCCGGCGTAACGCGCCACCGGGAAGATCGCGGTATTGATGTTCCAGCGTTGCGCGGCAGCTTTCCATTCCGGGGAGTCAGGGAGCGCGGCCGTCAAATTCGATTGCGCGGTAAACAAATCCTTGCCGAATGGAATATAGCGGCCGTCAACAAAAACGGGATAGCGCGCGCCAAGCCGCCAAGAGAGGAACCCGCCCTGGCCGTAGTCGTGAAAGATATTGGGGGGCAGATGCTCATGCACGAGGAAGGCCGCGGCACGCTCGGGGTACCACCAAGAGGCGCCTGTGCCGAAGAGCGACAACTGCTCGGAATCAATGTAGTAGTGGTTGGAAACCAGGTCGGCGATGCGAATCACGACGAGAATTGCGAGCAGGGCCGTGCCCATGGGAATCAGGATCCGAGGGATGCGGGAGCGCTGAGCGGGCGGATCCTCTTCGTCGTGGAAAGGGGAACTCGTGACGCGATGAGAAGCTCGCGCCAGTTCGCTCAACAGGCTGCCTCCCGTGATGACAACGAGCACGGCGAAGAGCGCCTGGAGACGAATGTGCTGCAGGGAAAGGTAAATGCCCGCAGCGAGAACGAGCGCGGGCCCGAAGTGTTTTTTCCGGAGCGCAACGAGAATCGCCGCCGCCGCTGCGAGGAGCAGCCACCAGTCGGCGCTAGCGGGGCTGCGAGCGTCGATGGCTTGGCGCCAAGCAAGCGAATTGAGTCGAACCGCGGACCATTCCGTGATGAAGGCGGTGTGCACCTGCATCACTTTGTTCTGGCGATAGATGGCTTCGTAGATGCGCCAGCCCCAGGGATTCACGAATGTGGCTGCGAAGGACACGGTAAGCCAGCGAGCGAGGCGCTTCATTTTCGCGAAAGCGACCGCGCGGCGCTCTGCGAAAAGCAAATCGCACGCTTCGAACAAAATTCCTGCGCCGAGAATTCCGAGACCGGAGATGAAGCCGAGGTGAAGATTCGCCCAGGCAACAAAGATGAGAGGCAAGAGCCAGAGCCGCGCGGGCCTTCCCTGGTGATGCCGCCAGACAATGGCGAGAACGCCCGCAAAGAGAACCGTGGTGAAAAGTTCGGCGCGGGGAATGGTCCGGAAGGCGATCGTAGGCACAGCGAGAAATGCGAGGATTGCAGTCGCGCGCCTTCCCGCACTGCACAGGAATGCTGTCGTCGCGGCACAGGAGAGCGCGCCGAGCCAGGAGAGGGCCGCGTATCCGCCCAGGAGATAAAGAAGATAAAAGGTCGCGCCGGAGAACGGCGGGTAAATCCACTCGTTGCCATGCGCCGTGTAAGAAAACAGTTCGACGCGCGGAATCTGCTGATGCTCGACGAGATAGCGGCCCGTAGCGAGCTGCCAACCCAAATCAAAATCAGAAACGGTGCGCAATCCTGCCAGCAGCGCATATACGAGCGCCAGAAGGACAAGGATCAAGTAAACCCAATTGCGGCGGCTGTCGGTCTGGAGGTCCACGAAGTTTGATTTTGTGTGAGCCGCCCGGCGGGAACAACGTCGAAACGGTTTGTCGCGACGTGTTAGTCAATGATGCGCGGGATTTCCAGCTACAGACCTTTGAGCAGATGCCCCATCTTGCGTTTTTTGGTCTTCAGGTAGGCGCGTGAGATTTTTGAGACGCGCGGCTGGCAGGGCACGCGCTCGACCACGCGGATGCCCGCGCTTTCTAGTTGGCGGACCTTCTCGGGGTTATTCGAAAGCAGCCGGATGCGCGTGGCGCCAAGTTTTCTCAAGATTTGCGCGGAGAAGTCGTAGTCGCGCGCGTCGGCCGCGAACCCCAACGACTCGTTGGCTTCGACCGTGTCCAGCCCGCCGTCCTGCAATTGGTAGGCGCGAAGCTTGTTCATCAGGCCGATGCCGCGGCCCTCCTGAGGCAGGTAGAGCAGCACGCCGGAAGGCGCGGCGCCGATTCTTTTCATCGAAAGTTCGAGCTGGGCCCGGCAGTCGCAGCGCAGGGAAGTGAGGACGTCGCCGGTCAGACATTGCGAGTGCACGCGCACGAGCGGCGGCGTTTTCCCTTTTATGTTGCCGCGAACTAGAGCGACGGCTTCCTCCTGTTTGCCGCGCCCGGCGAAGCCGTAAATGGAGAATCGACCATAGCGTGTGGGGAGATCCGCGTGGGCGACCATACGCACAGGGGCGTTTCCTTTTTGCGAGCCTTTGATCTGGCGCGATTTTGTATGCATGAGAAACGAGCAGTATAGCAGAACGGCGATTCCAGCCTTTTTGAGGCGGCTCTGCTGGGAATGCTTTACTTCGCACAGCGGATTGGCTAGCGTTAGGTGGAGACAACGCACACGATGGACACGGCTGCCTCCGTCCGCGACCTCCTCTTTACGCTGCTGCTGAAAGTCGGGGTGGCCTCTTCATTTGCGGCGCTATTGGCCCGCTGGAACACGTTTCGCCGCGTGCTCTTCACCGAAGAGCGCGATCCGGACCAAAAGCTGAAATTGATGCTGTTCATGGTGCCGCCGCTGGTGATGGGGGTGATGCTGCGGCTGGTGGGCAAGCCGTATTGGTTTGCGGACCTGTCTCTCGAAGGCGCATTCCTGATGGGCTTGCTTGGCGGACGCGTCGTGGGGCCGATTGGCGGCGCCATCGTGACGATTCCCGCGCTCATCGCGCACGAATGGCTGGGGATGCCCGCCGCGTCCACTGCCGGTTTGCTCGGGGGGCTGATTCGACAGGCGATTCCCAACAAGGAAGACTTGTGGAACTTTGGGCCGTTCACGTTTTTGAATATTCCGAAAGCCGTCGTCAAGCTGCTGCGCAAGAGGGAATTGTCATGGGAGATGGCGCCACTTGGCACGTGTATGGGGCTCGAGCTGGGGCGCGTCGCGCTTGTACTGGCAACGAAGCCGAAGTGGCTCTTTGCCATCGACGCCAAGTGGGACTGGTGGCTCGTGCTGGTGGTGATTTCGACGCTCATGTCCGTGGCGTCGCCCCTGAAAATCTGGAACAACACGCGCATCGAGATGAACCTCGAGCGGCACCAGCAGTTGCTACTGAAGGCGCGCATGGACGCGCTGTCGCGGCAGATCAATCCGCATTTTCTTTTCAACACGCTGAATACGGTGACGGCGCTCATTCGGTTTGACCCAGACTCTGCGCGCGGCGTGGTGCTGAAGCTCAGCAACATCCTGCGCCGGCTGCTGCGCAAGCACGAAACGTTTGTGCCGCTCCGTGAGGAGCTGCAGTTCATCGACGACTACCTGGACATCGAAGTGGCGCGCTTCGGGAAAGACAATCTGGAGATTGCCAAGCACATTGATGAGGCCACGATGGAGGCTTTCGTGCCCAGCATGCTGCTCCAGCCCATCGTGGAGAACTGCCTGAAGCATGGGCTGGCGCCGAAACTCGGCGGAGGAAAGATTGAGTTGCGCACGACCAACCGGGATGGGCGTCTGCGCATCGAGATTGAGGACAATGGCGTGGGGATTTCCGAGGAAAAGCTGCCGCACGTGTACGTCGAGGGCATCGGGCTGAGCAACGTCCGCGAGCGCCTGCGCGTGCTTTATGGAACGGCGTTCGACTTGGATATCCGCAGCCGCATCGGCGAGGGCACGGTCATTCGCATTGAGATCCCGGAGTTGGTTGCCGCACTCCAGGAAGTGCGTGGCTGAGGATCTGAAACCTTCTGACGCTTACATTCACAGACTGCTCCTGCGAAGAGCACACACGTATCAGCTCTGAGTGCGCGCGAGGGACGGCGCGCCCACTAAGGCAACTTGCTGGTTTTCTCAGGCTTTCGCGGCCTTTGCGAGCGGCTGGGAGCGATTCACCTCCCACGCCTTGCGCAGCTCCTCGCGTCGGCCGAGGACGAACTTCTTGGCTTCATCGAAACTTCGGTAAACCTTCGTTCCCTTGATGGTGTTGCATGGAGTGCAGCAGGCCACGAGGTTCGCCGGCTCTTTCTTGCCCTTTCGGGCGCGGGGAACCACGAAATCCACGCGCATGACAAGAGCGTTCTCGAAACTGGCGCGGCCGTCCAGCCCACAGTACTGGCAGACGTGATTGTCGCGCTCCAGGATCTTGCGGCCTTCTTCAAGAGACACAGGCGAATCCACCAAAGTAAGGGAAGTGATGCTCAAAGGCATGACGAACCTCCGAAGCGGAAGTCATCAGGAGTAGGTGGGAGGATGCGACTTCCACTTCTCTTTCGCCCAAACCATAGGCCGCCGCCGCGGCTCTGTCAAGCAAGGCGGTGGCGGTTCGGGCCGTTGGGGAGCCGACGATTCGATTGCAGTGCGTCTGCAACAGGTGTTGTATTTTCGGCCGACGCAAGCTCCGATTGTAAATGTCGCTTGACAGTGGTGCGGCAAGACGCCTACAGTGTCGCGCATTGCAAGACTTCGGGGAAAGTGCATCAAACGTTTCACCTGAGAGGATTTCATGAAACACTGTCTTCAAGTGTGGCTGCCTGGCGCGTGCCTGCTGGTG
This sequence comes from uncultured Acidobacteriaceae bacterium, assembly GCA_964524985.1. Classification (GTDB taxonomy): domain Bacteria; phylum Acidobacteriota; class Terriglobia; order Acidiferrales; family UBA7541; genus Acidiferrum. The sequence continues at coordinate 33,534 of CAZGFL010000042.1, forward strand.
GCTTTTTGCGGCTCAGGGAGCGCGCAGCTATCGGCGCAGGACCACAAAGGCACGCCAGGCAAGAATGCCGCCGCAGCGTCGGCGGCTTCGGGCACCGCGGAAAAGCGAGGAACAGAGCTGAACGTCACAGATCTTGAGGCGTTTCTCGACGGCCTGGTGCCGCAACAGATCGAGAAGGCGGACATTGCGGGCGCGGTCGTCGTGGTGGTGAAGGACGGCAAAGTCCTTTTTGAGAAGGGTTATGGCTACTCGGACGCGGAGAAGAGGACGCCGGTGTCTCCGCAGGATACGCTGTTCCGCCCTGGTTCGATTTCCAAAACGTTCACATGGACGGCGGTCATGCAGCAGGTGGAGCAGGGCAAGATCGATCTCGACAAGGACATCAACACGTATTTGGACTTCCAGGTTCCACACACCTTTGGCAAGCCCACCACGATGCGCGACATTATGACGCATCGCTCCGGCCTCGAAGAAACCATCAAAGATCTTTTTGTGGCGTCTGAAAAGGACCTGACGCCGATGGCCAAATATCTGCCGGCGCATTTGCCGGCGCAGATCTTTGCCCCGGGGACCGTGCCAGCGTATTCGAATTACGCGACGACCGTAGCTGCCTACGCGGTTCAAAGGGTGTCTGGGGAGGCCTTCGACGATTATGTCGACAATCATTTTTTCAAGCCTTTGAACATGACGCGCGCCACGTTTCGCCAGCCCCTACCCGACTCGCTGAAACCGTTCATGTCCAACGGCTATAACCTCGGTTCCGGCAAGCCCAAGCCGTTCGAAGCGGTGGAAGTCGCGCCAGCCGGGTCGCTCTCCGCCTCCGGAGAATCGATGGCCCACTGGATGATCTTGCATTTGCAGAACGGACGCTACGGCGACGCACAGATCCTGAAACCGGAAACCGCCATCCAGATGCACGCTCGGCAGGAAGGCTGGCCCGCGCAGATGAACGCCATGGCTCTGGGATTCTATGAACAAAACCTAAACGGCCACCGCGTCATCTCGCACGGCGGCGACACCGAATTGTTCCACAGCGACCTATTCCTGATTCTCGACTCGAACGTAGGCTTGTTTGTGTCTTACAACAGCGCGGGCCGGCCGGACCACGGAGACTCGCGCGGCGACCTCTACATCAAGTTCATGGACCGCTACTTCCCTAGCGCGCCGTCGAATGAGCCCACGCTCGCAACGGCCAAGGAAGACGCGCAAAGCGTTGCCGGTCCGTACAAGGTCAGCCGGCGTTTTGAGACCAACATCCTGGCTTTGACGACGGTGCTTGGCGAGGCAAAAATCGTTGCCGACCCCAAGGACAACACGATTTATCTCGACGGCTTCCTCAAAAAGGAAAACGGCCAGCCGCGGCATTTTCACGAAATCACGCCGATGCTGTTCAAATCCGTCGATGGCCCGGAGAAAATGGCTTTCGTCAAGGACAGCAGTGGCCACCGCGTGGTGTACATCGATTATCCATTCATGGTCTTTCAGGAAGTCGACAGCTTGCTCGACAAGCAGATGTTCAACTACATCGCAATCGGGTGCGGCGTCGGCACGGTCCTGCTGACCATTCTCTTCTGGCCCATCGGCGCCATGATTCGCAAACACTATGGCAAGCCGCTGACGCTAGATGGCAGCGCGCGCATGTGGCGGCGCCTCATGAAACTTGCGTGCTTCATTGACATCGCTTACTTGGTTGGCTTGCTGCTCGTCGTTTCGTCCCTCGAAAAACCCGGGGGCCTGGCCACTGGCAGCGAAGGCAAGCTCCATCTTTGGCAATTCATCGGGGTGCTCGGCGGCGTGGCAGCGCTCCTCACCATCGTGGCCGCGATCAAGTCGTGGGGTGATTCAGCCCAATGGGTCTGGACCAAGATTTGGAACACACTGCTGGCCGTGGGGTGCGTGGCCTTTTTCTGGTTCCTGGTGCACTGGCACCTGCTGAATTTCAGCCTGCGCTACTAAAAGGCAATACCGGAAATCTGAGTTTCGTCAGGGCTTGGGAGTTGGCTCAGAATTGGCCGCACTGTGCTCGGCGGCATGCCAAGCGATCCCTTTTTGATCGAGGAGCGCAATAGCGTAGCGAATGGGAATCGCAGCTCCTGGCGTATCGGCCCGCGTGCCGCTCGATCGCCCCAACGAAATCGCACTTGAACGGAGCCAGCGCCCTTCCACCAAGCCCACCACCGCGTGGGAATCGGCAGCCAGCACAGGAGAGCCGCTCTGACCCAGAGTGACGGGGTGGCTCAGCAGGAAAACCTGGGCCGCCGGGGCGGACTGTTCCAACTGTGTGGACTCGTAGGAAAGGACCTCGCCTGCCGAGCGATCCTCCGCCGGCATCTGAAAGCTCTGCGCGTTTCGCGGGCGCACCGGATGAAGCGACAGCGCTAAGACTGCTTGGCCGGGAGCGGGGTCCGTGGCCAGCGGCAAATACGTCACGCGATAGTGGGCGGTAAACGGATTTGGCGTCACGCGCACAATGGCGACGTCGTGCTCGGTGTCTTTGGCGATGATAGTGAGCGGCAGCAGTTGCGGGGGGCTGTTCGGGCGCGTCACCTGGATGCTTGGCTGGCCGCTGTCGCGGAACGTGTCCAGCACATGCGCGACAGTAAGCAGATAACCTTGATCATTAATGAAAAACCCGTTGCCGTAAAAAGTGTAGTGATACCCGTGTGCAGAAGCCGACTCATCGAGTCGATAGACGATGGGGCAAAGGGCGGCGGTGAGCGCGGAGTCGCTAGCCGGATCATCGGCTGCGGCGAAAGCAAACAGCGTTCCGGCAAGGGAGATGGCGGTCAAAGAAAATAACGCTAGTTTGCGGGCCGGTTTCATGAGCAGGACCTTTGCAAGAGTCAAAGCGAACCTGACCATGACTGTATCCGTTGCCAGCACGACAGGGAAGGACGGAAAAAGGACAGGTGTGCCTCAGGAGGGCTTCCCCAAGCCTCACCTTCAGCTCATGACAAGTAATAGAAAACAAGCCATTTAGACGAACATCAAAGCAGCCTCGAAAAAAGCCTTGACAACCGTACTGTGTTTTTGGTAATTTCTGAATAGAGAGAACATACAGAAATGAGCGTACATACAAGAATCACCCACAACCCCCTAGCCCCCGTGGCCCAGAAATTCATCCTCCACTGGGGCGAAATGGGCACCCGCTGGGGCATCAACCGCACCGTAGCGCAGGTCCACGCCCTTCTGTTCCTTTCGCCGACGCCCGTGCCGGCCGAGGACATCGCCGAGACGCTCGCCGTAGCGCGGTCGAACGTGAGCACCAGCCTGCGCGAGCTGCAGGGCTGGCGCATCGTCCGCGTCGTGCATGTGCTGGGCGACCGGCGCGACCACTTTGAGTCCATCAAGGACGTTTGGGAGATTTTCCGCATCGTCTCTGAGGAGCGCAAGCGGCGCGAGATTGATCCAACGCTGCGCGTCCTCGAGGAATGCGTCCAGGAGGTCAAAGCCAACCCGCACGGCGACGCGTACACACGCGAGCGGCTGACGGACATGCTGGAATTCTTGACAGCAATGACTGGATTGTTTGAAGAAGTGATGCATATGCCGGCTGGTGCGCTGAAGGGCGTGGTGAAGCTGCGCGGCAAAGTCGTGACCATGCTGGGGAACGACAAGAAGAAAGCGGCGGGATAAAAAGTAAGGAAGAAACATGATTTCGCTGGTGAGTGAATACACGGACGGAAAGGGGCGCCACGCGCGCGGCTGGCTCTTCTTCGATGCGGACTGCAAGTTCTGCACGCGCATCGCGCGGTGGCTGGCGCCGATTATGGAGCGCCGCGAAATGGCGCTCGCCCCGCTGCAGGACCCGCGCGTCGCGGAGTTGCTTGGCTTGCCGCACGACGATTTGATGAAGGAGATGCAGTTTCTCTTGAGTGACGGCAGCCGCTACGGCGGGGCGGATGCGGCGGTCGCGTTGGCGCGCGAAATCTGGTGGGGCGCGCCGCTCGTATTGGTTTCGAACATCCCGGGGATGATGGAGGTTCTGCGCAGGGGGTATCGGTGGATTGCGGCACGGCGGCAATGTGCCGCAACACAATGTCCGGCACGGCCACAGACGCGATAGGCCGTGCGGATTAGGAGGCAATCATGCGTGGTCTCTTGTTGCTCCTCTGGCTGGCGGGTTTTGTGCAACTCGCAATTGCGTTTGCAAATTTCTTTCTCCCCACAAGACTGAGCTACCGCGAAAATCTCTCCCGCGTTTCCCCAATTATCCGCCAGATCTTCGTCGTTCATTGGATTTACATCGTGGGCGTGGTGCTGCTGTTTGCGCTGCTGACCTTCGGATTTGCGGGCGAACTTGCCAGCGGACACGGGCTCGGACGCTTCCTCGCCACGGCGATCGGCCTCTTCTGGTTGTTTCGCGCCCCGGTGCAGCTCCTGTATTACGACGCCACGCTGCGAAAAGAAAATCGCTGGGGCGATATTGCGTTTACCGCGGCAGCGCTGTTTCTGGCCGTGGCCTATGGCGCTGCTTCGTTCGCGCGGGCGTTATGAGGTTCCCTCATGCACATCGACGAACCTCTCTTTCCCTCTGGAACGCGGATGGCGGCAGCCGGCGGTTTCGTTTGGCTACTTCTCGTCGGCGGTGAAGTTTTCAGTTTTTTTCGCCTGAGCATTTTTGACCTTCTGTTTCTTCTGGCACCGTGGGTAGTGGTTCCATTGGTTTTGAGTCTAGTACCCGCCGCGGAAACCGGCCGAATCCCGCGAATCGCGAAGCGCATACTTCAATTCGCACTTTTTCCTGGAGCGGCACTGGCCACCGTCAGTTTTTTTCTCCGCGATGGACGAACTGCCGGCGTGCTGACAGGTCTGTGGCTGCTCGTGGCTGGAGCGCTTGCGGTCGATGGCCTCGCCCGGCTGGCTCGAACTCGGATGCAATCGTTTCCGGAGTTTTGCTTTGCCGTCGGCGAAGGCTACGCGCTGGTTGGCGCCCTGTGGCTTCTGGCATCACGACTTGGCTTACAACCCGTCGGCTTCCATGAGCCGATTGTTCTGCTGACCGCTGTCCATTTTCACTTTGCGGGATTGATGGCCGCGGTCTTGGCTGCACTCGCCGCTTCCAAACAGGCCGCAACGAGATCGCCACTCGCCCTTCGCATCGCTCTTTTGTGCGCCGTGCTGGGGCCCGGGTTGCTGGGACTGGCCTTTCTCGTGGGACCGATGCTGAAACTGGCGGCGATGGGGTTGATGGTCGTCGGCGAACTTGCCATTGCCTTCGGAACTTCCCGGATCGGGTGGGCGGAGGCCCGAACGGTTGGCGGCCGTCTGCTGCTCGCCGGGAGCGCGTGCGTCATCTTCGGCATGGCGCTCGCCGCAATCTGGGCCGTTGGCGAGTACCCGTTGCACGCCTTCGTCAATCTCGAACAAATGGCGCGCTATCACGGCGTCCTCAACTCCATCGGCTTCGGTCTGTGCTCGTTGGTGGGCTGGACGCTTCTGCGCGGGAGACCACAAGGGTCAAGGGGACAAGCGTGACCCAGACCATCCGTTGCGGCGCGGCTGCTGCACAACGTAGCGTCTCGCTACCGCTTCGCTCTCACCCCAATTCCTGGATTGGTTCGCTGCCACTGATTCTCTTACCGCTGACCGTGCTGGCGTTTCGCACGCGACTGGTTCCTTGGGGGTTCATGTGGCTCTTGGCCGTGGCGATCTTTGCGGGCTGCAAGTGGGAAACATGGTGGGAAGCGCACTCACGGGGATTTGCCGCGGGGAATTGGTGGCGCAGCGCTGCCTATCTGTTGTGGCCCGGGATGGAACCGCAAGAGTTCTTTTCGTCGGCCTCCCAGAAGCTCCAAATCCGGGCGAGCGAATGGCTCGCGGGAATTGCGAAGATGCTCGGCGGCATCGCCCTGATCGGGATTGGTGCGCGATTGGTTTCGTTAGGGCATCCGATGCTGGGTGGCTGGACCGGAATGATCGGCCTCGCATTGCTTCTCCACTTCGGGACATTCCACCTCTTGGCGCTCGCGTGGCAACGCGCCGGAATCCCGGTAAGACCCATCATGCAGCGGCCGCTGGCGTCGCGCTCGCTCAGCGAATTTTGGGGAAAACGCTGGAACCTGGGATTTCGCAAGCTGTCGCACACGTGGGTGTTCCAGCCGTTGCAGCAACGGTTCGGCGTCGTCGCCGCGACGCTGGGCGCATTTCTCGCCTCGGGGTTGTTACACGACCTGGTGATTTCGGTTCCGGCGCGAGCGGGATACGGGCTGCCAACGGCTTATTTTCTGGCGCAGGGATTTGGCGTGCTCTTCGAGCGCTCGCAGATTGGTAAGCGCCTGCGCCTGGGCCGCGGTCCGGCCGGACGGTTGTGGACCGTGCTGGTCGCTGCAGGGCCGCTGTACTGGTTATTTCATCCCTGGTTTGTGATGCGCGTGATTGTTCCTTTTCTGCGCGCGATTGCGGGATGAGAGGAGACGAACATGCCAAAGAGCATTGCCGAATGGCTGAGTCTGGCGCTCTGGCTTGCCGCCGCCGGTCACTTCTGCGTGTTGATCGCCAGCTTTCAGGTGCCGTACCGGCTCCATTGGAAAGAAGATCTGGCCAAGCTGACGACATTCAATCGCAAGCTGATGTGGGTGCATGGCGGGTTCGCCGTGTACACGATCATCGCGTTTGGGGTGATGTCGCTCTTCCTGCACGATGAAATTCTGAGAGGCGACCGCGCCGCGCTGGCTCTAGCATCTTTCATCGGGTTGTATTGGCTCCTGCGCTTCGTCGTTGATTTTGCGTATTACTCGCACCGCGACTGGCCGCCAGGCACGTCCTTCCGCGCCGGGCACGTTCTGCTGAACACCCTGTTCGTGTTTCTGTCGACCAGCTTTCTGAGCGTGCCCCTGTGGCATTGGCTAAGAGCGTCTCGGGTTTAGGAGGCACATCATGCGCGTGGCAATTGCCGGCGGAACGGGATTTGTTGGGAGGCACCTAGCGCGCGAGCTTGTCGCGGCAGGCCATGAAGCCGTGCTGATTGCGCGCGGTAAGGATTTGCGGGACGAAACCATCTACAAATTGCGTGGAGCACCTTTTGTAAGCTCCGACTTGTCCGATCCAAGGGAATTGCGCGAAGCGTTCTTAGGGTGCGAAGCGGTAGCCCACTGCGCGGGCATCAATCGCGAGATTGGCGAGCAAACTTATAAGCGCGTACACATCGAAGGGACGAGGAATGTAGTGGAAGCGGCACGCCAAGCCGGCGTGCGCAAAATGGTGCTGCTCAGCTTTCTGCGTGCGAGGCCGGATTGCGGATCCGCGTATCACGAATCGAAATGGGCGGCAGAGGAAATCGTGCGCGGGTCGGGTCTCGACTACACGATCTTCAAGGCGGGTGTGATTTACGGCCACGGCGACCACATGCTGGATCACCTCAGTCATGCGCTCTTTACATTTCCGATTTTCGGGCTTGTGGGCATGACGGAAAAGCCGGTGCGTCCCTTGGCGGTAGAAGATCTCGTGGCCGCGATCCTTGCATCTTTTCGAGACGCGCATTTGTCGAATCGTACTTTCAGCATCACAGGACCGGAAGAAATCGCGTTGGGCGAAGCGGTGCGGCGCGTGGGTCAGGTCATCCATCGAAGCCCACTGTATGTGCCGACTCCGATTGCCGTTCAGAAGGTCATCGCCTGGCTCGCCGAGCTCACGATGAGAATCCCGCTTCTTTCACTCGCGCAACTGCGAATTTTGTCTGAGGGCCTGGTTGAAGCGCTTCCTCCTTGTGACGCTCTTCCAGACGACCTGACGCCCAGAACGCGCTTTACTGCGGAGCAAATCCGAAAAGGATTGCCTGAGCCCGGCCCGTTTGGCTTGCACGATTTGCGCTGCGCAAGGACTTGAGCCCGATTATCGACTGTGGTGCAAGACGGTCTGTTGCTTGCGGTCTATGTCCAGGAGGCTGCATGCAATCGAGTGAAGAAATAGAAAGGAGAATGCCCGAATATGAGCCCAACTATAGCTTTTCTGTCAGATGTCGGTCTCGCGGCAATCACATCTGTGGGCATCGTAGTTTATCTGAAGAAGTATTTGAGGTTGCTGTTGATCGAACTCTGTGGCACCGGGGGAACGAGCAAGTTTTTGGCTGGCGTTCTCGAATGTCATGCTCGTTCTCGTGCCGGTGATCTTCGCTCTCGACTACAAGCGGGGACTCGGGCCGGACAAGAACCTCGTTCCGGAGATGGCTGCGCAACTCAAGTACGCACTAATTGGATTCGCCATAACGCTCAGCATTCTGGCAATTGTGATGTTTCGATTCATCCCACGGAACAGAACTAACGCGGTATCTGCTCCGCCCCCCGAGGTTGAGCGATCAATTCCGCGGAAGCTAATAAGGAGGCCTTGTGGCATTTCGCTTTCGGGATCTTTGGCGGTGGGATGGGAAAGCCGGGCGGGCGGAGTACGCGACTGTGGGGCTCATCCTCGTTTTGCTCAAGCACCATCTAGATCGCTTGATTGCGGCCTTGTATTTCGATTACGAGCCAAGTTTTTTCAACTACTTGGCACCCCTCGGTAAGGCGGCGCGGCTGAATCATCTTTCCTTGATAGAAACAAAATTTCTCGTGACGCTCTTGTTGTTCTCCATCCCGTTCCTGTGGATCGGCGTGGCGATGACGGTGCAACGCCTGCGCGACGCCGGCCAACCTGTGTGGCTAGTCGTGCTCTTTTTCATCCCAGTGATCAATGTCTTGTTTTTTCTCGCGCTTTGCGTGCTGCCGCCGCGAGAGCGGTCGCAGGAGTTCGAGGGCGCGCCGTGGCCCGGGCCCCATCTGTTGGACGCTGTGATTCCACACAGCGCGCTGGGTAGCGCGGTACTGGCGATTTTCGTGACGGCCGTGCTGGGGTTGGGATTCGTGGGCATTGGGACGCTTGTGATTGGGGCGTACGGCTGGGGGCTATTTGTTGCCTTGCCTTTTTGTCTGGGAATGTTTGCGGTGCTGCTGTGCAGCTATCACGAGCCGCGCGAATTGGGCGATTGCATAGCCGTGTCGTTGTTGCCGGTGGGAATCGTCGGGGTGGCGCTGATCTTGGTGGCCATGGAGGGATTCATTTGCGTGCTGATGGCTGCGCCGTTTGCGCTGGGGCTGGCGGCGCTGGGAGGAGTGCTGGGCTACAGCATTCAGGCACGGCACTGGCGGCCGAAGCAGGCGCCAGCGGTCTTGTCGCTGGTGATTTTGCTGGTGCCGGTGACGTTTGGGGTCGAGCACGCGGCTGCCCTACGGCCTCCGGTGTTTGAAGTGCGCACAGCAATCGAAGTCAACGCCCCGCCGGAGAAAGTGTGGGACCAAGTCGTGGCATTTGCGGAAATCCCGCCGCCAAAGGAACTTCTGTTTCGCGCCGGCATCGCGTATCCCATCCGTGCAGAGATTTCCGGACACGGCGTAGGAGCCGTGCGGCATTGCATTTTCTCGACGGGTCCCTTCGTAGAGCCGATCGAGGTTTGGGACGAGCCCCGCCTCCTGCGCTTTGGCGTCACAGCGAATCCCGCGCCACTGGAGGAATTAACGCCCTACGGGCATATCGACGCGCCGCATCTGCACGGCTACTTCGTGTCACAGAAGGGGCAATTCTCCCTGGCGGCTTTGCCCGGCGGACGCACTCGCCTGGAAGGGGCGACGTGGTATCAGCACACCATGTGGCCGGCGGCATATTGGCACTTGTGGTCGGACTACATCATTCATCGGATTCATGTGCGGGTGCTGGAGCACATAAAAGCAGAAGCAGAGAAGTAAAGAAATGCCGAGGCGCGAGAAAAAGGTAACGCAGAGACGCAGAAGGCGCGGAGGAAGCGCGCAGAAAAATGAACAACCGGAGTTCGAGGTTCATTTGCGAGCGCTGAGGGCATCGCGGAGGGCGATGAAGGCCGGCTTGGGCTGGAGGTCGGCGTCAAAGGGCAGGGGGCGCTGGGGGAGGCCGTCTTTGCGGGGACGGAAGCCCTGGAGCCATGAATCGCGGTCGGACAGACACCACGTTAGGACTGCTTTCACTGATTTATCCCGGAGAATATTGTCCAGGTAGCTGCGGTAGACTTCGCCGACGAGGCGATCGCGCTCGGGAATGTCACCAGGGAAAGCTTGATCGTTCACGTCCAGTTCCGTTAGGTATACCTCCAGCTTTAATTTCTTTACCTCCTTCAGAAATCGATTCAGGCCATTCCATTTAAGCGGGTCTCCGTGCGGCCGCAGATGAGATTGAATGCCAAGGGCGTGAATCGGAACGTGATTTTTGCGAAAGCGGCGAAGCATTGCGAGGATCGCTTCGCGCTTTGCTTCCTGGCCGGGGGCGTCGGTTTCGATGTCGTAGTCGTTGTAGGTGAGGAGCGCAAAGGGATCGGCTTCGGCGGCGGCGCGAAAGGCTATATCGAGGTAGTCTTCGCCGATATTTTTCAGCCAAACGGAATTTACCATGTCGTGGGGATTGTGGTGGGCTGGCTGAATGGCTTCGTTCACGACGTCCCAGGAGTGGATGCGCCCCCGGTAGCGCCCGGCAACGGTCTGGATGTGGGAGCGGAGAAGATTGACGGCATTCTCCGGGGTTGCGGTGGACTCCAGCCACTCGGGATTATGTTCATGCCAGCAGAGGTTGTGGCCGCGGGCGAGAATCTTGTGGGATTCCGCAAAGTTCATGAACGCATCGGCGCCGGTGAAATCGTAGCCGTCCGACTCGGGATGCGTGGCGCGCCACTTCATCTGATTCTCTGCGACGAGAATGGAGCATTGTTCGGTGAGGAGCGTGACGAATTCGGGGCGCTGGAGCTGCCGGTCCGAAACCGCAGCGCCAAAATAAAGTCCCTTCGTTGCGGCTATTTCCCGCAGTTTGGCGATTTCGGCCGCTCTCAACCGCAGAGGAAGCGCTGAAGCGGCGAGCGCGCCGAGTGAAAGCTGGACGAAAGACCGGCGTTGCATGGGCGGCTATGGCCTCCGGAAAATGAGAATAAGCATTTCGGGCCGAAACGCCAATGCCTAGCGTGGATTGCGGGAGTATGACCTCAGCTAGCACCACGCGCCCCGTGGCAATTGAGATTGCGACTCGCCCGGCGGCTTCTTAAGGGATGACCACGCCGCGATTCACGGCGCCCATCTGCGCCCCTTCGGAATCGCGGACCACCACGCGAACCAGGAAAGTGCCCGGCTGAAGATCAAAGGTGGACTTGACGCGGAAACCGCCCTTGTTCAGGTTGCTGAGGGTGATGTCCCGCAACTTCATATAGACCGTTTTCTGCTGACCCGTCAGCAGATTTCCGTTCTCATCAAAAATAGCGGTGGAGACGACCACATCATCATTGCTTCGGTCTGCCGCCTTCCGGAATTTCAATCCGGTCGTCGTGACGTGTGTCACCACGGACAGGCGCACGCCGTTCTCGCTCCTGAAGAACTGCGTCTGGCATTCGATGGGCACTTCGTGCATTTCTTCCTGAGAGAAAATGGCTTGCTCGATCTCTTCCTTTGCGGCCGCCGCAGGATCGGTCGTGCCGCGAGGCGCGAAATAGCCGTGCCGGGCCTGCAGCGAAAACTTTTGTTTGCCGGCCAGCGCCACTTTCAGATGGTGATAGCTGCCGTTGAGCTTCAGGTTTTGCGGGGCAAAGCCGAGCACATAAGAGACTTCCGGCTCAGCCGCGGCTTGCAGCAAGCCCTGGTCAATGTCGTTGCGGTTGTGAAAAAAGACGCCGCCGGTGCCGTCCGCGATCTCCGCAAGGACGTCATCTTGCAGACTCTCTTCGATCGTGATGTATTGGCTCTTCTGAACGAAGGTTAGTGGATTTGGATTTCCCGTACCTGGGTTGGAGGCGTCAAAAAGGCTGGAAGTGTACAACCCGCGGGCGTCAATCGTATTGACGACGATGTTTGCTTTGGTGGCGCGATCAATGATTTCTCCGGATTCCCGCATTATCGGGGTGACGAAGAACCCCGGCGACATCAGGATGATGATGCGCTGGCCTGGAAGTGTGGTCATTCGCCGTATCATTGACTCGATATTCTTAAACGTAAAATTCAGTTGGGACTCCCCCAAACTTAGCTGGCGGTTGGCTGCCGCTTGAGCCATCGCCGCGGCTCCCGTTGGATTTCCCATGCAACTCGCGGCATCGGCGGTGGCCACTTGCAGGGCTATGGGATCGTTCGCCTCCGCGACTTGATAGGCCTCATAAAAAGTCATTGGGGGGCAGTCGGTGGATGTCATTTGCATGAGTGGGCGTGGCACAATGCGCTCGAGGGCCCCCTCCAGCTTTTCATAGTCGGATGTGTAGTCCTGTTCCACTTGGCCCGAGGTCGTGAAAATCGAGATCCGGTCGCCGCTTCCTCTCGCGGCAAGTAGCTTCAGCGCCGCTTGATGCGACAACATGGCGTCTTGCGTGGAAAGATGCAGATCGTCGAAGAGCAACGTGATGAACCGCGATGGCAAGTCCGGCGCTTTCACAGGCGCACCAACCGAGCCCGTGGCGGCAATCTCGGCAGGATCCATCTTCACTGCGGGAACGTGCGAGGCCGGCGTCTCTGCTGCAAACGTGGAGATGATCTGGGGTTTGCGGTTGTCGGTGAGCAGGAAGTCTTCTTTCTTCAGATTCTTGACCACTTTCCCGTCGCGGTCGCGCACCACTACGCGGACCAGCACGTAGTTGACGCTGAATTTGAACGTCGCCGGCGTGTCGGCCGTAGTCATTTCCTGGGCAGAGGAATTGCCGGCGGTCTTGGGTGCCTGCTGGGGCGGTGCCGGAGGCGGAGGAGCCGGCGAACTCGGCGTGGGAGATTGGGGCCGGGCAGCGGAGAAGGGGAAACCCAAAATGCCCGCGACAAAAATCAGCCAAGTGGCTTGTCGCAAACTTTCAGAAAACCGACTGAGCGGAACCCTCACTCTGCATCCTCCACTCCGCCGGAGTCCTTCCGTGTCTTCAATGTAATGTTTGAACCACAAACTGTCAACGAACGGAGCCAGGCATGAGTGCTGTAAATCTGAACATGCGGGTGCGATTTTGGTGTAGAGAGCCAGAAGCAGGCGGTTTCAACAAAATCCGGACCTCGAGAACAAAGCTTCACTCAAGATTCGCTGAGCACGCGTTTGTAGTAGTTTTCGTACGCGGGGATGACGTCGTTGGCGCAGAATTTCTTCCTGGCGTTAACGCGGGCGATCTTGCCCATCTCGCGCCCGCGGTCAGCACGCGAAAGAATCTCAATCGCATAACGCGCCGCTTCCTTCACGTCACCAGGTTCCACCAAGTACCCATCCACGCCGTGCTCTACGACTTCCGGCATCCCGCCGGCATTCGTGCCGATGACCGGTACCTCGCACGCCATAGCTTCGAGCGCAGCCAAGCCAAACGATTCCAGCTGTGACGGAAGCAAAAAAAGATCGGCCGCTGCAAGCTTTTCGTACACGGTGTCTTGTTTGCCCAGGAAAAACACGTCTTTCTGCAGCTTTTTCTTTCGCACCAGATACTCAGCCGCGCCGCGGTCCGGCCCGTCTCCAATGAGCACCAGCTTCGCCGCCATCTTGGCGCGCACCAGCGCAAAAATCTCCACCGCGTCTGTCAGGCGCTTCACCGGGCGGAAGTTCGACAAGTGCATCAGAATCGGTTCGCCGTTCGGCGCCCACTGCTTTGCATAACCCTTGTCCGCCGCGCGGCTATACAGATCGCAGTTCACAAAATTCGGAATCACTTCCATCGGCCGCTTGATGTCGAACTCTTTCAAAGTCTGCCCCAGCAGATATCGCGAAATGGAAGTCACGCCGTCGCTCTGCTCGATGGAAAACCTCGTGATCGGCAAATAGCTTCGGTTGCTGCCTACCAGCGTGATATCCGTGCCATGCAGCGTGGTGATGAACGGCAGTCGCCGCGGCGCCGCCATCGACCGCGCGAGCAACGCACTCACCGAATGCGGGATCGCATAGTGCACGTGCAGCAGGTCAAGGGACGCTGACTCGAACACTTCCAGCATTTTTGTGGCGAGCGCCAGCGTGTACGGCGGGTGATCAAAGAGCGGGTAGCTGACAACTTCGACTTCATGGAAATGGATGCGCTGGCCGTCGGCGATCATGCGAATCGGTGGCGCGTAGCTGATAAAGTGGATGTCGTGCCCGCGCGCCGCGAGTTCCATGCCCAGTTCCGTGGCTACGACTCCGGAGCCGCCGTACGTGGGGTAGCACGTGATTCCGATGCGCATAGAGGCTGGTTGACGGTCTCCGCTTCGTGAATTGGAACCGCTACGATACAACAGTTTTCGAGCGCCACAGCTTGCGAGTCTTGGAACTGAATGTTAGAGTCGCGCGCACTTGCAAAAGGCCGCAAGAACGCGGCATTTTTCAAGGGCCGCCCCGGGTAGCGGGGGCCAAGCACCTCTATTAGACGCAGGAGCACCAAAAATCGTGACAAGGCTTTCCGGCAAAGTCGCGCTGATTACCGGCGGCGGCACGGGCATCGGCCGGGCGATTGCCTTGGCCTTTGCGCGCGAAGGCGCGAGTGTCGCGGTAGCCGGGCGGCGTTTGGAAAAGTTGAAAGAAGTGACCGAAGAAATCGCAAAAGCCGGAGGCCAGGCAATCGCACTGGAGTGCGACGTCACTCGCGCGCAGCACGCCGATCGCGCCGTCACCACTACCTCCAACAAATTCGGCCAGCTCAACGTGCTGGTCAATAATGCCGGCACACTGAGCGTCTCCACGGTGGCGAACATCACCGAAGACGACTGGGACCGCGTAATGGCCGTGAACGTGAAAGGGCCGTTCCTGATGTCTCGCGCGGCTCTGAAAGAGTTTCGCAAAGCCGGCGGCGGCGCCATCGTGAACATTGGTTCCGTCCTTGGATTGGTGGCCATGCAGAACCGCGCCGCATATTGCGCCTCTAAAGGCGGCGTCACCATGCTGACCAAAGCCATGGCCCTCGATCACGCCGACGAAAAAGTCCGCGTCAATTGCATCTGCCCGTCTATTGTGGAGACCGACCTCGTCAAAGGCCTCTTCAACGACACTGAACAGGGCAAAGCACTGCGCAAGTCTCGCGAAGGCACAATTCCCCTCGGGCGCTTTGGAAAGCCGGTGGACGTTGCGGAGCTTGCGGTGTTTCTTGCTTCCGACGAATCATCCTGGATCACCGGCACGGCGATCCCGCTGGATGGCGGGCTGACCGCATTTTGAAAAAACACTGGCTCGGGTAAACGAATGAAGGCGAAAACCAAGCAATCCCTGGACGCGCGCTGGGCGGTGCAGCTCGTGCGCAAGCGCATGAAGGAAAGCAACGCGATCGCGCATCTCGGCTTCGACGTGGAAACCGTCGAAAAGGGGCGGGCGATCTTTCTTCTGGACGTGCGCCCGCATCATAAACAAATTCACGGCGTCGTCCATGGAGGCATCCTCGCCGCTTTGGCGGACACCACTGCCGCCATCGCTGCGTACACGACAGTGCCACCCGGCACGGAAATCGCCACCGTCGAGCTGAAAATCAATTATCTCGAGCCCGTCCCCGGCGGACGGATCAAGGCTGACGCGCGAGTATTGCGCGCGGGCCGCAACTTTGTTGTGACGGAATGCGAAATCTTCAATGAAAACGGCTCGATGGCGGCCAAGGCGCTGCTCACCTTTGGAGCCGCGTCTGGCCACTCCATCCACAAATAGCGGCTTTACTCCTCGCCGCCCTGTGAGGACTCTTCGCCGTCCTTGTGCACGTACTTGATCACGCGCTTGAAGATAAGCAGGTTGGGGCTGCCCTGGCGTGTCAGCTTGATGCAGTCCCGGTCATACCACTCGACTGTGCCTCGCAGCACCTCGCCATCCTCCAGGACGATGGCCATCGGGGTATGCGACTGCATTTGTTTTACCCAGTAAAAGTTCTCCGCGTGGGTCACTTCCGGGGGAGCGGGCTTCTTGCTTGGCACCGGACCATTGTGGGGCGCTCGAGGCGGGGCTGGCTCCTTGACGTCCGCGAAACTCGGACGAAACATGCGGCGATTCACCATGACTACTCCTTCTGAACTGCGTGGGGTTGGAATATCTGTCCCTTAAGATGCACGGGCAGGCTGTTAGGTTTCAGTGTATCGATTTAATTCTGGTTTGGCCAATTTTGGTCCGCAAGACGCAAGACTCCAGGTCTGCACGGCTACACAGCCGCCGGCGCCAGGGAGGCCGCTAGCGCGTCCAGCCCAAGCTGGCGGTTCAAATTGCGGCGCAGGCCCCCATAAAGCTCATCAAATCCTGCAATGGCGCGAAGAACCCACGCAGAATCGATCGACTGAGCCAGTGCTTGCAGCTCCTTGGCCAGGGGCGCGTTGCGCAAGGAGGGCTCTTTGATTTTGGACGTGAGTTCCAGCAGGTCCGTGAGCAGACCGTAAAAAATCGCCAATTGATCTTCGAATGACGTCTCGCGGTCCTTGGCGAGTGCCCCAGTTTCCGCAAAAAGCTGCGCGAATCCTTGCCCGCGCGCGGCGCGTTCCAGGATGCGTAGTGTCTGCCTCCGAGCCAAGGCCGTTGCCTCGACGTCCATCTCGATGGCCTGCCCCGGGCTGCCCTCGGCTAATTGCGCTGCGAGCTTGATCTCCGCGGGCTTGCGGTGCGTTTTTTCCTTCACAATTTTCTCCACTTCGCTCAGCGGCAGCGGCGCGAAGTGAAACTGTAGGCAGCGCGACACAATTGTGGGCAACAGCGCGTAAGGCGAAGGCGCCGTGAGTATCAGCGTCGCCGAGCCGGGCGGCTCCTCAAGAATTTTCAGGAACACGTTGGCCACGTCCCAGCGCATCGTTTCCGCGCCGTCCAGAATGAAAACGCGGCGCCGCCCCATCGGCTGGAAATACGCCGCGCGCTGCACTGCCCGCAGCTGCCCGATGCGCAACATGGGTCTAGCTACTGGGTTCTTGAGGCGCACTGGATCGGGCACCAGCGCCCAGACGTCCGGATGCGATTGCAGGATTAGCGGCACGCGCTCGACGGTGGCCGCGTCGGCGGTTTCGCCGCGCTCCACCAGGCCCTGCTCCACGAGTGCTTGCGGGTCGGCCAGTTGCGCGACTCTCTGGCACGTGGCGCACTCGCCGCAGAGATCATCCTTCAGCCGCTCGCAATTCGCCGCTTGCGCGAACATTCTCGCCAGCGTGAACTTGCCTACGCCGCGCGGTCCCGTAAAGAGCAGCGAATGGGGCACGCGCTCGCTACGCAGCGCTCCTCGCAGTGCTGCCACGATGCGTCCGTTGCCGAGAAATTCGCTGAAACCCATACCTCAGCGGCCCCTTCCCGCAGCGGCCGAAGCGACCACGGCTTCAATGGCCTTGAGGACATCCCCGGCGATATCTTCGGGCGTGCGCATCACTCCGCGAACGTCATCAAAACACTCAATCGTCGCCCAGGTCGCTCGCTGCGCCAGCGTATCGTACATCCCGGCCGCGTCTTCGAGATGCCGCAAGCTCGCTTCCAGCAAATCTTTTTGCGCCGACGTGTAGCTTCGCGACGATTTTTGCGCCACCAGCTTCTGCGCCTCCGCAGGGGGCACACGAAGATACAAGACCAGGTTCTCGCGTGGCAGGCCGTAGATGCTATATTCCAGATGCTCGATCCACTCCAGAAACGCCGCGCGCTTTTCGGGAGCCACGCGGGCCGTTTGATGCGCTAGGTTCGACGCAATGTAGCGGTCCGCGAGCACGATTTGGCTGTCGCTCAACGCCTCTTCGAGTTTTGGCTTGGCTTCAAACCGGTCGCCGGCGTACAGCAGTGCAGTGAAATGCGGGTCTACGCTTTCGAGCGAGCCCAGCTCGCCGTTCAGAAACTGGCCCACCATTTTGCCGAACCAGGAATCGTATTGCGGGAAACCGGTGGAATAGACAGCATGGCCGCGCTGCCGTAGAGCGTTCGCCAGCAGCTCGACTTGCGTGCGCTTGCCGCTGCCATCGATCCCTTCGACGGCAATTAATTTTCCGCGTGTCGTCATTCCCTATTTCGAGCGATCACTCCGCACCGGCCACTGCCAGTCTAACTGCACCATCGCACCACCGCAACGCCACACGTCGCGCGCACATGCCGCTCGCACAAAAAACAATGTAAGTCCCACGGCGCGCACAAGAAACAGTCTGAAGTTCCCACGGCTGTCATTCCGAGCGGAGTCTTCGGAGCAAGGAATCCTGGCACAATTTCAACCCTACTCAGCCCACTGAGACTCGCGAAACACGCGACCTTCCCTTTGTTCTTCATTCCTGGCAACGGTAAACTGTCGACTGTAGACCATTCTCCATGCCGGAAACCTCCATCAGCCAAAACCTCGCCCGCATTCAAGGCCGAATCGCCTCGGCAGCCAACCGCTCGGGCCGCCGCGCCGAGGACATCACCCTCATCGCCGTCTCGAAAACCCATCCCGCCACCGCCATTCGCGAGGCCTACGAAGTCGGCGTCCGCCACTTTGGCGAAAATCGTGTCCAGGAGTGGGAAGGGAAGCGCGCGGCCACCGAGGGACTCGTGGCCACCTGGCATTTGATCGGTCACTTGCAAAGCAACAAGGCCGCTCGCGCCGCGCGGCTCTTTCACTGCGTCGACTCCGTGGACGATTTCGCGCTCGCGCAAAAGCTGGACCGCGCGCGCGAAGAGGCAGGGATCATCGGCAAACTACGCGTTCTCATCGAAGTCCGCGTGGCCCAGGAGGAAACCAAAAGCGGTGTGGAGATTGCTCAACTCCCTGCATTAGCGGAAAAAGTGGCCGAGTTACCGCATCTTCAACTCGCCGGCCTCATGTGCATCCCTCCGTTCTTTGCCGCTGCAGGGGCGAGCGGAGTTTATTCCGGCCAGGCCGGGAACCCATCCCACTCGTCTCCTGTAGGGGCGGGCTTTACCCCGTCCCCCTCTTCTCCCTCCGACTCCGTCCGTCCCTATTTCCGTCGCTTGCGCGAACTGCGCGACCAACTCACCGCAAAGCTCGGCCTCGACCTCCCTGTCTTGTCCATGGGCATGTCCCACGACTTCGAGGTCGCCATCGAGGAAGGCGCCACCGAAGTCCGCCTCGGCACCGCCCTCTTCGGCCCGCGCGCGTAGCCGCGACGGCATTTATCCCGACCCGGTCGGACGTCGCCCGCCTTCCTGCCTCTTCAACCATGCGACCGTCGAACGCTCGCACGCACCGCTCAATCCCCAATTTCCGTCTTTCCCTGCTATTTACTTTACCGTTCGATATTCTTATGCTATGTTTGAATAGCTTTTTATACTTGAGGCTACCGCCAACAGCCACCTCAGCCGGATTCCTTTTGTTGCGCCCACTAGTCGCTTGGATTCAACACTTACAGAGAGGCGGCCCGCTAACTGGCTTTAGAATCAACACTTACAAAAGTGTATGAAAACAAAGGACTTTAAGTTCCTTTAGAATCAACACTATCAACACTTACAAAAAAGGGGGAGGGGCCCCACCGTGTTAGAGATTCAAGAAAGCAATGGCGCCGTGATCCTTGCGGTGCGGGTCCAGCCGCGGGCCAGCAAAGATGAAATCGCCGGAGAAATGAATGGAGCGCTGAAAGTGCGCCTGCGAGCTCCCGCCGTCGAGGACCGCGCCAATGAAGCGCTTATAGAATTCCTGGCTCAGCTTTTGAAAACCCCCAAGTCGGCTGTTAGAATTCTCACCGGCGAACGAAGCCGCATGAAGCGCATCGAAATCCGCGGCGTGACCAGTAAGCGAATTCAAGGGCTACTGTTGCACGAAGCATGAGCCGCCCTATTGAGACCGATCCAGGCCTTGGAGTGTGTTAGCGATGAGCGCAAACATTCAAGAGATTCAGAGCGACCTGCGCGCCGCCAAGCTAGACGGCTGGCTCTTCTACGACTTTCGTGGCCGCGACCCCATCGCGCAAAACATCCTCGGCTTGCCCGCGAGCATGCGGACGCGGCGCTGGTATTACTTCGTGCCTTCTAAAGGCACTCCAAGGAAGCTAGTCCACAAGATCGAGTCGGAATCGCTCGCCGCGTTGCCGGGGGACACGCTGTATTACGCTGGCCAGGACGAACTGCGCAAAAATCTGAAACGCACCATCGGCCGCGCGAAAAAAGTGGCCATGCAATATTCGCCGAAGAATGAAATCCCCTACGTGGCAATGGTGGACGCTGGCACTGTCGAGCTTGTCCGCAACACCGGGGCCAAAGTAGTCAGCTCCGCGGACCTGGTTCAAAAATATGAAGCGTGCTGGACAACCGATCAACTCGAATCCCACCTCTCCGCAGGAGTGATCATTGACCGCATCGTGCGCGGTGCCTTCGAGAATGCCGCGAAATGCGTGCGCGAGAAGCAGCCGCTGACGGAGTACGACCTGAAACTCTGGATCTTGAAAGAGTTTGAATCCGAAGGGATCTGGGCAGAAGAAGGTCCGGATATCGCTGTAAACGCGCATGCCAGCGATCCGCACTATGGCCCCACGGCCGAATCCGCCGCGCCCATCCGCGAAGGGGATCTCCTTCTCTTGGACGTCTGGGGAAAAAAGAAGACGCCCGGCAGCGTCTACTACGACATCACCTGGATGGGATTCCTCGGCGCGAAAGTGCCCGAGAAATATACGAAGATTTTCAGCGTGGTACGCGAAGCGCGCGACAAAGCCTGCGATTTGATTCGCAAAACCATCGCGGCAGGCAAGCCGCTCCATGGTTGGCAAGTCGATAAAGCCGCGCGCGCAGTGATCGAAAAAGCCGGCTACGGAAAATATTTTTTCCATCGCACCGGCCACAGCATCGGCGAAAAAGTTCACGGCAACGGGGCGAACATGGATGGACTCGAGACGCACGACGTCCGTCACCTGATTCCGCACACCTGCAATTCGATCGAGCCGGGAATCTACTTGCCCGAGTTTGGCGTCCGCACCGAAGTAAACATGTATATCGGAGACAAGGAAGCGCGCGTCACGGGTGCCGTGCAAACGGAAATCTTGGCTTTGCTAACTTAGTGAAGCACGAGAAGAAAACGAAATGACAGAAGAGAATACGAACTTGGGCGCAACACACTTGCCGGCGCCGGAAGGCGCTTCGGGAACGCCTGCGGGTGTTGGCGGACATGCGGGATTCTCCATGGAGCCGCCTGCTCCTGCTCATCCCAAACCGTTCGCGGAGCCAGTGGCGTTTGCGATTGGAGTTGCGGGCTGGCTGGTTCCTGGCTTAGGACACGCCCTGCAGAAGATGTGGGGCCGCGCCGTGATCTGTTTCCTGACCATTGGCGTTCTCGTCTCCATTGGCGCAGGGATGCGCGGAAATCTTTTTACTTCGGGCGGAAACGATGCCTTCGATTCGCTCGGGTACATGGCGGATCTCGGAACAGGGTCCTTCTATCTCCTGGCCAAGTTGCTCGAAAAAGAAGGCGCCGACGTTTCTCATGCCGACGGCGACTATGGCACGCGATTCCTGGCGACCGCCGGCGTGCTGAATCTGCTGGCCGCGTTGCATGCCTACGAAGCGGCGCGAGGCCGCAAGGCATGATCGCCGCACTGGCCCTCAAACTCAGTCACCTTCAGGCCATGGTGCTTTTTGCGGTCATCATCTCCATCGCTTTCGGGTTTCTCGGACGCCGCCGCCCGGCCGACCGCATCAAGTACATCGTGTGGTCTTTGATTTTGTTCCTGCTGATCGGCGTGGGCATCGGCTGGGCGATGTATCCCTTCTCGCGCTGAAAGCTGGATTCCTCAATCGGATGCGCCGCACTCCTCCTAACACCCACTCCGACGAGTTACTCCAGTCCCCTACGATGTGATATAAAACTCTTTCGCTTCTCGTGGACCAAAATCTAGGGCTGGTCGAGCCCGCGGCGGCGCTTCCGCAAGCCAGCCCGAGCCATAAATGTGAGGGTTGATGTTGTGTCTGCCATTCCTGATGCAATCCATCCAGCACATCTGTAAGCGGAGGATCTGTAACCTGAGGATCTATAACCGGAGAATCCAGGCATCGGCCTTCTTGCTTCTACTTCTTGCCTTCCTTCCATTCGAAAATCTCGCCGCGCAAAATGGCTCGCCGAGTTTCGAGGAAGTCGCCGCCGAGGCGGCTGCGGCCCGAGACGCAAATGATATTCCGCGGGCAATTGAACTTTACACGCAAGGTCTGCGGCTCGACGCCAAATGGCACGATGGTTGGTGGTATCTCGGATTGCTGCAGTACGAATCCGGGGCTTACGCAGCGGCAACTGACGCCTTGTCACACCTCCTTGCGTTACGACCTGACGCGGGACAGGCACTGGCGCTCCGCGGACTTTGTGAATTCGAAACGGGCGATTATTCGCCCGCGCTCGCGGACATACGGAAGAGCCTTGCACTCGGCGCAGGCGACGATGCGCGCCACGAACAACTCCTGCTTTACCACGAAGCCATGCTGCTGACGCGATTGGGAAGGTTCACTGAGGCGTTGCGAGCCTATTCGGCCTTCGCGGAACACAAGCTATCGAGTCCTGAGTTGCTGGTAGCGATTGGACTCGCCGCGCTCCGGATGCCACTCCTGCCCAAAGAAGCCAGTGCGGATCAGCAGGCGCTCTTGACCTCCGTGGGCGATGCGACGTTCGAATTCATGGAAGGAGATCAAGGGGCTGCGCGGCTAGCGTTTAGTGATGTATTCCAGCGTTTTCCGACCGCGCGAAATGCGCACTTGCATTATGGCATTTTGTTGCTGGCATTTGGCCAAGACGCAGCCGAGCCACAATTCAAAAAAGAGTTGGAGGTTGCACCTGAAAACGCAGATGCGCGCATTATGCTGGCGTGGTCACTGCTGATGCAGAACCGGGGAGACGAAGCGCTGCCTTATGCAACGCGCATCGCGCAAGAAGAGCCAGAGCGCGCAATCGCGCAGCTTGCACTCGGCCGGGCATTGGTAGACACCGGAAACGTAGCTGCCGGCATCGAACATCTTCAGCACGGGATTAAGCTGCAGCCGGATAACCTTGAGATTCATATCGCATTGGCGAAGGCGTACTCGAAGTCCGGGCGCGATGCCGATGCCCGCCGGGAACGGGCGCTGTGCCTCCAAATGACTCAGAATGGTGCTACCCCGCTTGTGCATCCTTAATCGACTCACCGCAACTCTGGTCTTTCTCCTGGTGGTGAGCAGTGTGTTGGCCGAGCAAGAAAAGAAGCAAGGTCCTGCGGCCGCCTGCGCGGGTTGCCATTCCTCTCAGACGCAAACGCAACCACATACTTCGATGGGACGCGCCCTGCAAGTGCCAGGCTCGAATTCCGTGTTGGACGCCCATCCCAGTCTCACGTTTCAGAAAAACGGCTACAGCTACGTCGTCGAGACTAAGAATGGCCAAAGCACCTATTCCGTAACTGACGGAACTCGAACCATAACACTTGCGATCCACTGGAGCTTTGGCAACCGGGCGCAGACCTGGCTGTTTGAGCGCGACGGCGTCTACTACGAGAGCCTCGTCAGTTACTACCCGTCGACCGGCGGACTCGGAATCACGATCGGTGATTCGCATATCAATCCGAGAACTCTGGACGAAGCGGTGGGGAGAAGGCTTCCCCCCAACGAACCGGTAGCCTGCTTCGGCTGCCACGCGACGGGCGCCGTAGTGAACGGACAGTTGCTGACCCTCGGTTCTCTGGAGCCCGGCGTTACCTGCGAACACTGTCACGTGGGAGCAGAGTTGCACACGCTTTCAGCGCTTTCGGGCGAAACTGTGGAAACGGCTCCGCCCGATCTGCGAAAGCTCGCCGCTGAGGATTTATCTGATTTTTGTGGTCAATGCCACCGCAGCTGGGAGAAGGTCATTCGCGGCCCCTGGCGTGGCGAACTCAACGTGCGCTTCCAGCCCTACCGGCTGGCCAACAGCAAGTGCTTCAGCGGAACCGATCCGCGCATCAGCTGTATCGCCTGCCACGATCCCCACAAGGATTTAGTTACGGACGCTTCGGCTTATGACGCCAAATGTCTGGCGTGCCATGCCCTTAAGGGCGCAGCCGCTGCCGCGACCAGTCAGGACACTGTCAAAGCGTGTCCAGTTCAGAAGAAGAATTGCACAAGCTGCCATATGCCTGAAGTAAAAATGGCCGATGGCCAGGCAAGCTTCCACGATCATCTTATTCGCATTGTTAAGCCGGGAATGCCCTATCCCGACTGAGACCCATACGTATCCGGGGTCGCCGCACGGTTTGGTTTTTTGCAGTGTGGACAACGATGCCTAATTTGCTTCTTGAGTCGCTCTCCTAGC
>CAZGFL010000043.1:0-41798 GCA_964524985.1 uncultured Acidobacteriaceae bacterium
TGTATCTCATGCAACACTTTCAGGCGGTCTCGTTCTCGTTGGCTCAAAGCGATTCGCTCCGTCTCCATGGGGCCCTCGGCCATCCATGAAAGCGGACATTTCTACTTTGCACAAACCGGACATTCTCACTTTGCGGCGACAGTGCGCGAGTCCTTTCTTGACAACACGCAAAGAGCCGTATATAGGGTGCGTTCCAGTGCCCTTCCGCATCCTGGCCGGGCTGTACTATCCCATGATCGTGGCGAGCATGACCTTTATCGTGGGCTGCCTGCTCTTGAAAGAAACCCACGGGCATAAGATTTGGGACGAAGTCGGGGCCATGAAGTAGAACCCCCAGGGGTGATTGACGCGCGCGCCCGCGCGGGAGCATCATTTCGGGGCAAGTTCCTTCCATCCTTGAAGGAACCATTGCACGATTCAGTTTGTCCATCGTTGTCGCATCACATCCGAAACTGGAACTTCCAAGGGGAGGTTACCGCCGTGGCCAGCGCGCGACCGAAGTTGAGCAGCACCCGGAAAAAAAGCAAGAAAGAGCTGAGCGAAGCGCAGATCGCGGTGCACTGGAAAGAGGAAGAGTATTACCGGCCCTCGAAGGAGTTCATCGCCCAGGCCAACCTGAACTCCGGCGCCCTGGTCAAGAAATTCAACGAAAAGAATTTTCCGAAATGTTTTGACCACTATGCTGAGATGCTGCATTGGGACAAGCGGTGGAAGAAAACCCTGGACACATCCAACCCGCCGTTCTGGAAGTGGTTTGTCGGCGGAAAGCTGAACGCCTGCTACAACTGCGTCGACCGGCACATCGCGAAGCACAAAAACAAGGCGGCTTTGATTTTCGTTCCCGAACCGGAAACTGAAGCGACCATGGTCATCACCTACCAGGAACTCTACCGCCGCGTGAATGAAACTGCCGCCATGCTCCGCGACTTCGCGGGATTGAAAGCCGGCGACCGCGTCACCATTCACATGCCTATGATTCCCGAGTTGCCCATCACTATGCTCGCCTGCGCGCGCATCGGCGTTGTCCACTCGGTCGTCTTCGGCGGATTCAGCGGCGAAGCTTGCGGCCTGCGCGCCGCAGACTCCGGCAGCCGCGTGCTCATCTATGCCGACGGCTACTGGCGCAACGGCAAGTGGGTCGATCACAAGGCCGCCGCAGAAATTGCCGTCGAGGCCGCCAGCAAGGAAGGCCAAGGCATCGACAAGGTCCTCGTCTGGAAGCGCTATCCCGGAAAATATTCCTCCGACACACCCATGATTATGGAGCGTGACTATTTCGTCGACGAAGTTCTTAAGGAATACCGCAACGACGAAATCGAGCCCGTCTCCCAGGACGCCGAAGCTCCGCTCTTCCTCATGTACACCAGCGGCACCACTGGCAAACCCAAGGGCTGCCAGCACCGCACGGGCGGGTACCTCGCCTACGTCACCGGCACCGCCAAGTATTACCAGGACATTCATCCCGAAGACGTCTATTGGTGCATGGCGGACATCGGCTGGATCACCGGCCACTCCTATATCGTGTACGGTCCATTGGCGTTGGCCGCCACGAGCGTGCTCTACGAAGGCGTGCCGCAATTTCCCGACGCCGGCCGACCCTGGCGCATCGCGGAGCGCCTCGACGTCAACATCTTCCATACTTCCCCTACCGCCATTCGCATGCTCCGTAAAGCCGGCTTCCACGAGCCCAAAATCTACGACTTCCACTTCAAACACATGACCACGGTCGGCGAGCCCATCGAGCCGGAAGTCTGGAAGTGGTATTACAACAACGTCGGCAAGGGCGAAGCTGTCATCGTCGATACTTGGTGGCAGACCGAAACGGGCGGCTTCCTCTGCTCCACAAAGCCCGCGCTCGACAAGATGAAACCCGGAAGTGCCGGTCCTCCCGTGCTCGGAATCTATCCTGTCATCTGGGACGAAAACAGCGAGGAAGTCAAACCCGGCTCTCACGCCGCCGGCAACATCTGCATTCGTAATCCCTGGCCCGGCATCATGCAAACTATTTGGGGCGATCCCGAGCGCTTCGTCCGCCAGTATTACTCTAAGTATAATAAGAATCCGAAAAGCAAGAACTGGCGCGACTGGCCCTACTACGCCGCGGACGGCGCCGTGCTGCCCGCCGACGGCTACTACCGCATCCTGGGCCGCGTCGATGACGTCATCAACGTCGCCGGCCACCGCCTCGGCACCAAGGAAGTCGAGTCCGCCTGCCTTACCATCGGCGAAATTTCAGAGGCTGCGGTCGTGCCCGAAGTCGATGAAGTGAAGGGGCGCGTTCCCGTGGTTTACATTTCCCTAAAACCCGGGGTCCCCGCGTCGAAAGCGGTGCAGGACAAAGTGAAGTCCGTCGTCGAATCGATCATCGGCAAAATCGCGCGGCCCAAGCACATCCATATCGTTCCGGACATGCCCAAGACGCGCTCCGGCAAAATCATGCGGCGTGTTCTCGCCGCCATTTCCAATCGCATGGACACCGGCGACATCACCACGCTCGCAAATCCGGACATCGTCGAACAGATTCGCGAACTCGTGCAAGGCCGCGCCGTGCTGCCCGTGCAGGAAGGCCCCGAAGATATCAAGCGCTTCGGCCAGGAACCGTAGGTCGCGAACAGTCGCGCCTGTGGCGCGGCGGGCGCAGCAGAGCTGCGGGCCCTACAAATAGAAAGAAAAGAGGCGGCTGAGCTAGCCTCCGCGGGTGTCGCAACCTTTCTGTTTCCAGAGCGCGGATTTGACTTTCTACTTAACCGCTTTGCTTTCAACGGGTTCCATAGGGGTTGCGCTCCCCGTGTATTCCACCGAAATTGCCCGGTAGCACTACTTTTCCCGCCATGGCCTAGTACAGTCGTACTTCTCCAAATTGAACCGATTTTGTACCCGGAGTTCTATTGTCCCCTGGCCGCTACGGGGCTAAACTCTCTCTTCAAACAGGAGGACTGCCTTGACCGGCTCCGAACGCCGCACAACTCAGCGCTTCTCCATGCGGCTGCCGCTCACCGTGCGCTGGACCACCGGCGCAGCTGTGGGCGAAACCAGCACCGAATCGCGCGACGTCAGCTCCCGGGGTGTGTATTTCTTCCTTTCCAAGGACGTCAAGGAAGGCTCGCCCGTGGAGATTCTTCTGACCTTGCCCAACGAGATCACCATGGCCGGACCGGTCCGCGTCCGCTGCCTCGGCCGCGTGCAACGTACCGAGCCGCGGGATGAAGGTTCCGTGGGCGTGGTGGCCGCGATTGAACGGTACGAGTTTCTGCGCAGCGACGAAGAGCGTTAAAGTCCCGCTGCTCCGGGAAGCCGCAATTCCCCGGAGCTGCCGCGTGCTACCCCGCACCCGCGGCGAATGCCCCGCAGGCCCTTGGTCCGGTGAGTCCTCAACCCTGCGGCCAAACGAGTCCTTGAGTTTCTTGCTCGCACACTGCGGAGGCGGGCAGGATCAGCCGGGGTGCCTTGGCCCCTCAGCGAAGCGCCCCGGCGCAGTTTTTTGGGTTGGCCGCATGTCGTAATACTCCACCACAAGTCACTTTTCCCTATCTCTCTGACCAGGGAGCCACAGCTGAAGCCTTCCTGCCTTGAGCGCCGCTTAGCGCGGGGGACAAAAACCGCACCCTGAAACCGAAGCCGTGAAGAAACCCTCCGAATTTCAGCCTTGCAAAATAAGAAGCCTACCGTAAGCTCGCCGCATGAGCCACGAAAATGCGAGCAACAAGCCACTGATCCGCTACGTGAATCGCCAGCAGATGAGTTGGCGAGCCGTGGATGTGGAGCGCCTGATTGAGCAGGAGCACCCCGCGCGCCATTTGGGAGTTGATCGGCCGGCTGGATTTGTCGTCCTTCTACGCGGGCATCGAGAGCAGCGCGGCAGAAGGCGGGCGGCCGGCATTCGATCCACAGTTATTGATCAGCTTATGGGTGTACGCCTACAGCCAGGGTATAGGCTCGGCGCGCGAAGTGGCACGACGTTGCGAATACGATCCTGCCTTCCAATGGCTCACAGGATTGTTAGAGGTGAACTATCACACGCTGGCAGACTTCCGCGTCGCCAAGCAGCAAGAACTAGATGAACTGTTCACGCAAGTTCTGGCCAGCCTCAGCAAGGAAGGACAAGCGCAAACGCGCCCCTCGGCGCTCGCGGCGAAGCCGTCTTTGAGCGTGTTGTCTGGCGGGAGAAGCCGATAACGAGATACGAAAATCATCATCTACTTCCCCGCGCTGGCCAGTGTTTTCAAGCGTTCCTTGTTGATCTTCAGCACCATCCCGGCGTTGCGGTCCGCCACTTCGCTGACTTTGTATTCCGCCGACGTGCCCAGCACCTGCGCTACCTCCGACGGCGTCAATTTATATTCGTCCGTCAACCACTGCGCCATATTTGCGGTCGCGCTGCGGAAAGCATCGTCCAGCGAGCCCGCCAGCCCCATGGCCACAATGTGCGTCGCGGACTCCACGCGCGGCCCGGGAACGCGCTTTCCCGGAATCACGTCAACGGTGAACTCCACGTCCATCGACGTTTCCAAAGCGTTGCCGTTGAGCTCGCCATCGCCCTGGGCCGCGTGGCCATCGCCCACATACAGCAGTGCGCCGGGCACGCTCACCGGCAAATACACCGTCGCCCCTTCCATGATTTCATTGAAGTCCATGTTTCCGCCGTAGCGCCCGGAATCTCCCGTCCCCGGAGCCGCTTGCGCGGGGCCAGGCGCCACGGCCACGCATCCCAGCATCGGGCGCAGAGGCACGGTGTATTGCTTCAGATGTTCCGCAGGTTTTTCCGGCCTCGCCACACCGCGTTCCGCGTCCAGATGCCAGCGCACGGACTTGCCCAGGTCCTTCATCTTTGCGGCCAGGTCGCTGTCCACCGCGCGCCCGACCAGGAAGTCGTCACTCTCGGCCCAATCGCGATTCAGCCGCACGCGCGTGAAATGCACCGCCAGCGTGTCTCCGGGCGACGCCGTCTCCACATAAAAAGGCCCCGTTTCCGGATTTCCGCCATACACCCGCGCCGTGCCCTTTTCATCCTTGCCGCCGGCATCCACCGTGGTTGTGTGCACGCTGTCGCCCGGAGCGATCGTCAGCACCTGTTTGTTGGCGGCGGAGAATTGCCGGTAGAAAGTTGTGGGGACATATTCATGCCGCTGCGGCGTTCCCGCGCGCCGCGCCGGAACAAGTTCGCCGGTGAACGTATGCGTCTCCGGAGGCACCGTTTTGTCCGAGCTCGTAAACACCACCGTCCCGGTGATGGTCCCGCCTTGCACCGTGCCTTTCGCTTCCGCCGTCCCGCCATCCTCGTCCTTCACCAGGAAATGGATGGTGTTCCCCTTGAGCGTTCCCTCCAGCTTGTCTCCATCGAAATTCCCGCTCAGCTTTTCTCCCTCCTGCTTCAGCTCCATCTGGTAATACTCGGTTGTACCGAAAATATCCGCAGTCACCACCCATCGCCCGGAAACGCCCCCGCTTGCCGGACGCGCTGCTTCTTGCGGGTTCTTCGCCAACAGCATTCCTGGAACCAACAACATCAAAAATAATACTTTGCGCATGGTTCTCTCCTCGCCGCCACATTCTAGACGAGCGAAAGTGCTCTTGGTTAGAAATGTCCTGGAACCTGACGAGCCTGAAAACCGCAGGCTGCCCACAGCTGCCCTTGCTCCTGGCGAAACATTGCGACAAACTTCCGCGTCTCTCCGGTAGACCCTTTCTCAATTCTTTTGCCGCCTTCTTCGGCGAGGTCGCGTTCATGCTGTGGCTCGTTATCAAGGGCGCCACGCCGCCATCACTCGACGCCAAAGGGTGAGCACCCGACTGACTCAGTCTGTTAAGGATGCGCCACGCGCCAGACTCTTCTTTGAAGTTGCGGGGCGAGCATGAGTGAAACGCGCTTTGGGACATCGGCAAGCGTCGTGCGCAATTTACCAATCGTGGCATAATACGGCGTCAGAACGATTCTAGTTGCGCGCGGTAGGCAAACGTGAACTGGTGGACATTCTCATACTGGAAACGAAAGCGGCTCGCTACTCAATTAGAAGCGGCGCGAAAGAGTGCTCGGGGAACTACGGTGGAACCACCTAGATCAGAAGCTGCCGAACGAGATGCAGAAGCAGCGCGAAAGCGGCTTGCTGGCTGGCCATTTGGAACGATCTCACACGTCATCGTGTGGGAGGAGCCGTATTTCACCCGTCTTGGGCCAACAAAAATTGTAGGACAAAAGGAATTTTTTTGGATTACTTGTTCGAAAAGTAGTTCGGGGTACGGTTCTCGAAGGCGAATACTACACACATAGCTCTTTGTGGCATAAGCCTATATCCCCAATCTCCCTTGTACCCGTTTCGAATGAGAGCGCGTCAGGAGTGGGGCTCTCCTGTCGGACGGTGAAGACCTGTACGTCAAAGAAAGAGTTGGATTCCTGTCGGAGGCGGACAGCAGGTCATTGGGTTGGTGTTTTGGGAGAACGATGGCACGTTAGTCAGCGGCAGGCCACACATTCGACCGCAAAATTGGGACAAACCGAAAGACCCGCTGGCTAAGCGGTTTGGGGACTTCGAACTCGCACGCAAGGGAAATTCCCTGGCCAACACATATACCGTTACCTTGAACAGCGGAGAAGTAATTCATCAGGTGGGATACCACCTACTGTTTGAGAACGGAACCTGGCGCTTTAACAGCAGAGAGCAGGAACTACCAGGAGCTCAACCGTGGCCGCGAAACCGAAACGAGGTCGCGGCAAAGGAAATCGCCTCAATTCGTATCAACTAAGGAAACTATGTCGGCTGGTGGGCAGTTCGCATGATTTGTTGCAATAGTGACGACGCGCGGTGCCCAGGTGCCGGTTTAGCCTGCCTGCGGCGGGCAGGCACCTGGGGATTTTGACTTCTCCGACCTGGCGATGTATCAGGGCTTCGCCCATTCCTCAGGAGATGCGATATGGTTCACCGGATACCGAACTCTCTGGCAGGCTTCTTGTTTCTGGTGGCCTTTATCGCTGCGCTGGCTTTCCTGCGTTGGCTCAGCAAGCGGAGAAAGTGAAAGGTGTTGCTCAAGGGCTAAAGCCTAAAGAAAACCAGTCATCTTGATGTCGGAGCTAAAGCTCCGCCCCCCATCAGCCCATTGGCGCGCCCCTAAAACTCGGCGGGCGTGTGGGGCACTTGCTTACGCTGGCCGCTTGTGGAATTGTGGCACAACCCAGTCAAACCAAGTTACATTTCCCAATCTCCTAAGAGGCCCCATCTCGTAGGAGGCCCAATCTCGCAGGAGGCGGAGCCATGAGAGCGATGCTAATCTCCGTAGCGGTCTTATTCCTGTCCGGCGCGATGCCGGCCCAGCAAAGGAGACAGCCTGCTCCTGTGCCGAGAACCTTTGTTCCTGACGAGCCGCTGCCTTGCACCGCTTTTAATCGCATGGCCGCTCGTTTGGATGCGGTGTACAGAGTCGAAGACATCAGCAAGGCCGAGTACGACGAGGGCATGAAAAAGTACAGGGATGGCACGCAGGTCGAAGGGGTGGATTATCTCATACCCGAGAAGGGCAAATATCAAAGGACGATTCTCCAGTTGGATAAGCGCACTGAATTCATTCGCTGGTACGCCGCCGAGGGCGGACGCTCGCAAATGGCCACGGCCAACACGCAATGCAACATCGAATTAGGCGAGAGAGAGGGAACCTACGCTCACATTGACGCCATCCGGCAGTTACAAGACACGCTGACGGTTACTCAGGCCGAGGGATTGTTGGCGGATGCCGCCATGGAAGGCCAGGATGTGGTGATAAGAGCGCTTCTGCAAAGTGAAGCAGAGCGGCGCAAAGTCGTGGAAGGCTACAATTCTTTGGTCGAAAACCTCAACACCTACAATAAGGCGGTGAATGATCTCGTGGGTACGATGAACGCGGCCATGGATCCGAAGGGCTCCAAGTTAGCGCCCATGCTGAGTTTCAACTTTGTCCGCCTGCAACCCATCGCCTGTTCGGGAAGTACTCTCACGTTCACCAATTCGACGGCTTACCTGGCCAATCTGCCCAAGATGGCCGATGCGACCACAACGATTCACTGTCAGTAGGCGGCGGGAGGCAAAGACGGCGTGTGGGGCACCGGCCCCATTCAGCACCTTGGGGGCCACCTTCATGGCCGGGATCCTGTAGGCCTTATGGCCGCGGAATGTCTAGTTGTTTGCAGATGGCCCGCACCGTCCCTTCTTTGACTTCGCGATGGCGGGACGCTGGCGATCTTGTGCAGCGCAGGGTTGAACCAAATGCTATGGGCAGCACCCTCGCGATACAAAACGCAACCGTGGAGCCGCAGATGGCGTTCCAATTCCGCGAGTTTCATGCTTCCGCGATTTCGAAAACCTCGCGCACGGCGTGTGGGGAAAGGCCTTTCTCGGCAAGTTCGCGCTGGCACTGCAGCACCAGCCTTAGCGCGGCAGCAAGATTCGCTTTGGCCTCTTCGATGGTTTCGCCTTGCGAAATCGCGGCAGGAATCTCTTCCACGAAGCAGGTATAGCCGCCCTCTTTGGCAGGTTCAAATACGGCTGTCAATTTCATACCTCTAGATTATCACACCTGCCAATGGCGTGCGGACGCGTGCCCCATAGGCAGGCAAGCTCCGGCGGACGGGATTTTGACTTTTCCGACTTCAGGAAGCGCGGGCCGAAGCTTCCCTGCGGCGAGGGCCTTGAGCGCACGCAGGCGCCCCCTGAATTCCTCAGCGCTCCGCCCATTGCAGCGGCAAATCGACGGAGGTGACTTTCCACTGTACGAACTGCGTCTTATCCATGTGTGGCGCGAGGTCCTGCATGATCCGCGAGTGCGGGGCCTGGTGGACGAAGTTCATCAGCGCTTGCGAATCCTCCCAGACCGATAGGGTCCAGAAACGGCGGCGGAAGGGCTGCGCGTCCAGCGCGTAGCCGACCAGCCACGCTGCCGTGCTGAGTTGCTTCTGCGTCTGCAACGTGAAGCGCAGGAATTTCGGCAGCGCCCCAAAACGGCGAAGAGGGAGATACGAGAGGAGCGCCAGATACTGGT
Organism: uncultured Acidobacteriaceae bacterium; assembly: GCA_964524985.1. Lineage (GTDB taxonomy): Bacteria > Acidobacteriota > Terriglobia > Acidiferrales > UBA7541 > Acidiferrum. The sequence continues at coordinate 9,004 of CAZGFL010000043.1, forward strand.
GCCCCGGCTCAGGAGTGCGGAACGACTTCCAGGGCATGGCGGGCATGGACGGAGTCTAGCAAGGAGCGGAAAAGGCAGCAATGCGGCCTGTCCGCCGGTCCGGCCTTGCCTGCCGCACCCTGGCTGCCTCAGGCAGGGCAGAGTCGGCGCGCCGGGCTAAGATGGAAACTGCGCTTTCACGCTCGCGCGCGTGAAAAGAATCAGCCACCAGAGGCTGACGGGGATCAGCAAGAAGAGCGAACCCTCCACTACATACAAATAGATGTCGCCGAATCCTCGCGGGAATATTGAAGGCGGACGCAGAATTACGAGCGCGGTATAGATCGCGGCCGGTGCGACTGCAAGAAAGAGCGTCACTCTCCTGGCCCACTCCCGCAGGAAGCAGAGCCCCACGGACGTGAGGATTCCCAGCAGGGCGAAGCCAATTGGAAGCGCGACATAAACGGCGTAGACAGCCGGGTGCAAGGGGCGATAGTTCAAAGGGTACTTGTGATGTAGTCGGAGGTCTTCGAAAAGAAAGAGGCTCGCCGGAACCAGCAGAACAACCGATCCCAGGAATTGCAGCGCAGCGACCGCCAGAATCGAAGCGGACGCCCCAGGACCGCTCTTCCCTTCGTCAGTGGTTGGCATCTGGACGGCGACGAGTGCGATTCGCGATATTCGTTCCCAAAAAGAAAAAGCCCCGGCCGATCGTCGGGGCGCACTTTTCTACGCCAACAATTCTACGAAAAGAGTAATCGTCTTGTCAAGAGAAAAATATGCAAAAAATAAGTCCCGCAGATACAGGAGTTTAGAAGAGGTGTCGGCAAGACGCCATTCCACGCCGTCCGCAAAAGTATTTTAAACTTGTAGTAACTGCCGCAGAAACAACAACTTGGGACACGCGAGTCAACTAGACGCATCCCAAGAAATCGGGCCGCAGATTAAGTGGTGCCAAATCAACAAGATCAAGACAGGTGGGAAATTCTCGAGGTGAGAACCGCTCATTTCTTCGCTGGCCTAGCAGCTTCTAGGCGATTACGCGAAAGCGAGGCAGCCGCGGGGAGTCGCAATGGGGCGGCCAAGTTCTTTGGCGGTCCTCCCGTTACCTCTGCGCCGCCTGTACTTGCGGGCAGGCGATTTCCACAGCCCCGATACGAGAGGATGGAAACAGCCCAGCGACACAAGCGAGCGCAGGAATTGGGGAGTCCGGCGTTCCGCGGACTCCGCGCGGCCCGGTCTGCGGCCAGACCGCAACGCAGGCGCGATCAGCAAGAAGGGTGAAAGACTTGGGGGAAAAGGTTCGCATGTCTCCGGATAGTGCCATCAAAGAAATCGAAGAGTTGAAGAATGAGATCGCCCTGGACGAAGGTGCAAGCCAGGGAGTTTCGTACGCCGGCGAAGGTCCCAGCCCTGAAGCGACGATGGGAATTTCCCTAATAGAACTGGCGGAAATTCTGGACCAGCACAAGCAGTGGGTGGAGTCCGGCGGCGAAGCCGGCACCAAGGCCGACCTCTGCGGAATCAATTTGTCGAAAGCCGACCTCACCGGCGTGAATTTGCAGGGCGCCGTCTTGCATCGCGTCAATTTGGAAAGCGCCGACTTGTCGATGGCCAACCTCCGGGGCGCCAGCCTCGTGCGTTCGAATCTCCAGAACGCCAACCTGCTCGGAACCGAATTGCGGGGCGCCAATTTGATGGGCGCCAATTTGTATGGAGCGGACGGCTTGTGGTTCGGGCGCCTGGGCGGAACGAATCTCTTCGACGCGGTGCTGCCGGAATCGATTTCCGCGGTGGACAGCTCGAAGGCCATCAACGACGCGACAAAAGTGGCGCGGTGGTTTTACTTCCTGACGGTGGGCGCGAGCCTCGTCTGCTGCCTGCTCATCGCGTTTACGAGTGATGTGCGCCTGCTACTGAACTCCTCGGCGCTGCCCACGGCGCGGCTGGGCAATCTTCTCCCGATGACGGGATTCTATCTCGGCGGGCCTCTGGTGCTGCTGGTGCTTTCGCTGCGTTTTCATTTTCTGCTGCTGCGGCTGTGGGGCAGCATGGCGGCGCTCCCGGCCGTTTTTCCGGAAGGCCAGACACTCGAGAAAGATGGGCCGTGGTACCTGATGGGACTCGTGCGGCGGCACTTCCGCTGGCAGGGTGAGTCGCGTTCGGCGATGACCGCATTCGAAACGGTGCTGTCCACGGTTTTGGCGTACTGGATCGTTCCGGCCACGCTGTTTTTCTTCTGGTTGCGTTACCTGACGCGGCAGGATTTTCGCGGTACGCTGCTGCATGTGTTTCTGATGGTCGTCGCAGTGGCTACGGCGACGAGCGTTCCGTTTGTCGTGTCGCGCGTGCTGCGGCCCGGAGACATTCGGTTGCCGAAATCGAAAAACATTTTGCGGATGATCTTGCGCACCACGCGCGCGGCACTGGCCACCGGCTGCATCCTGTTTGCGATTTCGTTTGGCGTGAACCGTGGCATGCCCTACGACCACAACGGCGCCGCCGGAGAGTCGCCAGCGGATCCCCGGCACTGGGCCGCCATGGTGTTTCAGTCGGTAGGCTACCGGCCCTACGCCGACTTGACCGAGGCCACGCTTTCCAGACCGTTACCTAGCGGCATGGCTTGGACCGACGAAAACATGGAGAAGATCTCCGGCGCGCACTTGAACCAAATGAATCTACGCTTTGCCCGCGCTTACCGCGCTTTCCTCGCGAACGCGAAGCTCTGGCGAGCCAACCTCGAAGGCGCGTATTTATCCGAAGCGGATTTGCGCGGCTCGAATCTCCGCGAATCCTTGCTCCGCGCCGCGATTTTGGACCGCGCCCAGCTCACGCACGCGGTGATGGTCTCAGCGAACGCCACGGGCGCAAATTTTGCGGCGGCGGACCTTCGTTTTTCTGACCTTTCCTATGGAACGTTTGAAAATGCAGTGCTTTCGAACGCGCGGCTGGCGGGCGCCTCGTTGTATGCGGTCAATTTGAGGAACGCGCAGCTTTTGCGCACGGATTTGTCGCGTACGGACATGCGAGACACGCGGCTGGAACACGCGGTGCTTTCCTTCGCGGCGCTCGAACAAACGGACCTTTCTTCCGCCAAGCTCTCCGAAGCCAACCTAATCGGCGCTCAGCTCAAAGGAACGATCCTCCTCGACGCAGACTTAAAAAAAGCCGACTTCCGCGGCGCTAGCTTTGCGGGCGCGGTCTTGAGGGGAGCGGAAATGGATGGAGCCAATCTCGCGGGAGCGGACCTGCGAGGCGCCTCCGGAGTCACCGCGCAACAAGTTTGTTCCGCCCAGCACGGCCGCTCCGCCTTGATGGACGCCGACCTGGCGGCGGAAGTGCAGCTGCGTTGCCCTTCCGCTCAGTAGTTCCAAATCACAGATGACTCCGCACTAGTGGAGTTTCGCGTATTCGGCTTTGGCTTGGAGGAGGATGGGGACGTCGGGATCGGCGTCTCTCCAGAAAGCGAAAAAATCCTGATAGGCGGTACGTGCGGCAGCTTGGTTGCCGCTAGCGACGAGGGCGCGGGCTAGTCCGACGTGAGCGAGGGCGCCAAGGGGTGAATTCAAGACAATGCCACGATGGTCGAGGACTTTCTGGAACTCGGCGGCAGCTTCCTTGGCTTGTCCCGCGGCTAGAAGGGCGTGAGCCCGAAAATAAACAGGACTCAGCGGCCCCACACTTGGTGATGGGTTACCCATTTCGTAAGGCTGGGCGGCCCGAAGAAGTTCGAGAGCTTTAGTGGGATTGCGCCGATTGACTTCCAGGACGGCGTGAACCACCGGTAACCAATAGAAATTCACGATCGTATCTTCCGGATATTTTCTTGCCAAATCGTCAACAATCTTTTGTCCCTGGTTGGTATCGCCAGCTCGCATCAGAGACAATGCGGCAACAGCCTGCACGTAGCGGCCACGGGGAGCGAGCTGGGCTGCCGAAGCGGCGGCTTGCCGAGCAAGGGAAGAATTCCCGACTTCAGCTTCACGGAAGGCTTCGTCCACAGCCCAGCCAGCTGCAACTTCGTTGGTTCCATCGTCGAAGACGGGGTCGCCCGTTGTGTTTACAAAATCGGAGAGCAGAATGGTGTCTTTTTCAGTGAGGGCGACTGCTTTGGTGGACCGCCAGTAGAGGGTGGTGCTGACTCCCGCAAGCACAATAGCTATCGCAGGGACGGCGATTTTCCAGGGTGTGCGTCTTGAGGATTTTCTGTCATCCCGAACGCTGGTTTTTAGGGCTGAGGTGTCTCTCTCTTGTACAGCGTCACCACGGGAGGAAGAGAGATTTCTCGCTTCGCTCGAAATGACGGTTTCGGGTTGGCTTATGCTGCGGCTGGAATTGGTGTCGCGCTTGAGGCGCTGGAGGTCCGCGCGCATCTCGGCGGCATGCTGATAGCGAAGGTTGCGGTCCTTCTCTAAGGCTTTGTTGATGATTTCTTCGAGCCGCTGAGGCAGGTCTGGGTTGAGCCGCACCGGAGCGATGGGCACTTTATGAAGAATCGAGTCAAATAAGGCTGCGGAGGTCTCCCCGCGAAAGGGAAGCCTGCCGGTGGCCATTTCATAGAGGACGGTGCCGAAAGAAAACAGGTCGGTGCGCGGATCGAGTTCCTTGCCGAGAGCCTGCTCGGGAGACATATAGGAGACAGTGCCGAGAGCGGTGCCAGGGCTGGTGAGATGCATATCGTCCAAGGTGGCTCCCGCAATGGATGGGGCGACCTGGCTTGCGGAGTCGATGGGTGCAGTAATTTTGGCGAGACCGAAATCGAGAATTTTGGCGTGGCCGCGTTTGGTGACGAAAATGTTTGCGGGTTTAATGTCGCGGTGGACGATGTGCTCGGCGTGGGCCGCGTCCAGGGCGTCGGCGACTTCGGTGGCGATTTCCAGCAGTTGTTCGAGCTCCATTGGAGGGCCAGTGATGTAGTGCTTTAGGGTCTGCCCGTCGAGAAACTCCATGGCAATGAACGCTTGCCCGTGCTGGTCGTCGATTTTGTAGATGGTACAGATATTCGCGTGATTCAGCGCGGAGGCAGCCTTGGCCTCGCGCTGAAAGCGGCTGAGGGCTTGCGGATCTTTCGCTACCTCTTCGGGCAGGAATTTCAGGGCGACAAAACGGCCGAGCTTGAGATCCTCGGCCTTGTAAACCACGCCCATGCCGCCGCCGCCGACCTTCTCAATGATGCGGTAATGGGAGATGGTTTGCCCGATGAGAGAAGAAGAATCCGGCATTTGGCGGACATGTTAGGTTCCCATTCGCGGTAAGTCAACGAGAAGGGACAGAGAGAACGGAATTCATCTGCGCGGAATTCCGGGATGCAGATGAAGGCAGACGTCGGCCGAAAGTGCGATTGGTTGCGCAAGATTCATTTGCATTCTTCTTGTATTGCAAGCTCGCAGCGCCCACGTTTTACTTTAAATTGACATAAACTTTAGAGGAATTGATTTGACGGCGCTTCGAAACGTGGCTTATAGCCACGTTCAGCCTGTGGCGGTCGCGCTGGTATTTCCCTGTGGTGAAAGAAGGGTGAACAATCTGTAAGGCTGGCCTTGCATTTCGAGGACGCGAGGGCTTGGTGGTTTCCGTCGGTCCTTCGAAATATTGATGGAAGCAAACGGAACTTTGCGTTTGCGTTGCGCCGCTTCTCCTTGCAGTATTGCCGCATTCATAAACGCAGCTTCCGACGCTGCGCTCTAAGGCGGTTCCATGGAAGATTCCCTGGGCACATGCGCTAGTGGTGTGCCCGCACAGGCAAGCCGAACCATCGCGTCTGCAAGCGCCGCTGAAGGTCATAGGGCGTCCGCGAGTCGCGCTTGGCTGCGCATCCCCGAGCAGCCGCCTCAGGTCCAGGAGCACTCCTAATGCAAAAGCTCGTCGTCATAGGAAACGGAATGGCGGGCGTTGCGTGCGTCGAGCAAATCTTAAAGCACTCCCCGAAGTTTGAAGTTACGTTGTTCGGCAATGAGACTCATCCCAACTACAATCGAATTCTGCTGTCCTCGGTGCTTGCGGGTGAGAAGACCGCCGACGAAATCGTCCTGAATGACCTCGAGTGGTACGAGAAGAACGCGATTCGGTTGCGCCTCGGTGTTCGCATCATCGATGTCGATCCTGAACGAAAGACGGTGAGCGGAAATGATGGGAGCATAACCCCATTTGACAAGCTCCTGATCGCCACGGGAAGTTCGCCGCTCATCCCGCCAATGGAAGGAACGACAAAGCAAGGCGTTTACGTTTTCCGCAATCTCGACGACGCGCGTGCATTGCTGGAGCGGGCGGGTCCCGGGAAGAAAGCGGTGGTGATTGGAGGCGGCCTCCTGGGACTGGAGGCGGCACGCGGTTTACAAGTGCAGGGCTGCGGCGTAACGGTCGTGCACCTGATGGACACGCTCATGGAGCGGCAGCTCGATTGGGCCGGCGGGAGCTACCTTAAGGCAAAAATGGAATGCCTGGGGGTGCGAGTGCTGCTCGAGCGCAACACGGTGGCAATTCTCGGGAACGGCAAGGCGGAAGGGGTGGCCTTCAAGGACGGCCACACAGTCGAGGCGGATTTTGTGGTGATTGCCGCAGGCATCCGCCCGAATGCAGAACTGGGGCGCAAGGCGGGGCTGCAAGTGAACCGCGGGATTGTTGTGAACGACTACATGGAGACTTCGAATCCCGACATCTTTGCCGTTGGTGAGTGCGTGGAGCACAACGGAATCTGTTACGGACTCGTTGCGCCGCTCCTGGAACAAGCGAAAGTCCTGGCGGCCACGATCACGGGTAACAAAGGGCCGTCGTACCGTGGGACAACCCAAGCAGCAAAACTCAAGATCATGGGAGTAGACGTTTTCTCCGCCGGCGATTTCAACGAGAAGGTCCCGGGCGTAGATGCAATCCGCTATGAAGACCCGGCTCTGGGAACGTACAAGAAACTGACGGTGCGGGATGGAAAGCTCTCCGGCGTCATCCTGGTCGGGGACACATCCGACAGCCATCGCTACATGGATTGGCTCCGGTCGGAGACCGATCTAACGGCGATGCGCCGGCAGCTCCTCTTCCCCGGGCCGACCCAGGACGCGGGACTCGATGTCGCGGAAATGCCGGACAGCAAAGTCATCTGCGGCTGCAATGGAGTGACAAAAGGCGCGATTATTCGAGCCGTCCACGAAAAGGGAATTTGTACACTAACGCAGCTTAAAGACTGTACGCGCGCGTCGACAGGTTGTGGAAGTTGTACGGAAGTCTGCCAGCACGTTCTGAAGGCCGTGGCGCCGGAGTTCCAGGAGGAGTCGAAGAAGTCGCTCTGCAAATGCATTCCTTTCCCAGAGGGCAAGCTGCGCGAGATTCTGCGGAGCCAGCGGCTACGCTCGGTGCAAGAAGTGCTGGAGATTTATGGCAACGGTGTGGGCTGCGAAGTGTGCAAGCCGGCGCTGAGTTACATGCTGGACATGCTTTGGTGCGGCGACCACGACGAGGATCGCTCGGCGCGGTTCATCAACGATCGTGTACATGCCAATATCCAGAAGGACGGAACGTTTTCCGTGGTTCCGCGGATTCGCGGCGGCGTCACCTCCGCGAAGGAGCTGCGCCGCATTGCCGATGTCGCGGAGAAATATAACGTGCCGATGGTGAAGATTACGGGCAGCCAGCGGATCGATCTGCTCGGAGTGAAAAAAGCAGACCTGCCCAAAATCTGGGCGGATCTCGGTATGCCCTCGGGCCAGGCTTACACCAAAGGCGTGCGCATGGTGAAAACTTGCGTGGGCACGGATTTCTGCCGCTTCGGCGTTCAGGATTCGACGGCTACGGGCATCGAGATGGAGCGGCGTTTTGAGAACCTGTATATGCCGCACAAATTGAAGATGGGGGCAGTCGGGTGCCCGCGCAACTGCGCGGAGGCCTCGGTCAAGGACATTGGCCTGGTGGGGCAAGAAGGGAGCTGGCAGGTGGTGGTAGGTGGAGCGGCCGGCAAGAAGGTGCGCAAGGCGGATCTGCTCGTTACGGTCGAGAGCACGGAAGAAGCGCTGCAGGCGGCCACTTTGTTCTTCCAGTATTACCGGGAGAACGCCAATTTCCTGGAGCGTACCTATGATTTTGTCGAGCGACTGGGCATTGAAAAGGTCCGGCGGGAAACGGTATATGCGCCGCTGGCCGTTCAGCAGGGCCTGCGAGAAAGGTACCGCAAGTCGAAAAGGCTCTCGCGGGATGCGTGGCTGGAGGGGGATGAGCCAAGGCATCCGACGCAGTTCGTTCAGATTGAACCATTGGAGAAGGCACAGGCATGAGTGAGAACAAAAAATGGGTGCGAATTGCGACGTGTGAAAGTATTCCGCTTCGCGAGGGACGTTCGGTCGAGGTCGGGGGCCGTTCGATCGCCATCTTCAACCTCGGCGACCGCTTTCTTGCGGTTGACAACCATTGCCCGCACAAGGGCGGACCGCTGGCGGAGGGCATCGTGTCCGGCACGACGGTGGTTTGTCCGCTGCATGCCTGGAAGGTGGACGTCGAAACAGGAACGGTCAAGAACTCAGCGAGCCCTGTGCCGTGCATCGAGACTTTTCCCACGCGGGTCGAAGCGGGTGTGATCTTGCTGGAGCTCCCCTTTGCGCCGGCCGTTGCATCAACGCAGTTGACTTGGCTGGCCGAGCCTGACAGGCCGATCCACTGGGTCAAAACACGCATCGTGTGCGAGAGATTGAGCGAAAGCTCAGGAAGGGCATGAGGAAGTGCGCCGCGCGGCGAGGAGTGAACGCGTAATGAATGCAGCAAACGATCTTTCAAGGAGACAGGAATGGCTGATTACGTGAGTCCTAAAGAGCTCGTGCAGGAAGCAGTGCAGTTGGCGAAGCGCAAGAGCGAGCTTTCCGTTGCGGATATGCTGATTCGCGGGATCCTCTCGGGGGCATTCCTTGGCTACGCGACATCGCTCGCCGTCTTGGTGACGTCGCAGGGCCTGCCGCCCATCGTCGGCGCGATTCTCTTCCCTGCCGGCTTTGTAATTCTTGTTTTGCTGGGGCTGGAGCTGGTGACGGGCAACTTTGCGTTACTTCCCGCAGGGGTCATGGCGGGAACCGTAAGTGTTCGAAAGCTGCTGCGCAACTGGGGCTGGGTGTACTTCGGCAATTTGCTCGGGAGCCTGCTTTATGCCGCGCTCTTCTATCTGGCGATCACGAATTGGCGAACGGGGAACGGCGGATGGGTGGCGGATCTCTTGAAACAAGCAGCGCTAAAGAAAACTGCGGGATACGCCGCGATGGGCGCAAGCGGTTGGGCGCTGGCCCTGGTGAAGGGGATTCTTTGCAACTGGATGGTGACGATCGGAGCCATGCTTGCGCTTGTGTCGCGCTCGACGGTCGGAAAAATCGCGGCGATGTGGCTGCCGATCATGACATTCTTTGCGCTGGGCTTCGAACATTCGGTGGTCAATATGTATGTGCTGCCATCGGGAATGATGCTCGGCGCAGCCATTCCGCTGAAGCAGGCACTCTTCTGGAATTTGCTGCCGGTCACTATTGGAAATCTGATTGCTGGCGCAGTGTTCACCGGAATGGCGCTCTACCTGACGTATCCAACCAAGTCATACGTAGTTCCCGCGGCAACGCTGCCTGACCTTGCCCCCGTGGAGCAGCCGGCAGCGTTTGCTGCCACGGCCGGCGCGCAGCGGATGTAAGCCTCTTCCGCGAGTCTAGCCAGTCCGCGACAACGCTCGCTGTGCGTCTCCGCACGCAAGTCTTCCTGAATTCCGAGATTAAGAAGCAGATCACTGCCTGCAGGCAAGTCTCCGCGCCTCAGGCCGCAGAAGACTGCGGCCTGAGGGTCGGGATGACCGTGTTGGTGATTCGCTGGATCGAGACAGGAGAACCCTCATTATGAAAAGAACAGAAAGGAGCATAATAGGTGGCATAAAGCAGGCAAGTGGCGAGAGGCAAGCGATGAACGACCTGACAAGAGATCGTCTGACGACACCGTTGATCCGCGAGAACGGAAAGCATCGGCCGGCAAGCTGGGACGAAGCGCTCGATCGTGTGGCGGCGGGGTTCCGGTCGCAGGTGGAAAAGCACGGGCCGCAGGCGTTCGGCATGTTCAGTTGTTCGAAGACCACCAACGAACTGAACTATGTGGCGCAGAAGTTCGTGCGCTCGGTAATCGGCACGAACAACATCGACAGCTGCAACCGGACTTGACACGCTCCCAGCGTCGTCGGTCTGGCGACGGTTTTCGGAGCGGGCGGCGGCACGAGTTCGTACCGCGAAATGGAAGAGACCGACGTCATCCTGCTGTGGGGCTCGAATGCCCGCGCGACGCACCCGATCTTCTTCCACCACCTGCTCAAGGGCGTGAGAAATGGCGCGAGGCTTTTCGTGATGGACCCGCGCCACACGAGTTCGGCGGATTGGGCGGACGTGTGGCTGGGGCTGGACGTGGGCAGCGACATTTCGCTGGCCAACGCGATGGGGCGCGAAATCATCGCCGCCGGGCTGGCCGACGAGAAATTCATACGCCACGCGACGAGCGGCTTCGATGCGTATCGCGCATGCGTGGAGAAGTACACGCTTGCGCGCGCGGAACGCGACACCGGCGTGCCTGCCGAAGTGATTCGGCAGACCTCGCACGCTTACGCCAAGGCCAAGCGCGCGCAGATTTGCTGGACGCTGGGCATCACCGAGCACCACAACGCCGTGGACAACGTGCTGGCGCTGATCAATCTGGCGTTGCTCACGGGGCACGTGGGACGCTACGGCAGCGGCATCAATCCGCTGCGCGGGCAAAACAACGTGCAGGGCGGCGGCGACGTGGGCGCGATTCCGGACCGCTTGCCTGGTTTCCAGCACGTGGAAAATGACGAGTTGCGCGCAAAATTCGAGCGCGCGTACGGTGCAAAGCTGGACCCCAAGCGCGGAATGCATCTGAGTGCGATGTTTGAAGCTATGGAGCACGGCAAGCTGACGACGCTTTACGTGTTGGGAGAAAATCCTGCGGATTCCGAGGCCGACCGCCATCGCGCCGTGAAACTGTTGGGCGGTCTGGAATTTCTGGTGGTGCAAGACCTCTTCTACACGAAGACCGCGGAGCTCGCGCACGTGATTCTCCCTGGTTCCGCGGGCTGGTGCGAAACCGAAGGGACAGTGACGAGCAGCGAGCGGCGCGTCCAGCGCGTACGCGCCGCGGTGCCTCTACCCGAAGGTGTCCGCGACGATATGGAAATCATTTATGAGCTTGCGCGCCGCTTCGGCCGCGACTGGGGCAAACCGAATGCGGAAGCGGTGTGGAACGAGTTGCGCGCGCTCAGCCCCATGCACGCTGGCATGAGTTACAAGCGGCTCGAAGAGCTCGGCGGGATTCAGTGGCCGTGCTATGACGAAACGCATCCCGGCGAACTGTATTTGCACAGCCGGCTGTGGCAGGAGCCGCTCATCGGTCCACGTGCACCGTTCTCGGCCGCAGAATTCGAGCCGCCCGTCGACTCGTTGAGCGACGAGTATCCGATCCGCCTGACCACCGGGCGCCATCTCGATTCGTACAATACCGGTGAGCAGAGCCGGCGCTTCCCTTCCCCCCTGCGCCGCGACGCCACGATCGATCTTTCGCCTGAAGACGGCGAGCGCTATCGCGTCCGCGAAGGCGAAGAGGTGCGCGTCAGCTCGCGCCGCGGCTCGGTTCTCGCGCCGGTGCGCTTTGATCCAGGCCTGCGGCCAGGGCTGGCGTTTCTCGCCGTCCATTTTCACGAACAAATCTCGACCAACGATCTCACCATTGACGCGGTCGACCCGAAGTCCGGAACCTCGGAATTCAAGGCCACCGCGGTTCGCATCGAAAAATGCGTGGAGCATTGAGTGGATCTGCACTTGACCGACGCCAAACCGAGCGCTGAAGAAAGAGCCGCCATTGACGCGGTGCTCGGCAAGGCGCATTTCGGCTGGGACGGCGGGATGCGGCAAGTCGAGAACGATGGCCGCGTAGCCTTCGGCGGCCAGGCATCGCGCGCGAAACGCCATCTTCTGTTGCCCGTGTTGCACGCGATTCAGGAGCGCATGGGATGGATTAGCCCCGGCGCATTGAACTACGCTTCGGTGCGGTTGGACGTGCCTCCGGCGGAAGCCCACGGTGTCGCTTCGTTTTACGAGATGTTTTCGCTGGCGCCGCGGCCTCCCGTGACCGCGCACGTCTGCGATGACATCGCCTGTCTGGCGCGCGGCGCGGGAAAGCTCTGTGCTGAACTCGAGCGCACGCTTGGACCTGCGGGGGCACCGTACGCCGATGGGAAGGCAAGCTGGCAGCGCAGCCCGTGCCTCGGACTTTGTGAGCGCGCCCCTGCTGCTTTGATCACTGCCGCCGGCGAAACGCCGCGCGAGCGCGTGCTTGCTCCGGCAACGCCGGAAAGTGTTTCTTCGGCTGCCACCAACGCAATCAACGGGACACTTCCCGCGGAAATCGACAGGCTGGATACAAAGCTGTCTGTTCCGCAGGCCGGCCAACCGCAACTGCGGCTGCTGCGGCGCATCGGCCGCATCGATCCCGTTAGACTCGACGACTATCGCCAACACGATGGCTTCGAAGCTCTGCGCAAGGCACTCGAATGCGGTGCGGAACAGGTCATCCGTGAAGTCAACGACTCCAAACTCCTCGGCCGCGGCGGCGCGGCGTTTCCCACCGGAAAAAAATGGGAAGCGGTGTACGCGCAGCGCCAGGCAAATCGCCCGCATTATGTCATCTGCAACGCCGACGAATCCGAGCCCGGCACGTTCAAAGATCGCATTGTGATGGAAGGGGATCCCTTCGCCATTCTCGAAGGCATGACCATCGCCGCGTTCGCGGTTGGTGCGAAAAAGGGCTACATCTACGTTCGCGGCGAGTATCCCTTGGCTGCGGAGCGGCTTCAACACGCCATCGCCGTGGCGCGCGCTCAGAATTTTCTTGGCGAAAACATTCTCGGCCGTGGATTTTCGTTCGACGTCGAAATCCGCCGCGGTGCAGGCGCTTATATCTGCGGCGAAGAAACCGCGCTCTTCAATTCTATCGAAGGGTATCGCGGAGAGCCGCGCAACAAGCCGCCGTTCCCCACGCAGAGCGGGCTGTTCCGCCAGCCCACCGTTGTTAACAACGTCGAAACGCTTATCAACGTTCTTGAAATTGTTCTCGAGGGCGGCCATGCGTACGCACGCAACGGCACGGCACATTCCGCCGGGTATCGCTTGTTTTGTGTATCGGGCCACGTCGCGCGTCCCGGAATCTACGAACTTCCTTTTGGGCCTACTGTTCGAAACGTCATCGAGATGGCTGGCGGCGTCGCTGGCACGGGGCGCTTACAAGCGGTCCTGCTCGGCGGCGCTGCTGGAACTTTCATTTCTCCAGCCGAACTCGATACGCCTCTGACGTTCGAGCACACGCGCGCGATTGGCGCCACGCTCGGCTCCGGCGTCGTCATGCTCTTTGACGATTCCGTAGACTTGAAGGAAATACTTCTGCGCATCGCGGCGTTTTTCCGCAGCGAAACCTGCGGCCAGTGTGTTCCCTGTCGGGTTGGTACCATCCGCCAGGAGGAAGTGTTGCAGCGCCTCGCGCACCGCCAGCCGCTCGGCTCGCACGCGCAAGAAACCGCGCTGCTGAAAGAAATGGCTCAAGCCATGCGCGACGCTTCGATTTGCGGCCTCGGGCAAACCGCTTCCGGCGCGATTCTCTCCGCCATGGAGCGATGGAGTCTCTTCTCATGAGCGAACCGCTCCAGGCGCCTTCCCCGCTGATTCCCATCCCGCGCGCGCCCGCGCCGCGGATTCCGCCCGCTCCCGCGCGCCGCGAACTGGAAATCACCATCGACGGGAAGCGTGTGGCGGTTCCCGAAGGCGCGACGATTCTCGATGCCGCGCGAAAACTCGGCATCCAAACGCCAACGCTCTGTTTTCTCGAAACGCTGACGCCTCTGAACGTCTGCCGCGTCTGCGTCGTGGAGCTCGAAGGTTCGCGCGCGCTCGTTCCGGCCTGCTCGCGCAAAGTGGAAGCCGGCATGATCATTCGAACCGACTCCGAGCGCGTGCGTCTCAGCCGCCGCGTGGTTCTCGAATTTCTCGCCTCGTCTGTGGACGTCTCGGCCGCGCCGCAGCTCCAGTCATACATGAAGCAATATGGAGCACACCCGGAAAAGTTTGGCGCGCGCGCCGCAACGGTGGCGCAGCCACCGAAACTCGACAACGATCTTTACATGCGCGACTACGGGAAATGCATTCTCTGCTACAAGTGTGTGGAAGCCTGCGGCGTCGACGCACAGAACACGTTCGCGATCGGAGTGGCTGGACGCGGATTCCACGCGCACATCTCCACGGAATTTGCCGTGCCGCTTCCGCAATCGGCGTGCGTGTACTGCGGAAACTGCGTCGGCGTGTGTCCCACGGGCGCGCTGATGGCCAAAACCGAATACGACATGCGCATCGCGGGAACCTGGGACGAATCGCGGCAGACACGCACCGAGACGATCTGCCCGTATTGCGGCGTCGGGTGCGAACTGACCGTGCACGCGCAAGGCGCCCAAATTGTAAAAGTGAGTTCTCCGCTCGACCACTCCGTGACGCAAGGCAATCTGTGCATCAAGGGTCGCTTCGGCTGGCAATTCACACAACCCAAGAAGTGACTTGCGGTCCGCAGGAGCGGTCTATTGAAGCGTGACCGTCACGTTGACCGAGTGAAACAACGTGCTCGTCTGACCGTTGATTTGCATAACAGTGCTGCCCGTAACGGATTGGGGCACTCCCGGTGACGTAGAGGTCAGGTTGTTGGCATCCCCTCCGTATTGTGCGGTGATGGAATAAATTCCCGGCGAAGCCAGCGATGTGCTGAGAGTGGCCGTGCCAGCAATGAGGTTTGACTGTCCGTAATAAGAGCCGTTCGCGTAGAAAGCAACTGTGCCTGTTGGATTACCTTGCCCGGTAACCTTGGCAGTCCACGTTAAGGTCGTATTTTGGGCAATTGTCGCCGAACTGGTTGAGACCGTCGTCGATGTTGCGAATGGCCCCTGAGGCGGCGGTGGTGGCGGCGGAGTGGAATTCCCCCCTCCGCAACCGATGATCAAGCTGATGATGTAGACCAAGCCAAATCCAAAGGATGGACGCCAATCTCTCCGCTTCCGCACACGCAAGAGAGACAACAGAGTCGCAAGACCGCTCAACAGGCTAAGAGGCCACAGCGGATTTGCTCCCGACAACACAACGAACAAGCCGGCGTGCTTCCGTCTGACAGCATTTCCCATCGGAGCCGCGCCCGAGGGAGTCGGCGTTAGCATCAATGACGCTGGCACCGCGGCCCCATTCGCAAGGTTTGCGGTGACAGGCTGTACAGAGCAAGAGTAGCCAATTGGCAGGTTCCCGTTGCACGAAAGAGTCACAGGACTGGAATTATTCGTTGCAGGGACAATGTTGAATTGCAGTGTGCCCGGCTGGCCGACCGGAATGTTGAAGGGTGTGCTGGGAATGTTGAGGCTGAAATCGGGGATGATGACCGTCAGAAAATTGCTGAAGCCTGAGGCAGCCTCGAAATTCGTATCGCCACTATAGGTGATTGCGAAGTTTTCGCTGCTTTTGGGTGAAATCGTCGCGGTTGCTTGAATTTCCCAATTGCCGCTTGCATCGGCCATGGTCGTTATTGAGACTCCATTAGTAATCTGCCCATCGTATCCCCCAGACAGCGAGATCGTTCCCGTGGGTTTAAGCCCCGCGTTCGACGCCGACACAGAGGTGTCGATAACGCCCGTGATCGTCACAGGGTTTCCGTAATTCACGGTGGGAGGGCTAAATGTGATGTTGCCCGTGGTGGGATTAAGCACGTTAATGGTGGTCGTAGCAGTCTGGGAGGCGTAGTTTGCATCGCCACTATATTTGGCCGAAAGGGTATGGGAACCGGCGGTCGTAATTGTTAAAGACATATTGACAAAAAACGTGGGTTCATAACCTCCAGCCGGGCCGCTTACAGGAATGGGACTACCCAACTGAGTTGCTCCGTCATAAAACGTCATCGTGCCAGAAGGTCCAGCCGTGGCGGGGTATTGCGAATATGCAATGATGCTGACCTGAAATGGAACGCCCAAAACGGGGGTAGGTGTAAGCACCTGCAAGCCGAAAGAAATTGGGTCGGGATTTATAGTAAACGAACTTGGTCCCGAACTTGCGTTGTAGCTGCTGTCGCCGTTGTAGTTGGCTGCCAGAGAGTGTACTCCACCCAACAGCTTTGGCGTGAGGTCCCGCGTATACCCGAAATTATCTAGGTGGTAGACTCCCGGTCCGCCTCCTCCCGTGTCCACAAGCACACCACTGTCGGTCAAGGTGACTGTTCCCGAAGGGCACGTGAGCACGTTTTCCTGGTAGCAGATCGGGCTTGGGGGTCCTGTGGTGCTTGCTATACCGTTTTTGTCTGTAACGTACATTCGAATGACGTAATTCGACCCGTAGGTGACCGACGTCGCATTACCACTAATCAGATTCCCGCTGGAATCAAAACTTGGAATCACGATAAAAGTTTGGCTACTTTCTTTTCCAACTGTGACTTGCACTGGCGAGGAATCGCTGGGAGCGTTCGTTCCATCCCCCGCATAGTGAGCAGCCACGTTATATGTGCCGCCTGGAAGACTTTGGGTTTTAGCGCCGCTCACTGCGCCATTCGATAGTGTGAATTGATCCAATCCGCGACTCGTCCCGTCAGGCGGAATGGGTGTCGCGATGAGTGAGACATCCCCTATGGGCACGCCTGATCCGGTATTCGGCTTGACGGTGATGGCGACGGTGACATTTTCTGCGGTGCCGTGGGTGATACCCGTGGTCGGCGAAAGGGTCAGCGTAGTGGTCGTGGCAACCGTCGAAGAGGTTCCCCAACTCGTCGCTAGGTTGTTCACGTTGACCGAGCCCAAACCGGAAGTCATGTCGTAGCCGGCGGCAGCAGTCCACGCTTCGGTCGACGTGTGGCTCGGATCGACTAGCACGCCGTTGCTACCAGCCGTACTTACGCTGCAGTTCAACGAACCTCCCTGGCAAGGTACGCTGTTTGTTCCGACGCCGGGCAAACCCGTGGGCAAAAAGCTGTTTCCCTTTGTCACATCGTTGAAGATGCAGCCGGACGCTTCTGTAGTGCTCGAGGTGCAGCTGGCGCCTGCTTTTTTCGCCAAGGCGTAGAGCACATAATTCGGGTTTCCCTGACGGGGAGCAGGATCTGCTTGTGTCGACTGTTTTTGGTTCACTAGCGCCATAATCCCGGCGAACGCGGGGGCGGACGCGGAGGTGCCCCCGACAATCCCGAAGTCCAGAATTCCGGTGCTGGTGTTTATATCGCAAGTTGCCGCGCCGGAAATGGTCTGGTCGCTCTGGCAATAAACGTACCCCGTCCCATCAAATCCCGGACTTGCGAACAAGGAAATGTCCGGCTGATCCCTATGGCTGTCATTGGGCATACCCGCGACGCCCATCTGCCATGTTGGTTTTGGATAGACGGTGCTCTGCCCTCCACTGCCAGCCACGATATTTACGGATCCCTGGGGAGCGCTTGCACCGCAGCCCGTCAGGCTAATCTGCGCGCAATTTTGGTTCCAGGGAATTTCCGGGATGTAACTCTTGGCTGAACTAACCTGTCGGGTCGTTGGTCGAATTCCAAAACGTCGCCCACGTATTGACTTCATCGAAATCCGTGCCGCCCACGGAGACGTTGAAGGGAGTGGAGGCCAGTCCACTGACTGCCAATCCCAGCGTGGCCACTTGCTCCGTATTGAAGTCGTCGCAGCCTGCCGAGCCTCCGTCGCCCGAAGAAAGAATGACGGTGATTCCCTGCGCCGCGGCCTGTTCCCAAAGACTGTTGTAAAACGCGTTTCCTGCAGCGCCCAGCGCACTTTCACACTGTCCGTAGCTCTCGCTCATCACTCCCGCCAGGTTGTGCTCGATGATGTAGAGAGCGGAAAGGTCAATCCCGGCCGACGCCGTCGTCGAAGCCGAAACCACAAACTTTTCGGCCGCGCCAGGAGCAACGGCCCCTGACCACTCGGTGTCCAGATCTGCTTCTCCCTCCTCGCCTTTGGACGTTATGCCTGGGTCCTCGCCATTCAAAATCACATTCGTAGCATCGAAGTTCGCGGGCAGGCTGAACATCTTGCGAAACGCCTGCACGTCGGCTACGTTTATGTTCGTCTCCCCAACAATCGCGATGGTTTGTCCCGTTCCGTCATTGCCTGCAGTGATCAGCGGCTTGGAGTTGTAGATGGTGGCGAAATCACCTGGACCCATCCCGTAGAACGTCCTCCCATTGAATGGGTTGGGAAACGTGAAGAGCGGCTCCAGGCCTGGCTTGCCGAGAGTCCTGCGAAACTGTCCAAGAAATCTGGCATGCGAGGTCTTGGGAAAATTGTGCAGTGAGACAATGCCCGCAACGACCGGCGCGAGTGCGGCAGGAATTTGTGGATCGCTGCTATTTGCGATGTGATCTTTGCCATCTACGAGATAGTGATGAATTTCGGTGTGGAAAGCGTTGCGTGTCTGGCCAGCGGTACCCGAGAACTCCATGACGGTGCGGCCGGGGCCGATGTTGATTTCTGTGAATCCCTGCGAGGTGAGCCATTGCGTGACGTTCTGAATATCGGCGTCCGCAGGGCCGAATTGTCTGCCAAATTGTTCCGGTGTCAGCCACGCATGGTAATTGGGAGATGCCTTGGACTGTTGGTCCTCAAGCAGTTGTTCGAGCGCGGTCTCTTGGTCCGGGCTGCGCTGCAAGAGCAGCAGAATTCGCTTCATCGGCTGCGTGTCTGCGACAAGCCCCTGGTCAAACTCGGGCCGCGCCAGCAGGTGCACGTTGCCCGTCAAGGTTACAAGATTCTTTTCATCAATCGCTTGTGTGATGCGCGCGGGAATATTTGCGTTCTGCGCCTGCGCGCACAAGCACGAGAAAGTCAAGAGAAATGCAAGGAAGGTTCCACGGGATATCGAAACTAGCCCAATAGGTCGCATAGGCCCACCCACGCTACAAAATTGGAATCGAGTACTTGCCGAGCGCCTTCGGCCAGAAGGCGGAAGTCTGCGCGGGCGCAAAAGTGCCCGAGCGGTAACTCCGGAGAATTGGGGACCTGGTCGGAGGCCGTCACATCACCACAAGCAAGCGCAGCATAGCACAGGCGACGATAACTTCCTAGGTATGTACCGCGGTTTGTTGGCAAGGAAGCTGGTTTCGTTAGTGACGCAGAAAGCGCACAGTTACCAACAAGCCCTACAAGAAGAGTCGAAGCGTCATCTTAGTGATAGAACGGCAGGCGGCCGGAATTTTGGGCGTCGTGCTGAAAGCGCGGCCACGACGAGTCCATGGGAGAAGAGCCGGCGTCAAACGCGGAGTAGGCGTATCCCTGGTCGGTGGTGAAGAAAATCGTGCCGTCCGGCGCAATCGCAGGGGCGTCACGAATCACGCCGTGGATTTCCGTTTTCCATTTCAAGTGGCCATCGGAAGAAACGGCTGCAAAGTAAGTCTGCGGCGAACCAGATTGCGAGCGCGGGCCATTCACGCCAAGAAAAAGCGTGCCATCCGTCGCCAGCGCCGGGCCGGAGTTGCATGGAATCTGCAGATACCACAATTGCCTGCCTTCGGCACTGTAAGCTTTCACGAAATCGGAATCGCAAAAATAGATTTGGCCGGTATAGTCAATCACGGGAGAGCCAATCACAGGGCCGGACGTGCGCGTGCCCCAAAGCGCTTTGCCGGAGCGGTCGAGCGCGGCGAGCGCCGACCAGTGGTGCCCGCCAATGTACACGTTGCCGCTCGGGCCGAGGGCGGGAAATCCGGGAGTGCCGCCGTAATACTGCGAATAGTGTTCAATCCCGCCCGATGGAGAGATTTGATAGAGCCAGGACTCGTGAACGAGGTATAGCGTGCCGTCGGGTCCAACCGCGGGAGCCGTGTAGCGCAGCCGATTGCTGTTGGGATCGCCGCCTAGCAGGACTGCGTCTTTCTTGACCGAATAGTCAAAGGTGACGAGGTCCCAGGTGTAGTTCGCCTGAATGCCGGGAGAAAAGGCGAACACATCGGAATATTCGTCCGTAGCGTAAAGCGTCGCGCCCTCGCCAAGGGCAGGCGGCGTAAGGAGCTTGTGTTTGGTGTCGCCGGATGCCCAATGCAGATTGCCTGAATGATCGAGCGCGAAGAGTTTGCCGGATTCGCTGGCGAGGTAGAGCGTGCCATCGGAGCTGAGGGTGGGAGCGGCAGTGACGGGACCAAAAGGAAGCGGCGCTTTCCAGAGAAGCTGGCTATCGGCAGAGAGCGCATAGATGCCGTCGGCGGCAGCGAAATGAATCGTTCCGTCGGGGGCAAGCGCGATTCCAGAGACGGCGCTGGGTCCAGCGTTATAAACCCAATTGAGATGGGAAGCTGCGGCTAGGGCAGCACGCTCGCGCCCTGCACGGAATCGCAGCGCAAGAATACTAGAGAGACAAAGAGCCAACACCAGGCCTACGAGAAGAAGATTCTTGGAGGATTTCATATATGAGCCCTGTTGCGTTTCGGCGCGAGACGCGCTGTCTTCCGATCTCACGGATCGTCGGCGTCGTCACTCTCCGTCGGAGGCGCGATGGTGGCGCAATCGCGCTTGGACTCGCCCATCCACTGATACACCATGAGCGAAGCCTTGAGCGGGTCGCGCACGCGCCAGCGGTAGCTCATTACGGCGGACGAAGCTGCTTGATAGCTACCAGGAGGCGCGATGCGATTGTTTTTCATGCGCTCCTCTTCGTCGAGGATTTCCTGGCGCGTGGGCGTATGTGAAGGAGAGTTCTCTTCGCGTTGCCCATCGCTCTGCGACGAGGCGCAGACGTTGATGTGCGCGGAAATCATATCGAGAAGCAACTGCTGCCAGGTGGGATCGGTGCGCAGCTCCTCGATGTAATTGACGAGACTGTCTTCCATCTCCCGGCGCGTGGCGCGTGGATGCGCGCTCTGGTAGCCGAAATTGAGCGCTTGCTTCTCAACGTCGACGAAGCACGCACGGTCGCAGCGATTTAGCTGCTTGAGGCGCAGGCGCGCACTGGGAGCAACCGGAACGCCGGAAGTTGAAGGCATGTCGTCATTGGTAAAGACGCGATGTGGTTTCTTGGCTGGAGTGGGGAGCGCAGCTGAATCCGGCGCAGTTGCGGGAGCCTTTTTGGCGGGATCGGAAACAGGCGGCTGTTGTGGAACCGGCGGCGGATTCTGGGCGAAGAGAACCAGCGCGGAGAAAATCGAAAACAAGAAAGTGAATACAAGGATGCGGCGGAGCACTTTGCCGGCGCGAACTTGTGAACGGAAACTCATGGCAACCTGAAATCCGGACACGCGCGATTGGCGAAGTCATTCCATTCGTATTGCATGACGCTGCCGCGCAAAGGAGCGAAGCGCTGTACGATGGCGATGCGCTGTTCGACGAGACCTTTATTATTCTGGTACTGCGCAGTGAGGTCTCGCTCGCGAGTGGCATAGCGGGAGTTGACCAAACTGCGTGCGTAGTCAGACGCGTCGCCCTTTCCAAGAATTTCCGCTTTCTGGCGCTGCAAATCGCAATACTGGCCGGCAACGGTAGTTGCGCTCTGAAGCACGGAATTCCAGGCGTGGTCGTTGGAAATTTCGTTCCGTGCGATGGTCAGTTGCGTGCGAAATTCCAGATCGCGGTCGCGCGTGAAGCCAAACTCGGCCTTAAGAGCGGCCTCACAAGAGAGATCGCAAATCGAATTGTTCTCTTCCCCTTCATCCAGATTGTTCACCATTGGCTCGGCCGGCTTGGTGAGGTCGTCCTCCGTGAGCACTTTCTTCTCGCGCATGGCTTTCTTGAGTGGAGCAGCGTCTTTTCGCGCCTCCGCTTGTGGCTTTGTCGGTGTTGCGGCTGGTTTCTGCGAGACAGGGGCCGGCTTGGCACAGGGGTCCTGCGACTGCGGAGAGGCGCCCGCAAGGCTAGTGTGGGTCTTGAGGAGCAGGAGAATTGACGCAAGAAAAAGAAGCGCGCAGGCACACGCGGTGGAAAATTGCGTGCGCGCGAAAACTCTTGTGTGATGCGGCTGACGCGGACTAGGGATCATCGGGATCGTCCGTGTCCGCCGGAGGCTGCGGCACATTGATCCGGCACGTGGCGTTCGACAGCTTGTCGACCTGCAGCTGCATGAAGGCGGACTGCAGGACTTGGTCGGAAGACTTGGCGATGTGCGCGTGGGCGCGGTTCAAGATGGTGTTCAGGCGCACCTGGATTTCGCGGAACTTGGGCTCGTACTGACGTTCCACGGCAAGCTCCGCAGGTGTGACTGTGCGCGGATCGGAAAGCTGTTGAAGATCCTGCGTTTTCTTTACTTGCAGTTCGCAGGCCTGCGCTTTCACTCCGAGAATCTCGCCGAGGATTCCCTGCCAGGCGGAATCAGCCTTCACGGCGTCCACGGCGTCGAGAAGACCGAGTTTCCAGCGAGCCGAGTTGTAGCCTCCGTTGCCAGCCCGCTGCGCGACCTGGTCGAAGCAGGTGCGGTCGCATTCGTTGAGCGAATGAAGCAGTTCGCGGCCGCCCTGTACCACGACTTCATGCGGCTGCGCGTCAAAATCTTCGTTGGTGAAGACGCGATGAGGCTTTGCCGCAGGCTTAGCAGCAGTGTCAGGATTCGCGGCGGCAGGCTTGGCGGGAGATTGCGGGCAATTTGCGCCCGTGCACGCAGGAGGATTGGCCTGTTGCGGGGAGCCGGACTGATCGGGCGACTGCGCTCGGGCGGTTAGGCCAGCCAAGAAGAAAACGCACGCGAAGAAAATCAGTCGGCGGCGCATGGGAAGCAAGCTCCTTACTCAATTTCTGCCTCAATTTTAGCGAAATTCGCGGCGCTCCGGGCGGCCCCGAAGTACAGGTATGGCGTAAGCAATAGCAGAGGCTGCGATCAGTGCGGCTGGTCGAACTCGTGCAAGTTTTGCAGGCTCATGGGGACGGGGATGCCATTCCCCATCATTTCTGCGCGAATGACCTGCAGCCGTACCCATTGCGAGCCGCTGGCAGGAATCACGAGATAGTCGATCTGCTGCTTGGGGTCGAGCCGCTTGTTCTCAGGAGGGAGCCGCAGACGATTCACGCGAAACACCCAGTTTCGGGGATCCGTATTGAAATATGTCTGGCACTCCGCTTCGTCATCGCTGTGACGGACAAGGGCTTGCACATTGTTTGTCCGAAACGACTCTTCGTCCGCCTCAGGCAGAGGGAAATCCGTCTCCTTCAGTATGACAAAGACAGCAGAGGACTTCGGATCCGTGTATGTGCGTCTGAGCATACCGGCCATCGTGACGGCAATTTTCTTCAAAACATCAGGTTCGGCGCACAAGCCGGGCTCCTGCCCATTCAGGCCGGGATGGTCGGACATGCGCAGCGCATCGTTGGCGCTCTTAAGCCAGAATCCAGCCAGGCCCTGATTGGCGGCGACAATGCCGGGAGCTCCAAAGCGGTACATCATCGCCAAGCCGAATGCGGAATCCGAATCATGGGCGAAGCGGAAAGATCGCCCGATCAAAGTCGCAGCGCTATTTGAATCCTTAGGAACGCCCCAGCCGTTCATGCGGAGTTGCGCGAGCCGCTGCATAGACACCGGATCGCAATGAGCGGCGCCGAATTCATACCATCGCGCAGCCATGGCGTAGGAGAAGGGCACGCCCAGACCCCAGCGATAGAGGAAGCCGATATCTGCAGCTCCCAAGGGGAAGCGCTTGACTAAGGCGCGCTCGTACCAGAAGAGGGCATCTTTGAATTTTTCATCGCCCTCGAGTTTGCGGGCATTCTTCCAGGCCTCCTGCCCGCTCGTCTGACGCACGTCTGCAGGATCATCTGTCGACAATGTCTGGAACATGCTGGCGTCGAGCCCTTCGGGGAGGCCGTTCGCGCCAGCCTTCAGCGGCGTCAGAATGGGATTCTTATCGCCGCAGGTGTCGGGCAAGGAACCAATGACGGGCGCTTCGAAAGAACGAGAAGAAGGCGGCGAGGAGTCGGTTTTCTTCGGCCCGGCTGAGGGAGCGGGTTCCTCGACTGTAGCATTCCAGATGCCGTGCGTACCCTTCAACTGTGGAGGCCACTCCCAGGCAATTTCGCCCTCGATTTGGTTCCCCTTCAGTTTTCCGGTGTAGACGGCCTGCAGACCTGCAGTGACTCCAGCCTGATCGTTGCGATGAATCGTGATCCCCTCCGCGTCGTAGCGCTCAACCGTGAGGACTGCTGTCGATCCATTTTCCCACCGCGCCGTGCCCTCCTTGCCTGTGAACGCCCAGTCCCCGCAAAAGCTCTCACACTCGTGGATTTTAGCCGGAACGGGCAGCTCAAGGGGAGCGGGACTGTCGGCTCTGCGTTCGTATTTGAATTGTGGTTGTTGAGGGAAAGCAGAGACGGAATGCACAGCAATGGTGATCGCGAAGGAAGACAGAGGTGCGCCACAGATCGACAGCCGCCGGATAGAGGGGAGAAGTCGAGCGAGTGGGCCTTGCGCGAGCATGCGGGGTAGCAAGAAGCATAGCACTGCCGCGCCAGGAAAATGTTACAACTTCACGACTTGAGTAAGCTGGTGCGATTAAGACTGGTCAATCAGCCGGTGGTGTATCGCATACAGCGCAAGTTCGAGGCGGTCGGAGACGCCGAGCTTGTCGAAGATGTTGTGAAGATGGTTTTTGACGGTTTGCTCGGAGATGAAAAGCTTTTCGCCGATTTCCTTGTTGCGGAAGCCCTGAGCGACGAGTTGGACGATTTCTTTCTCGCGATCGCTGAGCAACGGCTTTTCGCGGCGCGGCCCGGCTTCGGAGGATTTCGAGAAAGCTTTCATGACTTCGGCGGTCATGCGGTTGTCGAGCCAAATCTCACCCGCATGCACGCGGTGGATGCTCTTCACCAAAAGGTCGGTAGCGGATTGCTTCAAGACCACGCCGCGCGCGCCCAGGCGCATGGCGCGAACCACGTCACGATCATCTTCGGCGGCAGTGAGAACCACAACACGCGTCGGCAAAGTATCGAAATTGACTTCTTCGAGAACGGCGAGGCCGTCTTTATCGGGCATGCGGAGATCGAGCAATAGAATATCGGGCTTGAGCTTGGCGAGAAGCTTGATGCACTCCGCGCCATTCTGGGCTTCGCCGACGATGGTGATTTCGTCGTCAGAATCGAGAAGTTTGCGAAGACCCTCGCGAAAAATCGCGTGGTCATCGGCTAGTAGTACCCGTATTTGCTGTTTCGTCTTTGCCATATCACCCGAGCGGCACTTCGATTGTCAGACGCGCCCCATGCCCTGGATTCGACTCGACAGTCAAAACCCCACCCACGGTTCGCGAACGTTCCTTGATGGAAATGGGACCCAGCCGCAGACGATCCAGTTCGTCACCCGTAAATCTTCCGGCAAAGCTAAACCCCTCGCCGTTATCGTCTACTACAAGTACTAGGCGGCTGTCATCCTGCGACAGTTTTACCACGACATGGGAAGCCTTGGCATGCTTTTTTATGTTGGTGAGTGCTTCACGGTAAATCTGGAAAATCTCGCGGCAGACGCGGTCGGGAGCCCGCAATTGTGTCGAATCAATCAGTAGGTCAAGGGCAATGGTGGATTCATTTCGGTAACGCTCGGCAAAACCACGCATTAAATCAACGAGATCAGCGCTTTGCACGCGGAGGGGCCGCAGATCCGTAACGGTCTGGCGGAGTTCGGCGCCTTCGTTTCTGACGGTCTGCTGGAGGTTCGCCAGGGATGATACTACTTGCTCGGGAGAGGTGGTGACGCGGCGGCGCAGGACATCCAGCTGGATTTCAATGCTGAGGATAGTCTGGAGAATACCGTCGTGGAGGTCGCGGGCGATACGGCTACGCTCGGCTTCAATGGCGCGGGCGCGCAAGTGCCTCAGAAGAAAGATGTTCTCAAGCGCCGGGCCAATGTGCTGCGCAATGCTTTCAAGCCAGGCTAAGTCTTGCTTTTGGAATGGTTTACGGCCGTTGAGAAGAAAAATGCGCCCGCTGGCTTCCCCGGCTTGTTCAAAGGCGACCGTCATCAACGACTGAACTTTGAGCTCCTGCTGGGCTGGGCCAGGCAGGCGGGGCAGGTTCTTAATGGGCCGTCCATCCCGCCTATCCCAACCGAACCCTGTGCCCGGGCCGGCAAGCGAGGTCCAGCAGATGGTGGCGTCCATATCGTCAAGGAGGAAGCCATCGGTGCGCGAGAGGGGAAGGCCTTCCGGTACGAGGCGGTCGCTCTCTCCAGCCTTCATGCGCCAGAGGAAGATGCGCTCGAGGTCGGGGTCGCGGTAAAGCAGGATGGCTTCCTCGACGTTGAATGTCGTGGCAAGCTCCTGAAGGAAAAGGCGAAGCGATTCAGCAAGGCCCTGGTCCACTTGCATCGTGGCGTTGATCCGCGAGAAGAATTCGATTTGCGAGGCGAAACGGCGGTTGCGGTCGCCAAGGAAAGCCAGGCCCGCTCCGCCCGCGAAAGTGCCCAGCATCAGGCCAATCCAGGCCACCACGCGCATCCAATGAATCTCGCCTTTGCCGGCGGGAAGCAGAACCATCGCAAGAGAGAGCGCGCCGGCCAGCGGCAAAGTGAATTCCAATCCCCACCGAATGCCTGCGGCGTAGCAGATGAAAAGATACGGAAACCACACCGGCACGGTGGTGGGGCTGATAAAGAGGAAGATGCCAAAAGCCATGAGGTCGCAAATGAGAGGCAGGTGCCAGGAACGCTGGCGCAAGAGGCGCTCAATTTGCGTGACGAGCAAAGCCAGAATCAGGTAGGAGATCAGGAAGGAGACGGCGCGGGGGGCCTGGCGCGCAGGCGTCTCCTCGAGTGCCGCCAGCAACGAAAGCAAAATGAAGATGGGGCGCGCAAAGACGATTTGCCGCTCGAAGTGGCTGCGGTCCGTTTGTTGGGAGCTCATGCGCGGGGACGCGTATCCTGCCAATTTAGTTTAACAAGCCGCGCGGGCGAGTTGGCGCTGCGTGCGCAAGCCTGCAACGGCCTGTTGCGGAACCATAAACGCTGCTGGGAAGGACTTATAGCCGAGCCGAGGCGGCGGGGCAGATGTCGTGGATGTGAATGCCGTAGTGCGTCGTGGAAGAAATCACGACGAGTTCGCACAACCGGAAAAGAGAGGAAAAGTTCCAAAGGAAGCATTGTGATGCCGGACACAGACCGCCTTTTGTTCCGCGGGAACTGGATAGACTGAAAGAGTGCCGGGCTATTAATGGAATCCCTGGCTCGCCGAGAAAGACGAGGTGGTATCCCCTTTGGTTCCAGACAAGCTTTATACCCTTATCGGGCTCCTGCTTCTTTCTCTGCTTACTATTCTGCCGGCGTTGTCAGGCTTCTCGGGCCTGCGCAAGGCTGAGCAAGCCGTAATCCGATTTACAGAAAGACGGGCAGCTGCGGTCTGGGCGATGTTTTTCGGTGTTATCGGACTGCGTCTGATGTTTCTCCCGGTACTCGGTGTTCCGATTCCGGGCATCCACGATGAGTTTAGTTATTTGTTGATGGGCGATACTTTCGCCCATGGGCGGCTGACGAACCCGACGCACCCGATGTGGATCAGTTTCGAAACAATGAATGTGAATTGGATTCCGACATACTGCTCAATGTATCCGCCGGCCCAAGGATTGTTCCTGGCGATCGGCCAACTGCTCGGACATCCGTGGATCGGCGTCCTGTTGAGCAACGCAATGATGTGCGCGGCCGTTGTTTGGATGCTCCAGGCTTGGATTCCCGCACGGTGGGCGTTTCTAGGGGGGATCCTCACGGCGTTGCAATTCTGCATTTCAAGCTACTGGATCAACGGCTACTGGGGTGGAGCGGTGGCAGCCACGGGCGGGGCGCTGGTACTCGGAGCGATTGGAAGAATTAGGCGAGCGGCGCGGTTGCGTTATGCACTGCTACTAGGGTTGGGTTTTGCCTTCTTGGCCAATAGCCGGCCTTTCGAGGGCTTGATCTTTAGCCTACCCACAGCAGTGTATCTGCTTTGGTGGTTCCTGGGAAAAGGCAAGACCAGGGAGGACGTTCGCACGCGGACCGTTCGGGTTTTGGTTCCTGTGCTGGCGTCGCAGGTTCTCCTGATCAGCTTCCTTGGCTATTACAACTGGCGATTGACAGGAAATCCGTTTTTGATGCCGCACACCTTGAACATGAATACGTATGAGAGTTCGCAGCGTTTCCTATGGCAGGATCTCAAGCCAGCACTACACTATCGGAACGCGCAGTTCGAGGGTTTTTTCAACGGATGGTCGCGAGGCTACTACCATAGAAGTTGGGCGGAGGCTGCCCGTCTTACCAAAGAGAAATTCGTCATGCTGGCAGCGTACTTTTTGGGCCGCCCAGAATGGCTGCTCTTGCCGTTCGTGCCGTTTGTCTTTCGCGACAAGAAAATGCGGCTGCTGCTGATCACCCTGGTGGTCGGCGGGGTGGGTGTCTTTTTAGTGGTGTGGGGACATCCTCATTATGCAGCGCCTCTGGTTTGCGTGCTGTATGCCCTGGTGGTGCAGGCAATGAGACACCTGAACACCATTGAAGTACAAGGTAGGCGGTACGGGTCTATCGCCGTGCGCATGATCGTGATTGTCCTGTTTGTTGTAGTTCTGGACCGAGCGCTGGCTCACAAACTCGATGTCGATGAACGGAGGACCCCAGAGATCAAGGAGCGCGCCGAACTTACCGCGGAATTAGACAGTACCGCCGGCCAGCACCTGGTGATGGTGCGGTACCGCAAGAATCACGACTATCACATGGAGTGGGTGTACAACGGTGCGGAGATCGACTCCGCAAAAATACTGTGGGCGCGGGAATTGGATGCTGCACAGAATGAACGCCTGCTTGAGTATTTCAAGGATCGACAAATCTGGCTCTACCAGCCGGACGAGATGGACAAGAAGATACAGCAGCTCAAACCATATCCGCGGACGCCCGCCCAGCCAATCCAGCAGGCGGCATCGCTAGCTCACTAGGCGAAGTTAGCCCTCCAGGCGATGCCAGGCATGCCAGCAGATCCGCAACATGCGCATGCCGTTGGCGAAAACACGCGTCATTTTCGTGACGCCGTAAATGCGCTCCTGGTAATGCACCGGCACTTCGACGATTTCGAGGTGTAACTTGCTGGCGCCGAATAGCAGCTCGTAATCGCCCCAAAGGTCGCGGATTCCCCAGGTGCCGAGATTCTTCTCCATGCGCAGCCAGTCGCGCCGCCAGAACACTTTCGTACCGCACAGCGTGTCCTTGATGCGCTGGTCCAGCAAAAACGAAAACATCAGCCCAAAGAACTTGTTCCCGATTTCGTTCGCGAACTTCATGGCTTTTTGCTGCATGGGATAAATCAAGCGGCTGCCGTTCACAAAATCGCCCCGGCGGCTAGTGAGCGCGCGCAGAAACATGGGCAGCTCTTCCGGCATGACGGTGAGGTCGGCATCGAGAATCATCAGGACGTCGCCGCGGGCCGCGCGAAAACCCGTCCAGACGTTCTCCGCCTTGCAAATACTGGGGCCGTCGATGAGCCGGATTTCGCGGTCCGGATAAAGCGCTTGCATGCGGCGGACTTCGTCGGCAGTGCCGTCCGTTGATTTGTCATCGCAAAAAAGGATTTCACTCTGGCTGCCCATCGCGGGAATGCGCTCGACGGCGGGTTGCACATTGCCCTTCTCATTGCGGCACGGAACGATGACCGAGACGCTCACTTCCCGTTCGTCGATCGGCTCCGGTAGCGGCCGCGCCACCATCACCTGCATCAGGCAAAGCCGGCGAATCCCCGGAAGCCGAGCGACAAAATTGTTCAGGAGCGCCGAGAGAAATGGCAGCCACTTGGGAAGAAGCAGCAAGCGGTGCTTGCGAACCGGACGGAAACCCGCCAGGCGCAGGAAACCCCGAATATCGTTCTCGCTGATCCAGTTGGGCTCGACGAATTTCGATCGCAAGCCCACCGCACTGGCAAACTGCAAAACGGGTTGCCAGAGATGGTTGTAGTTGATAACGATGACCAGCGTTTCGCTGGTGCAATGACGGCGCACCTGTTCAAACGCGCGCAAGATGTCCACGGTGTCGAAAATGTGATCGAAAACGACATAATCAAACTTTTCGCCCAGTTCGAGAGATTCGGGATCGCTCTTGACGAAATGCAGATCGGAGTGCTGCGACGCGGCGTAATCGACCATGGCCTGGCCGATTTCGACGCCGACGCCATGCTCCGGTACGACCGCCGCGAGCAAATGGCCGGTCTCGCAGCGCACATGGAGGACGCGCTTACCCGGCTCGACGATAAGCTGCAAGACGCGCTTCAGCGCATCGTAATAATATTCGTTGGAGCGAATCCACTTGTCGCGCTGCCCGGCGTTGGCATCCTGGAACTCGCGGCGGGCGCGGCGCATTTCCTCCAGAGCCTGGGGCCCCCAGTTTTTCTGGGTTTCCACTTGCGTTTCCATTTGCTTTTCCGGCTCGGTGGCAATCATTGCGGCCTTGCCTCCGAGTTGCGCTCCCAAATGTAAGCGTTCCATTCGCCAAACGGAACTGGGTTGTCCACGAGCAGGCGCACGCGGTGGTAGTGCGAGACGAAATACTGGTTCAAGGTCTGATCGAAGTCGTACCCAAATCGCATGGCCTTGTATTCAGGAAACGTGCGATTTGACCACAGCAGGTAGCGCACGGGCTTCGCTTCAATCTCGCGGATCAACTCGTCGGTCATCTTGCCGGGCGCCAGTACGCCAGGCGTAAACGTGAAGACGCGCGTGGGACAATGCGTTGCCGAGAAAAAATAGAGGCTGGTGTCTTCGGGAACAGACAAGACCTGGTTGCCAAGAGCGTTCTGCTCCTTCATGAAGCGGATCGCCGCCGAATATTGTTCCGCGAGATGTTCGGAGACGCGGATGCTTCCGCGTTCGGTCGAAAGCCAGGCCGTCGGGCGAAACGGAGTCTCGAGCTGTCTATGGATGTTCACATAAGCGGCCAACAGGCATAAGGCGGAGATCGTAACCTGGGCAATCACAGCGGAGCGCCGGGAACCGGCCGCTTGTTGCATCACCTGCCGCGCGAGAAGCAAAAAACAGAGGACCGCCGGGCCGTCGTAAAAGATGGGATAGGCCATGGGCGTGGTCATCAACAGAATGCGAGCTGCAAGCATTGCGGAAAAAGTCAGCGCCAGGGCCACGGCCGCGGCCTGGCGATAGGCCGGATTCCTCCAGAAATGCCACCAGGCAAACAGCATGACGATCGCGATGTACAGCACCATATCCTGGGGAAAGAAGAGGTAGCGCATGGCGTCCTGTAATGACAGGGACAACGGGTTATATTTCAGCTCGTCGAAGGACATCAAGTACACGCCGAGATAAGCAAGCGCGCCAAGAAGGAACGCCAGGCGCAAGAGCAGGAGCCGGCGAGCGGTGCGCTGCCAGGATACCAGCAGGTGAAATCCCTGGAAGACGCCAAAGAAAATCACGGTGCGCACGGCGGCTTTGCCAAAAGCTTCCGCCGACAAGCTCAGTCCCGTCGTGGCCAGCCAGAATTTCCCGTACGTCCGCATGAAGAACGATGTCGGCCAGCTCATGATGTTTTCCTGCGTGATGAACTCCACGCCGCCGAGGGAAATCATCCAGGACAACACGGCGCCGCAAAGAACCACGCCAGGCGTGCAAACGGCAATATCTTGCGCGGTTCCTTTCCAGGAGCGCTCGCGTAGCCAGCGCACGGCAGTTACCAACGCCAGTGCCGCGTAACAGGCTGCGCCAATCTCGAGTTTCAACAAGAGCGCCACAGCCGCCGCGGTTCCAGCCGCAAACATCCACGCGAGGCGCTCCGACGTGGCCGCGCAAAGGATAAGCCAAAGAAAGACGCATGCCGTCAGGCAGCCGTAAACCGAAGCAAAGCTGTACGGCAGCGGGAAGCTGAAGAGCGAATGATGGAACGACTGCGTCAGCAGCACCGCGCCGGCAGTCCAGCCCACCAGCCACGACGAAAGCCGCATCCCTGCCAGATATAGAAAAATGGCGGAGCCCAATGCCGCAAGCGAGCCCCCCCAATAGAGAACGGTGAGGTGAACCCCAAATAATCTGTACAAAAAGCTATTGAAGTACGGCGCGGCTGGTCCGTAGAGGTACCAAATGTCTTTGTAGAGCGTCTTGCCTTCCGAGAGCACCAGGGGAACGTACATCTCCCTTCCGCAATCGGCGGTGAGGTATCCCCAGGTCGCCCAGGTCCCGTAAAACCACGCCGCCCAGATCAGCACGAGCGAAACGAGCCCGCCAATCGTGGTTGCATTCCAGGGCTCCGGGGCTCCGGCCGTCAATCCAAGAAAATAGGCGTGCAGTCCGGAGGACGCTGTTGGCGCAGGGGAAGCCGCAGTTTCTGTGGGATTTTCGGCTAATACCGTCATGGCGCGTAATTTTCAGGATAGCAACCGCCTGTCGGAGGGTCATCGGGGATGCAGCCGGAGTGTGTCGTATCTGTAGTTGTAGAAGCGGAACAAGGCGCGCCCAGAGTCGCGCGATCTCGCGGGCTTTTCACGCAGCAAAGTCCTCTCGGGTAAAACGGTGGTGACTTACAGGACCGCTTTGGGGGAACGCCAAACTATCGTAAAATGAGTGTAGTGCACCAGCGGTGGGAGTAGCTCAGCTGGTAGAGCGTCGGACTGTGGCTCCGAATGTCGTGGGTTCAAATCCCATCTCCCACCCCAAATTACTTACATGGAAATCTCTACCATTTGGCACCTCTCCTTCGCTCCGAACATCCGAGACTTCCCGCTTATCATGAATACATGAATCCCATACGCTGCCGTGGTGTCTTGTTTGACCTGGACGGCGTGCTGGTAGACTCCACCCCGGCCGTGGCGCGCGTGTGGGCAGGCTGGGCGCGCGAACATGGATTCTCCGACCC
>CAZGFL010000044.1:0-165567 GCA_964524985.1 uncultured Acidobacteriaceae bacterium
CTCGGACAAGATGGAAGACTGCATCCGCTGCAGGACACGTTCGCGGATCTGGGCGCGGCGCAGTGCGGGTATTGCACGCCGGGCATCCTCGTGACCGCAAAGGCGCTGCTGGACGCAAATCCACATCCCAACCGCGAGCAAATTCGGGAAGCGCTGTCGGGAAATCTGTGCCGCTGCACCGGCTACTTGCAGATTTTTGAGGCAGTGGAAGCCGCGATGGTGAAGATTGCTGCCGAACCGGGAGCAAGCAAATGAGCGACTCCACTTCCAGGGGCGACACGCTTCGGGTGATTGGGCGAGCGCGCCGGCGCGTGGACGCGCGCGCGAAAGTCACGGGGCAGACGCGTTTCGCCGACGACATTTTTCTGCCACGAATGGCGCATTGCAAGCTGCTGCGTTCTCCACACCCGCACGCGCGGCTTCGCAACATTGATTTTTCGCGAGCACTTAAGCACTCCGGCGTGTACCTGGTGCTGACCGGAAAGGACCTGCCCATTCAGTATGGGATTCTTCCGGTAAGCCAGGACGAGCAGGCCCTATGCGTGGATCACGTGCGGCACGTGGGCGATCCAGTGGCCGCGGTGATTGCCCGCGAAGAGTTGACCGCGTTCGAAGCGCTTGATCTCATCGACGTCGACTACGAAATCCTGCCGACGATCGCCGATCCAGAAGAGGCGCTGGCCACACCGGAGCCGCGGATCCACGAATACGGTGAAGAAGGCAATATTCACAAGATGGTCGCGCTGGAGTTCGGAAATGTCGAGGAGGGCTTCGCGCAAGCGGACGAAGTTTTCGAGGACACGTTCTTCTATCAGGGGAACACCCATTTGCCCATCGAGCAGCATGCATCCGTGGCTATCAAGGATCCGGACGGCAAGCTGACGATCTGGTCGAGCACGCAGACGCCGCACTACCTGCATCGCGCCCTGGCGAAAGTGCTGGAGATGCCGGCGGCGCACATTCGCGTAATCGCGACGCCGAATGGCGGCGGGTTCGGCGGAAAGAGCGATCCGTTCAATCATGAAATTGTTGTCTCGAAAGCCGCGCTCGTGCTCGACCGCCCGGTGAAAATCTGCCTCACGCGCGAAGAGGTCTTTTACTGCCACCGTGGACGCCATCCGATTTTGATGAAATTCAAGACCGGGGTGAAAAAAGACGGCACGATCACCGGGATGCATTTGCAGACGCTGATCGACGGCGGCGCGTATGGCTCCTATGGAGTAGCGAGCACGTTTTACGCCGGTGCGCTGCAAACCACGACGTACCACGTTCCCCGCTACAAGTATCAAGGTTGCCGCACGTTCACCAACAAACCGCCGTGTGGACCGAAGCGCGGCCACGGCACACCCCAGCCACGATTTGGCCAGGAAGTACAGCTCGACAAAATTGCCGAGCGCTTCAAAATCGATCCTACCGATCTCCGGCTTCGCATCGTGGAATCGTCCAACACCGTCACCGCGAATTTCCTTCGCCTGGGCACGGTAAATCTCGGCGAATGCATTCGCCGCATCGTGAAAGCCTCCAACTGGAAGGAGAAATTCCGCAAACTGCCGGAAGGCCGGGGAGTGGGTTTTGCCTGTTCGGCTTATCTAACAGGCGCGGGCCTGCCGATTTACTGGAACAAGATGCCTCACTCGGGCGTGCAGCTGAAATTCGATCGCGGCGGCGGCGTGACAATTTTCTGCGGCGCGACGGAAATCGGGCAGGGCTCGGACGACGTTCTTGCCGGAATTGTCGCAGAAGTTCTGGGCATCGATCCGTTCGACGTGCGCTTGTTCACCGGCGACACAGATCTGGGGCCTGTCGACCTGGGCTCTTACTCGAGCCGCGTCACGCTGATGGCGGGAAACGCCGCCATCCAAGCGGCCGAGCGCGGCAAAGCGCTTCTTGCCGAAGCCGTCGCGCTCAAACTGGAGATTCCGAAGGAGCGTTTGCGCTTCGCCGGCGGGCGCGTCTTCGATTCCGCTGCTCTAGAGAAAGGCGTGGCTTTCGCTGAAGCCGTTTGCCTTGCGGAAGCGCGCTTCGGCACCATCGGCACCGTTGGCTCGTACACTCCGCCCAAGTCTCCCGCGCTTTATAAAGGCGGCGGCGTGGGCCCTTCGCCCACGTATTCATACTCCGCCGCTGTTGTCGAAGTCGAAGTGAACTCCGCTACCGGCTGGGTTGCTGTCCCGAAAATCTGGATCGCGCACGACATCGGCCGCGCACTCAATCCGACATTGGTACGTGGGCAGGTGGAAGGCAGCGTGTACATGGGCCTGGGCGAAGCGCTGATGGAAGAACACGAATTTCGGCGGCTGCCAAAGCGCCTCTCGCACGCGCTCGTGCACAAATTCCCTTCCATGCTGGAATACAAGAGCCCCACTTCTCTGGATATGCCGGAAGTTGTCACGGAATTGATTGAAGAGCCCGATCCGCGCGGCCCGTTTGGCGCGAAAGAAGTCGGGCAGGGCCCACTTCTGCCCATCATGCCCGCAGTTGCCAACGCCGTTTACGACGCCTTCGGCGTGCGGATTGACGAGGTTCCCATTACGCCTGAAAAAATCATGAAGGCGCTTGCCGAAAAGAAAGCCGGCCGTGAGCCGCGCTTCGGCCCTGATCATTTTCCGCACGTGAACTGGCCGGAGGCGCTGCGCGTGCCTCCGCCGTGGGAAGGCGGCGATGGCAACGCCGTCAACGACGTTCCCAAGCATGGCAAGCCACAACTGGAAAAAGAAAAGGTGCTCGCGCCATGATGCGCCTGCCGCTT
The DNA here is from genome assembly GCA_964524985.1 of uncultured Acidobacteriaceae bacterium. Classification (GTDB taxonomy): domain Bacteria; phylum Acidobacteriota; class Terriglobia; order Acidiferrales; family UBA7541; genus Acidiferrum. The sequence goes on from CAZGFL010000044.1 coordinate 2,750, forward strand.
TTTGAATTTCGCGCGCCGACTAGTATCGACGAAGCGACTCGGATTCTCGATGGTGAAGGTGGGAAAGCAATGCCGCTCGCGGGCGGAACGGATCTACTGCCGAACATGAAGCGGCGGCAACAGGTCCCGAAAACGCTCATGAGCCTGCGTCACATCGCTCAACTGGATCAGTTGCAGTTGAGCGACGGCGGTTCGCGGCTCGGCGCGTGCCTTACGCTCGCGGAAATTGCCGCGGACCCGCGTTTCCGCAACGGCCTGACGGCCCTTACACAAGCCGCATCGCTTGTGGCCACGCCGCAAATCCGCAACGTTGCCACGCTTGGCGGCAATCTCTGCCTCGACACACGCTGCAACTACTACGATCAAAACTACGAGTGGCGAAAGTCCATCGGCTTCTGCTTGAAGAAAGACGGTGATACCTGCTGGGTGGCGCCCGGAAGTTCGAAGTGCATGGCCGTCTCGTCCACGGACACCGCACCGGCACTGATGGCGCTCGGCGCCCGCGTTCGGCTCGTCTCGCGCTCCGGCGAACGCGAAGTTCCGTTGAGCGAGCTTTACCAGAACGATGGCATCCACTATATGAAACGGCAGCCGAATGAGTTGCTGACCGAAGTGCTGCTCGATTCCTCGCGCGGTTGGAAGAGCGCCTACTGGAAGCTGCGCCGTCGCGGCTCCTTTGATTTTCCCGTACTGTCCGTTGCGGCCGCCGCTCGCTTGTCCCCACAAGGGGTCGTGGAAAACGCGCGGATCGTCGTGGGGTCCGCGGCCTGCCTCCCGCTGCTCGCCGGTGAAGCCGCAAAATCTCTCGTCGGCCGCCCGCTCAGCCTCGATTCCATTGCCGAGGCTGCGTCGCTGGCCTCGCGCATCGCCAAGCCGCTCGACAACACGGATTTCGACATGACCTGGCGCAAACGCGTCACCGTTGAATTTGTGACCAACGCTCTCCGCGAACTCCGCGGTGACGATATGCGCGGCCAGCGCCTCCTCTTGACGCGCCACTCCTCCAGCGCTTAATCCGCGGTCGTGTTTTCCACCAGCAAGGCGATGCCTTGGCCGCCCCCAATGCAGGCGGAGGCAATGCCATAACGCAATTTGGACCTCCGCAGTTCACGCGAAAGCGTAACCGCCAGCCGGATCCCGGTGGCCGCGAGCGGATGCCCAATGGCAATCGCGCCGCCATTCACGTTCAATTTATTGCGGTCGAGCCCCAACTCGCGTTCCACTGCCATGGTCTGCGCCGCAAACGCTTCGTTAATCTCAATCCGGTCGATTTGCTCGAGCGTGAGGCCCACGCCATCAAGCAGCCTGCGGATCGCCGGTGCCGGCCCCAGGCTCATCGTTTCCGGCGGAACTCCGACGACGGCGATTGCCGCGATGCGAGAAAGTGGCTTGACGCCTTTCGCCTTTGCGTACGCGCCGGAGCTGACCAGCGCCGCTGCCGCGCCATCGACAATTGCGGAACTGTTCCCTCCGGTTTGTACGCCGCCAAAGGCTGGCCGAATTTTCGATAGCGTTTCAAACGAGGTCGGTCGAATGTGCGTGTCGGCCGAAAGATTCTCAGCTCCTCGGGGGAGCTGAATGCCGCGCGGCTTGTAGCCCGCGCGCTCGAACTTCTCGGTCACCAGCGGAACGATTTCGCCGGACAGGAAACAGCTTTTCTGGGCCTCAACCGCGCGTGAAAAGCTGCGTTCCGCGAAGCGGTCCACGTCCTCGCGCGTGATCTTGTATTTCAGCGCCGCGGCTTCCGCGGTTTCGCCCATGGTGACGCCCGGCGCGGTATCCATCAGCGCTTCCCAAAGAAAGTCCTTGAACTCCACCTGGCCCATGCGGAATCCGCTGCGGTGCGTGAACGCCGCCACGGGATTGCGGCTCATGGACTCCGTTCCGACACACAAGCCAAGCTCAATTTTCTTCAGCGTGATGGCATCCGCGGCTTGCGCAATCGCTTCGACTCCCGTGCCGCAGACGCGTTGTACCAGCAGCGCCGGCCGGTCAATCGGAACACCCGCGTACAGGCCGATATGCCGCGGCAGCACGTAGGCATCAAAACTCGCCTGTGCCACGCTTCCGGCAATCACCGAGCCGACATCCGATGGCGCAATCTTGGCGCGATCAAGAACCGCGCGAGCCACCTTGATTCCCAAATCGATGGGCGAAACCAGTCCGAGAATTCCGTTGTAGTCGGCGAAAGGAGTTCGCACTCCGTCCAGAAGCCAGATGTCGTTGTAAGCGATGAACTGCCCTTCTGCATTGCGAGCCATAACGCGTTCCCTTTCCATTCTCCAGGGAACTTAGTTTATTCCATCTCTCAGGTACGGCGAACAATCTCTTCAAGAACTTTCTTCAAGTGTTTCATTTCCGTCGCAAATGGAACGTCGCCCGCCGTCGTAATCACCGCAGGCCGCGACTGCGCCAAGACACTGCGACAATTCGCAATGGCAGCTTCACGACTTGGCGTTTCGGAAAGAAAAATCTCCGGCCGCAAGGCCATGCCGGGGAGACTTTTTGCATTCTCAGCGGTTTCTTCCCGTGTTCGCAGCGAAGCAACAGAAGCCGGTGCGCAAACTACACATTCCCAGGGCTGGCGGCAGATCGTCTCCCAATTCTTGCGGAGAGCCGGCGTGTCCGCAACCTGAAGCACGGGCAGGGCCTCATAAAAGCGAATGAGATTGATCGTGGGGCTAAGCAGGCCGGCCCAGTCCTCGAATCCTTCAGGCGCGAAGCCGGCCGGAATTGCTTCATAAAGGAAAATCGTATCGGCACCGGCCTCCAGGTATGTTTTTGCCATTTGCGTTGCGACGGAAGCCGCAAATTCCAGCACGTCACTTGAAAAACTTCCGGTGCCAAGGCCTTCCTTTGTTTCTGTTTGAGTGAGCATGGTCGCCAACGCCAGCGGTCCGCTCATGCTGGACATGAGCAGAAAGTCGCGATTCGGAACCGCGTTCATCCTGCGAATCACTTCCGCGGCCACCGGGATTCTCCCGCATTTTGCCGCCTCTTCGGCCGAGCGCAGACCTTCCGGCATCTCGCCCCGTTTTGCCGCACGTTTCCACTGCACGCTTGGCAGGTCACTCTCCATTCCGGGCTGCAACGTCGCGCCGAGCGCTTCTACTTCGAGATACGGGTCAAAGTAGCATGCGGCGCCATCGGTCTGGAGATGGTTCCGCATTTGTCGCGCCGTATTCACGATCTTTGTGGGGTTGTAGAGGAACGCGCTCAGCTGCACATTTTCAATTTTCGCGCCCAGCGAAAACACAATCGGCAGCAGCAGCGGCCGGGGTGGCGCTCCCCCGTTCAACATTCGCTTGGCAATCTGGCGCGGCGTGAGGCTTGCTTCCATCGGCACTAGGGCCGGAACACCGGTCCGGTGGGTTTACCATCGGGCCAGGTCCCATAAAACTGCAGCGCTTCCTTGGGCGGGCTGAGCTTGCTCCATGCTTGCATGAACTGTTCGTAAGGGACGCCGCGCGCCAATCGCGATTTTCTTTCCTCCTGGCGAAGTTGCTTTGTTTTCTCGACGTCGACTTTTCGGCGCTCCACGTCATACGCGACCTTGTAGATATTCTGCGCCGTCCAGTCCGAAATGATGTTCTTCTTCAAATCCTCCATCACCGATTCCGGCTCGCGATCGAGCGGGTCGCCGTACCCTGGGCCGCCCCCGCTGAATCCGAAAAGCAAATCTCCCTCTTGATAGACGCGCGGGGTCCGTGCGACGAGTTCAAATGTCCAATCGCCGTGAACGGTCTTTTTCTCCAGCATGTCCCGCAGGTCCATGGTCAGGGTGCCATCGCTCTTCTTCATATCCTCCAGCAATTTGGGCCGGCGCACGCTGATTCCTGGAATTGGCGAGGAAGCATATCCGCCAAACAATGGCTGGCCCAGCGGCACCTTGCTCCCATTACCCATGCAGAGAGACACCATGTCGCTCACTTTGTGGATCATCCATTGCTGCACCGCGCCCGCGCCCCCGCGGTGATGGCCATGCCCGCAGGAATCTTTCCAATGCTGCGACAACAGAACGGTCAGCGGCAATTCGCTTTCCACCTGCTCCGAATCCGGCGCGCGGCCAAACGCGCACCACGCAAAACCGTACGAATCCATGCCGTCGGTTGCGGCGCGCCCTCCTTGTCCCTGCGTGTTCAAGGAAAACGACAGCACGTCGGAGACCGCCAGCTTCCATTGCGAAAGCCCGGCACATATCTGCGCGGTATGCTGGCTTCCCGGCGCCGCGGTCACCTGCTGCCACAGGCTCGCGCTTGAAAACGCCATTTTCGCAAAGCTGTTGTGGGTGGCGTTGCGGCATTGCATGCCGATGTACACGCAACAGCTTGTCGCCGCGGTTTTGTCGGGATTGAGAATGATGTTCGGTGGAAAAAGAAAATCGATGGGGGCAAACGTGGAGCTGCAAATGGGCAGATCGTGAAAAAGATACTCGTACATGAAGTTAGCGATGTGTCCAACCACCGCTTGCGGATGTACGTTGTAGGAGGAAGGATTCTCAGGGGAAGTACCCTCAAAATCGAAAATCAGTTTGTCGTCCTTCTTGATCAAAGTGAGGTAGCAAGCACGCACCAGAGCAGGCGTCCAGCCGATGGCGTCGTTGAACACGACCGCACGGAACTTCCCTTCCGGTAACGCTTTGATTTTCTGGCGCGCTCCGGCTTCGCCCGTGTCGACCATCTTGCGCAGCAAGCCAATCAAGTATTCTTCACCGCGCTTCTCGACCAATTCCAGCAGGCGCACCCGCACGCGGTCCGCGGTGGTGCAGCGCGCCCGCAAATCGGAAATGAACATCGCCGGCGCGCGCAAGCCGTACACGGAGTAAAACTCGAGGAAATCATTGCGAAGCTGATAGTTCTCGCCGATTTTGATCGGGGGCATGTTCAGCCCCTCTTCGAAGCGGGACTTCGCGCTGACGGGCATGCCTCCCGGCTCGATCGCGCCGGTTTCCGTTGTGTGCAGCGCCGCTGAAGTCCAGGCCAGCAGCTTGCCCTTGTGAAAAATCGGCATCAGCGCGACCTGGTCCGGATTGTGAATCCCGCCATACAAGGCGTCATTCGTGTACCAGATGTCGCCTTCCGTGATGCCCGGATTTTGCGCGTAGTTCTTGAGAATGAATTTGATCACGATGGGCTGAATAATCGCGTGCAAATACGTGCCGCACGCCGCGTTGATCAAATCGCCATCGGCGGTGAAAATTGCGACCATGGAATCGCCGGAGACTCCGAAATAGCTACGCGAGGAGCGCACAAAGATCTCCATTGCCTCGTCGAGAATATCGTTGGTGATTTGCACGCCGATTTCATAATCGCCTTGCCGCAGTTTTTTTGCGCACTCCTGCTCGTAGGCCGAGGCTTTCACGGGCTTCAGCCACTCCAGTTTTTCTGCCAACGTCGGTATGGGCATGCTGCTGCTCCTTTATCGCCTAGCCTTCAAGAATTCCCAGGCCGCGCTCGTCCACGGAAAATGTCATTATCGCGGGAACGACCAGCGTGGTGTATTCGCCTTCCACCACAGCGGGGCCTGTAATCACGTTGCCGGGCCGCAGGGCTTCGTAGTCGAAGATTGGCGTTGGCGTGTAGCTTTTTTTGTCCGGCCAGTACACCGGCCGTTCACCTTTTCTCGCCGCGCTCGGATCACCTCCCTCCAGCTTCATTCTGGGCAGTTCGACTTTCTTCGTCGGAACAATGGCCTTCAAAATAAAACTCTCGATGAAAACGCCGCCTTCGGGGTTCACCACAAACGGGCTGAACGCCTCGCTGAACTCTTTTTCAAACGCCGCGCACAGTGTATGCACATCTTTTTCGCTTTGCAGCGCCAGAAGTGGGGAAAGCGCGCGCTTCACGTGGAACTGCCCGCCGTAGAGCATGTCCAGCTCCAGCACAAACGCGGCATCGTCGGGAAACAAGCCATCAGCCACCAAATCGCGTTTTGCTTGTTCAACCAGATTCTCTACGGTCCGATTGAACGCTGAGAATTCCGTTGTGGGCCGCTGCGTTCCCGGCTCTAGCAGCGTGATTTTCTTCGACGCTTCGTAGACATGCATGATGTCCATGGTCGACGAGCCAAATGCGCAAAACACAGGCGAGAAATGGAACATCACGGCTTTGCGCACATCCGCTTTGTAGCCCTCGACGTGCGTCGCCCCTGCACCTCCGCCGACGAACAAGACGAAATCTTCCGGGCTGTATCCGCGCAAGTGAACTTCTTTCATGATCGCGGAGGCCATGTTGCCGTTGACGATTTTGCGAATCACTTCGGCGGCCTCTTCGATTTCGATTCCCAGCGGCTTGGCGATCTTTTCGCGAATGGCCTGCGCCGCAGCGTTCTTATTCAGCCTCATGCGACCGCCGAAATAATATTCCGGGTTGATGTAGCCGAGCACGACATCCGCGTCGGTGACTGTTGGCTCTTTGCCGCCGCGATTGAAGCACGCCGGCCCCGGCAGCGAGCCTGCGCTCTTGGGACCGACCTGCAATTGGTTCTGGAGAAGTTTGTTGAGCCAGGCGATGGAGCCACCACCCGCACCGATGGAAAGCGTTTTGATCATCGTAATGCCCACCATCCAGCGGTCGATGATGGGCCGGAAGTCGTAGCTGCGCACGCTGTCCTTCACGACGAGGCCAACGTCGAAACTCGTGCCACCCATGTCGGTCATGATCACGTTGTGATAACCGAGCGTTTTCGCGACGTGATGCGCCCCCATCAGTCCCGACACTGGCCCGCTGTTGAACGTGCGGCTCGCCGTGGTGCGAAATACTTCCGCGATGCCTCCCGAACTCTGGATCATCAGGAGCGGTTTCTTGTAGCCGCGCTCGCGGAGCTTGTCCCACATGGCCGAAAGCTCGATCTGCATGGAGCGCTGCAAATAGGCGTCGAGAATTGCCGCCAAAGTGCGCTCGTATTCGCCGAGCTTGCCGACGACCTGTCCCGCAAGAACCACCGGCAGATAGCCAATGTGAAATTCCTTGTATTCGTCGCGAATGATTTCTTTGACGCGTTTTTCGTGGATAGGATTGAGAAATCCCCACAACAGGGAAACGACGAAGCCACGAGCGCCGCGGTTCACGAGATAGCGAACTTTCGTGCGCAGGTCGTCTTCGTCGAGAGGACGAATGACGCTTCCGCGTGAATCCACGCGCTCCTTCGCCCCGACAATCATATCCCGCGGCACGAGCGGTTCGGGTTTCTTCTGCACTGCCAGGTTGCGACGTTCCGCCACGCGCGTTCCATCAATCCACTGCGCCCCACGGCCGATCAGCACGACGTCTTCGTGCCCTTCCGTTGTGATCAGCCCGAGCCGAGGCCCTTTGCGCTCGATCAACCGATTCATGGCGATTGTTGTCGAGTAGCGGATCATGTCGACGGCGGGCAGCAGTTCTTCCATTTTCAAGCCCAGCGCGGTCGCCCCTTCTTCAATCACGCGGGAGAAACAAACGGAGAGATCGTAGGGAGTTGTCGGCGTCTTTTTGATCAGCGTCTTGCCGTTGAAGTTGAGCACCAGATCGGTGAACGTTCCACCGACGTCGATGTCGATGGAGTTCATGACGCAGTCTCGAGTCGCCCATCACGAATGACAAACTCGCGAGAGCGCAGCCTTTCTTTCAGGCTGTCCAAATCAAACTCGATGTCCCAGGTGATCGGATGCCCCGGTGGCAAGTATTCCGTTTCGATTTGCGTGCCGCAGCCGGGGCAGTAAATTTCCACGATGCGTACCCACAAAGGATCCGGCGAAAAATTAAATTCGCCCGCGACGATCGGCGGATGGATTTCGCGTGGATCGCGGTCATATAGCAGGCAGCCTTTCTTGTAATTCTCACGTGCCGGCCCGATGTCGCGCCCGCAGCGGTGACAAACCCAGCGCTCGCCTTCAAGGTCCAAGTCGAGATATTCCGTCACTCGGATGCAGTTTTCCATGGCGCTCGCTAGCCTCGATTGACCTTGCCGTTTCCGTATTCGTCCATCACCAGCGTCCACCCTTCGGGAACAAAATAGGTGCTGTTCGCGCCTTCCAGCACAGCGCAGCCGCTCACACAGTTGCCGGGCTGCAGTGCTTCCCAGTGATAAAGCTGCGCTTCTCCATTCGAGTTTCCCCACGCCACTTTTCTGGTTCCCTTTTTCGCCTGCGCCGCATCGCTCCCCTGAACCGGCCGCCTGACCAATGCCGGCTTCGGCATCGCTTTGCGCACGTTCACGCGAACGAGTTCGATGCGGGCATCCACAGATTTCTTGCCCATTTTCGTTTCCCAGAGCCTGCCCAGTGTGTCGGGGCTGCTCAATGAACTCTCCGGAAACGCAACCGCGGCCGAATCGCCGTTTGCCGATATCTCCAGTTCGATCGAATATTCGATTCCCTCCGGCTTGATGCCTTCGCCGAGCAAGTCTCGTTGGCTCTCGACGCGAATCTCCTCAAGAATCCCGTGGAGCACCTTCATTTCGCTATCGGAAATCCTCAGGCCCGGCACGGCCCGCTCGTAAACGTGCGAGATGTCCGAAACCGATGACCCAAAGGCACTGAACACAGGGGCGAGGTTAAAGAAATAGACCTGGTTCAGCCCGAGCCTTTCCGCTACGCAGCAGGCAAACAACCCGCCGTTTCCTCCGTAGGCAAAAAGCACTTGCGATTGCGGCCGGGTATGTAGCTCCGCGTTCGAACTCGCAATCAGTTCAGCCACAGAGTCATACGCTGACCCAATGATCTTCCTGCACGCTTCTTCGACGGAAATTGCCAGCGGTTCGGCAATCGCTGCACGAATCACGTTCCGCGCGATTTCCAGGTCAATCGGTTTCGTTCCTCTAAGGAAATACTCGGGATTAATCATCCCGGAAGCGACGAACGCGTCGGTAAGCGTCGGCTTGTCGCCGCCGAGGCTGTAACACGCAGGTCCCGGGAGCGAGCCCATGCTTTCCGGCCCCAAAGTGATCTCCCGCGGCGCGCCATTGGACGCTATTTTCACAACGCTCCCGCCGCCCAGCGCGATGGAGCGCAGATAGGGCAGCGACATTTGCACGGGTATGCCGAAGAAGTCCGAAGGCCTCCTCTGCACCGAAGCCGAATCGCGCAACACACTAACCTTCGCGGTTGTGCCGCCGACGTCCAGCGCGACCACGTCGCCGACCTGGTACGTCTTCGCCAAGTTTGCGCTGCCGTGAATCCCCAGGATGGGCCCGGACTCAATCGTGTCGATTGCTTTCGTCTTCGCGACTCCCGCCACGCCTCCGTTGATGTGGCTGATGAGAAACGCTCCCGCATAGTGATGACCTTCGCGCAAATCGTCCTCGGCCTTGAAGAGCGTCGCCGCCAGTGCGCCGTGCGTGTACGCGTTGATGAGCGCGCAAAAAGTTCGAGTAGCGTCGTCGGCGCTCTGCGAAATGTCGCTTCCGGCGAGCACGGGCACGGAGCCCAGAAAGTGATCGGGGTACTGCTGGTCGATGACGCGCTTGATGCGAATTTCTTTCCCCGGATTCTGATGCGCGCCCTGCAAACTCACGCAGACTCGGCGTACGCCACTTTCCAGCAGCGAGCGCACGCCGTTCATGATCTCTGTTTCGCCGGTGTTGTCTTCCACTCCAATCACGTCTCGTTCGGAAACAATGCGATCCAACACCATGCTGCGGGCGGCATTACCGTACAAATCCTTTTCGTGCCCGCGCGAAACGAGCAGACCGAGGCGCGGCCCGCGAAGCTCTGCCAGGACGTTGGAAGTAATCGTCGTCGACCAGCGGATTAACTCCAGCTTCTCGAGAAACGCGTCGAGGTCCGCGTATCCAAGCTGTGCCGCACCCTGTATCAGGCAGTCGAACAAGCACACGGTCAGGTCGTGCGAAGTGGTGTCCACTTTCACGCAAACCAGCTTTTGGCCGTCGATAAAGATGCCGTCCGTCAGAGTTCCGCCAATGTCGATGTCTGCGGTCAGCACGACGCCCCTCGGGAGGTCTCCGAATGCAATGCACGCAGCACTTCTCCTGCCCGGACGCTCCAGCCAAAAAAGTTTTCGACGTTAAAGAGCGTCGCTTCATGCATCGCTGCTGGGCCCGCAGGCATCGCGCCGTCTGCGATCAATAGGGGCCAATAGTCCTGGAAATAGGCGTCGCGCAGCGTGGATTCCACGCAGACATTGGTCGCGATTCCCGCGAAAAAGAGGTAGCGAATGCCGCGCGTGCGCAATTGCGAATCGAGTGTCGTCCCGGCAAAGCCGCTGTAGCGCGTCTTCAATACGACTAAGTCAGCGGGCTCCGGCTTCAGCTCTTCCACAATCGCAAAGTCCCACGTTCCTTCGGTGAGGAGCTTCCCTTTCAGCTCCGGGCGGCAATGCATTATGTGCATCGCGAGCTCTTTATGATAGTTGGGAGAATTGGGTCCGCCGCTGTTGCTCAGGTCCGGTTTGTAGCCCATCTGCACGTAAACGACGAGCACGCCCGCGTGTCGTGCCGCTTCCACAATCGTCTTGATCGATTGCACGACGCGCGGTGCTCCCGAAATATCCACGCCGGCGATATCCAGCATTCCACCCTTACTGGCAAAGGCGTTCTGCATGTCGACCACGACGACGGCGGACCTCGTCAAGTCGATCTCCACCGGTCCGGGCTTGGCCTCCAGAGTCAGGTTTCCCAAGGTTTCTCCACGCAAGAACAGTACGGTGCGGTCCGCCCCGTGTTTATACAACTGTCGGGGATGCCGCGCGCATTGATTTTTTCAGCTCGAGCGCCTTTGAGGGAGTCAAATATCCCAAAGAAAATGGCGGCGAACAAATTCGACATTTGCCCGCCGCCAATGTTCTGCAAGCCTAGAAGCTGTACTTCAGCGACAGCTGGAATTGCCGCGGATTGAACATGGTGCGCGGCGCCCCGAAAATTGGATTCGGGAACGGAGGTCCGGCCGCGGGACATGTGCCGATAAAGGACGGCGGATTCGTCTGAATTGCCCGGGAAGCCGCATCTTTGTAGCGAACCGGCACTGTCCCGCCGCAGAAATTGTAGGTGCCGTACACCGAGGTCACTTCGTTGACGTTCGGCCGATTGAAAAGGTCAAAAACATCCACGGCTACATCGACCTTCTGTTTCTCTTTGAAGCGGATGGCTTGGCTCAACCGAATATCGACGGTCTTGAAACTGTCGCCCCAATAGGTGTTGCGGGCGGCTTGTCCGACGCGATCGGTCACGGGGTTCGTATCACCATTAGCGTCAAATCCCACAAACATCGTGAAGGGACGCGCTCCTTGCAAGGTAACGATGCCGCTCAGCTCGGTGTCCCGCAGGAACGTCCCTTTGGGACCATCTGCCGTGAAGTTCGCGACGAACCGGTTGCGAATGTCCTGATTCGAATTGGCGCGTTCGGCGGCACGGTCGTACAAGTTCTGCGGGGTGCTGACGAACGTGGTGAAGGTGCCGTCGTCAAGCGTCTTCGAGTACGTGTAGTTGGCGTTGAGCCGGAAATATTGCCCCGCTCGCTCAGTGACCGAAACCGTTGCGCCATGGTAGATGGAGTCGCCGCTGTTGTCCGTGTAGTAGATCAAACCAACAGGAAGCAGCACGCCGCTGAAGTTGGCTTTGCCAGCCGGCCACCCGGGTAGCGGAGGTGGCGCTGGAGCGCAGCCAATGCCGCCGCTGTTCGCGCCGTTGCTCCCGGCTGGCGGGCAGACGTTCAAATTTTCCGCACGCACCTGGTGATGCGCGGAAACAAACAAATAGCCGACGTTCACAACAAGACCGTGGCCTAGCTCCCTGTCAATCTCGAGGCTGGCCTGCTCGGAATAGGGAATCTTGCTATTGGTTTCAATCGTGCCATCTCCGACGGGAGATACCGTCGAGTTGGCACCCAGAAACAGATTGGTGATCATTTGTACCGGCTGGTAGGTGCCGAAGCGGATCAGATTAGCGGCGGCCGCGGAGGGTTCGATACCGAAGGGCGTAGCTCCCGGAATGTAAGGCAGTTGGTTCAGCGAGTAACTGGCATTGAGGCCGCCCTTGCGGACGCCGGGGAAGGGGTAAGTCTTATCGCAGGCGGGATCTTCGCAAAAGGTCACGGAGCGCTGCGGATGGGTGACGAAGAAGAAGGAAAGGTTGTACCGGTCGTCAAAGAGACCGCCACCGGCGCGGATCACCGTGTGCTTGTCCGGTGAATACGCAATGCCCACGCGTGGCTGGAATCCCGTGTAGCGGGTGTTGATCTCCTGCTCGAGGCCCTTCTCCAAATCCCACCGCAAGCCATAATTGAATGTGAGTTTGGGAGTGATGCGCCACTGATCCTGGACAAAGAAGCCGTAATAGCTGTGATTGATGTCGGAAAAATAGCTCGGCGTGGCGCTCGCGGGGTACGCCGCCTGCCAGTTGGTGTTCACCGGCGGGGGCAATGTCCCATCGATAGCAGAATTCGGGACATTGCCGAGCGGCGCAGGCCAGAAAACTACAGGAATGCCGTTCTCGAGGTCCGCAGGATTCGGACCGGGTGCGGCTGGGAAGGGAGACGGCGGATTATTAAGCCCCGGATTCCCCGTCGGAGGCAGTGCCAGCGGGCACGGCCCTTCTGCGAAATTTGAGGTCAAGTATTGCGAAGCCGGTATGCCCTTCAGGGAGCCGACATAGTTGGCGAAGTCCACCAGGCAGTTGATCCCAGGAAGCACGATGCGCATGGGAGAGAATCCCGGCCAGATGATGTGATCGTTCAAGAAGTTCACATCGCCGCCGAACTTGATCAGGTGCTGTCCTTTTACCCAAGCCACGCTGTCCGAACCCTGCCCTCGGCTTTCGTAGGTGGCATCGAAGACTCCGAAGTTGTGGCCCATCAGTAGCGAGTTCGGGAGGTCCAGGTTCGGCTGCCCGGTGGCGCCGGGAAAAAACGAATGGCGGCGGGACCACTGGCCGAGAGCGGTGTTAATCAGGTCGGGCTTCAACTGGGAAGAAACTGTTCCGACAAGCGCCTGGTCACGCAGGTAGTTGTTGTGCGCGCTGCTGGGGGCTCCAATGCCGCCGCCGTCGAGAGTGTCACCCATAAGGACGTTCAAGCTGCGGCCATCTTCGATGTTGTAGCGCACCATCAAGCGGTTATCTTTATTGATCTGGTAGTCCAGTTTCGCGAGCCCCTTGTCGAAGTCCTGCGTCTTCAGGGCCGAGTTCACATAGGTTCGATAGCCCGCCGGCGTGTTGTTGCATTGTGCCAGTGGCAGTGGGCAGCCTTCGGGCGCAATACCGAGAATCGCCTTCGCCTGATCGATCAGCACCAGATTGTTCGTGAGCTCGGGCGACTGCACGGGCGCTTCGGCGCGCCGCTGGCCTTCATAGTTCAGGAAGAAAAAGGTCTTGTCTTTCTGGATTGGCCCCCCGTAGGTCCCGCCAAACTGGCCCTGCCTCATAACGTTTGGCAACGGCGTTGGCTGCAGAAGGCTGCGAGCATTCATTGCGCTGTTTTCAAAGTAACCGTACACGGAACCGTGCATGTCGTTGGTGCCGGACTTGGTGATGATGTTGACGATGCCGCCCATGGCGCGGCCCTGCTCCGCACCAAAGTTGTTGTTCACGACGCGGAATTCACTGACCGCCTCCTGCGAAGGCGTGCTGCGCTGGGAACCGGTGGCCGTGTTGATAGTGTCCGCGCCGTCGACGGTGACCATGTTGCTGAGGTCACGCATGCCGCCAAAAGAGATGCGAGTGACTTCGGCTTCGGTGATGGTGGACTGTAAGCTGGTCCGCCCAAGAGCGACCCCGGGTGTCAACAAGGCAAAATCGGTGAACAGCCGGCCGCTAATTGGCAACGAATCGATCTGCCCCGTGCTGATGACTTGGCTAACCTCGGTGCGCGTGGGTTCCACAGGCGGCGTCTCTGTGGTCACGACGACTTTTTCGGCGCTCGAGGCGACTTTCACGGTGACGTCGATGGTCGCCACCTGCCCGACTGTCAGGACAATTCCCGTCTGGGTCGACTTTGCGAATCCCGCGGCCTCTACACTGAACTCATACCTGCCGGGCAACAGATTCGCAAGAACGTAAAGCCCGTTGTCGTTGGATACGGCGGTGTAGGTTCGGTTTGTCTCCGTTTCGCGCAAGGTGATGGTGGCCTTGGCGACCGACCCGCCACTTTCATCGCGCACCGTCCCGTTCAGTTGGGCCACGCTCGCGCCCACCTGAGCGCCTGATGGACTGGCCCAAAAAGTAAGAAGGGCCGTCCCAAGAATCAGCAAGAGAGAGAAACGTCGCGACATGATCCACCCCTCAAGAAAGGATTCGAATCGCCAAAGCTAGAAATCGATTTCTGGATACACCCCCGGTGCCCGCAGGTCTACCGCCGTCCGGACCAAATTGTCAAGCCTTTAATCGAGCATTCGTGCGAATATCGCGCACTTCGATTTTTTCGGAGCCGTGACGGAGGCCCTCCAACTGCATCGGGAATTCGTCTGTTGCGTGATACGCGTCTTATCGGCTTTCGTTCACTCATGACCATTCCTCCTCAGGCCGATCCGTGCTTGGAGCTGTTCTTGCCGGCGGCGACTTCGGATTCGCGTGTTTGCATCGCGGCAGTGCTCCCGGGTTGCGGTGCCTGTTCGGCGAGGGGCGTGCGCGAGAAATCATGAAGCGGAACGAAATTCCCGGGGCGGCTGTCGCGCGCGAGAAAATAGTTGACCCACGAACTGGTGCGCTTCAGATCGCGGCGTGGCGGCGGAATGTAGACGGCAAGCTCTTCGATGCCGCCTGCTGCCTTTGCACGCTCGTATACACTCACCCAGATGCACGGCTTGTCGACCACTTCGCACTGGCCGTTCGTGGTTCCGCCGCACGGGCCATTGCGCAGGTTCTTGGGACAAGTCTGCGGGCAAACATATTCCATGTAGCTAAGGACGCAATTCCCGCACGCCTGGCAGCCGAAGAGCGGGGATTTGATAGCGAATTCGATGCGCTCCACGGCGCTCGAAAGAGCGGGCTTCTTGTCGACGCTACGAAACGCACGGACGAGAAACCGGCGAAAGGTCCCTTCCCGGTTGGCGGCAAAAATTCGCGCCAGCATATCGAGAATCCGGGGAACGGCGCCGCGATTCTTTGTTGCGGAGTGCGGCGTTTTGAAGAAATAGAAAGCGTTCTTCGGAGCATAGTTGAATTCCGCTTCAAGTTCTTGCCAGCGAAGAGCCAGCGTTTCCGAGCGACGAATAATCCACCGAACGCTTTCCGCCTGGTGATCCCCTCCCAGATAGGCGCCCGCATAGCCCAATCCACGAAGAATGGCAACCATCCGCGCGGCCCGCTCGAGGCGCGTGGCCTTCCCCGCATCGGCCGCCATGCTGACTTCCGAACGCATTTGTTCCAGGAGTTCAGGGGAAACCCAGCAGCCGGGCGGCTCTCCCTTGGACATTTTCTCGGCGGCCTTGCCGCTCAAAACATACACGTTGCCAAGAATAGGACGGCGGAGAGAGTGCTCCTCCATGTATTGCTTCAATTCGCGGAATTTCTGCATGTCGTAGCCAAGCTGCGTGATGACGCAGTCGGCGCCGGCGGCAATTTTTTTGCGCAGCTTTAGGTATTGGTAAGCGCAATCCGCTTCCGTGTACTTGAAAGGAGACACAGCGACGGAAATCCAAAAGGACATTCCACGTTGGCGCCCTTCGTCGATGAGCCGCACTAGTTGTACGGAATCGAGGTCATACAACGATTCAGGAGGCTGCAAACCCGCGGTCTTTGGATAGTCGCCAGTCAGCGCAAGAACATTCTCGATACCAAGCGCGTGGAGATCTTCCAGCGTCTTCCACGCCGCCACTCGGTCACGGCCGACGCAAGTGAGGTGAATATTGGGCGTGAGCCCGCGGGCGCGCGCGGCGGTCCCAACGCGAACGGGGTCATGGCCGAGTGCGCCGCCGGCATAACTCGTAATGCTGCCGGCAACGACTCCCGGCACTTGCGCAAGCTTCGAAGCCACTTCGAGGAGGCGCGCTTCGCGTGTCAAGCGGCTGGCCACAAGCTCGACGACGTAGCAGAAGCGCCCGGCGGCAAGAGATTCGCGAAGTGGATTGGGAGACATCACATCACGTCAGTGTTTTAGTTCTTTCCGTACCATTCGCGTGCCTTCCACCATGGCCGCGAGTTTTGCAAAAGCCACATCACGGGGCAGGTGGAGCAAACCGCAATCCGGCAGCACAAACAGTCGTTCCGTGGGAATCACTTCGAGGGCCTTGCGGATGCGCTCGGCCACCTGATCCGCTGTTTCCACCGCCTGGGTCTTCACATCGATCACGCCAACGCCTACCTCGAAGCGCGGTGGCAGTTCGCGAAACAGAGCCAGGTCCTCGCCGCCGCGGCGCGCGAACTCCAAAGTAATTTGATGCACTTTGGCGTCAAGAATGCCCGGCAACAAATATCGGTAGCTGCCTTCCCATGACGGTTTCCCGTAGCGGTTGCCGTAACAAATGTGCACGGCAATATTGGCCTCGACGCCTTCGACAAGCACATTCAGCGCTTTTACGCCCCAGGTGAGATCATCGGGAAAACCGGAATAGTTCGGCTCATCGATTTGAATGAAATGCGCGCCGGCTTTGGCAATGGCCTTCAGCTCGGGATTCATCACCCGCGCGAGATCGATGGCGAACCCTTCCTCGCTTGGATAATGTTCGTTGCGGATGCGTTTCGCGAGGGAATGCGGGCCGGTCATGCAAAATTTGGTTTCCCGGTCGGTGTTCGCGCGCAGAAACTTGAAATCCTCGGTGAGCCCCAATGGCCCCGAAGGGAGCTTGCCCAGCACTTTGCTGTCGTAGAAATCGTAATGAAATTTCTTGGAGGCGTGATCGATCTGGACACCGGGCAAGCGTTCGGCGAAATAGTCGATCATGTTGTCGCGCCGCAGCTCGCCATCCGTGATGATATCCACGCCGGCCATCTCCTGGTCCTTGATGGCGGCTTTCACAGCGGTGTCGTGAATTTCGTCGAGGTCGCGCCGGCTGATGCGCCGCGCGTAGTATTCCGTCTTGAGCCGCTCCAGCCAGCCGGGCATTGAGTAGCTCCCCACCACCGTTGTTGGAAGAATCGGAAGCGCCATCTTGGTTACTCCCGCTGCGTCGTGTACAAAATGGACGTGCGCGAACCCGGCCGGTAATGAAACGGCGCGAAATGCACGTCGTACCCCGCGCGCTCCCCGACTTCGCGCAGCAGTACACCATTTACCCAGTTCACGATCGAGCCGTCCAGTTTGCCCGGCCCGTGAAAGCCCAGCCGATACTCGTTGAAATTGGTCACGAAGATATCCTGCACTTGCAAGAAGCCGCGGGGGTGCAGGAGCGGCACGGTGTTCTGAAAGCTCTCGAGAGCCCCGGAACTCAGGTGAAAGCGCACTTCGCTGGGAGCGTCTCGAAGTGTCTCTTCGAGTTGTTCGTGATGCAATCCACCGGGGAGGGCCACATCGGGCAACTCCTCGAGGTTCACCAGCCGCTCCTCCAGCCGCATCGCTCTCCATACTTCCTGCCAGAACGCGACGCCCCGCTTGCGGTCGTTGAGATAGTCCGGTCCGCCTTCCAACAAACGGTGAACCGTCCCGGCAATCTCTGACGCCGGAAGCTGAAACTCTTCGCTGATGCGCCACGCCTCCGTTGCAGGGACATACGCGCGCACCTGCACGGCATACAGCCGCCCGTCCCGCCGCGCAAACTCCTCGTCGGGAAGGTTGTCGTACACGTTGGTCAAATGGATGTGAAGAATCTTGTGGCGCAGGAACGCCAGATTTTTCAAGGGATTGAGCGCATCCAAAACGACGAAGCTGCATAATTCGAGGTGATCTTTCACCGCCGGCCGCGAACGCTCGAGCGTGGCCAGCGAATAATCGCCGAGGAGAAACCTCAGCCGCGGATAGTAGTTCGTCCCCCGCACGGAATCGAGCACGCGAAAGCAGTCCATCCACAGACCGGAACGCCTGCCCATCCCCACGCCGATTTCCAGAACAAAAATCTCTTCCGGCAACTGCTTGCGGCTTTCGAGATCCCGCAGCAGCGTCCAAAAATCCGCGACGCAATCGGCTATCGCCGAAGGATGATTCGCGTCCGACTTCCCTCCGGGCAATGCCTCCTCGTATCCTCGACCGGTGAATGATTCCCAATCCGCCAGGCGATGCCAGTAGAGGCGATTGAATCCCCAGGCGATGCTTCCGCGAAACGAACAGAACTCCTCAAGAAACACTGCATCCTGTTCGGGAGCAGGCGTGTTGCCGCCCGACATGCTTCGCAAAATTCCCGCGCGAAGCGCTCCCGGCTTCACTTGTCGCGTATCAATGTGCACTTCCAGCGGAAAGGATTGCCCGCGCGGATCGCTGGTGGTCTTCATCGCCATGACACATTCCCGGAAATTCTGTCGGTACTGAATCCAATCCAAATGCACGCGCAGCCGCGCGAATTGTTCTTGCTCGAGGTGTCCCTCTTCGAGCAGCGCATAAAGCGTGTCAACGACTTCCTGGGTGGCGCCCGCAGCGGCCTTCCTTCGCAAGTGGTTCAGTTGCAGAATCATGGTTCGAAAGCCAAGCGGTACCCCAAAATCATTCGTGCCAGAGCGCCTCCGCTAAACCGTCGCCGCTTGCTTCGCGACAATCGACTTCACCGCCGCCACGATTTTCTCTTCGTTCGGCAGGACGTAGCTTTCGAGCGGCTCACTGAATGGGATTGAAGTGTCTAGCGCGGTCACCATCTTGACCGGCGCCTTGAGCGCCTGGAGCCCATGCTCGGCCATTTCCGCCGCGATGATGGCTGCGGCCGACGCGTGCCGCGTGGCTTGATCCACCAGCACCAGCCGTCCGGTCTTCTTCACGGACTTGAGAATGGTCTCGACGTCCAGCGGCGTCAGCGTGCGGGGATCAATTACTTCCGCGCTGATGCCCTGCTGCGCCAGCAGTTCTGCCGCCGCGAGCGATTTCTTCACCATCCATCCGGTAGCGACGATGGTGACGTCCGTTCCCGCGCGCTTCACATCCGCCACACCTAACGGCACGATGTGCTCGCCCTCCGGCACCGGTCCCTTGTCCAGCGTCAGCATGTAGTGGTGCAGATAGACGACGGGATTGTCGTCGCGAATGGCCGCAGCCAGCAGTCCTTTGGCATCGGCGGGCGTGGATGGCAACGCGACTTTCAATCCCGGAATTCCCATCATGGTGTGATAGACGCAGTTCGAATGCTGGCCCGCCCAGCCTGCCGCGAAGCCGTAACCCGCCTTGAAAACCAGCGGTACCTTCACCTGCCCGCCGGACATATAACGCAGGCGCGGCGCTTCATTAATCAGCTCATCGAACGCCACGAGCATGAACTCGCTCATCCAGAGTTCGACGATAGGGCGCAATCCGGTGATGGCCGCGCCAACGGCCACACCCATTTCCGCGGTCTCCGAGATCGGCGCGATGCGCACGCGCTTCTTGCCAAACTTCCGCAGAAAAGGATCGCGCTCGGTCATCGCCAGGTTCTGGCCATAGAAGACCACGCTCGCGTCGCGTTCCATCTCTTCCATGATGGCCGAGGCAATCGCTTCGCCGTACATCATCTCGCGCGCCATAGCTCCTCCTCTCTATGCGTACACGTGCTTGACCGCTTCCTCGCCCGCCGGCGGCGGACTAGCCAGCGCGAATTGCACGGCGTCTTCCATTTCCTCGCGAACCTTTTCGTCGATGCGCTGCGCGTTGGCATTTTTCAGAACGCCCTTTCGCGTGAGTGATGCGCGGAAACGCGGTATTGGATCGTTTTTCACCGCAGTGGCAAACTCGGACTTCTTGCCGTAGACCTCGACGGCTTCGTGCTCGGGGAATTGCGTCGGCACTGGCGGCACGGTGATGGCGTTGCCGTGCGCGCTCAGACGGTAGAATTTCGCCTCGATGAGGCTGGGGCCTTTGCCGCTTCGCGCACGGTCCGCGGCTCTTTGCACGACCGCGTACACTGTCAGGGGATCCGTGCCGTCCACAGTCACACCAGGGATGCTGAAGGCTTCCGCTTTTTTCGAGAGCGGGTCGCCCGCGATGTAATTCGCGTCTTCCAGGCTGATGTGCGTGTACGCCTGATAGTGGTTGTTCTCCAGGATGTAGACGATGGGCAGTTTCCACACCGCCGCCAGATTCAGCGACTCGAAGAAAGCTCCCTGCTTGGTCGAACCGTCACCGAAAAAGCAGTAAATCACTTGCTTGTTATCTTTCACCTGCGCGGTAAGTGCTGCGCCAGTGGCATGAGTGATGGCCTGGCCAATGATTCCCGAAGTCCCGGGGAAATGGTGCTCGGGATCGGCGAGATGCATTGAGCCACCGAAGCCGCCGCAGAGTCCGTCCTTGCGACCATAAATTTCCGCCATCATTTTCCGCGGTGAAGTGCCAAGAACAAGAGGATAGCCATGACAGCGGTAGCTGGGCATGGCAAGATCGTTTTTCTCGCGCGTGGCCAGCGCGCCGACGATGGTGGCTTCCGCGCCGTCCCCGAGATGCGTGTGGCCGCGAATCACTCCGGGATGCTCGACGAACGTGCGTTTGACGCGGCTCTCAAACTCGCGGATGCGCACCATCTGCGTATATATCCAGATCAGGCGGTCTTTGCTCAGCGCGTTTTTCTTCGCCATCGCCGTTCTCCTTGCTTCAAAACTCGGGAATCGCATCCCCGCGTTCGCCGATGCAACCCAGCGGATCGCCCACGGGGACTTCCGCGTCCACCGTGGCAACAATCTTCAACAGAACTCCCGCGGCCGGAGCGTCCAGCTCGTAGTTCACCTTGTCGGTCTCCAGTTCAACAAGCGGCTCGCCCTGCTTGACCTTGCCACCTTCCTTCTTGAACCAGCGCACCACACGCGCCTTGGTCGTGGGGATGCCCCCCGATTTCGGTACTCGTAAGATCGTAACGATGTCGGCTCTCCGGGATGATTCATCGCTGCTGCTTTTAGATGCGCGGCATCAATTCACGGCGCGATCCACTTTTGCCCAGTAGGGTTTGCGCATCGCTTTCTTGTCCGTTTTGGCGGCCGGCGTCTTCGGAATTTCTTTCCAGAACTCCACCGACTTCGGCGACTTCACTCCGCCAAGCCTTCCTTTGCAATGCGCAATGACGGCGTCTTCCGTAAGCGATTCTCCCTCACGAAGCACCACAATAGCCTTCACTGCTTCGCCCCATTTTTCGTCCGGCACCCCGATCACCGCGCACTCGCGGGCCTGTGGCAGTTCCATGATGCAGGCTTCCACCTCCGCACAGTACACATTGAAGCCGCCGGTGATGATCATGTCCTTCTTGCGGTCGACAATGTAGAAGAATCCGTCCTCGTCCCGGTAACCCACGTCGCCGGTATGGTGCCACCCAAACGTGCGAATCTCCGCGGTCGCTTCCGGCAGATTGTAATAGCCCGCGGAGACAAGCGCGCCGCGCGCCACAATTTCGCCCGTTTGGTGCGGGGGAAGCAGATTCCCCACGTCATCCATGATGGCTAACCGCACCGCTGGAGTTGCCTTGCCGCAACTCCGCAACCTTTCCGGGTGATCGCCCGCCGCCGCGGCCGCCACCGTCTTCGCGTCCAGGTAAGTCATGTACATCGGCGCTTCGGTTTGCCCGAACGACTGGCACACGCATGGACCGAAGATTTCCACGGCCTTCTTCAACTTGTCAGGAGAAACCGGCGCCGCGGCAATCAACAACCGGCGCAGGCTCGAATAATCGAATTCACCAACGCGCGGGTGCGACAGTATGGCGTAAAGCGCCGTGGGCGGTAGGAAAATGTGCGTCACGCGGTGGCGCGGAATATTTTGCAGGACTTCCAGCGGGTCGAAAGCCGGCATGACCACATTCGTTGCGGCCATGGGGAGCATCGCGAAGGCTACTACGCCCGCGGCGTGCGACAACGGCGCGGTGCTCAGGCAAACCGGCGCGATATCCTCGCAGCGCAAGCACAAATTCGCGGTTTCGACCATCGTGCCCCAGGAAAGATTTGTGACCATGACGCCCTTGGCGGGTCCCGTGGTTCCGCCCGTGGGCACAAGTCCCGCGAGACGGTCGGGATTGCCCCGCGCGTCTCCCCATTCGGGCATCTCGACGCCGTCGCCTTGCTTCATGAACGATTCAAGCGAAGGATCGCCCTCATTTTCGGCGTCCAGGCATACGAAATGCTCCAGCGAAGGCACGCGCGCCTTTATATCGCGAACCTGCTCGCGAAACGAGCTGTGATAAAAGAGCCAGGAAGTCTTCGAGTAGTTCAGAAACTGAACGTTGGCATCCAGCGCGTTGCGATAGTTGAGAGGGACCCATACGCCCCCGCCGCGCATCAGCCCCACCATGCACAGCAAGATCCTGGCGTCGTTGATGGAAAAGATCGCTACTGGCTCTTCCCCGCGCAGCCCGTTGGCCCACATGGCGCGCGCAATTCTGTGGCTGGCCTCTTGCGCTTGGCGATAGGAATACTTTGTGTCGCGATCGATGATGGCGATGCGGTCGGGAAAGGCTTCCGCGCCTTTGTCGAAATAATCGATGGCTCGCATTCGATCCGGCTCGTTACGTTGTAAGCTTCGCGCGCGAAAGGCCAAACGTTTCAAGCGCGTGCAGCAATTCACGGTGCCCGAAGGCTTCGCACGGCGAAGCAAATCCCGTCTTGCGCGGCGGAGCGTAGGTCAAATGATGCGCCGCGATGGCCTGCACCAGGCCTGTCTGGCGGTACGCGCAGGTCCCAAACATCGTGCACTCCACATAATTCATGCTCCCACGCCCGACAACTAAATCGAGGGTGCGATGTACGCGTGTGTTTTCGCGCGGCGGCGTTCCAGCCTGCACGGAGTTTGCCATTTCCGCGAGTTGCTTCTCCTGCTCCTGCTTGGGAAGCGGACGGATCTTCTCTTCAAAATGTCTTTCCGTAGCCGCAACCGTTTCCATGATTTGGCGATCGAGCAGGCCGCCGAGTATCTTCACGTTGGCGACTTGCGGGTGATTTTTGAACCACACGGGATGCGGGAAACCGCCCCAGGGCAGAGCGAGCTGCGTCTGGATGCACGCGGGCGCGACCACCTCATACGCCTTCGCCCGGGGCCACGCCTTGTATTCGTTTTGCTCCAGGTAGCACGCTTCGGTGGGGATTACCGCGAAAATCGTCTGCGTCGAACCATACGTCGGCATTCCCTTGAACATCGAGAGAATTTCCAGCGTGTCGATGCCACCCGCTTCCAGACACAACCTCGCGGCGATGTCGCTGGCCGTGGACATGTACGCGGTCGCGGGTGCGGCCACCAGGCCTTTCTCCGCGAACTTCGCTCCCCAGTTCTCCGCCACTTGCCGGACCCATGCCTGCTCGCCGCTGATGTCCACATAGTGGCATCCGGCTTTGAGGGCGGCTTCGATCACCGGCGGCCCGAAGTAGATGAGCGGGCCCACGGTGTTGCACACAACTTTGGCGCCGGTGAAAAGTTTCGTCAGCTCGTCGACCGTACCGCGAACTTCGGCGATTTCGTAATCGGCCGTCTCGATCCCCGGGACGTGGCTTAGAACGTCCTGGATCTTCTTCGGGTTGCGCCCCGCGGCAGTGAAGGGCACGTTGAATTCGCGCAGAAATTCCGCGACCAGCCTTCCTGAAAAGCCGCTTGCGCCATAGAGAACTACTGGTTTCTTGCCCATGAGTCCGTTCCTTCCCACGGTCGCGCGGGCTCGACGCTTTTTCTTGTATCCACTATCTGGCCGATATTAAACTAAAGTCTCTTTTTTGCTAGTAGATACCTTTCGGGTACCTAGGTACAGGAGCGACTCCTTATGGATGCGGTCAACTGCCCCGTCACCCTCACGACGCACATCATCGGCGGAAAATGGAAACCTTCGATCCTGTTCTATCTGGAAGGGAGAGTCCGGCGCTTCAGCGAACTGCAAAGGCTGCTGGCGGGACCGACCAAAAAAATGCTCACGCAGCAGCTTCGCGAACTGGAGCGCGACGATATTATTCGCCGCAAGGTCTACGCGGAGGTTCCCCCGCGCGTCGAATATTCGCTCACCAAACATGGCGAAAGCCTTCGTCCCATCCTTCGTCTCATGTCGGCCTGGGGCAATAAGCATCGCGCCCGCTACTCCGCGAACTGGAACGGCCCGGTACATTCCGCTTAGGGACTGCTTCGCGCTTCTCTCAGTTGGCAGGCGATTCCTTCAGTACGGCATGGCCCGCCTTGACGAGATATGTTTCCCGCAACAGCAGGGCGCACAAGAAAACCAGAGCGACCCCTCCTGCGGACATCCATAACGTAGCTCCAAGCCCGTAGGATTGGGCCACTCTTCCCGCCAAGACGGGCGCCACCGTGACTCCTAGAATCTCCGCCGTGAGTGTCGCAAGCCCGATGGCGGTGGCGGCAAACTGCGGTGGCACGCTTTCTGTCGGCACAAGGACCAGAATGAGCGCCCCGATTCCCTGCCCTGCGTTGGTCACGCATACGATCGCTGCCAAAATCCAAGGATGCGCATAAAGTGGCGTAATCAGCAGAGCCAGCGGCACAACTGCGCAAAGAACTGCCATCATCAGGAGGACGGGCTTGCGCCCGATGCGGTCTGATAGAGTCGGAAAAAACAAAGCCAGGAAAAAGCTCCCCAGTCCGCTGGCGCCCATCAGGAAGCCCGCGGTCGTCGGCGCCTGATGGGCGACTTCTGTGATGTACAGCGGCGCAAAAATATTGTGCAGAAATAGCCAGGTGAGAAACCCTGCCCCTCCCGCGCAACACAGCCACATATTCCGGTAGCGCAGCACGGTAAGGAAATCCCGCACTCGTACCGCTTGGCCGTGGGCGCTTGGAACGTTTCTCTTTTCCGGTTCTTTTACGAATTTCCAAATCAGCACGCCAAGCAGAAATCCGGGAACTCCCGAAACGAAGAACGCCCATCTCCAGTTGGTACGGGCTGCTACTTGTGTGGCCAGCACGGGCGAAACTGCCAGTCCGACAAGCGCTGCCGCGCTGACCACGAACCCGATATTTCTACCGCGCCGTGACGGCGGAGAAGATTCTTCGATCAGCGCGGTGATAATCGACCACGCCGGCCCCTCCGCGATTCCGAGCAGCCCTCGGATGAGCAACAATTGATGAAAGTTTTGCGCCAGCCCAGAAATCCACGAAAGCAGGGAGAAAATAAAGACAACGGGGACCAGAATTGGTTTTCGTCCCACGCGGTCCGACAACGCGCCAAAGAATAGGGTCGAGATCGCCCATGTCACCGCCACCACCGACCCGAGAAGGCCAATCTGCTGAAGGCTTAAGTGAAATTCCGGAGCGAAATAGGGCGCGAGGTAATGCTGCGAAGTGCGGTCGAGGAAAACCGTTCCCCAGGTAAAGAACAGAATTGCGATCAGCGTACTCTCGTAGCGTTTGGCGCTGTCCATTCCGCCTGTTCCCCTCGGCCGATCGAGTGCAAGCCGCAAAGGCTCGCTAACGCAAGTACATGGACAGCTCCACCGCCGCCGTCCGCAGATGATGCAGAAACCGGGTCTGCAAGTCCTGAATGGAAACGCGCTGCGCGTGCACGCCCACGTTCAGCGCCGCTACAACTGTCCCCGACGGATTGCGGATGGGCACGGCCAGCGCACGCAATCCGTGCTCCAATTCCTGATCGATGATCGAGTATCCGATGCGCTGCACCATTTTGAGGATCTGCCGCAATCTTTCCAGGCTTACGACGGTCCGCTCCGTGTAGCGCTTGAACTCAATGCGCATCAGAATCTCCTCCGCTTCGGACGGCGGAAGATGCGCAAGCAGAATTCGCCCCATCGTCGTGCAGAATGCCGGCAACCGGCTCCCCACTCCCAGGTCGATGGACATGATGCGCGTCACGTTCGCGCGCGCGATGTAGACAATTTCCGTTCCATCCAGTGTTGCGATCGAGCAGGATTCCCGCAGGACGTGGCTGACGTGATCCAGAATCGGTTGTGCCGCCGCCGCCAGCGGCATCGAGGAAATGTAGGAATGTCCCAGCGTCAGCACGCGCGGGCGCAGATAATAATGGCGGTTGTCGTCGCTCCCTGCGAAGCTCAGTTTCGCGAGCGTGTACAGGCACCGCCGCACCGCCGCGCGCGAGAATCCGGTCAGCACGCTGATCTGCGAAATGGTCAGGCTACGCCGGGTTTGGGAAAAAGCCTGGATGACGGCCAGTCCTCGCGCCAGGGAGGTCATGAAGTTCGGATCGCCTTCCAGTTCCTCCATGGGCGCAGCCGGAGGCTGTACGGCTTCCAGCAAACTGACCGGCGTTGACGCCGTGCGCGCTTGCTTCCTGGCGATCGAGTTGGAATGCCCCGCCATCGAAGGTATCCTTTGGGGAACCAGCCCTGAAAACGGGCAAAAGGATACACCGAAAATTGAGCGATAGGCGCACATTTTTTCGATTATCGCCTTGACAGAAATTTTTGAGAGGCATAGATTGCGAAAACTTGTCGGTTTTGAACAGCGAAACGCTCTATGAAGAGGCGAGCGGCCCAACCTTAGTGTGACTCTGGGATTTGGACGGGGGAGGGGGCGGAATGGCAAATCTTGCGGGATACCGGCTACCGTATCCCGGCACGCAACCGAATCACTTGCACCCGCCGTACGTGTCGTCGATCAAGCGGTCACCCACGAAGCCACTGGTGCAGATTCCCCAAACACTCACTGAAGTGACGGGGCCGCAGTTTGGCAAAGAGTCAGTGGATCCGAAGGCGTGCGACTTGACGAAACAGCATGCGGGTGAACCACTCGGCGAGCGGATTATTATAAGCGGACGCGTGCTGGACGAAAACGCGCGTCCGGTACCGCACACCTTGGTAGAAGTCTGGCAAGCCAATGCCGCGGGACGTTACCTGCACAAAGTGGACCAGCATGATGCGCCCCTGGATCCCAATTTCACGGGCTGTGGGCACGTGCTGACCGACGCGGAAGGACGCTATCGATTTGTAACCATTCGGCCGGGCGAATACCCGTGGAAGAATCACTACAATGCCTGGCGGCCGGCGCACATTCACTTTTCGCTTTTCGGGCCGGCGTTTGCCACGCGCTTAGTGACGCAGATGTTCTTTCCCGGCGACCCGCTGCTTCCCTTCGATCCGATTTTCAATTGCACCGCGGACGAAAAGGCGCGCAACCGGCTGATCTCCGTGTTCGATTGGGAGTCGACTATTCCGCTGCAGGCGCTGGGCTATCGCTTTGACATCATACTCCGCGGGCGCGAGGCCACGCCGATGGAGGATTGAGATGAGCTTGCAAGGAACCACTTCACAAACCGTTGGACCGTACTTTTCCATTGGCCTGACACGGTTGAAGAAAACGGATTTGGCGGGCCCCGGAGTATCCGGGGAGCGGATCACTATCGTTGGGCGTGTGATCGATGGCGATGGCAAGGGCGTGCCCGACGCGATGATTGAAATCTGGCAGGCCAACAGTCACGGCAAGTATGCGCATCCGGAGGACGACCAGAAAAAGCCGTTAGAATCAGGTTTTCAGGGCTATGGAAGAATTCCGACGGATGAACTCGGAAGGTTTCGGTTCACTACTATCAAGCCGGGTGCGGTTCCGGGGCCGAATGGAAAGCCGCAGGCGCCGCACATTGCCGTTACCGTGTTCATGCGCGGGCTGCTCCGCCACCTCATCACGAGGATTTATTTTCCCGATGAACCTGCAAACGCAGGTGATTTCGTACTGAATCTCGTGGAGCCGGAACGCCGAGCCACGCTCGTCGCGAAAAAAAGCCTCGAAGAAATCGGAATGCTGGAGTGGAATATCATCCTGCAGGGCCTGGGTGAAACCGTCTTGTTCGATTGCTGAGACTTTCTATCGCCTGTTGTAGCCGAGCCTCGTTACGCCTCAGCCCCAGACGCGGCGCGCGGTGTCGACGACGAGCTTCAGCTTGGCCCACTGGCGATCCTCGGTGATGAGGTTTCCTTCCGCCGTAGAAGCAAAGCCGCACTGCGGACTCAGCGCCAGGTTCTCTATAGGAATGAACTTGGCGGCCTCCTTGATACGGGCCTCCAGCACCTTGGAATCCTCCATTTGCGGAACCTTGGAACTGACCAAGCCCAGCACGACAATCTTGCCTTTCGGGATAAAGCGCAGCGGCTCAAAAGTGCCGGAGCGTGCGTCGTCGTATTCGAGCAGGAAGCGGTCGACGTCCAGTGTGCTGAACATCTTTTCCGCGATGGAGTCATAGCCACCTTCCGCGTACCAGTGGCTGCGGTTGTTGCCGCGGCAGAGGTGAATGGCCAGGGTCAGGCCCGGGCGCCGCGCGGCCATGAAGCAGGCGTTGTCCGCGCTGATGGCTTCATCGAGCGCTCTCTCCGGATCCATTTTCAGATCGGTGCGAATCCATTCGCGCCACTTGGGGTCCATGTAGTAGCTGTAGCGTGGGGCGTCGATCTGGATATAGCTCACGCCTTCGGCGGATAACTTGGAGAGATCGCTTTTCATGATTGCGACGATGTCCGCGAGCAACGCCGAGTGATCTTTGTACGCCTGGTCGGAAATTCCCGCTTTGAAAGAGATTGCAGGAAATTGCGTGGCGCTGGGCAAGGTCATCTTGATGGCGGTCGCGCAATGCTTTTTTAGAAACGGCAGTTCATGCCCGGTGAGCGGACGCATCTGACGCAGTTTCTTTGTGACGATGCCGGTGACGCTGCTGACCGGTGCGGCTTTCTGCTCGCCAGCGCTCCAACTGCGGGCCACGGCGTCACCCATGTCGAAGCCGTCGACAGCGTCGGTGAAATCGCTCATGAAATTGCGGCGGCGGAATTCGCCGTCGGTGGCCAGCTCGAAGCCAAGCTCCTTCTGTTTCGCGAGTACACGCTGAATGTGCTGGTCCTCGAGCTGGTGGAGTTGCGGCAACCGCTTCGGATCTTTCGCCGTGCTGGCCCGTGCTTCCAGTAACTCCGCCGGACGGAGAAAACTTCCCACATGGTCGGCACGATATTGCGCTGGCATTTCTCGCTCCTCTCAAGAAAACGGATCGTAAAAAGAGCTCTTCGCCGGGCTTGGCATTTCCGACGTACGCCGGCCCAGCGCCTCGGAAAGGCTGGTGGCGCAGCCCTGCAACAGAGTGACTTTGCGAGTGAATTCCTCTCTTCGAAATCTTGGTGAAGGCCCGGCAATGCCCAATGCGCCGATGGGCTGACTACCGCGCATGAAAACGGGAGCGGCGAGGCCGAAGAGGCCAGTTTCAAATTCCTCCGAATCGTCGGCGTAGCCCCTGTGGCGGGTGAGCGCCAGGTTTTCCAAGAATGCGGAATACCTCCGGATGGTTTGAGAAGTATAGCCACGCATGCCGTGGCGTTTGATCATGGCGTCCACTTCCGTCTCCGGCAGATAGGCGAGAATGGCCTTGGCTGCGGCAGTGCAGTGAAGAGGGAAAAGGCCGCCGATAGGCGTGCGCGCCGTGATGACGGTGTCGGGAGGGTCCACGCGATCGAGACAGACGACCCCGCCGGCACCCGGCACGGCAAAGCTCACGCTCTCGTTGCAGCGGCGGGCCAACTCGACGAGGAAGCCATGCACTTCGGTGCGCAGCGATCTTGCCTGGAGGGCGCGCGTACCCAGTTCGTGGAGGCGCAAGCCCAGCCGATAGCGCTCGTTCTCGGAATTCTTCTCGATGATTTCGAACCTGGCCATAGCGTTGAGCAGGCGATAGACGGTGGTCTTGTTCAGGCGCAAGTCCTCAGCGAGCTGCGTGAGGCCCATCTCGGGCCCGCAGTCGCTGAGATGCAGAAGAATGCGCATGGCCTTCTGAAGCGACTTGCTGGAGCCGGGACCATCAGGGTCGCGGCGGCGAGGAGTCTTTTTGCGGAAGAATCGAGAAGGCAACTTTTCCTCGGAGAGCGTGCGAATGGAGATTCCGCTTGACGCGAGGGGCATTGTAGACAAAATCAGAGCAAAGTCAATATGAAACGCATT
This sequence comes from uncultured Acidobacteriaceae bacterium, assembly GCA_964524985.1. Taxonomy (GTDB): domain Bacteria; phylum Acidobacteriota; class Terriglobia; order Acidiferrales; family UBA7541; genus Acidiferrum. Next base: position 32,571 of record CAZGFL010000044.1, read on the forward strand.
TTCACAATATGAAACGCATCGATTCGAAGCGGCCAGCAACACTCGATTGACAGGGACGCACGAGGGGAGTATGCATGTCCTAGCCGGAAGGGAATTTCCGGAATGCGGGTCCCACCGCTCTGTGGGCTGATGCGCGTTCCAAGTCTGAAGAATCACGGAGGAACTCATGAAGTCTTGGGCTCGTTGCAGTCTTATCCTCGTGGCTGCCTTGCTCTTCTCCACCGCCAGCACCATGCGAGCGCAGGAAAAAGAGAAGACGGTAAAGAAGACTCCGATTCAAAGCACCTCACCTGCGTCCGGAGAAGAGATGTTCAAAACGTACTGCGCGGCTTGCCACGGCAAGGATGCCAAAGGCGCAGGCCCGGCGAGCGCGGACCTGAAAACGACTCCGCCGGACTTAACCACGCTAGCCAAGCGGCACGACGGGAAGTTCCCTGAGGATTACGTATCGAGTGTTCTCCGGAATGGGGTGAAGGCTCCCGCGCATGGCAGTTCGGAAATGCCGGTGTGGGGACCGCTCTTCTCGTCAGTGAGCGGGGGAGACCAGGCGATCGTGAATATGCGCATCTCGAACCTGGTCCGCTATCTCGAATCGGTCCAGGCAAAATAAACTTCATTCCTCCAACGGGCGTGTCCTGCTGCGGTCGGCCGAACGGTGTGTCTGATGAGCCGGACTGCGATAGGAATTGCACGCTTGAGGGGCGGCCAATCCCAGAATGAACAACCACAAACCGTTCTACGGCTGGAAGCTGGTGGGTGTTTTGTGGGTTCTGGATTTCCTCAACATGGGGTTCCCGCTGTACGGCGGAACGATCATCCACTCCTACATGAGGAAACAGGTTGCCTTAAGCGGGGCCGCCTATGGTCTTGGCTTTACTCTCCTGAATTTCTTCGTCGGCGTCCCTTCGGTCGTCGTGGGAGCGGCCATTGTACGCTGGGGGATTCGACGGACGTTTGCGATCGGTTCGGCGCTGATCCTCCTCGGCGCTTTGTGGCTGGCGGTCTTCACCACGAAGCCGTGGCACTATCTCGTTGGATTCGGCGTGCTGGCGGGCACGGGAATCAGTTTCGGGACGATTGTGCCTGCAGCAACGGCGGTGACACGCTGGTTTAAGCGGTATCGGGGAAGAGCCATGGCGATACCCCTGAGCGCTTCCGGGTTTGCGGGCTTCGTCATCGCACCGCTCATCAACAAGGTGCTGGCGGCAAACGGCGGAAACTGGCGGCAGGCCTGGGAAATTGTGGCGTGCGTCGCGGTGTTGTCTGCGATCATCGCGTTTCTGTTCGTGAAGGAACGGCCGGAAGATCTGGGGCAAACTGTGGACGGCGAAGCGGCGGCAACGGCCGCTTTGGCTCCCGCGCGCGTGACCGATTCACTCGTGACCAAGTATCCGTGGACTCCCAGTCAGGCATTCGGGACTCCGGCGTACTGGATGATCGTCATCGGCGGAATGGCCTGCCAGTATCCGTTCTTCTTTTTCACGGCGCATTGGGTGCCGCACCTGAGAGGCGCGGGCGTACAGGCAGCGGACGCGGCGTTCGCCATGGGATTGTTCACGCTGGGCGCAGTGGCGGGACGCTTGATCGGCGGCTGGCTAATGGACGTGCTGCAAGCACGGTTCGCATTCATGCTGGGGTTGTGCTGCTACTTTGTGGGCACGATGCTGGCGCTTCGCGTCGGCCCCAACGCGCTGCGGATTGCCTACGTTGCCGCTGTTTTGTATGGCGTCGCCTTTGGCTGGACTTTTATCTGCTTGAATACGGCTACCGGCCATTTCTTCGGCCCCGCCGCCTATCACAAAGTGAATGGCCTGGCGCTGGCCCTGACCGGAGCGATCTGCTCGCCCGCGGGAGTCATCGGCGGAAAGCTGTTTGACGTTTTTGGGAATTACACGCTCGCGTTTCAGATCAACATGCTGATTGCAGCTGCAGGGATTGTGGTGCTGTTCTTCGCGAAAATACCGGCGTCGCCGGATGGACTCGCCTCAAGCACAAATCCGCGCTAGTCTCGGTAACCCGGAAGAGAATCAAGGAGAATCCATGGCTCGCGCTGCCGCTTCGCCCGGCCCTGAATTTCGCCAAGTCTTGCTGGAAACCTTTGCTGTCAACGAGCGAATCAACCAGCTGGTCCTCGAGCATCTGGATCCTCGCGCTTGGCTGGCCAAACCGCCCGGCCCAAACGCGCGCACCATCGCGGCGATCTTCACCCATATGCACAACATCCGCCGCAAGTGGTTGAGGCTCTCCGCCCCGCACCTCAAGCTGCCGGCGGAACTCTCGCGCACGCGGTGCACGCAAAAGCAGGCGCGAACGGCACTCGCGGAAAGCGCCCGGCGCTGCTCGGAGATGCTCGCGGAAGCCCTGAACCGCCCGGAGGGACGCGTCAAGCAATTCCTCCGCGACGGTTGGGCCAAGCCTTGGCCGGCCGGACCCGCTATGGTGGCCTACATGGTGGTGCATGAGGCGCATCACCGCGGCCAGGTGTGCATGTTAGCGCATCAGATGGGTTTCCAGCTGCGGGTCAACATTATGGCGGGCATGTGGAGCTGGGAAAGACTTTGGAGAGAGTGTGGATTTAATGGCCCACGCTGAAACGCCGGGGCATTCAAGACGAATTGCGGAAGATCACACCAACGGCGATGGCTCGTTGGAGGGAGTTGGCTGGGAGACCTGGACTCGAACCAGGATAGCCAGATCCAGAGTCTGGAGTCCTACCAATTGGACGATCTCCCAGCAGGGCAAAGGAAAAAAACGAATCGCAGCGCGTTCCCGCGGATCGGGACGGCCACGACTCTACTCTCTAATTTAATCGGGTTTCGGTGAACCGTCAACCGCGCGGGAGGATGCGCGAGAAGAAAGCATCCTTAAAAGCGCACTGGATCACGGCGTTTTCGCTTGCTGCTTGTCAGCAAGCGGTATCATGCGTCCGTGTTCCACCGCATATTCTGCGCTTCCCCAGCGGATGCGATTCGAACCAAAGCTGGCCAGCCAAATCACAAAGTGGATGGCGTCGCGAAAGGGAATAAGCCAGAACTTGCGGCGCAGCACTTCGTCGCCAATTCCCCTCACGCCGACGGTCCAGGCCATGGTCATACGCAGAATCAAGTAGGTCAGGACGTAGATTGTCGCGAGCCATTTCGCAGGCGCTAAGAAGCCCGCCAGCACGGTCCAAGGAAGTCCCTGCGTGAAAATCAAGCCAAGGTAGGAGAGCGGCCTGCAGAGCCGCACCGTGCGGGCCCATCGTACTTGATGGTCCCAGAAGGAACGAAACGTCTGCGCGGGATACATGGTCCAGACGGTTTCGCGCGAAAGCAGAACTTCTCCTCCGGCAGCAGCGATGCGGTTGCCAAGTTCGTAGTCATCGGCCAGTGTGTCGGCGATGGAGGCAAAGCCTCCCATTTTTCCCAGCCAGTTTTTGGTTGTAGCAATGGAGGCACCCAGCGCGAAATGTATGCCTTCGGTCCACTGGGCCATTAGAACGCTGGGAAAGAAATCGCTGGCGGCGCCAACGGCTTCGAGTTGCGCGAAGAGGCTTTCCACCGCGATGGCACGGTAGAAGGACGTGACCGCGCCGACCTTCTTGTCCTGTAGCGGGTCAACGACTTGCCGCAAGAAGTTCGGCCCGACGCGCACGTCGCCGTCGGTCAGAACCAGAACGTCGAACTGCGCCTCCCTCGCCAGACGCGCCAGCTTATTCACCTTGCGGTTGGCGCCGAGATGCTCCGCGCCAATGAGCAGGCGAATGCGGCGGCCCGGAAATTCCGCGATGATTCTTTCGATCAGCGGGACGGCGGGATCAGTTGCGTCATTGGCAGCGAACAGAATTTCGTATTCGGGGTAGTCCAATCGACAGAAGCTCGCGAAGTTCTCGTAAGAACCGAAGTCGACGCCGCGCACGGGCTTCAGCAAGCTGACCGGAGGAGCAAACGAAGGAAGCTGACTTGCGCGCTCGCTGCGGAAAAAGCGCAGCCCAGCAAGGGTAGCGAGCGCGTAGTACACGAGCGGGGCTGCCGTCAGGAGTAACACGGCACCTCGCCACACCGCGAAATTCAGCATTCCTGGAACACGCTCGACATGACGAAGATATTCCCGTGAAATTCAGCCGGCGGCAACCAAGGCCACACCGGCACACACGAGCAGCACGCCCATCCACCGAGCCACGGTTACATCTTCGCCCAGAATGTATTTGGCGCCGAGCGTCCCAACAACATAGCTCAACGCGGACGCCGGTATCACCAGGCTGATTGGCTCCCAGGAAAGTAACACGAGCAGGGCGTAGAAGGAGAGCGCCATTAACGGGACGCCGGCCCAGAACCAGCCGTTGCGCAACGCGCGCCCCAGAAACTGCAAAAGCGCGCGCGGGCGCAATTGAGCCGGTTCGCCGGTGGACTTCATCCCGTGCGTGATGGCGATTTCGCCGCCGGTGCTGCCGAGAATCAGGACCGCGAGGCCCAGGATGACCTTGGTCATGCAACCGCCTCCGTGGCTACGGCAGTTGTTCGCGGTTTCGTTTGACCGACCAGAAGAACACCCACGCAGATCAAAACGACGCCCGCCCAGCGGCGCGGCGAAACCGATTCGTGAAGAAATTGCACCGCAAGGAGCGTGAGCAAGGCGTAACCAAACGCGCCTGCCGGCATGACGTAGCTGTAATCGGCCCAGCTCAACACGGTCATGTAACTTACGAGGAAGCCGACCAGGAACAAAATGGCGGTCCATACCGTAGCGTTGGTCACGATGAGCACAAAAGCCTGCGCAATGCCGTGAGAAGTCAGTTGTACGGGACCGATCTGTGACATGCCGCGCTTTAGCAGCAGGTCACCGGCGTTGGCGCACACCACCATCGCCAAGACCATCACCAGCGTCTTGATTCGCAGACGTCTCTCGCTTGCCATGTCTGGAGTTCAGTCGTTTCCGGAAGCCGAAGACGTTCCCGGCACAGAAACCATCGGCTTGCTGTATTCCTCGCCACCCGTGCGCACCCACTTCAGGCGTTCCGCGCGCAGCTTGAGGAACTCCACAGCCTCAGCGTATAGGCGTTTGCGCTCGTGACCGTCCCACAACGCTTCCTTCACGATGCGCCAGACGACCCTCGGCCGGAAGTAGTATTCGTCGTAGAAGCGGTTGACGCCATCCATCATTTCGGCCTTGGACAAATGTGGATACTCGATATGCGGAAGCTGGTGGCCGCCCGAATCAGCAAGGGCCTCAACTTTCAGGAAGCCCTGCGCAGCCATGGAATCGTGCAACTCCGTCCCAGGCATGGCATGAGCGAGCGAAACCTGAATGGTTTCGCAATCGAGTTCCTTGGCGAAGTCGATGGTCTTTTGAATCGTCTCTTTCGTCTCGCCGGGCAGGCCGATGATGAAGTCGCCATGCACGCGGATGCCGACCTTGCGGCAATTCTTCATGAAGTTGCGCGCCATTTCGAGCGTCGCGCCCTTCTTGATATTCTTGAGGATCTGCGCGTCACCGGACTCGAAGCCCACGATAAAGAGGCGCGCGCCGGAATCGGCCATGGCCTTCACGGTTTCGTAGTCGCTATGCACGCGCGCCGTGGAGGACCACTGGAACTTCAGCGGCTTGAGCTTCGCGCAGAGTTCGATGACACGGTCCTTGCGGATATTGAAGGTGTCATCGTCAAAGAAAATCTCTTTCATCTGCGGGAAGTATCCGAGCGCCTGCTTCACTTCGCGCGCCACGTTGTCGGTCGAGCGCGTGCGCCAGGCGTGCCCGGAAAGCGTCTGCGGCCACATGCAGAAGGTGCAGAGAGCGGGGCAGCCGCGCGTGGTGTAGAACGAAATAAACGGATGCAGAAGGAACGGCACGTTGTAGCGCTCGATTTCCAGATCGCGCTTGTAGATATCCGAGGCGAAGGGCAGCGCGTCTAACTCTTCGGTGTGCAGTTGCGGCCGCTCCGGATTGTGAACAATCTTGCCGTCTTTGCGGAAGCTTACGCCGGGAATTTCGCTGAGCGGCTTCCCGTGGGCGTATTCCACCACGGAGTGATCAAACTCGCCGCGGGTGACAAAGTCGATATCTTCGCTGGCCATCAAGGTCTCGGCTGGTTTGATGTGCCCGTGGGGCCCAACGAAAGCGATCTTCATGCCCGGGTTCGCTTCTTTGATCTTGCGAGTGAGTTTGATGTCGCTCTCGAAGCCAACCGTGGAGGTAAAGAGCACGAGAAACTCGTAGTCCTTGCAGATCTGTACGGTCTGCTGCCAATTGATTTTGTGGGGAGAAGCGTCCACAAGCCGGCTGCCCGGAATCATTCCCGCAGGGTAGGTCAGCCAAACGGGGTACCAATACGATTCAATCTCGCGCGTGGCAGGCCAGCGCGAACTCGCTCCGCCGTCAAAGTTCTCAAAGCTCGGCGGATTCAAGAGCAACGTCTTCATTACATCCGGCATTCATCACCCTCAGTGTGTAGTCAGATTCCTGTGAAACTGCTTTCTTGCTTTAGCCCCGGCCCTTCCGGCCGCCCCTACAATCAACCCACCCTACTTTAAGTAATTAGTTTACCCGACTTCGTCGCATCTCCCCAAACGATTCCGTCAATGGCTGTTGAGTCTTTGGCCATGGGCCTTCAGGGGCTACTCGCGCCCCTCCAGGACAGCGGCCGTGGCCTGGGAAAGCAGCTTCCAGATACGCGGAACCCAGTCGAGATGCTCCGGCTTCATCAGGACGGACCGCAGACACGTCAGCGTTTCGCGGTCGCGTTTCATGTCGCCCAGGCTCGCCGCCCAAAATTGAACCGGCAATTCGGCGACAGCCAGGTGCAGATTGCGCCTGGCAGCTGCCCGAAAGATTCTGCGTGTCAGGCTGGATGCTTCGCTGACGTTGGCTGCGCGTGGGGCAAACACGAGGATGTCCAGCTCCGGCGGAAACGCGGTGACAAAGCGTTTGTCACCCCGCAGTTTTTCAAAGAGCGCCAATGCCGCCTTTCTTCCGCTCTCCAGGCCGCGGGCGAATTCCCCGCTCTTTCGCAGAGGCAGCAGTCTCTGCGTGGCCCAAAGAGCCGCCGCGGATGCTCCTGGGCGCGAACACTCCAGGCTGATTTCCCCTAGATGAAGTTCCGCGGAACTGAAGTAAGTGTAGGGGGAGTCGTGTTTGTACAATCGCCCTACGCCTGGATCCCGGAACAAAACACAACCACAGCCGTAGGGCTGCAAACCATGCTTGTGGGGATCGATGACAATGGAGTCGGCCTCGCCAATGCGGGCGAAGGCTGCTTCCGCTTCCGCACCCAGATTCCCTGCAAGCACGAAATAACCGCCGTACGCCGCGTCGGCGTGAATGCGAAAGCCGCGTTTTGCACGCAACGCCAGAATGTCCGGCAGCGGGTCCACCGAACCCGTGGCCGTCGTGCCCATGGTCGCGACGACCGTGCCGATGTCGCCGCGCTCCAGCCGCTTCGCCAGCGCATCCATATCCATGCGCCCGCGCGAGTCTGTGGGCACGGACTCGAATGGCAATTGCAGCACACCGCTAATCCGTCCGTGTGTATAGTGTGCCTGCTCGCTCGCGAAAATTTTCTTTCCAGGGTGCAACTGGCCCACTACCCACAGCGCTTCGAGATTGGCCATCGTTCCGCCGCCGCAAAGATGGCCCAGGAAGTTCTTCCATCCGAACATGCCAGCAATTTCCGCTACAGCCTCTTTTTCCATGGCGGAAGTGGCGCGACCTCCGTCCAACGCATGGTTGTTCGGATTGATCCACATCGCCAAGGCGTACGCCAGCCGCGCCACGGGATGCGGAGGTTTGAGCATCTGCCCGGCATATAAGGGATGAAAGTAAGGAAAGTTGTCCTTCAGCCGCCCGGCGGTCGCATCCAAGACTTCCGCGAGGCCCCCCATGGCGGGGAATTCCTTTTCAAAAGCGGGGAGTTCAGCGAGTCCTTGGTCGAGCTTCCGGGCCACTTTCGCGAAAACGGAAAGGCTATCGAGATCCAGCATCACACTTCACCGGGCTGCCGAGCTTCTAGGAGCACAGGTCGCAGCCTCACTGCCAGACTTTATCCAATTGTCCCGCGGTCTTCAGCAGTTCCAGCTGAGCCTGCTGCTTCTGGAAATTCGCGTCGAGATACGCCATCCACTTATCGCTCTCATCCAGTCGCGCTCTCTCCATGTCGCGCAAGTTCAGCTTGCCTTCGCCGAATTGCGCCTGCAGAACCGCGACATTTTGCTGGGCAAGCTGTAGCTCCAGGCGGGCCACTTCCTTGGCCGCATCCATTTCGCGGACGAGCCGCGTCTTCTGCCGTACTTCCGCGGAAACTTCCGCTTTCTTATTCGTGAAGGAGACTTTCGCGGATTCGAGGTTTACCTGGGCCAGCGCGATCGCCGCCCGGGTATGCGCACTGAAAATCGGCATCTGCACATCGATGCCTGCATTGAAATTGTTGCGTTGAAACTTGTTGAAGAACTCGGAGTAATTGTTGAACTTCGCCAAAACGCTGTAGACACTGACGAGCTCAAGCGTCGGAAAGTAGCCGCGCCTCTCGCCTTTCAGCCGGAACTCCTTCGCGCGCACATCGGATTGTGCCAGAAGCAATCCCGCGTTGCTGGTCATGGCAGCCGCCACGAGATTGTCTCCCGCCAATTCAGCTTCGCCCGGGAGTTCTTCCGCGGACAGTTCGAGGGGCTGCGTCTCCGGATAGCCCAGTTGGTAGCGCAGGAACACTTCCAACTGATCTTCCCTTCCTTCGAGCTGCAGGATGCGGTGCACTACTTGTGCTTTGGTCAGCTGGGCTTTCGTGACTTCCACGGGGAGTTCGAAGCCCTGCCCCTCGCGTTCCTGCGTCACTCCCACAATTTTATCCGCGCTTTCCTGCTCCTTGCGCAACAGATCCAGGGAATGCCGCACTTTGGCCAATTCGAGATACGCCATCGCCGTACGAGCCACCACGCTATTCTTCGCGTCTTCCAGCGCAATCGTTTGCGAACGCGCCTGCTCCTGCATTTCCTTCGCCTGGCCGCGCAACGGCTCGTTAAAGACCTGTTCGGTGTACGTCATGTTGAAGACCGCAGGAGCGCGCCCACCCGGCGTCTCCGGAATACCGTTCGTGTACCCGGCTCCGGAGCCAGCATAGAGATTCGGCATGAACTGCGATTTGATGATTTGCGCTGCGTGGTCGCCCGCGCTTGCCTGGATTTTCGCCAGCTGAATCTCTTTGCTGTTCTGCAGCGCCAGCTCGACGGCGCGTTTCAGCGTCAGTGCCACGGGGGCGTTCGTGCCGCTCTGGGTCGCCGTATCCGCGGGTTTTGCGGCGAAACTCTCCTGGGCATCCACCGCTGCGCAAAAGACCATGCTCAGCGCAGCAACACTTACAATTGTTCTATGCAATCGCATTCCCTAGCTCCTTCGTCACTCATACCGCAGCGACTCCACCGGCTGCAGGCTCGCCGCCTGGTTCGCCGGCAGGTAGCCAAAAAACAATCCCGTCGAGCACGACACGACAAACGCGATCACTACACTCAGGCTGGAAACGGGCACGCGCAAGTTTCCGGGTAGGAATGACTGGGCCACCACGGGAATTGCGATGCCGATCAGGATACCCAGCACCGCGCCGCCGCCGCTGATCAGGAACGATTCAATCAGAAACTGATACAGAATCTCGCTCCGCGCCGCGCCAATCGCTTTGCGAATCCCAATCTCCCGCGTTCGCTCCGTCACCGTCACCAGCATGATGTTCATGATCCCGACTCCGCTGATCAGCAGTGCGATGGCAGCAATAATGATTAGCACGATCGTAAGCGCCAGGGAGATATTTCTAGCCGCATTCAGGATCGCCGTTAGTGTTTGCACCTTGTATTCCGCCTCCGCGGGATGCCGGGCACGCAGAAGCTGGCCCAACTGGCGCTCGACGGATGGAACGTCTTCTGCACGCGCGGCTTGCACGCTAAGCAGACGCACAACTTCCATGCCGGTGTAATACTTCATGAGCGTAAAGGGGAGGATGACCGTATTCTCCTGGATATCCGAAAGGCCGAAGGTCTCCACGCGCTCGCGGAAAACACCGATCACGGTAAATGTCAGCTCACCCATCCGAATCTGTCTCCCGACCGGATTGTCTTGACCGAAAATCTTGTCCGCAAGCTGCGCGGTGATCAGACAGACCTTGCTACGCATTTCCATATCACCGGCATCAAGGAAACGGCCGCGAAGTACGACAAGCCGCCGAATCGGCTGGTAACCCTCTGTCACTCCAACCAAGTTAACGGGGCGCTCAACACCGCCTGCAATCACAGTCATGGGCAGTTCGCGGCTTCCTGCGACTTCAACAACATTGGTGATGGACTTCGCGGCCTCCATGTCATCCACGGTCATTTCGTAATTGAGTGGTTCCGGTTTGTCCGGCCTCTGCACAAGCTCTGCCTGGACCAGGTTCGAGCCGACAGCTTCGATTTGCGAGAGGACGAATTTTTTGCTGGTCAGGGCGACCGTAACGACGAGAACGATGGAAGCGCTGCCGATGATCACGCCCAGAGAGGTCAACGTGGCGCGCAATTTGTTTGCGCGCAGCGCGTCGATAGCCACAGACAAGGTTTCTCGAATATGCATCGTCGGTCCCAGAAAATCTTCTGCGGACTCCACGCTTCAAGAATGGGTAGTGACAGTTCAGCCCTTCTTGATTTTCTTCACTGCCTCTTGCGCGAGCTTGTTCTTGGGATCCAGGCGCAGGGCCGTCTCAAATTCTTTTGCTGCCTCTGCGTTCTTGTCTTCATTCTCATAGAGCCGGCCTAGCCATACGTGCACCATCGCTGGAGAAGGGTACCCATTCCTTTTTGGTGCTCTCTTCGCATACTCCTGCAGCAATTGCTCCGCCGTCTCGGCGTTTTCCTTGCGCAGGATCAGCCCTACTCCGCGGAAGAATTTTGCCCTCGGATCGGCGGGAGCTATTCGTTCGGCTGCTTCGACTACGGCCCGCAGCCGCTCGGGCTGGCCTCGTCTCATCGCATAGTCGCCGATGTCGTAAATGAGCTCCGCGGACTTCGGATGGCTTTCGAGCGCTTTGGTGAATTCCACATCGGCATCCGCAAAGTCTTTCTTTTGCCTGCGGCAGTTGCCCGCGGCATAGTACCCTTCCGCGGCGTCCATCGTCGCCAATTCCTTGATCTGTGGTTGGGCCTTCTCTTCTCCGCCGCCTACCATTCCGGGAGCGCTGCAATCAAACTCGATCAGCGCCTGCCGGGCGGCAAAATTCCGTCCATCGAGTTCCACTGCCGTTTCAAGTTCCTTGTGCGTTTTCTTAGCCAGGGAAATCGCGGAAAACCACCCGGCGTGGTCGGCCTTTTCTCCGTACGCCTTTCCCAGCCACTCGTGATAGCGCGAATTCTGCGGATCGATCCCCACGGCTCTTTCCGCGCTGCGGATAGCGGCGTCATGTTCTTGCAATTCCAGATAACTCTTCACAAGCAAAATATGTGCTTCTTCGTTCTTGGGATCTTTGGCTGCCGCGGCTTGCAGCGATTGGACGGCTTTAGCGTACTCGCTCGCTTCGTAAGCGCGCCGCCCGGCTTCGAAGTCTTCCTCCTGTTTCACTTTTGTGGCTGCGAGCGCTGTCCCTGCCAGTAGAAAAGCGAGCAGCGCAGCCTTGCTTCGGCTAAACATCCGGGCGTTCCTGAGCCTTCATCAGCCGGGTGGCTGCGTTGGTGGTCACTACGATGACGTCCATGCCATCGCGCAAATCCACGTCACCCGGCAAGGCAACCAGATCCGTTTCTTGCAGGCCGCTGATTACCTCGTAGTTGGTGGCGTCCGCAATGCCCACATGAATCTCGCGTTTCTCCAGCGTTGACTTGCCCACGCCCAGTCCATTGGATTTCACCACGAACACGTATCGCCGCCCGCCTTCGGCCTCCACTGCGCCGCGCGGCACCGACAAAACGCCGATACGCTCCTTTGAATTGATGCGCACGTTCACGTTGATATTCGGCAAAAGCTCGAGCTTGTCGTTGTTCACTGAGCAGAGCAGTTCGCCGACACTGCGCGTGTTGCGCGCCACCACTTGCTTGGGAATGCCTTCTGTTTTGCCGGCCCACGTCTTATTGGGCAACGCATCCCAGGTGATTTTTACCGGCTCGTTTTCTTCGAGAGCGCCCAGTTCCGGCTCATCGATAAAGGCCCGCACTTGGACTTTGTGCAAATCGGCCATCTCTGCCAGCAGGTCGCCGACGCGCACATAATCCCCGGACTTCAGTGGCACCGCAGCTGCATTCCGGCCCAAAGCGTAGAGCGTTCCGTTCGCGGGAGCGGTAATCCGTCCCTGGCGGACTTTCCCTTCGAGCGCCGCAACCTCTTGTTGGATTTGCTCCACCTGCAGGCCCGCGCGGACCGTCTCCAGCTTCACGCTGCGGTCAAATTCCTGTTTCGCCGCGGCCAGCCGCGTGACTTCCGCTTGCGCTTTGGTCAGCGACAAATCGTTGGCGCCCAGTTCGTCCGTAGTCGCCGCTTGCTGCTTGATCAGCTTCACCAGCGCGTCGTGATTTTTCTGCAGCCGGTCGCGGTCTGCTTGCGCTTTGGCCAGGTCGCCGGCGGCCTTCGCCGCTTCATCAGCTCGACCGCCTGCTTTTGCCGCGCGCAAATCGTCCTGCGCCTGCAGTAGCTTCGAGCGTGTTTCCGCGAGGCGCGCGGACGCGTCCTTCACATCCAGTTCCAGGAGCAATTGCCCTTGCTTGACCTGCTGGCCTTCGTTCACCAGGACTTTTTCCACGAACGTATCCAGTTGCGCGCGTACCACGTAAGGCGAAATCGGCTCCACTTTCCCGTTGCTGCTGATAAAAGACGCGAGATTCTCGCGCACGGGAGTGACCGCGGAAATCTTGGGGGCAGGCTTGCGCCCGCTCCACTCGATACCCACATACGCCAGCACTCCCGCAAGCAGCAGGTAGAGCAGGATCCGGTTTCGCAGCTTTCGATCCATCAATAGTTTTCCGCGCGCTTCGCTTTTCGCTTGTTCCAAGCGGCAGCCACCGCCGCGTCCTGGCGCAAGGCTGCCTCTCTCTTCCGTGGCTTGCTGGCCCCCCGGCGGGAAGGTCCAAGATACTTCATTCTAGCCAGGGCGGCTCGGCTTTCTCGTTCTCCCGTGCCTTGCTTGGTTATGGCCTCCGAGGTTTAAGCAGCCTCAACGCCCTCGTTTCCGGGATTCCGCCCAACCAGACCCCGTCAAATATAAGGATGCCTCGGCCTATTGCGAGGATGCCGAAGGCCTCATTGGCGGTGACGGTGTCACATGCTAGAATCCCGCCATGTCTGGAGAAACCAGCCCGACGAATGCCGCGCCGCCGAATCCCACCGCCAAGCCGGCGTCGCTGGCCAGCCCCGTATTGCATCGCGTCTGCATCCAGTGCAACAACATGTTCCGCGTCACGCCTGATAAGTATGATGCCAAGCAGTGCCCCAACTGTCACAAGGGCTGACCATCTCTTGTCTGTAATATTCTTCCACCGTTTGCGTAGTACACTCTGAACGCTCTGTGTCCTCACTGATTTGCTGCCTTTGGGGGTTTCTTCGATGATCGAAGCTCGCGGTCTGTCCAAGCGCTTCCAGGACAAAAAACGCGGTGAAATCCGCGCGGTAGAAAACGTCAGCTTCACCTGCAAGCCCGGGCAGATTTACGGCTTGCTGGGCGCCAACGGTGCCGGCAAGACCACCACGCTGCGCATGCTGGCCACCATTCTGGAACCGACGGACGGCACCGCGGTGGTTTGCGGCTATGATGTGATCGAAGCCCCGGAAAAAGTCCGCGCCAACGTCGGCTTCCTCTCGACCGCCACGGCTCTCTACCCCCGCCTCAGCGCGCAGGAACTCGTGGAATACTTCGGGCGGTTGAACGGCCTCGATGAAGCCACGCTCAAGAAACGCGTCGACGACATTTTCAACCGCCTCGACATGAACGGCTTCCGCGACCGTCGTTGCGACAAGCTCTCCACCGGCATGAAGCAAAAGACTTCCATTGCACGTACCCTGGTCCACGATCCCCCCGTCATGATTTTCGACGAACCTACGCTCGGCCTCGACGTCATGACCGCCCGCACCATCACCTCGTTCATCCGCGAGTGCCGTAACAACGGCAAAACCGTCATCTTCTCCACCCACGTCATGAGCGAAGTCGAAAAGCTCTGCGACACCATTGGCATCATCCATGACGGCAAGCTGCTCACCGAAGGGACCCTGGCGCAGCTTCGCGACAAATACGCCGAGCGCGACCTCGAGGAAATCTTCGTCAAAGTCGTCGGCCCGCTCCACTCGAACTCGGAGGCCTGATCCATGAATCTCCATAACGTCGCCTGCGTTTATCGCAAGGAACTCACCGAGTGGCTCCGCGATCGCCGCACTTTGGTCTCCACCGTGCTGGTGCCGCTCCTCGCATTCCCGATCCTTATGGTCGGCATGGTTTCCCTTTCGACCATGCTGATTGGCAAAGCGGAAAAGGAAACCCCCAAGATCATGGTGCTCGGCGGCGAGGATTCCCCAATGGTTCTCGATAAATTGCGGGCTGTTGACAATTTGCAGATCGTTCCCACGACGAGCGATTGGAAACAGAAAATCTCCGATAAGGAGATCCGTGCCGCCGTTGAGATTCCCAAGAACTTCCAGGCCTCTCTCGAGCACAATGAGCCGGAAACCGTCCAGATTTATTTCTATGAAGGGGAGATCAAGTCTTCCTTCGGCGCCAATCACGTCGAGCAATTTTTCAAGGATTACCGTGACTCCGTAGTCGAGAAACGCCTCAGCGCCCGCAACCTTCCCGCGTCCATTATCAAGCCCTTCGAGGTCAAACAGGAAAACGTCGCTCCGCCTGAAAAAGTTAGTGGTGCGGCACTCGGCGGCCTTCTTGGTTACATGGTCATTCTGCTCTCCATGACCGGCGCCATTTATCCCGCGATCGACCTGACTGCCGGCGAAAAAGAACGCGGCACCATGGAAACTATCCTTTCCAGCCCTATCTCCCGTTTGGATCTCGTCCTGGGCAAGTTCTTTCTCGTTCTTTCCGCTTCTCTTACCACCGCAATCCTTTCCATCATCTCGATGGGCACATCCTTTTATGTTGTCGGCCGGTCAGGCGGCATGTCTGCAAAGGACGCTGCGGTGCTCCAGCTCCACATCGGCCCTGCGACCGTTCTCTCCGTATTCTTGATGGCCTTGCCTCTGGCCGTCTTGTTTGCCGCGGCCCTGCTCACCATCGCGCTCTTTGCCAAGAGCTACAAAGAAGCACAAAGCTACCTGACACCGATGACGTTTGTCGTCGTCATCCCCGCCGTCGCTTCTCTCTTACCGGGAATCGACCTGACCGCCAAACTCGCCCTGGTTCCCATCCTCAGCACCAGCCTGGTCTGCAAGGAAATCGTCGCGGGCACCTTCCATTGGAACTACATCATGCTCATCTTTCTGTCTAGTTGCGTCTACGCGGCCATGGCCATTTTCATTGCCGTCAAGACCTTTCAGCGCGAATCCGTTCTCTTCCGCTCTTAGCGTGGAGCGGAAACAACCTGACGGAAGGACCTAAGCACTTCAGGACGCTTGGATTTCTATTTTCTTCGGTAGCAGAAGATGTAGTCCGTCATCACCGGCGGCCCGGTCATCGTGATTTCTGTCGTCAAGTCTGCCGCCAGCCCGTTCTCGACGCGATCGGCCAACCTTTCCGATGAGAGCAGGAACCCGCCGGGCTTCAGCATGAGAGCCACGTTTGAGCGAATCAGAGACTGCTCAAACGCTCCGTAATATACAAACACATTTGTTCCGATGATGAGGTCAAAGTGCTCCTCCGGCTTCAATTGCAGCCTTTGGAACACAATGTTCAAATCCAGCGGCGTGACACTGCTGATCACTGCGGGCCGAACCTCAATCGCGCGGATCTCAATTCCCTCTGCGCGTTCGGGCACAGCCACGGCAGGAACAGGCTTCCCAATCGTCGACCCCAGATTCTGCCAGTAAACCGTAAACTTCGCGCGGAAGTCGTCCGTCCACCGGCCAGCCGCATACCAGGGCAACTGCAGCACGTAAGGCTTGCCCGCAGCAGCTCTTTCCCGTATCCGCGCAACGTGCAGGTTCACGTCCGAACTGATGTCCAGGGTGTACAGCTCCACGGTTGCAGAGTCCGCCAGTTTCATGCGAAACAACGTGTCCAGCACGGCGAAGGGCTGTGTCGTCTGCGGCGGGTAGAAATCGTATCCCTGCTGCTTGTTGACGAAATCGAGCCCCGGACCAACGACCGCGATTCGGCGCACGCTTCCGGGTTTCAAGCGTCCCTGCTCCATCATCTTGCGCAAATGGACGTCGATTTCGTAGTCCGGCCAAAGATTCGTATCCAGCGAAATCCCGCGCTGCTCGAACACCTGCCAGCGGTTTTCTTTCGCATCGGCAGAGTGCGCCTTCAGGAAGTCGTCCCGCAGCCGCGCAAGATTGGCGAGCAGGTACTTCTTTACTTTCTGCCGGTCACTGGCAGTCTGGAAAGAGTAGCCCTGCTTTTCCACAAACGCGCGCATCTCCCGGAAACCCCCGCTTGCCTGCGGCGAGGCCAGTGCACGGACCAGGTCGTTCGCGCGATTTTCCGCGAACGCGTTCACCAGCGAACTCTGTCCATACTTCGGCAGGTATTCGTCGTCGATGCGATACTCTTTCGTGAAGGTCACCCCAAAACGCAGCAAGTTGCTCAGCGTATCTTCCTGGCCCTGATCCAATCGCTGGCGCACTTCGCGATCGCTCCGCCGAATCCACTTCGTCCACGTGGCCTCATCGAGGGGCGTCACGCGCGTCAGTTCTTCCGGGAGAGTGTCGCGGTAAGCCGCAAGGCTCTGCTTTGCTTCCGCGAGCGGAACAAACTCCGGCTTGGGCGGAGTCTGGCTCCTGCAGGGGCACGCCGACAACGCACACACAAGTACCAAAAGAGACCTGGCTCTCATTGCGGGTCCTTCCCACTGCGTCCGTCGTGCCCCAAGTTTACTCTGAACTCCCGCCTTTTCCGCTTGTGGATTCAGCTACAATGCTTGCGCTCGGAGGGCTCATGCCAACGTCCCGCAGGAAATTTCTCACGTACACCTCTCTCGGTCTTCTCGGCGCCGCAGCAGCAGCGAAGTCCGAAGCGCAGGATCCGACGCAGCTCCCTCCCGGCGCGCCCTCCGCCTTCGGCGCGGGCCCAGCCGTCGGCCCCGAAGTCTCGCCCACGACTTTCGCCGAAGCCGAAAAGCTCGCCCAGGTCACCATGACCCCGGCGCACCGCGTACAGGCCGCCAACTCCTGGCGCGTGGACATGGCCTCTCTTCTCGAACGCCGCTCCGGCCCGCGCCGCGTCGCTCTCGAACCGGCGGTCGCTCCGTTATCCCGCTATGACTCTGTCCTCCCGGGCCAGCACGCCGCCCCGCAGCGCGAACGTTTCCTCCGCGCCAATATCGATCCCGGCCCGCTCCCTTCGAACGAGGCCGACATCGCTTTCGCTCCGGTCACGAAACTCTCGCGATGGATTGAGCGCCGCCAGCTCACCTCCGAACGCTTGACCCACATCTATCTCCATCGCATCGAGCAATTCGACCCCAAACTCCGCTGCATCATCACGCTCACTCGCGATCTCGCTCTCGCTCAGGCGAAACAAGCCGACGCCGAAATTGCCGCCGGAAGATATCGCGGCCCGCTTCATGGCATTCCGTGGGGCGGAAAAGACCTTCTCGACACCGCGGGAATTCCCACGACCTATGGCGCCGAGCCTTTTCGCAATCGCATTCCCAAGGAAGATGCCGCGGTCGTGAAGCGCCTTCAAGACGCCGGGGCTGTCCTTCTTGCGAAGCTCAGTCTCGGCGCGCTCGCGCTCAATGACATCTGGTTCGGCGGACAAACCATGAACCCATGGCTTCTCGAGGAAGGCGCCTCCGGCTCCAGTGCCGGGCCCGGCGCCGCCACCGCCGCCGCTCTCGTCGGATTCTCCATCGGCAGCGAAACCGGCGGCAGCATCGTCAGCCCCAGCATGCGCTGCGGCATCACCGGCCTGCGCCCCACGTACGGCCGCGTCCCGCGCACTGGCGCGATGACGCTTTGTTGGTCGCTCGACAAGCTGGGTCCCATGACGCGTACGGTCGAAGACGCGCTGCTCGTCCTCCAAGCGATTTCCGGCCCAGACTCCGGCGATGTTTCGAGCGTTCCCAGCCAGCTCGATTTCGATTCCGCCACGCCCATCGCAGGCCTGCGCGTCGGCTACTTCCCCACATGGATGAAGCAGGCCCCCGCCACCGACGTTGATCGCGAGACGCTCGACATTGTCATGAAGCTCGGCATGAACCTCGTGGAAGTGTTTCTTCCCGATTGGCCTTACGGCACCCTCAATCTCAACCTGTTCGCCGAAGGCGCCGCCGCCTTTGAAGAGCTCACGCTTTCTGGCGCCGCCGATCAGCTCAAAATGCAGACGCACGACTCCTGGCCCAACCTCTTCCGCCAGGCGCGTTTTCTTTCCGCCGTCGATTTTGTGCAGACCGACCGCTTCCGCCGCAAGGTCTGTCAGGAAATGGCGCGCATTTTCTCCGACGTCGACTTGCTCCTCGTGCCTTCGCTCCGCGACGAAATGCTCACCATTTCCAACAACACCGGCCATCCCTCGCTTACGCTTCGCGCCGGTTTTGTGGAAGTCAGCCAGGCGCGCTCGGACTGGGCG
Organism: uncultured Acidobacteriaceae bacterium; assembly: GCA_964524985.1. GTDB lineage: Bacteria > Acidobacteriota > Terriglobia > Acidiferrales > UBA7541 > Acidiferrum. Next base: position 51,211 of record CAZGFL010000044.1, read on the forward strand.
CCCGACCCGCAGAATCCGCTGCCGAAATTCTATCCGCCGCGCCACGTTCCTCACGGCATCACGCTCATCGGCCGTCTGTTCGACGAAGGCACGCTCTGCCGCGCCGGCATCGCCCTCGAACGCGCCTTCGCCGTCGCCTCCGACCGCCCTCCCGGCTTCTGAGGACAAACGGATAACCTCCGCGAAACGCTCTGTCGGAAATCTGCATCCAAATCTATACCGGCCCTTCATGACCTCAGGAGGGTCCGATGATTCTTGTCACGGGAGCTACCGGTAACATTGGCGCGGAACTGGCGAGACAACTTTCGGGAGGCAAGCAACGTGTCCGTGCCTTTGTTCGTAATCGCTCGCACGCCCGCGCCATCGCGCATCTGGGACTTGAGCTGGTCGAAGGCGATTTTAACAAGCCGGAAACGTTTCTCCCGGCGCTCGACAACGTCGATCGCCTCTTCCTGCTGATTCCTTCCTCATCCGCGGTTGAGCAACAGCAACGCAACTTCGTGGACGCTGCCAAACGCGCCAATGTCCGCCACATCGTGAAGCTCTCGCAACTCGCCGCTGACGAGCACGCACCCGGCCGCTTCCAGCGCTATCACGGTGCGATCGAGAAGCTCATCCTCAAGTCCGGCATGGCCTACACCTTCTTGCGCCCGAACTTGTTTATGCAGGGTCTGCTCAATTTTCGTTCTACCATTTCCGCACAGGGCACCTTCTATGCCCCGGCGGGAAATGCCCGCGTCAGCGTTGTCGATGTCCGCGATATTGCCGCTACTGCGGCCAAAGCACTCACCGAATCCGGGCACGAGGGGCAGATCTACGACCTCACCGGCCCGGAACCTCTGACCCACGCCGAAATGGCCGCTCAACTCTCGCAGGCTCTTGGAAAATCCGTCGAGTTCGTCGACATCTCACCCGAAGTGATGCGGCAAGCGCTGCTCAGTCTCGGCATGCCGGTGTGGCAAGCCTATGGCTTGGTGGAAGACTACGATCACTATCGCCGTGGCGAAGCCGCCGCGGTCACATCGACTGTCCGCGACCTCACCGGCCGCGAAGCTACCAGCTTCTCCCAATTCGCCAGGGATTACGCGGCGCGCTTCCTCGAGAAAGCCGCCGGCGCCACCTGATGCGATTCGGCTACTTCCCGTACACCAGCACGTGAAACGTCCCCATAATCGGCGTCGGCTGCGGATGCGGCCGCTCCGTCGTAGGTGCGGGTGCCGGCCCAAAATCCACCGTGTCCACAAAAATGTTGTGCGTCTTCGTATCGAGCCCCATGGTCTTCGCGCCAAACTCCGTCTTCACCTTCTCCACTTCGCTATATTTGTCCGGCGTGTCCTGATGAAAGATGTGCACGAAGCCCTCGCGTGTCGACACGTAAATCATCCCGGTCTCCGCGTCATACGCCGCGGCATCCACGCCCGCGCTAATCGGGAACCACTGAATCACCTTCCCGCTGTCGGCGTCCAGCACCACCAGCATTTGCGGGTTGCGCCCCGCGCTGAACAGCCGCCGGTGCGCCGTATCCATCGCCAGCGCCGTGGGGGTTCCCGCGGGCGCCAGCGGCCACCGCGACTTAACCTTCAGCGTGTTCGAATCAATCGCCACCAGCTCCGCTTTATCCTCAATGTTGACGTACACCGTCCCCTTCCCGTCAGCCACCGCAAATTCCGGCCCGCCTCCCAGGTCGATGGTCCCCACCACGTTGCCGCTCTTTGCATCGATCACCGTCGCGCTCTTCGGGTCGCCGTTCATGCAAAACACGCGCTTCGACGCGGGATCGTAAACCACGCTGTCCGCGTCCTGGTCCGCTTTCGCTTCCCCGGTCACCTTCAGCGTCTTCAAATCGAAAATGACCACCTTTCCCTGCCCACCGTCGGTGATGAATCCCTTCCCGAACTCGCTCGCAATCGCCACTCCGTGGTCCTGCTTCAATCCCGTGATTGCCCCCACGACGCTGCCGCTGTCCGCGTCGATCACCTTGATCTCCGTCCCGTGCGACAGGTACACCCGCCGCGCCGCCGAATCCACGGTGATGTAGTCGAAGTATTCTCGCGTCGCGCCTTCCGCCGGGCCAAACGTGTATTTCTTCAGCAGGTGATATCCCTCCGCCGCCCGCGCCGCCACGATCCCGCCGAGCAGTAGCGCTGCCCCACACAGAATCATGCAGCTGGCGCTTGAGAGTCTCTTGCTCCCGAATCCCTTGCTCCAGGAACTCACACTCCAAAACCTCACGCTCGAAAGTGTCATAGGAATTTCCCCTCCGTTGAAGGTTCTACCCGCCCAACCTACCACAGCGCCGCCGTTTCGACATGAATGCTTCTTCAGGAAGCTCAGCCGGACCTTGCTGGCCCGTCAGCTGGAGTACCCTCGACGCGATGAGGTGCGCGGGCAGCCGTCTACACTCCACGGAAAATAATCACCCCAAAGATATCGGACCACGCGTGTGCAATCATTCCCGGCCTTAGGCTCTTCCTCCAGACGGCGAGTAGCCCGAAGAGCACGCCGTACAGCATGATCCTTCCCACTGGGCCCACCCCTTCGTAGAGATGGCCAATGCCGAATACCATCGCTTGGATAAGAACCGCCCACACGGCGCTGCCGGTTATCGCTTGAAATTGCTTCTGAAGATAGCCGCGAAAAGCCAGTTCCTCGCAAAATCCTGCGGAGAGGGCCAGCGGTATCCACGCCAGGCTCTCGAGGAGCCCTTGGGGAAGAAGTCCCTGCGCGGCATTTGTTCCACCGCCCAGGAGATGAGGATTCATCAAGCCGACCCACACAGCCCAGAGCCCTGCGCCCAGGGCGATGTCTCTCAGCACATCTTTCGGCGTCGCCCATCGGCCGCCAACAAGATCACGCAAACGTATTCCGCGCTTGCGCACGCCCATGCGGACATACAGCACCAGCAGCCATTCTGAGACGAGCACAGAAATGTAACGGGGCACCGCGTTGCCGCTCGGCGCTGCTGCCTGTGGGTGCTGCTTTACGGCGTGCTGAAAGAAACCGCCGGCGACCGACAGCCCCACAAAAATAGCAATGAACACAATCGTATGCCACGCTGGGGCAATGAGCGGACGAGTGGATTGGCCAGAAGTGACGTTCGCGCCTGCGGCCATCGTGCCTCCTGGACTCCCTCGGTTGTCTGAAGAATCCTATCCCGAATGACGTGACACGCGGTAGCAATTTGCTGGTCCTATAACGCGGTTCCCGACAAGCGGTTTCTAAATGTGTGTTAGCCCGACCGAGTGGGCGAAAGAAAAGGGGAACTCTTGAGAGGGTCTGCTTATCTCGGCTTGGCCTTATTCAGATCCATGTGCTCGGTACATTCCGCGATTTCATCATCAAGGTTCTTGATTTCCAGAGCCATGCGGCTGTCTTGCGGATTCTTCAGGTAGCGCTTGAACAGCAGATCTCTCTTTGTCTTAAGTGTTTTGCGTTTACTCTTCCAATCGGCAGAAATTGCTATCATCGCGCACATCCCTCCACCAGTATGCGCCCATCCTCACTCCTTGTAACCGTTTTCGTGCGAGGCCTTCGTTACTTCCCCGCCGCCCCACCCAAACCGTCATTTCGAACGGAGCAGGCCGACGTCTCTCTCTTCCGCGTTCGCTCACGGGAACGCGGCGGCCTGCGCATGTGAGAAATCTCTCTTCGCTTCGCTTCGATTCGATTGTGATAACAGGCCCCGCCGCGCCCGACCGCACAATGAATCATTCCGAGCCCACCTGCCGCAGCTTGCCGGCTGGAGGCGGGCTTTACGTCGCCGTCTTCGTTCTGGAGTGCCGTAGTTTTCTTTCGGGAGTGTTCGTCAGGAAGCTTGTCATTCCGAGCGTAGCGAGGAATCGTGGCTTGATTTCAACCGCACTCTGGTCGTTGAGTGAACTCCGCCTGGCACCTCCCTCTGTGGCGGGTTCCTTCGCACTTAACGTTCTAACCTTTAAAACGTTCCAACGCTCTTCGGTCACTTCCCCGCCGCGTGATGGTCGTAGCTGATCACCCGCGTAATCTTCCACGCGCCCAGTACTCGAGGAAGAACCACACTGGGGGAACCAACGTCCAGAGGACAATCACCAGCTCATTACAGGTTGTCTTCAGTGTATGTTCAGCTGCCTTCAAGAAATACCCTATCGCTGCGATGCCGCCCAAGATCGCGACGACCGCTGCGATTTGTCTAGCCCTCTTGAAATACGAATAGTGAATGGCCACGGTTACGCCTCCGACTGGAATTTGTTGGGACCGAACCGAGGGGATGGACTCTTTCTAGTACCGTGCCACCTGTGAGTCAAGCGAGCCGAGGTGCGCGGTCGAGGAGTCTCTCTGTCCGCTTGAAACTTAGCCAGATTTCCCGCGCCAGTTGCCCTTGGGCCCGAGCAGCTCCAGGCCGATGGCATAGACATTTTCGCGCACGGGCTGGCGGTACACCACTCGCGCTTCGGACTGCAGGTCTCCCTCCAGGGACTTAATCACCACGAAATCGTTGGCGTACCAAAGTTTCTTCGTCAGCACGCGCGCCCCGCGCTCGCTGATGTTCTCCGTTAAGGCCAGTTCGGTGGTGAAGGCCCTCTCCGGACTGGTCAGCATCACGGCCACAGCCGCCGCGGTTCTCTTGTTATATCGTCCCGGAGGTACCGTCATGGATGATCAAATCCGCTGCCCGCACCTGCGGCGCGAGGTTCGGCTATACGGCGGCTGCAGGCGCGGTCGAGGCCCAAGCCGGCCGCCAAGGGTGCGGGGGCTCGGCCGAAAAGAGGAAAGTCTCCTGCCTCTTCCACAACGGCGTTAGGATGCGCGCCGGTGCGGCATGCCGCTAGTGTTCTGGCGGACGGGTTTGGGCCGGGAGCTCCTCCGCTGCCCGGTACTGCCCATAGGTTGTGCTGGTCGTGCTGGAATTGCAGTTTGGCTGCTCACCGTCTGAAATCGCCTCCCGCGGGCGTCCTCTGGTTCTCTTTTTCTCTAACGTTCAAACGTTTAACCTTTCAACGTGCCAACGATCCCCTTTCCGCCTCCCCTTCCAAAGATTCCCTCTTTCTTTAACCTTCAAACGTGCAACCTTTCAACGTGCCAACATTCTCTTTCGCCCGCCCCCTGCGAGCTCTACCCCTGTGTTTTCTTTCACTTGCGCGCCCGTTCGAACCGCTGCGCCATCCCAACAAAAACTAGTACTATAAATTAACTTAACAAAGTAATTAAATCATGCTACCATTCCCTATGAACTCGACGCTCCAGGCCTTCCCTTTCCGCCCACAATGTCCTCTGTGTTAATTCCTTTCTTCTATTCCGCGTGTCTGCTTTCCACTTTGTTTCCGATCACGCTTCCCTCGAGCGGGTGCGAATGGCTCTCCGTTTTGCCTGGCATTTTATTCCCTTTCTTTTCAACAGCTTCCAACAGGGCAGTTTGCAACTCCTTTATTTTCATCCCTTTACAAACTGCCCCCTACCCCCCCTCACAGACAGGGTACTTGCCCGCGCTTCCTCCTCGCCGCTCGTTTATCCCGAGCTTCGAAGGGTCACTCGCCGCTTTCATCAAGAAAGAACACCTTGCGCGTTCTACTCGTATCTTTAGTGGAGGCTCTGATGCCCTTACTAAGGACGCCGAAATACGCTTGCACGCGCCGCTTAGCATCTCTTTTTACTTACAATCTAAAACTTATGACTTACGACTGCATCCATGCCTAAGCGCCTGATCCGCATCGCCCTGATCCTGCTGCTCTTCCCGCTGCTCCTTGCGGCCGCGGCTGGCTGGCTCTTTGCTCCCGGCTTCCTCACGCCCATCCGCCGCCCGCTCACCCCTGATCTGATCCGCGAAGCCGATGCCTCCTTCACCGTCACCCATTCTTTGCGCGAGGACTTCGACGTCCGCGCCCTGGATGGCGTCCTGCTTCACGGCTGGAAAGTCACTCCACCGAATCCCAACGGTTCCTGGGTTCTTTTGTTCCATGGCGTCGCTGACAACCGCGTCGGCGTCATCGGCCAGTCCGAATTTCTGCTCCGCGCCGGCTACAGCGTCATCATGATGGACGCCCGCGCGCACGGCGCGAGCGAAGGCCCCATCGCCACCTACGGCTGGCTCGAACGCAACGACACGGCTGTCGTCGTCGACGCCCTGCTTCATTCCATCGCGCACCGCTGCACTGTGATCCAATGGCATGGCCCGGGTGGACCGGCCTGCGCGCCCGAGCATATCTTCGCACTCGGCGAATCCATGGGCGCGGGCATCGCGCTGCAATCCGCCGGCGCCGATCCGCGCATCGAAGCCGTCGTCGCCGAATCCTCCTTCGCCAACTTGCGCGAAGCGGCCTACGATTACGCCGGCCTGCGCAAATCGCCGCTTCTGGGCAAAACGCTTTTCGCTCCCGGCACTTGGACGCTCCTTTACCGCGGCGAGAAACTCACCGGCATTGCTCTCGCGGAAGTTTCTCCCGTGAAAGCCGTCGCTTCGCGCGCGTTTCCCGTTCTCTTGATTTGCGATGAAAAGGATGAAGCGCTGCCCTGCCGCCACACGCAGATGATTTACGACGCCGCGCTCGGCCCCAAGGAAATGTGGGTCGTGCCCGGCGCGTATCACTCCGCCGCGCTCGGCTTTCAGCCGGAAGAATTCAAGCGCCGCGTGCTTTCCTTTTTCGCGGCCAACTCTTCCGAAAAGGCTTCAAACCCCATCCGACTCACGAGGGAAGAAAGGAAAAAGAACTAACACCGAGGACCCGGAGGCGCGAAGAACGCTGAGAAGAACAAAAAAACAGGCATCTTCCTTGAACTGTGAACTTTCAACTTTGAACTTCCTTTCCCTCACGGCACCGGATGCTGCCGCTCTTCCCACTGCTGGCTCAGGCGCCGCACCGTTTCGCGCAGACGCACCGCCAGCGACGCAATCGTCTCCAGCCGCTGCTCGCCGCCGCTCGGAATCTTTCCGTCGTTCCTCCGCTGGATTTCCGCCAGCAACAGCTCGGCGTTTCCCAGAATTCCCGTCAGCGGATTGTTCAACTCGTGCCGCAGCACTTCCCCGAAATCTCCGTCCCCTGCGTCAAACGGGTCCGCGGTCTCCGCGGCCTTTGGCTCTGCCCGTTGTTCCCGCCGCTGCATCAGCCTGCGAGCTTCCGCCACAAAGCTGGCCTTGCGTTCGACGAAGTCTGCCGCACCTGCCTCGATCAGCTCGCCAAGCTCTTTGCGGTCGTCGCGCGTTCCCAGCACCACCACCGGCGCATGCAGCGCCAGGGACGCCACTACCGCCTCGAGCGACGGCATCAGGCCACGCGGCCCGTCCACTTCCGCGGTCAGTCCGTCGGGTTCGAGAAAAATCACCGCGGGCGCGTCTGCCTCAAGAATGCGCCGCGCCCCCGCCAGATTGGCCAAGGATGCCACGCGCACACTCGGCGCGTCCGCGGCAAATCCGCTGCGCATCTCGGCACACATTTTCGTGTTGCTGCTCACCAAAAGAATTGTCTGTTCCCGGTTCCCCATGGTTCATCCATTTCTTGCTGCGTTTTTCTTCTCCGCGCCGGCTTCCGGCGGTTCGGCGCCTACGGGCCCGTACAACACTTCGCGGACTTTTTCCGTCAGCTCCTCGACGCGAAAGGGTTTCGCAACATGGACCAGTTTCAGTAGCTCCACGCCATTGGCCTGCGGCAGCTTCAGATCCGTGAGAAGAATATCGACGGCGGAGCGCTCGAGGACATCGAGCGCTTCTTCGGCGGTGGACACGGCGACCGCTTTCATGCCGGTCTGCTGCGCCACCGCCGCGCACGTATCGCGAATGGAGCTCTCGTCATCCACGATCAAAATGTTCATGGGAGGAGTCTCGCGCCGCACAACCGCTGGTTCGGTCATGGTGGTCATCCTTTGTACACCCCTGAAGAACCACATTGCAGCCACGTTTCCATTTCAGGAATCATAAGCAATCTTATTCATGGGTCAATACAGATAAATAAATATAGAATTTGGCAAGGACCAGTTCAGGAAAAACGTTGACCCATATCCGCTCAGGCAGCCCGATGTGGAGTGATAAGTCACGGCTTTACAACAGAGTGCAAGAATGGTCCGGCACAGTTCTGCTTTGGGACGGATACCGAACCAAATCCGTCATTTCCCAAAATAAAACGGGCTCTCCGGTTATTCCCGGAGAGCCCGCTTCTCTTTTGAAGTTCTGTTCGCTACGGCTCGCCAACCGCCGATAATGCCGGGACGAGCCCCGTCTTACAATTAAGGCTGCTTCTTTTTCGGGGCCGGAGTGGTGGCCGGCTTCTTGGCGGCCGCGCCTTCTCCGCCCGCGCGGCTCAACAGCGTCAAAGCATCTTTGGCATTGAACGGATAGCGGCGAACGGACTGCTCGCCGGTGGTGCTCAGCGTGATATCCACCCGGCGGTTATTCGCCAAACGAACCGTGGCGATGTTCCTGATCAGCTTTTGCTTCTCCGCCGGCGCCAAATCGGGATCGTCCTGAAGGAGCTGCTTGACCTGGTCGTCGCTCATATTCTGCTCGTCACCATAGGCTTTTACGTCGATGTGATCGGTGGCAACGCCATGTTCGGTGAGATAGCTCTTGGCGCGCTCGACGCGGCGCTCGGAGAGCTTCATGTTGTATTCCTTGGGGCCGCGAACGTCGGCATGGCCACCAAGAATCAGGTGCGCATCGGGCTTGTACTTCAAATACTGCTGGAAGTCCGTGGCCAGAGTGGCCAGCGTGGTTTCCTGGCTAGGCAGCAATCCGCCCATAGGCTTGGCCACGGTGGGCTGGGCCGTCGGGAAGTAGATGCTGTGCAAAGCCAGCTTGGCTTCGAGTTGCTTGATCTGCGGAGGCTCTTTCACCTCGACGTTGCCGGAGGCATCGGCCGTGCCGCCGCGGCCATCATTGACGGTGCACTTGATGTTATAGCTGCCGGGAGCCAAACCGGTGGAATCGTACTGCACGTTCGAACCGGTGCCGGAAATCTGTCCGCCCGTAGTGGTGTAGCTGTAGGTGAGCGGATCGTTGTCGGGGTCACTGCCATTGCAGGTCACGCCGGTATGTTCGCCGGGAAGGAGCGAATTGTGCTCGATGGAAAGCGAAGCGGTTGGCGGATGGTTGGGCTTCTCCTCGACTTTGATGTCCGCGGAGCAGGAAGCCGTACCGCCTTTGCCGTCGTCGACCTTCACGTTCACGGTGTAAGAACCGACCGCTACACCGGAAGAATTCCAGCGCGCATCCGGGCCGGTGCCTTCCACGGCGCCGCCCGTGGCGCCGTAGGTATAAGTGAGCGGATCGTTGTCCGGGTCGCTGGCGTTCACATGGACCGCCACGGTGTCACCGGAACCCGCGAAGATGCTGGTCGGATTCACGGAGCAAGCCGCGACGGGAGGGTGGTTTGGCGGAGGCGGCGGGGGCGGCGGATTGGAAATCCCCCAGCGATAAACGATACCTGTAGCCACGCGGAAGTTGTCCTGGCGGGCATTCCCGCCGAGGGAGGGTCCGGAAAAATTGGTCATAAAGTAGTCGAGTTCAGCGACGCGCCAAGCCAGACTCTTCTTAAGCACCATATCGACGCCGCCGCCGGCAACGACGGCAAAAGCGTTCTGTGGGTTGGTTCCAATCAGAGTGTTACTGCCGCGGGCGCCTCCAAGCAGAAACTCCGCAAAGGGGACAAAGTAATCAAATTTGCGCCAGTTCAGCCGAGGGCCAAACAGATAGCTGAGCATGGTCCCATTGACTGGAGTTCCGCCGAGGTTGCGGTTCTTGAAGCGATAGGCACCCAGCTCGGCGGTCAAACCCAGGTACGGGGAGGCATTGTAGGTAAAAGAACCCGAGGCACCATGGTTGTTGAAGTTAGAGAAGGGACTTCCCGGAGCAAAATTGATGTAGTCGTACATGGCGGCCGCTTCGTACTGCGGGACAACCCGGCCGGGCGCGTCACTCGATGCCTGTGCACCCGGAAAAGGCGTCGGTCGCGGGACAGCAGGCACTGCGAAAATATTGCCGGTAAGATGGAGTGTGGGGCTCACCGACGAGGTGTTCTCTGGAGCAGAAGTTCCCGCCGCAGTGGTTGCGGCCGTAGAGTCGTCGTTGGCTCCCTTGGATTTTTCCTGAGCGCACAATGGCAAAGCTAGAAGGGAGCTGATTGCCAGTGCTGCACACCAATTGCGCATCTGATTCCTCCTGAACATGATGATTCAAATCCCGGTTGATACACGCGCCCGCCCTTAAAACCGCTGGCCGCATTGGCGGACTCCGTTGGACGAATTGCAGCCTCGAAAAATCACTTCTCGCCCCACTCGAGTTCTTCCCCCGGATACATGCTTTCCCCGGGAGAAACAAGAAGCGATACGATGCGGTGGGAGAAGGTTATTCCACAACCCGCCACCGGTGCAACTGTTTCCTTGGACGGCTGGCGTGCCGCGCCCGGTAGGACCTGCTGCGGCCGATGGGCGTAGTGGAAACGAGCTGGGTTACACTGTGTGTTTATGCTTGGCATTCATACGCTGGACGACAACTGGGTGGGACGGCCGCGGTCGATTGCCACCGCGCTTGTGGAGTCGGGCGGCCACCGCGCGCTGGTTGATCCCGGGCCGGGTTCGACAGTCGAACATTTGCGGGAACAACTTCGCGGGCGAGGCCTTTCGCTGAGCGACATCGACGCGCTGCTGCTGACGCACATTCACCTGGACCACGCCGGAGCTTCGGGCGCCCTGGTCCGCGAGAACCCACGGCTGGCGGTGTACGTGCACAAGGTCGGCGCGCCGCACCTCATCGATCCTTCCAAGCTGCTGGCCAGCGCGGCACGGCTTTGGCCCAACGATTTGCAGCGGCTATTCGGGGAAGCGGTTCCGGTTCCGGCGGAGAATCTGCGCATCCTAGAAGGAGGAGAAAGGTTGACGCTTGGCGCGCGTAAGGTCGATGTGGTGTACACGCCGGGACATGCCTCGCACCATGTCAGCTACTTCGAGAATCTCGAAGGCATAGCTTTCGTCGGGGACACGGCGGGGGTGCGCATCGAAGGAAACGATTACGTCATGCCCGCGACTCCGCCGCCAGATATCGATCTTGGAATCTGGGAAGCTTCGTTTACGGCTATCCTCGAACGCAAACCGAAGCGGCTATTTCTCACGCATTTCGGTTTTTCGGACAGGCCGGAAGAACACATCGCGCTATTTCGGGAGCGGCTACACCGGTGGGCGGCGACCACCGCGGAGATTATTCACACTGCCAGCAGCGATGGCGCGGCGATGGAGAACTTCATGGCCACAATGCGGAAGGAAATCGGCGAACACCTGCCCGCGAACGAAGTCGAGCACTACGTGTTCAGCGCGGGATTGAACCTGTCGTTTCTCGGACTGGCACGCTACCTGCGCAAGCGCGCGCAGGCCGCTTCCTGAAATCTCACGCTCATAATGTTGTTGGCTCGCGACTACGCGGCGGTACCCGAAGAAGAAACTTCGGGGGTGCCGGCAGGAGACTCCGGCGCTGGCGGCTCGAATGCCTGAAGCCGTGCGGCAAGGACATCAGCCAACAGGTCAACGAGTTTGCTCGCGCCGCTGCCGTCTGGGTCCTTGTCGGGATTGTACTGGGCGACGTCGAGGCCCAGCAGATTTTTGTGGCGAGCGAATTCCGTCAGGGCGGAACGGACCTCTTCGAGGCGCAATCCGCCATCGCCGGGGACGTTGACCGCTGGAAACTCTTCTGTATGGATCACGTCAGTGTCGAGATGGAGCACGAACTCGTGCGCGTCGGCGTGCACTTGGGCAAGAGCTTCGTGGGCCGCTTTGACGGCGCCCTTCGACTGAATGTGTGCAGCGTAGTTGTGCCGCATCGGGGACTTGGCGAGGAATTCCTGCTCCGGAGGGTCGAGGCGCTCGAGGCCGAATAGGGTCACGTCGGGCTCGCGCACCAGCGGCGGCTCACCCCAGAAGCGCACGAGTTCGGGGGCTCCTTTGCCGATGATGTGAGCGACAACCATACCGTCGATGCGCCCGGAAGGAGTGGAAGCCGGAGTGTTCAGGTCGGCGTCGCGGTCGAACCACAAAAGATTTACATGTTTGTAGTAGCGGCGCGCGCCGGTGAGCAGGCCAATCACCTGGGCGCAATCGCCGCCGAGAACCAGCACCAAGGCGCCGCTTTTTACGGCGAGTTCGGCTCGTAGCTTTAGATCGTTGAGGCCGGCGACGATTTCAGCAAGATTGCGGGCGCGACGGTGCTCTTCATCGTCAGCGAAAAGACGCGGAGCACAATCGCCATGATCGAAGACCTCGTAACCTGCGGCATGGAGTTTTTCCGCGAGACCGGCAGCGCGCAGGGCGGCGGGCGCCTTTTCGCTGCCCAGAGAAAACGCCGCAGCGCTGGAGGGCGCGCCAATCAAGGCAATCTTCTTCGGCTGACGGACGATTTTGACCGCCAAGGTGGGGCTCCTTGTGCTGAGTTTTCTGCGCGCCGCGTGAGCTTGCCCGTCAACCGGAGGAAGTCAATCCCCCGGAGAACACTCCGGTTGTACGCAGCGCCTCCCTTGGGACACAACCAACTACCAAAACTCTTCAGCGGCGCGGAGCGGGCGCGATGGTGGCCAATTCCGGAGGCAAAGTAAAGCGCACATCCTCGCGGATGAGATCCAAATCACGCTGATCCGTGAAGCCAAATTCTGCCAGCCGCTGGCTGACCTGTTCGACAAGAACTTCCGGCGCCGAAGCACCGGCGGTGAGGCCCACGCGGGCAACGCCGTTGAGCCAATTCACGTCGATATCCGCGGCCGAATCGATCAGCTTGGCTTCGACGCCCCTGCGCCGGGCCACCTCCACCAGACGGTTGGAATTCGAACTGTTGGGCGAGCCGACCACCAGAATCAGGTCGACATCCTTGGCGACCTGTTCGACAGCTTCCTGGCGATTCTGCGTGGCGTAGCAAATGTCGTCGCTAGCCGGACCCTGGATGGCGGGGAACTTCTGGCGCAGCCGCGCTACGATCTCCTGCGTGTCGTAAAGGCTGAGGGTGGTCTGCGTGAGGAAAGAGAGCTTTGTGGGGTCTTCCACCTCAAGGGCATCCACGGCGGCGACAGAGTCCACTACGATGGTGCGGTCGGGGGCCTCGCCGGAGGTGCCGATAATCTCCTGATGGTCCTTGTGGCCAATCAGGATGATGGTGCGCCTTTCGCGGGCGAATTTCAGGGCTTCGAGGTGAACCTTCGTCACCAGCGGGCATGTGGCGTCGATCACCTTGAGTTCGCGGGACTTGGCCTCGTCGCGGACGGTTGGGGGAACGCCATGAGCGCTGAAAACGAGGACGGCACCGTGGGGGACTTCCTCGATGGCCTCGACAAAGATGGCGCCGCGGCGGCGCAACTGCTCGACGACATAGGTGTTATGCACGATTTCATGGTGCACATAGACCGGGGCGCCATAGGCTTCCAGAGCCAATTCCACAATGTCCACGGCGCGTACCACACCGGCACAGAAGCCGCGGGGCCTCACCCGCAGCAACACCTTTCCATTTTTCGCGTTCGGCATGTTCATCCTAATTCGTTAATTTCCAAGACTCTATCATACCTTACGCCCGCTGCGGCGGGCATCCCTTCCTTTGTTGCCTGAGAGAAAGACGCGCTTCGGCTCAAGTCGCCAAATTGGTGCTCGCGGAGCCCGCAGGGCTCTGTTTAAAATGTGGCAACTATGACAGAAGAGATGAAGGTGATGCCGATAATCTTGGAAGGTTGCCACGTGCGGCTGGAGCCGCTGGCGAGAATGCATCTGGAGGGTCTCGCAGCGGTGGGACTGGACGAAGAATTGTGGCGGTGGATCCCCACGCAAGTTCGAACCAAGGAAGACATGGCCGCGTACATCGAAACCGCCCTGCAGGAACAGGAGCGCGGCGTCTCTCTTCCGTTCGCGCAGCTCGAAGCAAGTTCCGGGCGCGTCATTGGGAGCACGCGTTACGGCAACATTGATCGGGCGAACCACCGCGTCGAGATTGGCTGGACCTGGGTTGCCCGCAACTGGCAGCGCACAACGGTCAATACCGAAGCGAAGTATCTGCTGCTGAAGCACGCGTTTGAAACGCTGGGCTGCATGCGCGTGGAACTCAAAACGGATTCGCTGAATGAACGGTCGCGCGTGGCAATTCTGCGCATAGGCGCGAAGGAAGAAGGCATTTTCCGCAACCACATGATTACGGCCAGCGGGCGCATCCGGCACAGCGTCTATTACAGCGTCATCGACTCAGAGTGGCCCGCGGTGAAGGCCCGTTTTGAGGCAAAGCTTCGCCCGTAAGAGACTCCGCACAGCAGTGGTAGCTTAGCCCCGCCGGGATAGGCATGCTCCTTTCCTCAGGTCAGTGATACCTAAGGAACACTCCACGCTGCATGCACGTTTTCGCGCCAATCGGTAAGGTAGAATCACTACTTGCAATCGGGTCATTTGATTCCTTTGTTTGTGGCGGACGGAGATCGTGGCTACCCCTTCCAATCCGGTAAACCGGCGACGCAGCGAACGCGTGATGCTGCGCATGCGCATTCAGGTCGTAGCCGAAGACTCTGATCGCAAGCAGCAGCGCCTGGAGGGGCTGACGCACATTGTGAACGCGCATGGCGGCCTGATGAAGCTGTCGATGTACCTGCACGTAGGACAACCCTTGCTGCTGGTGAATCCTCAAAATAAAGTGGAACAAAACTCCCGGGTGGTGCGCGTGGAGGACACCGCCGAGGGTGATTTCGCCGTGGCTTTTGAGTTTGATAAGCCCAACCCGAAGTTCTGGCCGGTGGTGTTTCCACCGGAGGATTGGAACGCGCCACGCGCGTGATGGCAGGTCAAAGCAAGCCTCGCCGGCCGCAACTCTTCTTCGTCATTCGGGTTTAATCCAGTGGGAAAAGTGTCCGGTGGGAGGACTGCATTTCATGGCGTACGGAACGAAGAGATTGACGAAATCATTGGTTGTTGGCGCGGCCGCCTTGTGTTGCGGCTTGCTACTTGCCGGCTGCGACGATTATGTTCGGATTACACGGGATCCGGACGTCCGGATCCCTAAACTGGCCACGTGGGCGTGGCGCCCGGCTGCCGAGCCAGTGAGACCACGCGACACACGTCCGGTGGTGTCGCGCGATGTGATGACCCGCGAGCAACCGCCCGTTCGTGATACCACTGCCAACAACGAAGCTGTGCGCCAGCGCGTAAAGACCGCCATCGAGCAAACGCTGGCATCCAAAGGCCTCACGCAGATTAGCGACCCGCAAGCTGCGGATTTTCTTGTGGACTATCATTTCGCCGTGGAGCACCGCAGCGCCACAGTTGCCACCTCCTATCCGGGTGTCGTATGCGGACCCTTCGGCTGCTGGGAAAGCTGGGGCTGGGGGCCGGTTGGCTATGAGCACATTCGCTTCCGCGAAGGAACCATCGTGTTCGACTTTCTGCAGCAGTCGACAAAGCACCTGGTTTATCGCGCCATCGGCGAACACCATGTCGACTACGACCGGTTCAATCTCACGCAGGACCAGATCAACGGATTGGTTCACCATCTGTTGAAGGACTTGCACACCCGGTAGTCGGGCACCTGGAAGCTTGAAAGCAGTTGATAAGGCGGCGGAGGGCCGAAAGACAATCCGCCGTTTCGGCCTGAACGTGCCCTTTTGAACGAACCTGTTTACCTTCGGCCTCTTCCTCTCTATCCTCTTACTCCATGTCCGACGGGCCACAAGTCGTCCTGATTACGGGAGCAAGCAGCGGGTTCGGCCGGCTGACGGCGCTTACGCTCGCGCGCAATGGATTTCAGGTGCTGGCCACCATGCGCGCGGTGAAAAGCCGCAATGTAGGGGCGGCCAAGGAGTTCGAGGAACTGGCTCAGCGAGATTCGCTGAACCTGCAGGTACTCGAACTCGACGTCACCGACGATGGCTCGGTAGAGCGCGCCGTAGCGCAAGCCCTCGCGCGGTTCGCGCGCATCGACGTGCTGGTGAACAACGCCGGGTACGGCATCATGGACCTGTCCGAAGCGGTCACGATCCAGCAGGCGCAACGGCAACTGGACGTGAACTTTTTCGGCGTGGCGCGCATGAATCGCGCCGTGCTTCCGGCGATGAAGCGCCAGGGCAGCGGCCTGCTGCTGTACGTGAGCAGCGGCGCGGGAAGGCTGGCGATTCCAGGAATGGGCTTTTACTGCGCGAGCAAATTCGCCATGGAAGCGCTGGCGGAAACGTACCGCTACGAACTCGCGCCGCTGGGAATCGACTCCGTGATCATCGAGCCCGGGGCCTACACGACGGGAATTGCCGCCAAGCTGGAACGCGGCGAAGATCCCGCGCGCAAGTCCAGCTATGGAGCGATTGCGCAAGTTCCGGAAAATGTTTTGAACCTGATTCGAAATTCGCGCGCCAATCCGCAGGAAATCGCCGACAAGATCCACGAGATTATCGAGACCCCCGCGGGACAGAGGCGGCTGCGCTATCGCGTCGGTCCGGGCGGACCGGGAGTGGAGCGCATCAACGCGCTGACCGATGAGATTCAGGCGCAGATGCTGGAAGCCTTCGGCGTCGGGGAGCTCGCCAAGTTCAGAGCGCAGCGTGCGCGCGGCGCCAAGTAGGACGGCGCGTGCCATGCGCTTGCCTGAGGCCCTTTCCAACAAATTCCGTTGCTGGTCCTTTTATCTCTTTGGCTGCTACCGCGGAACAGGCGGGCGGCTGAAATACATCGCCGAAGATTGGAGCGAGGTGCGGCTGGAGCTCCCGCTTTCCTGGCGTACCCGAAACTACGTTGGAACGATTTTTGGCGGCAGCATGTACGGCGCCGTCGATCCCATCTGCATGCTCATGCTGATTCACCGGCTTGGCCCCGAATTTATCGTGTGGGACAAAGCGGCTTCCATCCAGTTCAAAAAACCTGGCAAGGAAACCCTGCACGCGCGATTTATCGTGAGCGATGAAGAATTGGCCGAGATTCGCGCCGCGCTTGAAACGCAACGATCCGTCGACCGAATCTATACCATTGAACTGAAGGATGGGGACGGGACCGTCTGCGCGGTCGTGGGAAAGGTCATTTACATTAGGCGCCGCGAGGCAAAAGCCGCGAACGGCTAAGGCAGCGGACCGAAGACCGCTACGCTCGTGGGCGTGCCGACGTACACTTTTCCGTTTGCCACCATCGGCGTGATGAACTTGTTCCCGCTGAAGTGATCGCGGTTGTTCGCCGCCTGGTTGGAATCGTAGAGTTCCGTGGCTAGGTTGGTCGCGTCGTATGCGTAGAGAACCGCTCCGCTATTTTCGATGGCCCAGACGATGCCGCTCGTGGTGCCGTTGGCGGAAACGCTCGGCGTCGTGCCTGGGTAGCCAAAGTTATGCGTGGATTGCGAAGAAGGCGTGTTCGCGAATTTCGCGCTGGCCACGGGAAAGGCCTTCAGCGCGTCGCCGACCGCGCCGTAATACACCGTGCCATTGAAATAGGCGGGCATGGAATACACGCCCCCGCCAAGCTGGCCGGAAAGCTCCTGATAAATCTGATCCGTGTTTGGATTGAACTTACCCATAGAATCGCGGTCCACCACATAAATCAGCGCGTCTTTGCCGGCGCCCACAGAAAGGTGACGCGTGTTGCCGCTTGCGTCCGTCACGTCCACCAGCAGAATTCCGCCGCCGGAACCGAAGTCCTCATCGGCGTTCGATTCGGCCACGGTGTTGTGCGGCGTGAAGTAGTCCGCCAGCTTCAGTCCGCCCACGGTGGTCAGCTTGACGAAGCAGTTGCCACAGTCGCCGTTGATCGGGAAGCCCTGCGCATTCAGCGTTGTGTCAAAAGTGCCATTGCCGATGATGAAGAACATGTTGCCGGACGTGTCGGCGGCCGGCGCCGTCCCGGCCATCCAGATGCCGCCTTCGCTTCCATTCGGCACCAGATTGAGTACGCTGGTTTGCGCGAGTGTGTCTGCGCTGAAGGCCATCACCCACGAAGTGTACGGGCGGTTGTCGCAATGTGAGGACCAGGTCGTGTAAATCATGCTGCCGATTTGCAGCAATCCCGGACGCTCCTTGTATTGCTTCGGATCAAAGACCACGTTTCCACCGGAACTGTTGTCGCCCGTACCTGGATACGTCGCGGTGATGGTCATTGGACCACCAAACAACTCGTTCCCCGTCGTCAAGTCTAATGCATGCAAGCGCTGGAAGTAGCTGCCGCTGGAGTTTTTCGACATCGCCACCACATAGATGGCATTGCGACTGCGGTCGACCACCGGCGTGGAAGTGATCCCGATTTCCGGAGAAACCTGGCCGCACCCGCGGTTGTCGCTCGTGGTTTCGCCGCTGCCGAGCGTCGACGTCTTCCACAAAAACGTCGAAGTCGTTCCATTGATGGAGTCGGCATCGAATGCATACACGGAGCCATGCTCGGTGGCCACATACAAGACATTTTTCTTTTGTCCGCCGATGGTCACCTGCGAAAGATATAGCGGCTGCGCATCCACCCTGCCATCCACCGTGAACTCGCCCTTCTTGCCAAACGTAGTGGAGTTCACGTTCGCGGGCGTCAGCGTCGTCTCATTCAGGTTCTGCCCCGAGCGTCCGTTGTCGTAGTGGTAGGTCACCACGTCGACGTTCGAATTGCTTGTTCCGGGATTCACGGTAAGCGTTGCCGTATTGCTGGTGATGCTTCCCGCGGAATTGCTGACCATCACGCGGAACTGCTCGCCGCTGTTGGCGGTGGTCGTAACCGGTGTCGTGTAGTTTGTTGCCGTGGCGTTAGGAATGTCTGTGCCATTCATCTGCCACTGGTACGAAAGTGGGGCGGTGCCGCTGGCGCTCACGCTGAAGGTGGCCGTCTGCCCTGCCGTAACGGTTTGGTTGGCTGGCTGCACCGTGATTGTCGGCGCCACAGGCGCCGCACTCACCGTCAGAGTGGCCTGATTGCTGGTTGCGTTGCCGACACTATTGCTCACCACAACGTCGAATTTCTCTCCATTGTCGGAGCTTGTTGTTGCGGGTGTGGTGTAGCTTGAGCTCGTCGCTCCGCTAATATTGACCGAGTTCTTCCGCCATTGATAGGACAGCGGAGCCGTGCCGCTTGCCCCAACGCTGAAGGTCGCTGTTTGTCCTGCCGCAACACTCTGGTTGGCGGGCTGCGTGGTAATGCTCGGCGCCACCGTCGCCGCGCTCACCGTTAACGACGCCTGCGCGCTCGTTACGCTGCCCGCGCTGTTGCTCACGACAACATCAAATTTCTCGCCATTGTCCGCGCTTGTCGTGGCAGGTGTCGTATAGCTGGCGTTCGTGGCGCCACTAATGTTGGTGGAGTTCTTGCGCCACTGGTAAGAAAACGGGGCTGTTCCCGCGGCCGAGACGCTAAATGTGGCTGTCTGACCTGCCGTCACCGTCTGACTGGTGGGCTGCAGGCCGATGCTGGGCGCGACGTTCTGAATTCTTGTGCCTCGCGTGAGAGCACTGCACCCGGCAAGGAACAGTATTGCCACAAGAGCCCCGAAGAACGCTTGAAGCTGGCGGCGCACGAGCAGCACCTCCAAATCAACCCCAACGGCCGGACTGGGGAGTCGCCCAGATTTCGCGAAGGACTTGGCATACGCTCCGGGGAGCGGACTTGCGGTCCTCTTTACGCGTTCAGGTGAGAGTAATCCAGCCGAAGATGATTTTGCACCTGAACGAAAGTACAGTTCTGGACCAGCAGGTTAAAGCGCTTCCAGGACGAAGAACATCTTCGCCCCGAACTTGCCGACGGCATGATTCCCTTCTATTCTCGTGGTCCCATGCTGCTTCAGGATCAAGTCACTCTGGTCACCGGCTCGGGCCGCGGCATCGGCCGCGCCATCGCGCGCCTGTTCGCGCAGGAAGGAGCCGCGGTATTTCTTACCGCGCGCACCGAAAGGGAACTCGCCGCGACTACGAACGAAATCACTGCGAACGGTGGGCAAGCTGCGTATGCGACGGCGGACCTTGCCCACGATGCAGAGTGTTCTCACGTGGTGGCCGCAGCTCAGGAAAAGTTTGGTGCCATCAGCATCCTGGTGAACAACGCCGGCCATTACGGTCCCGTGGTTCCCGTCGAAGATTACCCGCTCGAGGAGTTCGACAAAGTCATCGCTGTCCACTTGCGCGCCGCGTTCCTTCTCTCGAAGCTTGTTCTCCCCGCGATGTACGCGCGCGGCTCCGGCGTCATCCTCAATATTTCCAGTCTTTCCGCCAAAGCCGCCTACGCCTGGGGATCCGCCTATGCCGCGGCCAAGGCCGGGATGCTCGGCCTGACGCGTGTTACGGCGGCCGAAGCGGCCCGCAAGGGCGTGCGCGTGAACGCCATCTGCCCGGGCCCCGTCACGGAGACGCAAATGTCAAAGGAATTGGGCGCCACGCTGGCGAAGAAGATGGGCGTCAGCGCTGAAGAACAGCTCGCCGGATTCCTGAACGGCTTGCTGCAGGGCCGCGCGCAAACCGCCGACGAAATCGCCCGCGCCGCGCTGTTCCTTTGCTCGGATCAATCCAGCGCCATGACCGGCCAGTCCATCAACGTCGATGGCGGCGTCGCGTTCTATTAAACCGGCGAACGGAACCAGTCCGCGCTTCGTTGACTTGGGTCGCTGCCGGACCTAGAATCGGCGAAAGTCGTACCAGGCCGCAATGGTCACACAAACGATCTCGCATTTCCGCATCATCGACAAAATCGGTGCCGGCGGAATGGGTGTGGTCTACAAGGCCGTCGACCTCAAACTCGAACGCACCGTCGCGCTTAAGTTTCTCTCCCCGGACCTCGCCATCACTTCCCGGGACAAAGAGAGTCTCCTGCGCGAGGCTCGCGCCGCTTCCACTCTCGACCATCCCAATATCGGTGTGATTCACGGCGTCGAAGAGTCCGAGGAACACCAGCTTTTCATGGTCATGGCGTTTTACGAGGGAGAAACTCTGGCGCAAAAAATCACTCGCGGCACGGTTCCCCTCCCCGAGGCTCTGAATCTGGCCATCCAGATTGCGCGCGGCCTCAGCGCGGCTCACGCGCGCCACATTGTCCATCGTGACGTCAAGCCTTCCAACATCATCATCACCGCCGACAACGTGGCCAAGATTGTCGATTTCGGCCTCGCTCGTTTCGTCACCTCGGTCAGCGCCACTCAAAGCATCTCTTCCACCGGCACGCTCCCGTACATGGCCCCGGAACAGATTCTTGGCGAAACTGTCGATCAACGCTGCGACATTTGGTCCCTCGGCGTAATCCTGGTCCAAATGATTGCTGGCTCACACCCGTTTCTCCGACCCAATACAGCTGCAATGACATTCGCGATTCTCAACCAGGCGCCCGCCGGCGTCGATATCGCTCCCGCTGCCCTGCAACCGGTCCTCTACCGCGCCCTCTCCAAAAAACCTGAAAGCCGCTATCCCAACGCTGAAGAATTGCTACGCGCTTTGGAGGCGGCCCGCGCCGCCATCATTTCTACTCCGCCAACCGCTGAAGAGCCCACGCAAACGCATGCTGTCAGCGTGCGCGAGCTGAAACAATATGCCGAGAACGCCTCCAGTCCCCGCTGGGCTGCAAGCACGCCGAGAAAAACAAAATCGCTCTGGCTTGGACTCGGAGTCGTTGCAGCTGCGATCCTGCTTTCGCTGCTGGCTCCTTTGCGCGAGCGCTTCTCCGGCATGGCCTACACCAGCGAGAAGCACATCGCCGTCCTTCCCTTCACCACTTCCGCCGGTGACGCGGCCTTCCAGCCAGTTGCCGCGGGCTTGATGGATTCCATGACCAACGAACTCTCCAACCTGGAAGCCGCGCAGCAATCGCTTTGGGTGGTGCCCGCAAGCGTGGTTCGTGATCGCAAAGTGAACGATCCCATCTCCGCCTTCCGCGAACTCGGCGCCACGATGGTCGTCCAAGGCAACGTGGAGCGCATAGGACAGGACGTGCGGCTCACCGTGGTTCTCATCGACGCCAAACGGCTTCGCCAGATTGGCTCCGTGCAGTTGGACGATCACAACGGCGACCTGGCCACGCTTCAATATCAGGCCGTTGCCGAACTCTCCCGCCTGATGAAACTCTCCGCTGCCGATTCGAAGCGCGTTCCTCCTCGCAGCGTCCCTCCGGACACCTACGAGTCCTATCTCAAGTCCCTTGGATACCTTCAGCGTTACGACAAGCCGGGCAATCTCGACCTCGCCATCTCCTCCCTCAACTCTGCCCTGCAGACCGACTCCCGCTTTGCTTTGGGCTACGCCACCTTGGGCGACGCCTATCGCCTCAAATTCCAAACGGACCACCACCCCGGCTGGCTAAACCAAGGTGTGGAGAATTGCCAAAAAGCCATCTCGCTGGATGAGCGGCTTCCCGCCGCGCATGTCACTTTGGGCCTTCTCCAAGCCACGCTCGGCAAGAACGATTTAGCTGTTCAGGAATTTCAAAAAGCTCTGCAGATTAATCCGCGCGACGCCGACGCGCTCATCGGCATGGCCGGCGTGTACGAGCAAACCGGCAGACCCGCGGACGCCGAGGCCAACTACAAGCGTGCTATCGCTCTTCGGCCCGACTACTGGGACGGCTACAACTCATTAGGGGACTTCTACGACCGTCAAAAGCGCTTGCAAGACTCCATCGCGCAGTTCGAGCGCGTCATCGAGCTGACTCCGGACAACACCGCCGCTTACAACAATCTTGGCATCGAATACATGGAGTTGAGCGACTCCAAATCTGCCTCTGCGGCGGAAGCAGCGTTTCAGAAATCGCTCCAACTCGCCCCCAACTATCAGGCTTACGCCAACCTGGGCTGGTTGTACATGAATCAGAAGCGCTATACCGAATCGGCCGAAATGACCCGCAAGGCCCTCGACCTCAACGATAAGGACTGGCGCGTGTGGGCCAATCTCCAGCAGGCGTATATCTGGCTGAAAGATGACGAAAAGATGCGTCCGGCCCGCGCGAAGACACTCAGCCTTCTGGAAGAGTACGTGGCGTCAAACTCGCAGGATGCCCCGGCGCAATCCATGCTCAGTACCTACTATGCAGAGGACAAGCTTCGCGAAAAGGCCATCGCGCACGCAGACACTGCCCTCCATCTCGCGCCGAACGATCCGGACGTCCTCGCCGACGTCGCCGAAACCTATGACCGCCTTGGCGACCGCCCGCGCGCCATTCAATTCGTGCGCGAAAGCCTCAAACACGGTTACACTCTTTCCGATCTCCAGCGGCGACCGGCCCTGTTCCCGCTGCTCGCTGACCCGAAATTCCGCCCCAGCGGAAAGGAGCCCACTTCAAAATAAGGAGAATCCCCCATGGCTACCACCGGAGCAGCAAAAGCGAAAGAATTACCTCGTTCCGCGACCATCAAGATCCGGGAACGCGCACCCCATCCGTCCGGCGAAGTCGAAGTCGCGCCGGACATCGGCAGGATCCATTTCAGGAACGAAGATAAGCACAGCTACCGCCTGCGCTTTATAAAGAGCGGTCAGGTCAATGCCGATATCGACATTCTGCTTCCCGCCGGGGAAACCGTCACCGTCTTGATTCGAAAACACGACGAGTTCCGCTACATCTTGATTCCGCTTCGGGGAGATACCCTCAACGGCCAGGGTGGCGGGCCGATCCGCAACTGACCGGCACGTTTCCGCCGGGATACACTCAAATTCCCTCCGTCCGGGACGTGTCCCACCCTGAGTGTGGCCTTCTTTGCTTTTGCCGCTGCTCTTCGTCCCCGCGTGAGCTTCCTGCGGAGGAGCGCGTGTCCGCGCGGCTCAGTTGCCATCGTTCTTGTAGACCTTGCCGCTCTTCATCACGAATTTTACTTTTTGCAATTCCGTGATGTCCTTCAACGGATCGCCTCCCACCGCCACGAGGTCCGCCCACTTCCCTGCTTCCACCGTCCCTGTCTTGTCTCCCCAACCGAGCAACTCCGCGGCAACAGCGGTGCCCGTGCGAATGGATTGCATCGGCGTCATGCCATACTGCACGTAATATTCAAATTCCTTCGCCTGGTTCACCTTCGTCCAGTCGAAACCGCCTGCGTCCGTTCCCAATGCAATCTTGACTCCCTTCTTCAGCGCCTTCCCGAAATTCTCCTTCTGCAGATCCGCCATCTTCTGCCAATTTCCTCCGCGGCCTGGCGCCACGTACAAGCCCACGGTGAGAGTCGGCACCCAGTACACTCCTTTCCGCGCGATTTCGTCGATCAACGCGTCCGTCAAACCGTCACCGTGCTCCACCGTATCCACGCCGGCCTGTAGCGCCGCGGCGATGCCGTCGCTTCCGATCGCATGTGCCGCTACCTTCTTTCCGAGGCGGTGCGCTTCATCGACAATCGCTTTCGCTTCCTCATCGGTGAAGTTGACCATCGAATGCAGCAGGCCGTCCGCTTCAAAGCGATAGCGCCGGTCCGAGTAATACTTGATCCAGTCCGCGCCATACATCGCCTGCTCGCGCACCGCCTTACGCGCGCCGTCAACGCCATCCACGTACTGCACGCCTGTCGGCACTTTCAATTCCCACGAGTAGCCCAGCAGCGGATACATTCCTGTTGGCGTCATCGCTCGCGTAGCCACTTGCATGCGCGGACCAGGCACTTCGCCGTTGGCGATCGCCATCTTCACGTCCACATCCGCGTACATCGCGCCTTCGGTTTCCAGGTCGCGCATAGCGGTGAAACCGTGCGACAATGCAATCTGCGCGTTCCGCGCCGCCAGAATCGCCCGGTACGGAATCGATTGCTTCAGCAACTGCGTGTCGTATTCCTCCGCCGTGACGTCCCCTTGCAAAAGGACGTGCGTGTGCGTGTCAATGAAGCCCGGCAGCACCGTCGCCTTCGATAAATCAATCACCTCCGCCCCCGCCGGTGCGTTTCCGCCCGCCGTCACGGACACAATCTTGTCGCCTTCGACGACAATCAGCGCGTTTTCGACCGGCTTGTCGCTCTTGCCGTCGATTAGTTTCCCCGCGCGGATGGCCACGCGGTGCGGAGCCTGCGCGAACAACAGAATGGGAACGACCAGGCTCGAAAAAACGAGAATCACGAAGCGACGCATAGAAGACTCCTCTCTGAAACCCGCAAGCCTATCAGAGACCGCCGATTCCGTCGCCTGCCGGTCTTGCGCGGCGAATCTCTCTTGCTATACTCGTGTTCGTTCATCCACTATATTCCCCTCCAACAAAACAGAGGTGCATCATGAAAACGAGCCGCCTTTGCTTCGCCCTTAGTTTTTCCGCCTTGCTCTGCCTTGGCGCTCTGTTGATCTTTGCGGACCATCTTGGAGCCAAGGCCTCCACAAGCTCCTCATGGGGATTCAGTCCGGACAATCTCGATAAGACTTGCAAACCTTGCGACAACTTCTATCAATTCGCCGTCGGTGGCTGGATGAAAGCCAATCCCATCCCGCCGGAATATCCCACCTGGGGGACGTTTACGGAGCTTCGCGACAACAATCTCTCGGCTCTGCGCACGATCCTTGAAGCGGGCCAGAAAGCGAGTCCACCAGCGAATTCCAACGAACAGAGAACTTCGGACTTCTACAGCAGCTGCATGGACACCGCCGCCATCGAGGCACAAGGGATGAAGCCGTTGGCCTCAGAACTCGCCGCCATCGAAGCCATTAACGACCGGAAAACGCTCGATTCGGAAATTGCAGTCTTGCAGCGCGAAGGTGCCAATGTGCTTTTCCGCTTTGGCTCCGGGCAAGACTTCAAAGACAGCACTCGGGTGATTGCGCAGGCTAGCCAAGGCGGACTAGGTATGCCGGACCGCGATTATTATTTGCGCGACGATGACAAATCGAAGCAACTCCGTGTCGATTACGTCCAGCACCTGACGAAAATGTTTCAACTGGCCGGGGACACTCCCGATCGCGCGGCTACAGAAGCCAAGACGGTCATGGACATTGAGACCGCCTTGGCCAAGGCTTCCCGCACGCGGGTCGAAGTCCGCGACGCCGAAAAGAACTACAACCTCATGACCGTGGCCCACGTGCAGACACTTACCCCTGATTGGCCATGGGAAGATTTCTTTCACGCTGTTGGCGCTCCACCCATCGAGCAGGTTGATGTGCGCCAGCCGGACTTCTTCAAAGAAGTCAATCGGAAACTTAACAGCGTACCCATTTCCGATTGGAGAGTTTATCTCCGCTGGCATCTGATCCACGCGAATGCCCAGGCGCTTTCGAACGATTTTGTGATGGAGGACTTTGATTTCTACCGCAGAAAGCTTTCCGGCGCGAAAGAGATCTTGCCCCGCTGGAAGCGCTGCGTACAGTCCACAGACCAGAATCTGGGTGAGGCCCTGGGACAGACCTATGTCGAGAAGTATTTTCCTCCAGCCGCCAAAGCTCACGCCAAGGAAATGGTGGGAAATCTAATCGCCGCCTTGCGCTCGGACATCCCCACGCTATCCTGGATGGGCCCGGAGACCAAGAAAGAGGCGCTCGCGAAGCTGGAAGCCTTCAGCGTGAAGATCGGCTATACGGACAAATGGCGCGATTATTCTAAGCTCACCATCGACCGTCGTGGATATGCCGACAACGTTCGCCGCAGCGTCCAATTTGAAACTGCGCGTCAGATTGCCAAAATTGGTCAGCCCGTGAACCGCAGCGAGTGGACTATGACTCCCCCCACTGTAAATGCCTATTACAGATCCACAATGAACGAAATTGTGTTCCCGGCGGGGATTCTACAACCGCCGTTCTACAGTCCCAATGCCGACGACGCTGTCAACTACGGTGGGATCGGCGCCGTGATTGGCCACGAAATCAGCCACGGGTTCGACGATCAGGGCTCAAAGTTCGATGGCAAGGGAAACCTGCATGAATGGTGGACGCCGGAAGACCGCAAGAATTTCATTGAGCGCAGCGATTGTGTCGTGAAGCAGTTTGATGGCTACGAAGTTGAGCCCGGGCTGCATCAGAACGGCAAGCTCGTACTTGGCGAAAGCATCGGCGACCTTGGCGGGTTGGCCATCGCGTACGCCGCCTATGAAAAATCCATCGCCGGAAAGCGTCCGCCCGATATCGATGGCTTCACTCCGGAGCAGCGTTTTTTCCTGGGCTGGGTGCAGGTTTGGGCGACCAACCAGCGGGCCGAGGCGGCGCGGCTGCAGACCAACACGGACCCGCATCCATTGGCGCAGTTTCGCGGGAACGGACCCCTGTCGAACATGGCCGAATTCGCCAAAGCCTTTGGGTGTAAGAAAGGCGACGCCATGGTTCGCGAGCAAGTTTGCAAAATCTGGTAGACACGCTCTGCAATTTCGACGGAAACATCGACAATAGGCTGAGCTTCGGATAACATCTGCCACTTGGGGTCCAGGGAAAGTCAAAATCTTCCCTGCTGCATTGGCAGGTCCAAGCTACTGGAATGCAAGATTAAGTTTCCAGGGAGAAGACGTGAGCCAGTCGTCTCTTGCAAAAACTCCTGATAATTTTGTCCGCGAAGAAGGGCGCCGCAGCACGCGCATCGAGCGCTCTGTCCCACTGATCATCTTTGGGCAGAACCGGCTGGGCGAGCCTTTTGTCGAACGGACCGTGTCGACCAGCGTCAACCTCCACGGATGCCGCTACCCCTCGCGTCACGATTATGGCGTCGGAACCTGGATTACCTTGCAGGTGGTGGGCTTGAATGTCGAGCCCAAGCCACCCGCCGTGCGCGCGAGGGTGCGGTCCGTCCACACGCCGCAGAGTACACGCGAGCTGCAGCAAGTAGGAGTGGAGCTGGAGCACCCGGGCAACGTTTGGGGTGTGGTCACTCCCCCACAGGATTGGCTCCGCCCCGGAGAAACAAGCAGCGCATTGCCTCAATTTTCTGCAGCGGTCGCTACTGCCCCTGAGCCTTCTCCGTTGGGCGTCGAAGCGGACGAGCCTCCTCCCCTGAAGATCGAGCACAAGATGGCGGAAGTAGCCACCTTTCCATCGCCCTCCCCGGGAGCCTCGAAACCTCCAGCGCCAAAACTCACGGAGGCCCCAAAGCTTACGGAACCGCCGAAGCCCCAGCGCGTAGTCATTACTCCCGACGGTCTCATCAACGCGCTTCAGGGGAGGCTGCAGCAAGCCGCTGAGAAAGCGGTGCAGGTGGCGGTTGAAAAGCATCTCGAAGAAGCCGTGCGCAAAGCCGTGGCCAGCATTGACGATATTCGCCAAGCGAGTGTCCGCGAAGTCGAAGAGCTTTTTCCTGCCCGCGTGAAAGCCGCGACTCTTTCTACCGAAGAGCAGGTCTCTGGTGTATTTGCCGCGCAATGGAAAGAGCAGATGGAGAACTACCGCGGTCAGGCCGAAGAGATGGCGCAGCGTCTCGAACGCCAGGCCGCCCAATTGCGCCAGGAGCTGGCGCGCTCGCAGGAAGTCCTTGAGAAAATGTCGCGCGAGCTCGAGCCGCAGGTCCATGCTCGTTTGAGCGAAGCGGTAGGCCGCGCCTCCGCCGATTTTGAGGGAGCAGCATCCCGCGCGCTGGAACGCCGGTACGAGCGTCTTCTGGAAAACACCCAAGCTGTCACCCAGGAGGCGCTTTTGCGCCTCGAAGCGCGCTCCGCGGAAGTGCAAGCCCTCGTACAAGGGGCCGTGAACTCCGCGTTGTCCGGGTTCCAGCGCCAGACCGAGATGCACGTGAACTCCATGCTCGCGGAAACCAAGGAGCGCGCCGCCTCGTCTCTTGCTTCTTTGGATGCGGAGAACCGCGCTGCCTGCGAAGCTCGGCGCCAAGCCCTCGAGGCCGAAGTGGCCCGCGCCACGGAACGCTCCACCGACCAGTTCCGCAAGGGCATGAAGGCGTTTCTTTACTCCTGCCTGGTGGCCGCCGTCAGCGCCGTAGATGAGCATTCCAAGTCCACCTTGGACGGGCTGCTCAAGGACAACGGAAAGTCCGAAGGCGAGAACGGCCACTCCGATGGCCCGGAGATTCTTCCCCCGCCTGACAGCGACCCCTTCACCCATTAAATGCGCCGAATCATTCCAACCCTCCGGCTCCGGCTTGCCCGCGTTAGCGGATCTTCTGCAGCTTGAAGCGGAGGAATCCCTCTTCATCTTCAGATTCGGCTAAAAACGAAAAAGCCAGCCGCTTTCTCAGGACGGCTGGCTCGTTTCGTTTACATCCTTGGCGCGAAACCCTTCCCTCCTGAAGGAGGCAGGCGG
This sequence comes from uncultured Acidobacteriaceae bacterium, assembly GCA_964524985.1. GTDB lineage: Bacteria > Acidobacteriota > Terriglobia > Acidiferrales > UBA7541 > Acidiferrum. Next base: position 80,214 of record CAZGFL010000044.1, read on the forward strand.
AAGCATTCCGCTTTGTGCTCTGGCCAAAGCCAGAAAACCGATATTAGCTGGCGTGCTGCTCCGAACCCGGACGGCGGAACGGCCGCCGCGCTAGGTCCTCAACGCTGTAAACCCCTTGCCGCACCGCTACCATCACCGGGTGCTGACTCTCGGCCAAACGCTCCACTCCCGTGGCCCATGCCCGGTGCATCATATACAAGCTGCCAAACGCCAGCGCGATCGCCGCAAATCCCAGCGCGAACAACGCTAGCGCCGCCAGCAGCTCCTGCACAAAATAGATCTGCAGCGCCGCGATCGTCCCCAGGAACATCCACATCCATTTCCGGCCTTTGTCTTTGGTCTTCATCTCTCGTCTTTCGTGGAACCCGCCCCTTCTTCCCTAACCCCGCTGACCCTCATCTGTTGCTGAGAATCGTCAACTCTCTCTCAACCATTAGATGCGCGGCCCTGTCCGAAAGTACAACCCCGCCGCACCTGTACCATTTGACACCTTTTGGGGTCCGTTTCGCGATGGTACAGAAGTCACATTTTTGGCTCCAAACTGGACTGCTAGTACCGATGTTACTGCTGCAAATCCATTGTATTACTAACAAAATAAATAACTTACCTGAAGTCCGATTTTCGCCTCCCTTTTCGCCTAGTTTTCCCTGTACCACCTGTGGAAAACCTGTACCTTGGGACAGGAGTACAGGCACCTATCTTACTCGTGTTTCCGTCCCCCAGAACGTTTCAATTTCCTTGTTCTTTTTGGCCGTAAAAAATGCGCTCGAGACACACCCCGCCGCCAACCGCCTCAGGTGGAGGCGCCGGTTCTAGAAGCTCTTATTTATTGGGGGTTGCAACCGATTCTTCGGGACCTTTAAGGGGGGCCTTCTAATTTCCTCTTAGCACATAACCCATGTCAAAAGGCAGCTTCCCGTCCACTCGCAGCACTTTCACCGAGCTGTTAATCGAGTACACGTCCAGGATTCCCGCGGCTCCGGGCGTGCTTCCCACGATGCGCAGCAGTTCTTCATCGCTATCCACAATCTTGATCATCGCCCGGCCCTCGTTGATCTTGGCGATCGTTGCTTTCGTCTCCCCCGGGGCAGCTCCAAAGAGCTTTTCATCCGCAATCCGCATCTCCGGGGCCTGGGGATCCCGAATCACCAGGGTGAACGTCTTTCCGTCAGACCATGCCTTTTGCGTGCCTCTGCACATCTTTGTCAGGTCCGCGAGCGACACATCCGATAGCTTGTTCGACGTCGACACCACCACTGCCATGTTCTTGACTGCGGGCAACGCGGCCGCGGAAAGCAGCGTGGCAAAACCCAGAATCGCGGTCACCGCCGAAACCGTCGACAGACTCCTCCCCTTCATATCTCCATATCCTCTTTCCATCGGGTTCCTCGCAGTATGGGGACTCGTCACCGGGCTGCGCAAGACCCGCTTGTAGGGCTTGTGCTCAACCGTGCGCCTCCGTTTCAGCCTCTCTCGTTTGCTGCTGCTTCGTGCACACCTGCCCCTCGGTTCAGTTTTCCTGCGCCTCCTAATCGCGCTAACTTCGCTAAGTCCCCAGCAAGTAGCTTTTTGGCTCGTCCCGACGGTGGTTCGCCAGGAGAATCTGACGATGAATCGCATGACTGCGCGCTGGTTTGCTCTCATTTTTCCCTCGTTTTTCGCCGCGGTCGCTTGGGCGCAGGCCCCGGCTACGCGCGTCGAAGAAACCGCGGCCCGCACCACCACCAAAGCCGCCGTGGCTCCCGTTCCCCAGCAGCTCTTCGGCTCCATCCAGCTTTCCACGCGCTCGGCGGAGACCCGCAGCCTCATCGAACTGGCCTGGGACAAGTACGAGAACGCCATCTACTACGACGCCGTCGAAATCGCCCAGCGCGCCGCCAAAAAAGATCCCCAATCCGCGCTGGCCTTCGCCATGACTTCTTTCTCCGCCCGGCGCACCACGCCTGACCTCACCGCTCTCGCCAAAGCCAAAGCGCTCCTCCCGCAAGCCTCTCCCGACGAACAGCTCCTCGTTCGGTGGATGACCGGGATTCAGGACCGCGACCTTCTTCCCGCTATTACCAGCATGAACGATCTGCTCAAGCGCTTCCCCAACGACAAGCACATCCTTTACGTCACCGCCGAATGGCTTATGCTTCAGCAGGATTTCGACCGCGCGCAATCCATGATGGAATCCGCGCTCAAGCTCGACCCCAATTTCCCGGCGGTCCTGAACCGCCTTGGCTACCTCTACGTCTCCAACACCCATCCCGATCCGGACAAAGCGCTTGCCTCCTTGCGCCATTACGCGGAAGTGCAGCCGACCTCGCCCAATCCCCAGGATTCTCTCGGAGAGATTTCCCGCATCATCGGCGACGACCGCGCCTCTCTCCAGCACTACTCCGCCGCTCTCCAGATCGATCCGACGTTCTTCAATTCCCAGGAGAACCTCGGCGATACACGCACGCTCATGGGCGATTTCGCGGGTGCTCGCAAGGAATACGACCGCGCCTTGTTGATGACTTCCGCCCCGGTGGACCTCTATTGGATCCGGCTCCAGAAGGCTATCGTACCTTTCTGGGAGGGGCATTCCGAAGGAGGTCGCAAAGCTCTGGCGGTTCTTGCCGAGCAAGCCGACAAGGACAAAGAGCCTAATTCCCAGTTTCAAGTGCGCTTCGCGCGCGCCATGCTCGCCGCGGACGCGCCGTCGGAACTCCAGCAATTGGCGGATCTTGCTGCGTTTCTAGAGCACCCGCTATCCGGAATGAGCGAGGCCGACCGCGGCCTCAATCGCGCCGTCGTTCTGCGCGAACGCGTTCGCGTCGCTGCTTTCAGCAGCCAGCCCGAAGAAGCGCAGAAAGTGATTTCGCAACTCGAAGAGCTGGCTACCTCTTCCCGCGATCTGGTTGTCGAAGATTGTTATGAATCCGCGCGCGGTTACCTGCTCTTCTCGCAGGGCTATTTTTCAGATGCGGCCGATGCACTGGCTGCGGACCCTCGTTCGCCGCTTGCAGTGCAACTACAGGCTGTGGCTCAGGAAAAACTCGGCAACACGGGCGCCGCACAGGAAACGCGGGCGCGGCTGAAGTTTTTGCGTGCGGACAGTGTCGAGTGGTACCTGGTAACCCGCAGCAAGGCTGCCGGCTCCAACTAGCCTCCCAGAAATAACTAACGGTCATCCCGACCCCTCAGGTTGCGGCTTGCCCGCGGCAGCGGGTCCTCCGCAGCCTGAGGCGGAGGGATCTGCTTTTCAACTTCGGAATTCAGGATTATCAAGCGGCACGACCGGCTAGGGTGCTTGAGGCCCCGTATTCCTGTGTTTCTCTAGGCCTTTTTCTTAATCAGCCGCGTGATCCATACCAGAATCACCGCGCCCACGAACGACACGATGATCGAACCGATCAATCCGCCGGCGTGCAGCCCCAAAAGCCCAAACACCCACCCGCCGAGGATTCCGCCCAAAATCCCCAGGATAATGTCTACGATAATCCCGTAGCCCCCGCCTTTCATCACCTGTCCCGCAAGCCATCCGGCAATCAGGCCCACGATAATCGAATAAATCATCACTGCCTCCTCTAGAAGCTAAAGGGAAACCGGCCTTCCGCGGGTACCTTTTAGAACGTCCCCTTGCCAAATGTCAACCGCAGCCCGGTCGAAAGCAGTTGGTCGTTCCCTTTCAATCCCGTTGGGGGATCCGTGATGTACCGATCGCTGTAGCTCACCTGCCACCCCAGCCAGTTCTTTAGCTTGGTCGAGGCGCTGATGTCGAATTGTGCGCGGTAGTTTCCCGTGATGCTGAGGTTTGGAAAAAGCGAAAACATCTCAGTGATCGTCGTCCTGCCGTTGAGCTTGGTGTTGAACGACTCCCCGATCACCGCTTCCCCGCTCTTCCGCGTATCGGCCGCCACCGTAGTCGTAATCGTCGGCGGCGGCGGAGTGGGATTCGTCGTTACCAGGGCGTACGCCGCAAAATACTCCTGGTCGAAGCTGCCACCGCCGAAGATATCGAACGTCGTGTTTTTGGTCTTGAGCGCATGATACCCGAATCCTCCGCCGAGCACGTTTCGCAAATCCAGATGCTGGAAAGCGTTGTATTCGAGGTCCGTGAATCCAAACACGAACATTTTGTTGCTCACGTTTAAATCCCCGCGCACGCCGCCGCGGATATCATGCGCGGTTGTGCTCGTCACGCCGTTGACCAGGCTCCGCGAATAAATCGCGTCGGTGTACATCGAGATCTTGTCCCGGTCCGTTACCCGCGCGGCTTTCCCGTCTATTGAAAACGTAAGCGACTGGGAATTCCCCCGCGTATCGCTCAAGCTCGTGTCGATCAATCCGCTCCAGAAGTCCAGCAGGTGCGGGTGCTCCAGCTTTTCAATCGCCGCCACGTACGCCTTCTCCTCTTCGTCGTTGCGCACCGCCACCACTGCGTCCCTGTACGCCTCCACTTTTCCGGTTTCCTTCGTGGCCACTTCTAGCTTTCCATCCGCGGTGGTCACTGTCCCCACCACGGTCTGTCCATCTTTCAGCACCAGGTGCAACGCTTGGCTCGATTCAATTCCGGTAATCGCCTCCCACTTTAGGGTGACGTCCCCAGCGAACTCCGTCTTAACCAGCAGCGTCTTGGCATCCGATTTCACAATCGCTCCGGTCAGCCGGTCTCCGTTTTTCAGCGTCACTTGATCCGCCATCGCACTTGACGCCCAAACACACAGCACCAGGGTAAGAAGCACACTTCGGCACACAGTCGTTCTCCTTTGATCGATTCTTTGTCTTACGCAATCAGACCGGGCCTTCTCTGGGCTCAGGAGGCTTGTTTTTTTTCTTGCGTAATTTCTTCGTGCAGCCGTTCCAGTGTATCGAAATGCCATCGCCAATCCAACGCCCGCACTCACGTGTTCGCAGGCGTCCAGGAAGTATTCGTTTCCGCTCTCAGGTATACTCTCTCGCGCTGGGGGGCTGATGCTTTCTCGTTTTCGTTTCTGGATCATTCCGTTTCTTGCGTTCGCATTTTTGGGAGCCGCTTGCTCGAAATCTCCCGCGCAGAAAGATTCTGCCGCCAACACCACCGCGGCGCACCCCACCATCGTCTTCATGACTGACTTTGGCACGGCCAACGATGCCGTGGCCATCTGCAAAGCGGTCATTCTCGACGTCGCGCCCGACGTTCGCATCCTGGACATCACCCATCAGGTCACGCCCTACTCCATCGAAGAAGGCGCGCGCTTCCTTGCCGCCGTCACTCCCTACTACCCTTCGGGCACCGTCTTCCTCGTCGTCGTCGACCCCGGCGTCGGCACCTCCCGAAAAGCGGTCGTCGTGAAATCCAAAAAGGGCCAATACTTCGTTCTCCCGGACAACGGCCTTGTCACTCCAGTCCTCGACCGTGACGGCTTCGAGTCCGCACGCGAAATCACCAATCCCCACTGGATGATTCAGGCTCCCGTATCTTCCACCTTCCATGGCCGCGACATATTCTCCCCTGTCGCCGCCCATCTCGCCGCAGGATCAGATTACACTCTGGTCGGCCCCGAAGTCGCCCAACTGGTTAGCCTGAATCCCAAAACCGCCACGGTCACCGACAAAGGTATCGCCGGCGACATCATCGCCCTTGATGATCCTTTCGGCTCGCTCATCACGGATATCTCCGGCGACGATTTCAAGAACCTCGGCTACGTCCTCAACGACAAGCTCATCGTGGAGATCAACAAAAAGCCTGTCACCCTGCCCTTCGTCAAGACCTTCATGGAAGTCCCCGTGGGTGATGCGCTTCTCTACATCAATTCTCGCGGCCGCGTGGGCATCGCCATCAATCAGGGCAACTACTCGAAGAAGTCCGGGATTGAGCCTCCTGGAACAATTTTCATTCCCCGCAAGGGCGCCCCCCTCAAAGGGAAATAAGCCCCGTCATGCCACATGTGGTTCTCCTCGGCGACTCCATTTTTGACAACGCCGCATACACGCGTGGCAGCCCTGATGTTATTTCACAAGTCCGAGAGTTTCTACCGCCTGGTTGGCAGGCATCGCTCCTGGCGGTGGACGGCTCAACCACTGAGGATGTTCCCAAACAACTCGCTCGGCTGCCTGCAGGCGCCACCCATTTGGTTCTAAGCGCGGGTGGAAACGATGCTCTGATGCATTTGGGTTTGTTCGATATTGCGGTGGATCGTGTCGCAAGGTCCCTCCGTGCGCTGGCGGACATCGCGCAAGACTTCGAGAAGAAGTATCGCCGTACGGTCACCGCCTGCCTGGAGCGCGGTCTGCCCCTGACGACCTGCACCATCTATAACGGCTGCATACCTGACAAGGAGTTCCAACTCCAAGCGTCCACTGCTCTTATGGTTTTCAACGACGTGATCCTGAGGACAGGAATCGAATTCGGACTGCCGATGATCGACCTGCGATTTGTTTGTTCACTCCCGGAGGATTACGCCAACCCCATTGAACCGTCTTCGATTGGCGGGGCCAAGATTGCTCGCTGTATCGTTTCGCTGCTTACCCCAGATCCAACGAAGCACTCCGCGGCTCAAATCGTTGCCAGACCCGCAACATAACAGCACCGACTAAGGCGCTCTATCCTTTCCCCTCAGCCACTTATAAATCTACTTGACAAGTTATAATTTATGTACTTCAATGGCTTGAATTTGGCGCTCCAACACGTCTTTCCCTCCCAAATCCCCTTCCGGCGAGCAAATTATCTGCTGGGTTGTGTCGGGCCTTTTCCAGCCCAGAGCCGGTCGCGATTCTTCGGCTTCGCGGCTAACCCCTTTCCTTGCCACACTTCCACGATTTCGCCAGTAACCCCTTTTCTTGCCACAGATCCGAGATCGTGCCTTCATAACTCCTTTGGTTGCCACACTTACAATACCCCCGGGGAGTCTCCTCCCATTTACTCGTATCCACCGTTGTAACTCCCCGTGCATCCCTTAAAGTTGCATTTTCCTTTCGCTCGCCCAACAATGAACCCTGTAGCTCAGGCCTTTAGGCCTGATGTTTTTCGTCTATCGAATTTCGCTTTTCGAGTTTCGTTTTTCTCGAGGTAACACCATGCCAGAAGCCGTAATCGTATCTTCCGTACGCACTCCCGTAGGCCGCGCGTTCAAAGGCTCGCTGCGCGCCACGCGCCCCGATGATCTCGCTGCGCTCGCCATCAAAGAAGCGCTTGCGCGCGTGCCAAGTCTCGACGCCAAGGAAATCGACGACGTGATTCTCGGTTGCGCCATGCCGGAAGGCGAGCAAGGCATGAACGTCGCGCGCATTGCCTCGCTCCGCGCCGGCCTTCCGGTCGAAACTTCCGCGATGACCATCAACCGCTTCTGCTCCTCCGGCCTGCAAGCCATCGCTCTCGCCGCGGAACGCATTCGCGGCGGCTCGGCCGAGGTCATCGTTGCGGGCGGCACGGAGTCCATGTCCCTGGTTCCCATGGGCGGCAACAAGGTTTCGCCCAATCCCTGGCTCGTCGACCATTCTCCCGACACTTACATCAACATGGGCCTGGGCACGGAACACATTGCGCGCAAATTCGGCATCACGCGCCAGCAGGCCGACGAGTTCTCACTTAACTCGCACAAGAAGGCCTCGGCGGCCATTGCCGCGGGAAATTTCAAGGACGAAACGTTTCCCGTCGAAGTAAAAATCACGGCACTGCCAACAAACGGCAACGGTGCCTCGTCCAAAGCGAAATCTCCGGTGGGACCGACGACGCAGACGTTTGTGTTCGCCGTAGACGAAGGGCCGCGCGCGGACACTTCGATCGAGGCTTTAGCCAAGCTCAAGCCCGCGTTTCATGTGAAGGGCACCGTGACGGCCGGAAACAGTTCGCAGATGAGCGACGGCGCGGCCGCGGCTGTGGTGATGTCCGACACGCGCGCGAAGGCCCTCGGCCTGAAGCCGCTCGCACGATTTGTAGCGTACGCAACGGGCGGCGTTCTTCCCGAAGAATTCGGCATCGGCCCGGTCGCCGCCATTCCCAAGGCGCTGAAGCTAGCGGGACTTTCCCTGAACGACATTGCGGTCATCGAACTCAACGAAGCGTTTGCGGCCCAGTCGCTCGCCGTGATTCAGCAGGCCGGGCTGGACCCCGCGCGTGTAAATCCCAACGGCGGCGCCATCGCTCTCGGCCATCCGCTCGGCTGTACCGGCGCGAAATTGACGGCTTCGATCATCCGCGAGCTGCAGCGCCGCAACGCGCGCTACGGCATGGTGACGATGTGCATCGGCGGCGGCATGGGTGCCGCCGGCATCCTCGAGCGCCTATAGCACAGACTTCAGTCTGTGCTGGACGGATGAGGTTCCTTAACCCGGATATAAGGCTTGCAATCTTTATGCTGGTCCTACTGATTCTCGTGGCAGCAATTCTTGTCTTTCGTGGACTCGGCTATGCGGGAGCGCCGGCTTTCGCTTCCTGGTCCGCGGACGTGCGCGATGGCCTCGCGGTCATGCTCCTTTTCACAGCAAGTGCACATTTCACTCCCATGAAGGAAGACTTCCTCCGCATGATGCCTCCATGGGTTCCGTGGCCGCGAGCGATGGTTTTCTTTACCGGGCTTTGCGAAATCGCCGGTGCGATTGGACTGGTGATCCCCGCGACGCGGCTTGCCGCGGGCATCGCGCTGATTCTCTTTTTCATTGCCGTTCTTCCCGCCAACATCCGCGCTGCCCGCGCGAACGTAACACTCCGCGGCCGTCCTGCGACAGCTCTTTGGTTGCGCGTCCCGATGCAAATTTTGTTCATCGGATTGGCGTGGTGGTCCACGCGTTAAGAGGAGCGCCCCGAATCGCATCGTTTCAGATAAGGTAGAATGCGCTGATGAAACGGATCTTTTTTGCTCTCGCAATCGTTTTCGCCGCTTCTCTACGCGCGCAGGCGCCGGAACCGATGCCGCTCGCGCACGGAAATATTCCCGGCGAACCGCACCATCATCTGAAAATTGAAAACGAATACGTTCGCGTCTACTACGTCGAAGTGCCGCCGCACGAAAACACACAGCTGCATCAGCACGATCACGACTACCTGTTCGTTACACTTGGCCACTCCGATGTGGTCAACGCCGTGCGCGACAAGCCCGAAGTCCACCTGGTCCTCAGGGACGGCGAAACACATTTCACGCTTGGCGGCTTCGCCCACGTCGCCCGCAACCTCGCCGCCACTCCCTTCCGCAACATCACCATCGAACTGCTGAAACCCCAAGGTGAGGCTCACAACGAGTGCGGGGCCGTAATTCCCGGTCAAGGAGTCGCAATTTGTGATCATTTTAGTGCGGACTACTCTGATACAGAGTTCGAGACTACGGAAATAAGACTGGACCGCGTCCAGCTAGTCTCAGGAGGAAAGCACAAGGAAGACGCCGCCAAATTTGCCTTTCTTGTCGTTGGGCTTGGCGGTCCTGACGTTAGAATCAGTGCGAACGGAAATCTACCGAGAGCACTTCGCCAAGGAGAAATAGAGTGGTTCGAGCCCGGAACGAATGTGGAGTTCTCACATGAAGGGCTCGAGTTTGCCCAGTGCATGGTGCTGATTTTCAAAGACTCCAAGGCCCATCTGAAACCCTGAGCGCATCTCGGGGTAGCATTAGAGCCCGAAGACGTAGAGGACGCGGTCGGCGGCGATGGCGATACATTGGTGGCCGTCGATGGTGAAAGAAACGGGGTTCGCACCGATCGCGCCGCCAGTTTGGAAGTCCCACAAGGGTTTCCCCGTAGGCGCGTCGAGCGCGTAGAAGTTCCCTTCGTCGGAGCCGGAAAACACCAAGCCGCCGGCGGTCGAGAGCACGCCAGCCCAGGGTGGCGAGTGCAGCTTGAACTCCCAGCGCAATTCGCCGGACTCGGCTTGAAGCGCTTTGATGGCACCCCAGGAGTCGTCGGGAGGCAATTCGTCTTCGCCGCCGCCGGGGAAAAAGGTCCCTACTTTGTAAGGCGTCTCGCGCTTGAAGTAGCGGGCGCCGATTTCGCGCGTAGCAACGTAGACGAATCCGGTCTGCGGATCGTAGGAAGGGCTGAACCACACGGTCGCGCCATTCAGGTTGGGCCAGATGAGATTTCCTTCCTTGGTGGGTTCGGAGTTCGTCGCGGAGATAGGACGCCCCTTGGCGTCGAGCCCGGTAGCCCAGGTTTGCTTGGCGTAAGGCTTACCGGCGAGAAATTCACCGGTAGCACGATCAAGGACGTAGTAGAACGCGTTGCGATTGGCAACGGCGATGAGTTTGCGTTTTGTGCCTCGAATGGTCGCGTCGAAAAGCATGGGCACGTGTGTGGCGTCCCAGTCGTGCGTGTCGTGCGGCGAAAACTGGAAATACCAGCGAAGCTTGCCCGTGGCGGCGTCGAGCGCCACGAACGAGCAGGTGTAGAGATTGTCGCCAGGGCGCATGTCGCCGTTCCAGTCGGGGCCGGGATTGCCGACGCCCCAGTAGACGAGCTTGAGTTCGGGATCGTACGCGCCGGTGACCCAGGTGGCGCCGCCGCCGGTTTTCCAGGTGTCGCCGGACCAAGTTTCGGAGCCGGGCTCGCCGGGAGCGGGGATGGTCCAGAAGCGCCAAGCCTGCGCGCCGGTTTTTGCGTCGTAGGCGTCGATGAATCCGCGAATGCCGGCCTCGCCGCCGCTGACGCCGACGACGACTTTGCCGTCGATAGCCAGAGGCGCCATGGTCATGCTGTAACCGGTCTTGTAGTCGAGGACTTTCGCGGACCAGCGCTCGATGCCGCTCTTCAAATCGAGCGCGAAGAGATAGCCGTCCAGAGTGGCGACAAAGAGCTTGTCGTCGAGAACCGCGGGGCCGCGATTGGTGTGGCCAAAGCCGATGGAGTGATAGTCAGAAGGAATGGGACGCGACCAGGTCCAGAGCGGACGACCGGTGCGCCCATCAACAGCGACGGCTGAGTTGGGCCCGGTGACGTAGAGGATGCCGTCGATCACGATGGGAGAAACTTCGTTGCGCTCGTCGGGAAATTGCAAGGCCCATTTCACTTTGAGGCGCGAGACGTTTTGCGCGGTGATTTCCGCGAGCGGAGAAAACCGGTGACCTTGCAGATTGCCCGAATAGGTGAGCCAGTTGCCGGGCTCCTTGTCGGCGTTGACGATGCGCTCGAAAGGGACTTGCGCGAAAGTAGCGGACGCGGTGAGCCCAGTGAGAAAAAGAAGAGCTAGGCGTTTCACGGTTTTCCTCGCTGAGACGCAAGGAAGTTGATGAGGTCGTCGAGCTCGGCGGCAGAAAGAGCAGAAGCGTAAGAAGGCATGGGAGTTTCCCCGCGAAGTTTTTTCAAGGCGCGCAGGTCGCTTTTGCCGAAGCTGTGGATGCGGCCTTGCTGATCTTTGAGTTGAATGGTGAACGTGTCTTCGTTGAGGCGGATACCGCGGACGGTTTCTCCGGAACTGGTGATGGCCTCGGCGAAAAGAAAATTCTCCGGAATTGTTTTGGCGGGAGCCTGCAGAGTTTCGCGCAAGCGCGCGGAGCCGCGTCGGACGCCGACTTCGGTGAGTTCCGGGCCGTAGCCGGTGCCTTCGCCCGCGAGAATGTGGCAAGCCGAGCAGCCGCTGCGGGCATAAATGGCTTTGCCGCGCGCAGGGTCGCCGGGAAGCGTTTCCGGCGGAACGTTTCCGATGCTGCGGACATAGGCCGCGACGTTGGCGATTTCCTCTTTCGAGAGGAACCAGGCGTCGGGCATTTCCGGGGGAATGCCGTTCTCGACGAGAGACTTGAGCGCGGCGTCGTCGGGAGCGTGCGCGAGCTTGGGACGGCGCAGCGAAGGGCCGCGGCCACCGCCGCCGTCCATGCCATGACACAAGGCGCAGTGACCCTCAAAGATGCGTTTGCCGGCGGCGGGATCGGGCGGCGCGGCGGCGGGCTCTTGGGAAGCAGGAGATTGCGGAAGAGGGACCGCACGCGCGCTGCGTACGAGACCAGAGGGCAAGATCAATGAGAAGAGGATCGCGGCAACCGCACGCATAAGAGCCTCGCGGGAATAAAGTCTGGAATCAGCAGCAATGTGCGGAGAAGGGTAGACGGTGAGGACACGACTGTCAATCGCCCATGCCGCATTCCCGTGGGGGTTTTGTCCATACGGCAGCGTATGGACAAACGACAAGGACTGTGCTATACCATACGGCACCGTATGGATACGCGAGGCCGACTCGAAAAGAAAGACTGGATGCGGGCGGCGCGGCTGGCGCTCCTCGAAGGCGGGCCGAGCGCGGTGCGCGTGGAGACGCTGGCGCGAAAGCTGGGCGTGAGCAAGGGCAGCTTCTACTGGCACTTCCGGGACCGCGAGGCGCTCCTCGAAGCGCTGTTGCGCGAGTGGGAAGAAGAAAAGAGCTTGCTGCGCGACCTGCTGAAGGAGCGCGACCTGCACAAAGCGGTTGGAAGTTTCTTCCAGGAACTCGAGCGGCGCGTGGTGATCAGCGAACGCGGCGAATGGCCGTCGGACGCGGCGATTTTCGGCTGGGCGGCGGTTTCACCGAAAGTGGCGCGGCGCGCGAACAAGGAAGAAGAAACGCGCATCCGGCTGATCAAGAGACTGTTTGGCGAAAAAGAGCTGGGCGACTTCTTCTACATGGCGTACCTGGGATTTCTGCTACGCCGGCGCCGCGTTCCCAAAGCGGCGAAAAAGTTTCCGATTCTCGCCAAGATGATCCGGTTGTTCTTAAGGAATCCGCGGCGGGGCCCGGAGCGAGCGGCGAAGAGTGGTCGCAGGAGGAAGAAACGATGAAACGACTACTGGGGATTCTCGTATTTCTTGCGGCATGCCGCGTGGAGGCGCAGACTCCGCCGTTCATGGCGCCCGAGCGCAAGCCGGAATTTCAGGAGGTGCAAGTTTCGTCCTTTTATGTGGCGATGCGGGACGGCGTGCGAATCGCCGTCGAGGTGTTGCTGCCAAAGGGATTGCCCGCGGATCGCAAGCTGCCCGCGCTCTTCAAGATCAGCAGCTTCGGGCGGGCAGCGCAGGACGGCAGCATAGCCGGCGAAGACCGCTTCTGGGTGCAGCACAGTTACGCGCGCGTGCTGATCGATCAACGCGGCACGGGAGCTTCGTTTGGCGTGAGCCAATATGGGCCGGGCACGGTTCCGGACTTGTACGACCTGGTGGATTGGGCCGTCCATCAGCCGTGGTCGAATGGGCGCGTGGGCGCGATCGGGATTTCCGTGGAAGGAACGGCGTCCGAACTACTTGCGGCAACGAACCATCCCGCGGTGCGCGCGGTAGCGCCGCTGTTCAGCGACTACAACTTTTATACGGACCTGGTGCGTCCGGGCGGGGTCTACAACGAGTGGCTTCTAAAGACGTTTCAAAGTTTCACGCTGCAGATGGACTCGGGAGATGCAGCGAAGCGCGTGGATGGAGACACGGACGGGGCGCTGATGAAGCAGGCGATCGCTGAACATCGCAGTAACCCAGATATTTATGCCGCGAGCAAGCCAGCGGAGTTCCTCGACGATCCCCTGGCAACGATGGGGAAAAGCTGGCTGGACATCAGTATTCCAGGAGCGGCGGAAGCGCTGCGAAAGTCCAAAGTGCCGATGCTGATTCTTGTGAGCTGGTACGATGCGGGGACGGTGCAGGGAACGCTGAAACGCTGGCACGACTATTCCAACCTGCAGGAAATCTTTATTGGAGCGTGGAGCCATGGAGCAGGCTTCAACGCAGACTCGTTCGCCGCGCCGGGCCCTGTGCAGCCGAGCCAACAGCAGCAGTGGCTGGAGGCGCTTCAGTTTTTCGATCACTACCTGAAGGACTCTCCGGGAACGGCCGCACCGGAGCGGCAGTTGCATTACTACACCATTGGTGAAGGCCAGTGGCACGCGACGGAGGCGTGGCCGCCGAAAGGATTGCGGCCAGCGACGTATTATCTTGATGCGAAGGCAGAGCTGATGCCGCAGCAAACGAATGAAAAATTTCGTGTGAAACTTGCGGCCACGTCCACAGGTGAGAGCAACCGGTGGCGCACGCAGATGGGCGGGAATCCCGTGGACTATGCTGCGTCGCTGGGGAAGATGGGCGCGCTGGCTTCATTCACCACCGTGCCGCTGGCTGCTCCGTTGGAGATTACCGGGCCGGCGATTTTGCGTTTGCGGATGACGTGCGAAGAGAAGGATCCGTCAGTGATTGCGTATCTCGTGGCGGTGGATAGCCAAGGGAAGACGTTTTACATCACCGAGGGGCATCTGCGGCTGATTCAGCGGAAGCTTGCGCCCTCGGAACAGACTTTGCACACGTATGTAAAAAAGGATGCGCTGCCGGTTAAGAAAGGCGAAGAGATGGAGGCGGACCTGACGCTGCTGCCGACATCGGTGCGGCTTGCGAAAGGAATGCGGTTGCGGCTGCTATTGGCCAGCGGAGACGAAGCGACATTCGCCACGTCGGGAGAGTACGAGGCGCAGATCTCGGGGGCTTCGCACCTGGAACTGCCAATTCACTGAGACCGGCAGAGGCATTGGGCGAACATTTCCGGGGCGTTACGGGTTCCTTCAACGGCTTTCAAATCGGTTGAGACGCCGGCCGCTTGGGGGGAACGGCCGGCGTGTGATCGGCAGGCTTCTTAGCCTCTACTGGCAGAACATTCAATCGTCGTCGTCGCAAGTCCAGACAAAGCCGTGATTGAGATTGTGATCGTCGATGTACCATCCGGCAACCTGGCCGAAGGCGTTGTTGGTGGAGGGGCGAGTGCCTTGATTAAAGCCGGTTCCGGCGTGCGGCGCTTGGATGGTGATGAAGTGGCCGTTCTTGGTCCGCACGAAACCGTACATCACGGTGCTGTCGTCATTGAACTCTCCGGTGACGGCTCCGGACACATTGATGGAAAAGGCGGCTGTGCCTTCACCCACGGCGGTACTTGCGTCTGGGTCATCGATCAGCTTGATCGTGCCGTCTTTGGTACGAAGGAAACTGTAGGCCAGGAAGTTCGCGTCGAGGAAGTAACCCGTAATCGTGCCGTCCTGGTTGATGCTCGCGCCGAGAGTGAAGACCGTAGGCACGTTGTTGGTTTCCGGCCCGTCGAAAGTGTCGAAGTCCCCCTCGGCGGAGCGAACAAAGCCGTGGCCGACGCCGTATTGGTCAACGAACCAACCAGTCACGGCTCCTTCGGCGTTGAGGCAGGTCTCAAGACAGACAAAAGTGCCGCCGTCTGCTCCGGGAGCGTCAAACTCCGTGTAGTCTCCCTTGCGAGTGCGCAGAAAGCCGCGGGACAGGCCGTCTTTGTTCAGAAAGTATCCGGCGACGGTCCCTTGGATGTTGATATTGGCGGTCCCAATAGCGCCCAAATTGGCGCCTGTGCCGGAATGCGGGGGATTGAAGAGTTCATAAGTGCCGTCGGCGTGACGCACCCAACCGTGGTAAGCGTTGTTGCTGTCCTGGACCTGCCCGGCAATTTCTCCCCAATCGTTAATGCTGTAGGCGATCGTGCCTTGCCCTGAGCCTTTCGCGTCACCCGCGCGGGGAGCATTCAAGGGAATGATGCGACCGCCGGGAGTGCGCAAGAAGCCATGTGCCACGACGTCGGCGTCGAAATAGAAGCCCACCACGGCTCCCCAATCGTTATTGGCGAAGGCTTGAGTACCCAAGCCTGGCGCGGTGCCGGCGTCAGGGGCATCAAACTCGATGAGCTCGCCCGGCTTCGTTGGGGCAACTTCGGTCTGCTGGGCGTGCGTTGAAGGTGCATACGAAACAATCAAAAGCAGAAAACTGATCGTCGAGAGAATTCTGAGTTTCATGTTTTTCTCCTACGGACTGGGAAGGGGTAGAAGACCGCGTCATCCCATCTCAGGCCAGGAATTGCCGATTTCCTTCTATCTAATGAGGCGCGAAAACGCGGGAAAAACTGTCAAGGCGCAGCTGAATTTCAGGAGCCCCGGCTGAATCGGGGTGCGGTCCGGCCAGGAATTTTTCTGAGTTGGCGTTCACGGAATATTTGCTTATATTTGGCACTCCTGAAAAGGCACCCAAATGGAGCAACCGTCCACCGGAGATGTCACACGGCTGCTGAAAGCCTGGGGTTCGGGGGACGAGACCGCCTTCGACAAGCTGGTCCCCCTGGTTTATGAAGAATTGCACGTGCGGGCACAGCGCTATATGGGAAACGAGCGCTCCGGCCATACGCTGCAAACCACCGCGTTGGTCAATGAGGTCTATCTGCGGCTGGTGGACTTTCCCCAGCGGAACTGGGAAAACCGTTCGCACTTTCTGGCCGTCTGCGCGCAGCTGATGCGGCGGATTCTGGTGGATTTCGCGCGTTCCCGGAACTACCAGAAGCGCGGCGGAGGGAAGCGCAATTTGCCGCTGGACGAAGCGCTCTCCGTGTGCAACGAAACGCCGCTGCAAATCATTGCGGTGGATGACGCGCTGAAAAACCTGGCGGCCGTGGATGCGCGCAAGAGCCGGGTGGTAGAGCTGCGATTCTTCGGCGGACTGGATGTGAACGAAACGGCCGAAGTTCTGAAGATTTCTCCCGAGACAGTGATGCGGGACTGGAAGATGGCCAAAGCATGGTTGCTGAATGAAATCAGCGGGAGCCAGCAAGATGGAACCTGAACGCTGGCGGCGAATCGAGGAGTTGTACCACACGGCCGCTCAACTGCCCGAACACAAGCGCGGTCCCTTCCTGAATCACGCCTGCGCCGGCGACGATTTGCTGCGCAGCGAAGTTCACGCTTTGCTTGCACAGGAGGGGAAAGCGCAGAAATTCCTGGAAGTGTCCGCCGCGGAGATTGCCGCCCAGGAGATCGCGAAGGAGCGCGGGAAGGAGTCCGAAGGGGAGCTGTTGGGCAGCACGGTTTCCCACTACAAGATTATCGAGAGAATCGGAGGCGGCGGGATGGGCGTGGTGTACAAGGCCGAGGACCTGCAATTGCGCCGTTTCGTCGCGTTGAAATTTCTGCCGGACGAAGTGGTCCGAGACCCGCAAGCCCTGGGGCGATTCCGGCGCGAAGCGCAGGCAGCCTCGGCCCTGGACCATCCGCACATCTGTACGGTGTACGAAATCGGGGAGGACAAGGGCCGGCCTTTCCTGGCGATGCAATTTCTGGAGGGCCAGACACTCAAACAGACAATCAGTGGAACGGCGCTCCCGGTCGAGCGAGCGCTCGAACTGGCCATTCAAATCACGGACGCGTTGGACGCCGCTCACGCCCGGGGGATCATCCATCGCGACATCAAGCCGGCCAACATCTTCGTCACCAAGCGGGGCGATGCGAAGATTCTCGATTTTGGTTTGGCGAAGATCCGGCCCGTCGGGGAACGTGTAGGTGTTTCCGCGCTGGCAACGGCGACGGACGAAGTGCTGCTCACCAGCCCGGGCACGGCACTGGGCACCGTAGCGTACATGTCGCCGGAACAAGTGAAGGGCAAAGAGCTCGACGCGCGGACGGACCTTTTTTCGTTTGGCGCGGTGCTGTATGAGATGGCTACGGGAATTCTTCCATTCCGCGGCGATACTTCTGCGATGGTCTTTGACTCGATATTGAACCGCGCGCCTGCGCCGCCGGTGCGGCTCAATCCGGAATTGCCGACAGAACTCGAAAGAATCATAGGAAAGGCGCTGGAGAAAGACCGCGACCTACGTTACCAGAGCGCAGCGGAGATTCGCGCGGATTTGCAGCGGCTGAAGCGCGATACGGACTCGGGGCGTTCGAGCGCGTTTGCCGTGCGCGAACGGAAACCAACCCACTGGATTCGCGGAACGGCACTGGGAGCAGCAGCCCTGGTCGTCGTAGCCGCCGGGGTAATGTGGTATTACTGGCATCAAAAACCAGGGCATCCGGCAGCACCCGTCGAACGGCAAGTCACGTCGAATCCCGCGGAAAATTGGGTGGCGGCTGCAGCCGTTTCCCCCGACGGCAAATACACAGCATACGTGGATGTATCCGGGTTGCAAGTGCGGTCGTTGGACTCCGGAGAAACGCGGCCCGTTCCCCTGCCTGGGGATTTTCCTCCGGCACAAATTTGGGAGATTCGGTGGTTCCCGGATGGAGGCAAGCTGCTTCTGACCCGGCGCGTCTCGATTTCCGAAGAGAGCATATGGGTGGTAACGATCCTTGGCCAATTCTCGGCGCAAAAGCTACGGGACGGCGCGTCGGGGCCAGCCATCTCACCGGATGGAAAGTCACTCGTCTTTCTAAGCGGCCCCCTAAAAGGTCCGGCTGACATCTGGATCTCCGGAATCAGCGGCGGAGAGCCACGCAAGGTGGTTTCGGGGGCGAAGGACGAGGAACTAGGCAGTCCTGCGTGGTCTCCCGACGCACGCTGGATCGCGTACCTGCGGACCAAGTCGGGGGCGACCTCCATCGAAGTCCAGCCCGCCGCAGGAGGCACTGCGAAAACCATTGCGACGGAGTCCGCTTTGGCAGTCTCCATTGCGCCATTCTGTTCCGGAGGGAATGGGTGCCTGTGGTGGCTGCCCGACTGGCGCCTGGTGTTCACGGCTGGGGAAAAAACAGGGGGTTCCGAGCTGGGAAAGCAGACTCTTTGGCAAGTCCGGGTTGACCCAAATCGGGGCGAGAGCGTTCAAAAAGCGGAGCAAATCCATTCCGTAGGCAACTTTCTGCCGTCCAATTTGACGGCGACGACGGATGGCACGAAGCTCGCGTATCTCAAGCGGCGCGCGAACCAGGATGTTTATGTTGGCAAGCTGGAGCAAAGCGGCGGAATAAAAGCTCCGCAGCGGTTCACTCTCGACACGCACAACAGCATGCCCGAACAGTGGACGCTGGACAGCCGAAGCTTGCTCTTCGTCTCCAACCGGAACGGGAAGTATGAGCTCTTCCGGCAAGCTTTGAACGCCAGCGTTCCAGAAAGAATTGTGTCCAGCACTTCGGGCAACCTTGGTTCCGGTAACGGCTGGAGTCCGGATGGACGGTGGCTCTTATACTGGGAATATGCTCAAGCCTCCAATGCGGCAACACCTCCGCCGGTGCGGCTCATGCGCGAGGCAGTGGGCGGCGGTCCTCCGGATGTCGCGCTGGAACTGCCGTCCGCCGAAGGAAATGATTCCGATTTTTTCTGTTCGACGAAACCCGGCAGTCCTTGCGTCCTAAGCGGATGGGAGGGCAACAAGCTCATTTTCCATGCATTGGATCCGCTGCAAGGAAGAGGGGAGATGTTAGGGAAGCTGGAGGTGGATAAGGACTGGTTTTATGGGTGGGCCCTTTCGCCCGATGGAACACAAGTCGCCGTGGTGGACCACAGCCACGGGAACCGCGTGGAAATCCTGAATCTGGCCAGCAAGACATGGCGAGAGGTTTCCGTCGAACCAGGCTGGGGTCTTTTTCAATCCGTCGCGTGGGCCGCGGACGGGAAAGGCCTTTTCATCACGAACTTGCTTCCGGAATCTTTCAATCTCATCCACGTGGCGCTATCCGGGAAGGTGCGGCTGCTGCTGAGCAACCCTCAAAGGCAGTGGATGATCCGGCCGCGGCCTTCCCCGGACGGCAAGTATCTGGCCTTCCAGGCGCAGACGAATGACAGCAACGTGTGGCTGTTGGAGAAGTTCTGACGAACAGGGCAATAGAACGAGCAAGAACGGCTGCCGATTCACTGAGACAGGGCGGGAACCTTTTTCGGTTGACTGGAGTCTAATCCTCAGGCAATATGTCGCCAGGCGACATGTCGCCAGAGAACATATGGAGATCAGCGAACCTGTCCTGCTCATCCTGTTTAGCCTTGCCGAGCGGCCCCGCCACGGCTATGCCATCCTCCAGGACGCGGAGAGAATGAGCGGCGGGCGCGTGCGAATGAGCACCGGCACTTTGTACGGTGCGCTGCGCCGTTTGCTCGACGATTGCTGGATCGAGCGTTTTGCGGAAAGGGACAGTTCGCGCGGCAAGCAGGCGTACCGCTTGACACCCACTGGACGACGCAACCTGCAAGCGGAAGTGAGCCGGCTGAAGCAGCTCACGCGCGTGGCCGCCGTGCGCGTGGCGGCCAAGGAGGCCTGAGCCGATGCTGGCACTCTACCGGTCACTCCTCTATCTCTATCCGGCCGCTTATCGCCGCGAATATGGCGAAGAGATGATGAGCGTACTTTCCGAAGTGGAGGCTGAGGCACACAACAGGAACGGGCTGATGCGATTCCTTGCGGGGGCGCATGAGGCGGGAGGCTTGTTGTGCGGGGCTCTGGGCGAACATTTTCGGAGCGTTACAGGTTCGTATTACGGCGGGGCGTTTTCATCGATGTTTCTATCGAGGAGGTTTGCGATGCGGTCTGAATTCCGTTTTCCGAAGGCAACTGTGGCGCTGATGACGGTGATCCTGGGGATTGTCGTGTATGCGATTGAGAAGGCAAAGGCCATTTCGGAGTCCGTCCCGCATTCGAGTGTGAACGTTGGTCCCATTCAGACGCAATTCACGATTATTCCCACGCTGCTGGTGGTGCTGCTGGGAACGGCGGTGGTGGGAGTGCTGGGGTGGGCGATTCTCTTCGCGCTGCGGCGGTCAGGCGTGCATCACTTCTCAGGAGTCAATGCATCTGCAGAACAAGGCCCGCGCAAATAGCGAACGAGAGAAAGCGGCAGCAAGGCTGCCGCACTCCACAAAATGAAGGACCGCTGCGTTTAGTTCGTGGCGTAGCGGCGGAAGAAGGAGTCGGGCTTCCACTGCGGGCGCGCAGCGTCGTTGGCGGTTTCGAGAAGCAGGCGGCGCGTAAATTCCTCATAGCCGGCGGCGCACTGCAGATCAACAGGCTGGTTGATGTCGTCCGAAGGCGCGTGGTAACGGTTGGTGAGCCAGTCCTTGAAGATTTTCTGCTCGGGTGTGCCAAGTTCGAAGCCGACGTCCACTTTCACGGAAGGAACGCCCTTCTTGATGAAGCTGTATTGATCGCTGCGGATGAAGCGGTTGCGCAACGGCTCAGGATCGGCGATGGGCTTGACGCCCATGGATTGCGCGATGGCCACCGCGCGCGGGCCAAGGTCCGATTCGTCGATGCCTTGAATCGTCAGGATTTTCAGCGGAACGATGGGGAGAAACATGTCCATGTTGATATCGGCAACGATGGATTTCAGCGGAACGGTCGGGTGAGCGGCGAAATATTTGGAACCGAGGAGGCCTTTTTCTTCGGCCGTAACGAGCAGAAAGAGGATCGAGCGCTTCGTTTCCTCGGGATGCACTTTCAGGCTTGCCGCTACATCCAGAACCGCGGCGCTGCCGGACCCGTCATCCATGGCGCCGTTGTAAATGCGATCGCCATTGATGGGTGCGCCGATGCCGACGTGGTCGATGTGCGCGGAAAGCACCACGAATTCATTTTTCAGAGTGGGATCGGAGCCGGGGAGTTTGGCGACGATGTTGGCGGATTCGATGGAAGCGGTTTGGATGGTAGCGTTGGCCTGGAGCGAAATGGCCAGAGGAAAATGCGGAAGCGGCTTGCGGTCTTTACCGAGAGCGGCGATTTCCGCGAAAGTGTGGCCGGAACCCGCGAAGAGTTTTTCCGCGGAGGCGGGATTGAACGTGACGCCCAACTGGAGTCCCTGAGTTTCCAGGAACTCAGGCTCGGCGAGATCCATAGTGGGTTGATTGCGGTTAGCGGAAATGCGCGACCAGGGAATGTCCATGGAAGCGGGATTGGGAATCGAGACGATGCCGATGACGCCGGCCGCGTGCAGAGATTTCCAACGCTCTCCCGCGGTTTGGTAGTGGGATGCGAGGGCCGTGGGAATGTCGGCGGGCGAGCCTGCAACATAAACCACGACCTTGCCGTTCAGATTGAGGCCCGCGAGTTCATCGAGATTGTTCTCGGGGATTTTCAGGCCATAGCCGATGAAGACCAGCGGCGCTCCGAGATAGACGGTAGCGCGCGTAGAACGGGAACTGATGAAAGCGTCGTCGGCAAAGGAAAGAGGAGTGGACTGGCCCTTGCTGACGAGGGCGAGAGAGGATTTGGATTCGTCGACTTCGAATTGTGTGAAACGCACGGGCTGGTAGAAACCGTTGACGCCGGCGGGCTCGAGGCCGGCCTTCGTGAGCTGCTCGACGGCATAGGCTTGCGCTTTCTTGAGGCCTTCGCTGCCCGTGTCGCGGCCTTCGAGCGAATCGTCAGCAAGGAATTTGACGTGCGCCCACCAGGAGTTGCCGTCGAAGTGGGAGGCAGGGGGAGGTTGCTGGGCGATGGCGGCTACGGCAACGGTGACAAATAGGACCAGCAAGAGAAATTTGTGCATGGGATTCACCTCGAGTCATTTTTTTTAGGATATGAGGATAACAAGGACCACAGCTTGGAGTCACGCTGGCAGTAGGTTAGATAGGGGCGCTCTTCACGAACGTTTCAGTACGGATGACAAAGCGCGGGCTACCAGCGCGGCCATTCGGTGTGCACCTGCATTCGTGAGGTGAAGGCCGTCTGAAGTCGCGTCGGCACCACGAATTACGCCAACAAAGTATCGCTTTGGAATCAATCGAACTCCGTATTTTGTGGCCAGTCGCCTCTGGATTTGGCCATAGGCAATCTTGTGCGGCAAGAGTGGCAACTCGAACATGACAACGATGCGACCAGGCGTTGCCACCTTAGAAAGGAGCGCATCAAGGGCGCTGGCGAAATCTTGGGAAGGCACGCCGGAGAGCAGATCGTTCCCTCCGATTTCAATGAGTACCAGGCGGTCCGCCGCATTGATTTCACGCTCCATTTGCAGGGCTTCGATCATCTGCGCGCCTGGCCGAGCAAGGTTCTTGATTGGCACGCCGGTCATCTCTTGCAGCATGGCTGGCCATGCAGGTACAAGGGGATCAATTCCCGATGAAATGGAATCGCCAATCACGACCAGATGATCGGCGGGCGGGCCGACTATCCTGGGCATCGCGCGATGAACAAACTCCGACACAGAGAGTACCAAAAGGATAGAAAGCAAAAAGAGGGAAGGCACAACTTGGACCTTCAGCCTTTCTTTCGGTTCAGCAGCGCATTTCGACGCCCAATGCCACACAACGAAACTTAAGTAGAAAACCCCGTAGGCCGTCCATGTGAATGGCGAGCTAGCCATCACAATCATAATCAAAGCCAGCCAGGAAAGAAGTCTGAGCAAAACCGCTGCGTGCCGACTTCTCAACAAGGGCCAAGCGACTATTGCGACGGCCAGCAGGACCGCACCGCTATAGAGCGACTCTCCGGATGCAAAGTAAAGAACGAGGAGATTCATCGTTGCAATACTACCAAGCAAGGTTCAGCAGAATGCTAGGCGTAATCACTTTGACTGCCGCTGTTTAACGGTGTTTACGGGACGGAGCGGCGGGAGTAAAATGAGAGCGACTCTTATTATTGAGTGGCGCACATCGCAGCTTGCGAGCAGCCGCTGACGGAGGCTGCCCAGGAGTAGGCTGCGGGGATAAAGGTTGCAGGCGCTGCTGAGAAACACCTTAGAACGAAAGCAAAGAGATTCCCGCAAGGAGAGAGCCCATGGCAACAGCTACGTTAACCCGCACCGCAGCAAAGGGAGGAAGCTTCCTGCTGGAATCGCCGCAGGCGAGCGACGTGTTTACACCCGCCGACCTAAGCGACGATCAAAAGCTGATCGGCCAGACAGCCGAAGAATTCGTAGTGAAAGAAGTTCTGCCGTTGGTGAAAGATCTGGAAAACAAAAAGCCCGGGCTGATGCCGGAACTAGTGAAGAAGGGCGGCGAAGTGGGCTTGATGGGCGGAGGCGTGCCGGAAGAGTACGGCGGCGCCGGGCTCGATAAAATCGCGACGACCGTCCTGACGGAAAAGCTATCCATTTACGGCGGGTTCGCCGTGACGCACGGCGCGCATGCGGGGATCGGTACGCTGCCGATCGTGTACTTCGGCACGGAAGCACAGAAGAAAAAGTATTTGCCCAAGCTGGCGACCGGCGAATGGATCGGCGCGTACTGCCTGTCGGAACCGCAAGCTGGTTCGGACGCGCAAAATTCGCTGACGCGCGCGGAACTGAACCCCGAAGGCACACATTACATCCTGAACGGACAGAAGATGTGGATCACCAACGGCGGATTCGCAGACGTGTACATTGTTTTCGCGAAGGTGGGCGGAGAGAAATTCACGGCGTTTATCGTGGAGCGCACGTTCCCGGGGTTCAAGCCGGGGAACGAAGAGCACAAGATGGGGATTCATGGCAGCTCGACGACGCCGATTTTCCTGGAGAACTGCCGCGTGCCGAAAGAAAACGTGCTGCATGAAATCGGGCGCGGGCACATCGTGGCGTTCAACATTCTGAATGCGGGGCGGTTCACGCTGGGCGCGTCGTGCGTGGGCGGAGCCAAGCACGTGCTGGCTACGGCATCGAAGTATTCGAAGGAACGCAAGGCGTTCGGGAAGCAGATTGGCGACTTCGGGATGTTGCGGGAAAAGCTGGCGGAGATGACCATTCAAACGTACGCGGTCGAATCGATGGTGTACCGGTCGGCGGGAAACATCGAGGCGGCGATGAACGCGGCGGCAGGTTCCGGAGACAAAATCCAGAACACAATGAAAGTACTGGAAGAGTACGCAATCGAAAGCTCGATTGCGAAAGTGTACGGCAGCGAAATGCTGGACTTCGTAGTCGACGAAGGCGTGCAGATTTTCGGCGGCTACGGCTTTCACGAGGAGTACCCGGTGTGCCGCGCGTATCGCGATTCGCGCGTCAACCGCATTTTCGAAGGCACGAACGAAATCAACCGCATGCTGATCATCCAGATGCTGATGAGACGCGCGATGGGCGGGCAACTGGCACTGATCCCCGCGGCGATGAAGCTGGCGGACGAAATCCTAGCCGGACCGTCATTTGAGGAGGCGTCGGAAGGCGTGTTAGCCGACGAGGCACGCGTGGTGGCCAACACGAAGAAGATGTTCCTGCAAGCGGCAGGCGGAGCGGTGCAGAAATACCGCGAAAAGTTGGCCGACGAGCAGGAATTAATCGGCGCTCTTTCGAACATGGTAATGGAAATTTACGCGATGGAGTCCGCGCTGCTGCGCGCGCAGAAAGCCGCGTCAGCCAAGGGCGAAGCGGCATCGCAGACGATGATCGACGCAGCGCGCGTGTTCATCAACGACGCAGCGGAACGCGTGGAGCGCGAAGCACGTCGCGCGATTGCCGCCGTGCACGACGGCGACATGCTGATCACGCAGATGGCGGTGCTGAAGCGCTTCGCCAAGCGCCCGGCGGTGAACACGATCGCCCTGCGGCGGAACGTGGCCGCGGCCGTTCAGGCGCAGGACCGCTACCCGTTCGAAGGTCGGTAGCTTCGGACGGGCACGCACGATCCATCCGTTTCTAGACAATTAAACCGATTTATAACCCCGTATCAGAGAGAGCACGCCTGTCCTCGGGCGGCGCAACAGCAGTCGCATTTTCCCTAGAATAGAATCTTGTAAGACATCCAAGTAATAGACGGAAAGTGCGCCGAGGAATGCCCCGAAAGCCCCTCATCCTTGCCGTGAGTATCGTTGTGCTCCACGTGTGCCAAGCCACGGTGTTGGACACCACTCCGACGGGATCGCTAATAGCAAACCTTCTCGAAGTTTTGGCGTGTGGTTTTGCCGCTGTGATGGCCTTTGGCGCGTACCGGCGCGGCCGCGGGATGAGCCGCCCATTCTGGCTGATGGTGGGCGCGGGCCTGGCGATGTGGGGAGCTGCCAACCTGGGCTGGACCTACTATGAGGTCGTGTTGCACACGGAGCCGCCCTCGACCTCGGTGGTTCGATTTTTTTTTGGGATGGAAATCGTGGTCCTGGCGATGGTGCTATTGCTGGACCAGGAGAAGGATTCCGCGCGAATCGACGTGGAGTCGGCCCTCGACTTCGTGCAGATTGGAATCGTATTCTTCTTTATCTACGTGGAGTTTTACTATCTGCCAGCGCACCGGCTGGACGTGCGTTCCAGCTTTTTGCGGGAGATGCGCGTAGAAAATCTGGAAGACGTGTTACTGACAACCCTGGCCGGCCTCCAGGCATTGCGGGCGCGCAAAAAGGAAATCAGGAGGCTTTTCGGAGGGCTTTTCTTTTACTTGCTGAGCCTGACGGTGTGCGCGGCAACGGCGCAATACGTTCAGAGCACCTGGCCGAGTCCGACGGGAACCCTGCGCGACCTGCTGTGGACCGCGCCATTTTTGGGCATGGCCCTATGGGCAGCGCAATGGCAACCGGGGCCAGAGCAGCAGCCGGAGGCGCAACCACGACAGAAAACTTTGGGCGAATGGTTGGTCACCAACGCGACGTTTGCATTGGCGCCGTTGATCATCCTCGTGCAGGTCTCACAGTTGGACGCGGAATGGCGTCTGGTGCGTTTTTCCCTGCTGGGAGTCTCCATCGTTTGCTATGCCGTGCGGTTGGGAATCAGCCAGTTTCGTGAAGCGCGTATTACCAGCGCGCTGCAAACGCATGCGCAGGCGATGGAGGCTACTGCCGACGGCATCGCTGTTCTGGGATTGGAAGGCAAACACTCGTACGTGAACTCCGCTTTCGCGCGGATGATGGGATTTGAAAAAGCGGAAGACCTCCTGGGTAAGGAATGGAGGGGAATTTACGATTCGAGAGATTTGACACTTCTCGAAGATGCAGTGCGTGAATCGCTGAAGCAATCCGGCAAGTGGTCTGGGGAAGTTTCCCTCCACCGGCGAAATGGAAGCCGGGTGCCGCTGGAGATGTCGATCACGACCATGGAACAAGGTGGAATCGTCTGCGTGGCGCGAGACATCGGCGAGCGGCTGGCTTCCGAACGGGCGCGCTCTGAGACAGAAGCCAAGTACAAAATGTTCGTCGAGCAAGTAGCGGCGGTGAGTTATATCGCCGAAGTGGGCATCCACGGCGAATGGCTTTATGTCAGTCCGCAGGTCGAAACCATCTTCGGATATAAGCCGGAAGAATGGCTTACGTCTTCCGGGCAGTGGATGCGCTATGTGCTGGAGGAAGACCATCCGGCGATCCAAACCGCGGAAGACGCTTGCTTTCAAGGGAAGCGCTTTCAAGCAGAATACCGGCTGCGGCGCAAAGACGGACAGATCATCTGGGTGAGCGATACGGCAGTGGTCGTTCCGGGAAGCGACAGTCATCCGTTGATGGAAGGAATCATCGTCGACATCACGGAGAGGCGACAGTTGGAGAACCAACTCCAGCAGGCCCGCCGGATGGAGGCCGTGGGAAGGCTCGCCGGCGGCGTGGCTCATGATTTCAATAACCTGCTGACCATCATCAGGGGTTATGTGGAGCTGGCCCTCAATCGAACCACCAGGCAGCCCGAGCTCGAGGGGAACCTGCGGCACATTTCGGATGCCTCGGAGCGGGCGGGTGCGCTCGTGCAGCAACTGCTGGCGTTCAGCCGCAAACAAGTGCTGAAGCCGAAGGTCCTGGACTTGAATGGGATCGTTCTCAGCATGGACAAGCTCGTGCGGCGGCTAATGAGCGAAAACATCGAAATGAAGACGCTGGTGGCCAAGAACATTGGAACGGTGAAAGCCGATCCCAGTCAGGTTGAGCAGGTCATCTTGAACTTGATCGTTAATGCGCGCGACGCGATGCCAGACGGCGGAAAACTGGTAATGCAAACGGGTGAAGTGGAGCTCGAAGCGAGCCTGGGACAGGATGAAATGACGGTAGTTCCCGGGCGCTATGTGACCCTCAGCGTGTCCGATACCGGAGTGGGAATCAACGCGGAGACGCTCCCGCACATTTTCGAGCCGTTCTATTCGACAAAAGAGAGCGGCAGGGGCACGGGTCTAGGTCTTTCTACTGTCTACGGCATCGTGAAGCAAAGCGGCGGATACATTTCCGTAGACAGTGAGACCGGCAAAGGGACGACCTTCCGGGTCTATCTACCGCGCGTGGGAGATGCGATTCAGGCAAAACCAGCATCCGAAAAATCCGGAGGGAACATCAAAGGCTCCGAAACAATCCTGCTGGTCGAAGATGAACCGGCGGTACGGGAATTGACGCGGATGGTGCTCGCCGAGAGCGGTTACACGGTCATTTCCGCCGCGAATCCGGAAGACGCGGTGCGCATCGCAGGAAACCACGGTTCCGAGATTCATCTCTTGCTGACCGACGTGGTCATGCCTGGGATGAGCGGACATGATCTGGCCAAGCACCTGACGGCCAAACATCCCTATCTGCGCGTCTTGTACATGTCCGGATACGCGTACGACGTATTCGCGCAGAAAGATGCGCTGGAAGAGGGCCTTCCCTTCCTGCAGAAGCCGTTCACACCGAAGCTGCTGGCGCAACGAGTGCGGGAAACACTGGACCGGCCGGTGGCGGCAAAGTAGCCTGCGAGTTTTTCCTACTCAGGTTTAATGGGTGTTTCGGAGGAGGTATCCACTGCCTTGGGCTTGGCGATCGTGGAAAGCGTCTCCACGTTGAATTTTCGGTAGTCCGCGTATCGCGTTATAAAGCTCATCTTGAAGCCCTTGACCAACAGGACGCGCACGCCTATGTGACCCTCGAAGTACGTTGGGAGCCAGACCTCGTTGTTGACATAGGCCTGTTCGAAAACGAAGCTGGTTCCTTTTTGCAGGTTGGCGAGTAGGCCGCCGGCGAACCTGAAGTCGCCGACAAAATAAGCCTCCAACCGTGCAACGTCGTGGGCTTTCTCGTCTACCCAGACAACACCGGCAAGTTTTTGAACAACCTTCTCTTCCAGTTTGTGGGCCTTGAATTCAGGGTTGGGCTCAAAATCGAAGACCAGAACGTCCTGGCCGCGGAAGCGCTCGCGGCGCGGATTCACGAACTGGCAGGCGCGTAGAAACACTTCGATGCCCGGGTCGTCTTTTTCCTTCTCATCGGACTTCCCTTCTTCCTTAGCCTTTTCTTCTTTCGCTTCTTTCTTGGCCTTGCGCTTTTCGTGTTCCTCAATCCGCTTTTGCACCTTAGCGTTTTCTTCCTTCTGGTCTTTTTCGCTGAGGAGCTTGCCGTCTTTTTTTACCAGCGTGTCAACCTCGTCGCCATCCAGGTAGAAGAAGGTAGATTCGCGCTCCTCTTTCTTTTTCACCTTGCCTTCGCCATCGTATTCGGTCTCTTCCTCAACCTCCGTGCCGGCGTAGTTCTCTTTTATCTTGTCGATGGCCTTTTGGTTGTCATCGATCTCCTTGAAGAGCGTCTTGAGATCCGGAAGTTTTACCTGGGACTTGATGGGAAAATCAAAGACGCGCTCGCCGATGGTGCCGTTGATAACCGCGCGGGTGACGTCAATGTTGTATTTCTGCGAGCCGCGATGCAGCTCGATTTTCCGCGGCAGCTTCACGCCATCCACCACTTGATAGTCATCGTAATAGATTTCCTCTTCGACGCCGCCGACCGACGCAGTTTCTTTGAGAATCAGGTGCGTTTGGGGATCGAAGAAGACCTGGCGCTTGATGCCGGTGGCCGTCGTAACCTCGAGCTGCAAGGCTTGCTTGCCGCGTACTTGCGCGTTTCCCGCCATCGCCAGCGCGATCTTCGCTTTCTTGGGATTGACGAGCCGCGTGTTGTAATACTGGGCCGCCGCTTCCAGTTGCATGCCTTCCGCACCGACAAGGGTGCCAAGATCGCCGGAAGCATCCTGATGCCAGGCGGATTTGCCGTTATAGGCTTCGATCAGGTTTTGTTCACCAACCAAAAGCTCCAAGTAATAGCGATTGGGCAGCTTCGTGTCCTGGGTGTATGTCCCTGACTTGCCATCATCTGTGGTGAAGGTCCCCTGAATGGAAAGGGTCTGAATCCTGGAAAGGGCGCGGCTGCCGCCGGCGGCCTTGACGTACTGATCCACGATCTTGGCGGGTTCCTGGGCGCGAGCCAAGGGCAAAACGAGGGAAAACATCACCAAGAGGAGCAGAGCATGGAGAGAGCGGCGCATCGTGCTTACCACTAGGTATTACATACGCAGATCTCCGCAAAAAGTTGCGCCAATTTTGAACCAATTTGCGGCTTTCCCGGCGCCTATGAGTGGAAGGCCGCGCCGTATTATTGGGTTTTGGGCCGGTTCAAGTACTTCTCGTACAGTCGATGGTGCTTGTTTTCCAGCGAAGTGAGCTGGCCTTTGATGAACAGATATTTAACATCGGTGGTCAGCTCCAGCGGGTCGCCGTTGGTGACGATCACATTGGCCAGTTTCCCTTGCTCGAGCGTGCCGAGCTGGCCGGAGAGACCGAGGATCTGCGCCGGATAGAGCGTTACCGCTTTCAGCGCTTCCTCATAGGGCAGCCCATAAGCGGCGGCATTGGCTGCGTTTTGGCCAAGACGCCGTGCGAAGGAATTGTCAAAGCTAGCGATCGCAAACTTCACTCCGGCCGCGGAAAGTTCCGCCGGTTGAGAGAGCAGACGATCATACGGATCGTCTTCTTCTTCGGGAAGCGTGAGCATGGGCCGAAGAATAACGGGAATCTCCTTCGAGCGCAGGAGATCCTTGACTTTGTACGCTTCTTCCCCGCCGGCGAGGATCATTCTGAGTTTTTGCTTTTCGCAAAACCCCACGGCGTTGCGGATATCTCGGGCGCGGTCGGCAAAAACAAGCAGGGGGAGTTCACCGCGAACGACGGGGGTAAGTGCTTCGAGTTTGAGGTCGCGATCGTATTTCGCGGTGGAACCTTTCTCCATGGCCTGAGAGTAGTGCCGAGCGCGGTCGATCCACTCCGTCAGCTCATTCACCTGCTTTTCGTATTCCTGCTTGGCTTCGGTGTAGGGCTTTTCTTTGCGCGAGAAGGTGGCGAAGTCAAAAGTTTCGGTCTGGATTTCCGGCCAATTCAGAACCATCGCCGCGCTCTTTTTGATCTGCATGTCCTCCATGGTCCAACCAGCAAGATGAAACGCAGAAGCCTGCCCACCGAGGATTCCCCCGCCACCCCCAAAGCGGCCACCAGCACCGGGAACGGCAAGCACTTCGGCAATGCCCGAGGCGCGTGTGACGGGAATATGTTCGCTCGAAGGCGAAACGGCCGTCGCAGCAACAACGTCTGGGTTAATGCTGCCGGTTTCAGAGGTGTCCACCGTGGCACTAACTGCGCCGATTTCGCTCAAGCCCATCTGCGTGACGGCGTCGAAGAGCCCCGGATAAACCTGCAGACCCTTGGCGTCAATGACCTGAGCGCCCGCGGGAACCTCCACGGAAGCGCCAACCGCAGCAATCTTGCCATCGCGAATGACCAGCGTCCCATCTTCGATGGGAGAGCCCGCAAGCGTGAAGATTTTCGCGTGGGTGATGGCGTAGGCGCTCGGGGACGACGACTGTGCGTGGACGCATGGCATTGAACAAAGATAAAGGAAGTTGAGGGGGCAAAGGAGATAAAGGAAACGGCGAAGAATTGTGCCCCGGATCACAGTGCACCTCCACCAAATGTTGGCGTGGGGGCGGGTGTTGGAGCTTTAGGTTTTTCTTCCGGCTTCTTTTCTTCGGATTTTTTTTCGCCGGACTTTTTCTCGTCCGGTTTCTTCTCGGCCTTTTTCAGTTTTTCGGTCAGTGCCTTCTTCTCTTTCTCCACTTCGGAGCGGCGGGCGATGTCGCGTTCGCGGTCGAAGTAAACGCGTCCGTCGATGATGGTCTTCTGCACGACGGCGTATGCACTCAGGGGATCGTGATTGTAAATGGCAAGATCAGCGTCCTTGCCCACCTCGATGGAGCCGACGCGCTTGTCGATGCCGAGTTGGATGGCGGGATTCAGCGTGACGAGCTTCAAGGCTTCGTCGTGCGAGAGCCCGCCGAACTTCATGCTCTTGGCCGCTTCCTGATTGAGATGCGTGGCTTCTTCGGCATCGTCCGAATTGATGGAAACAACCACGCCGCGCCGGGTCATTAGAGCGGCGTTGTACGGAATGGCGTCATACGCTTCTACTTTGTACGCCCACCAATCCGAGAACGTGGAAGCGCCCACGCCCGCGGCCGCGAGTTCATCGGCCACCTTGTAGCCCTCGAGCACGTGCTGAAAGGTGCGGACTTTGAAGCCGAATTCTTTAGCGACCCGCAAAAGCATCAGGATTTCGTCTTCGCGGTAGCAATGCGAGTGGACGTAGCGCTTGCCTTCGAGCACTTCGACGAGGGGATCGAGTTTCAGGTCGCGCCGGGGCGGAATAAGATTTTTCTCGCCCGCGGCGGCGCGCTTGTTGTAGTCGTCCCAGGCTTTCTTGTAATCGCGAGCTTCGGTAAAAGCGGCGCGAATGGTCTCCTCCACGCCCATGCGCGTTGTGGGATAACGCCGCGGCTGGCCGGGCGTGCTGAAGTTCGAGCGCTTGGGGTTCTCGCCGAGAGCGAATTTGATACCCGGCATCGCGCCTTCGAAAGGCAGCTTCGACGCGGGCTGGCCCCAACGCAATTTGATGACCAGGGTTTGACCGCCGATGGAGTTGGCGGAGCCGTGGAGAATATTCGCGGCAGTCACGCCGCCTGCGAGGTCGCGGAAAATGTCGATGTCGTCGGGATTCAAGACTTCTTCCATCGTCACCATGGAGGAGACGGAAACGCTGCCCTCGTTGATGCTTTCCGCGGCGATATGCGAATGACAGTCGATGATTCCCGGGATGACGAATTGCCCGGCGGCATCGATGACCTGAGCGCCCTGAGGGACTTTAACGGACTGGCCGACCTCAGCGATTTTGCCGTCCTTGATGAGGATGGACCCGTGCTCGATGGTGCCGTGCGAGACGGTGAGGATTGTGGCGTTTTGAATCACCAGAACGGAGGGGGCGTCCGCAGGAGTGCCCGCGCTGGCCACAAGAGAGAAAGAAAGGAAGCAAAGGAGGGAAAGGAACGGAGTGCGCGAATTTCTCAAAATCCGGGAATCCCTGATTCTCACAGCACACCTCCCCGTACTTCAGTACTGATTGCGGCATTCCCGGGTTTGACGCCCGTGAAATCGATAGAAAGACCCAGGACACTGATCGAACCCTTCAGCGAAGCCCCATCGAACGCGCCGGAAAAAGTCACGTCCGTGGCGCCCTGGTCCAGAACGATGTTGATCGTCAAACTGAATTTGTCTGCACTGAGATAGCCCGTGATGATGTTGGCGGTGCCGCGTTTGCTGGAGACGGTGCCGGAGAGCGAGCCGTCCTTCTCCATCGTGAGATCGGCGATGGATTCCTCAGGGCCTTCGGGAGTCGTGTAGGAGAGTTTCCATTTTCCGCTGATGTCGCCTTTGGGGGGATCCTTAGGTTTTTCCGGCTCGTGAGCCTCAAATCTGTGGCCATCCACGAAAACCATTTTGATTTTGGTCTTTTCGTCGAAGAGGTCGCCGTCCGCCACTACGAGATTAGCCATTTTGCCGGTATCGATGGAGCCGAGTCGATCCGCGACGCCAAAAATTTCCGCCGGGGAAAGCGTCAACGCACGCAGAGCCGCGTCGGGAGCGAGTCCCGCGTCAATCGACTTCTTCGCGGCCTTGAGAATATCCTTCGGGGGAGTGATGCCACCGGAATAGAGAGCGAACTTCACACCCGCCTTCGCCAGTTCCGCCGGAGAGGAGGGAGCGCGATCACGAAAGCGCAGCGTCCGCAGTGACGGCTTCGCTTCCGGGTCGGCGTCTTTCTCGGCTTCGGGCCATTTCAAATCGACGAGCACCGGCAGCTTCTTCGCCGCGATTTCCGGTGCGACTTCGTAGGCCATCTGGCCGCCATAAATCGCGCCGTTGACCTGCCAGCGGTCGATCAGTTCGATGGCGCGCCGCAGCTGCACAGTATTGTTCGCGGGAACAAGAACGAGGGCATGGTCTTCGAGCGCATCGGCAAGAGCTGCTTCGGTGCGGTCGTAGCGAGGCCGGGCAACGCCGCGTGGATTCTTCTCGTAAATGGCCTGTGCTTTGATGCTCCAATCGGTGTCCAGCCACACTTGATGGATGTACGAGAGCACGCCGAGGAGGGAGTCCGGAAAGCCACCGCCAAACCCCGATGCCCCTTGGAACGAAAGAGGAATAGCGACTGGGGTCTTCACGACCATGTCTCCGGCGCGCTCGCCCGCAAGGTTGAGCACCGCCGCCTGACCGGGGAAGAAGCCACCCTTGGGGGCGGAAACCACCGTGGTGAACCCAGCGTTGCGCCAGGATTCAATGCGCTTGTCGCTCAAGCTGACTTCGTCCGCAGCGCTTCGCCAAGGCGTCGAGGCTGGCCGATCCTGTGGTCCACGAGCGGCCTCTTGTGCGCGAC
The DNA here is from genome assembly GCA_964524985.1 of uncultured Acidobacteriaceae bacterium. Lineage (GTDB taxonomy): Bacteria > Acidobacteriota > Terriglobia > Acidiferrales > UBA7541 > Acidiferrum. Next base: position 114,214 of record CAZGFL010000044.1, read on the forward strand.
GAGGACCTCCACCGCCGCCTTCGCCGCCACCGGGTGCGGGCGCAGACGGAATCCCCACATCAGTGAAGGCGTCCACCAGTCCCGGATAAACCGTCAGTCCTTTGCCTTCGACGACCCAAGCTTCAGCAGGTATCGCGGCATCTTTGCCTACCGCGACGATGATGCCGCGCGAAATGACCACGGTCGCGCCTTCGATGGGCGGGCCGGAAACGGGAACTACCCTCGCGCCGCGAATGGCAAAGTACTGCGGCTCTCCTCCCTGCGCCCGCGATACCGGTGGACCGTAAAGAACCGATACAGCCGCGGAGAGACTGAGAGCAAATGCACACGTGCGAAGCCATCTCAAGTGCATGCGAAACTCCTGATTAGAAAACGTTGAAGCCCACCACGAGACCGACCACTCGAATAGACGCATGAGGCTAGTGCGAAGTTTCCCCTGAGTCAAGAAAAAGGCTGCGTAACGAAAGCAGTCATTGCAACGCGGTTGTTCCTTGCGTTCAGGAACAAACCGGCGTTGTCAGGAACAGCGGCCTACGGTTTCTTCTTTTTGAAGAGGCCACTTAGCGCGCTGACAGGATTGTTCTGATTCTGTTGCGAGTTCGCCGTTGAGCTTCCCGGGACCCCGAGGCAGCCGAGCTTGGACTTGAACATGTCTGCAGCAATGCCGCCCACATCCGGCATGAACTTAGGATCCGCCGTCGTGCCTTTCACTTGGAACGGCACAGTCAACCCGCTCTTGCATCCGCCTCCCGCCACCTTTCCCAAAATCCCGCCGAGGCCGCCGGCTCCGCCACCCCCACTGCCCGCTGCAGCTGATTGCGAACTGGAAAGCGTTGCAACCATCTTGAAGTCCAGATCGTTTTTCGAATCCACCGTGCCCGCGCCTGTCAGAGTACCGAGCTGTGTGATGATGGTCTCAAAGTTGTCGGCCTTGAGTCCTTCCGGAGCCATGCGCAAGTCCGAGGTCAGTTTTTCAATATCCAGATCGCCACCAGTCTTGATGCCCGTCAGAGCAGTGACAGCGGACATCTTCGAGCCCAAGTCAAATCCCGCGAGCTTGCCGTTGAAGAGCCCAACGTTTCCAGTGATGACCATTTTGTTTGTCGGGCCGGAGATGTTGAGATCGGAATTGAGCGTGCCCGCCTGCAGCGAAGCCCCTTTCGGAATATTGATGCCGAGCGCCGGGAGAAAAGCCTCCAAATCTTTAGCGGGCATGTCCTTGGCATCGAGTTTGATCGCCACGGAAGTGCCTTCGGCGGTTTGGTATGTGCCATTGAGGTGCGCGGCGGCACTGCCGATTTTAAGGACGGAAGGGAGCAAAACACCGGTGTTTTTGCGGAGGTTGTACTTGGTATCAAAATCGACGGTGACTGGCACTCCCGCAGGCGAGCCGCCCGCAACCAGAAGAGCCTTGGAAAGTTTCACCGTGCCTTTGGTGACCGCTTCTCCGCCCTGGGATGCCACCGTGCCATCAAGATCGACGATGCCTCCAAGCCCCGCCGAAGAATCCAGAAAGCCTGTCGAAGCCAGGTCCAGCGAACTAATCGTGAACTTGGCGTTAAGCGGAGTGAGCGAAGCGTCTTCCTGATCCACGGGCCCGGCCGTGCCGTCGAGCTTGAACTTGCCGCCAGCGGGGAGGTCCGCGGCGACGGTCACTGGGAACATGGAGGTCACAGAAACATTCGAGGCCGTGATATTCATGTGATCGTAAGTGCTGCGCTTCTGGGAATTCGTCGCGCCCACAATGATGCTGCCGTTGGTCAGTTGAAGTTCTTTGATCGTCAAGTCAGCCGCGGAACTTGTCGCCGAAGAAGAAGGGGTCTTTGTCGCTGTGGCCTTGGCTTCGGATTTCGCGGCGGCGCCTCCGAGTGAAGAGAAATTCCATTGGCCCGCGGCATTGTGCAGGAGCGTGACTTGAGGTGTGTCGATGATCACGCCGGTCACGTTTAGGGTTTTCGAAAAAATCAGCGGGAGCAGCTCCACGCCAACCTTAAGGGACTTAGCAGTCAAGAAGGGCGAGGTGCTGAACTTAGGATCGTCGCCGATCGAAAGATTTTGGGCCGAAAGCGAGCCACCGATCAAGGAGAGACTCAAATCGCCCAGTTGCACCTTTCGTCCGAGGGCCGCCGAAGCTTTTTCCTCAATGGTGGGCCGGAACTGGTTCACGGGAATCAGGAATGGGACGGCCAGCAGCAAAACAACGACGATGCCGACAACAATGAGTATCACGCGCAGTGCTTTGTTCATGAGGGCCTCCGTTCCGGCAGGGCTTGCTTCGCGGGCGCATGGCACCAAGGAGAGGCAAGCGATGGTCTGGATGCGGCGAAGGAATGGTAACACGGACGGGCAAATGTGGGGACGAGTACACATCAGGAGCAGAGGCCCGGCTAGAATCACGCCCGCACTGGCGATGTTGAAGACAAAGAGTAGAATGATGCGGGAGCAAGATCGATCGTTCTCCGAAGCAGGTGCGCGAAATCTCGATTCGAAGGTGACAAAGTGAACAAGAAAACTGTGCTCGTGATGTCTGCCTGCGTGTTGACACTTCTCTTTGCCGCAACAGCGAGCGCGCAAACGGGAGGTTCGCCAGCTCTGCCGTATTCGCCGAGCTTGAATCTTCACTCGATGGACCGATCCATCGATCCTTGCCAGAACTTCTACAAATATGCGTGCGGAACCTGGCAAAGAGAGAATCCAATTCCGGCCGACCAGACCTCGTGGAGCGTCTATGGAAAGCTTTACCAGGACAATTTGGACTTTCTCCGCGGCATCCTCGAGCAGGCTTCGAACAATGCGAATCAGCGCGATGCGGTGACGCAGAAGATTGGAGACTTTTACGCTTCCTGCACCGACGAAGCGGCGATTGAGAAGAGCGGGCTGGGGCAGATCAAGCCCGAACTAGACGCGATCGCGCGGTTGAACTCGGTGCGCGAACTGGCGCCGCTGGTGGCACGGCTGCAGATGGCGTCGTTCGGGTACCGGTCGATTCTTTTTCGAGGCGGGTCGGACCAGGATCCAGACGATTCGGAGAGCGTGATCGCCTCGCTAGATCAGGGCGGATTGGGGCTGCCAGACCGCGACTACTATACGAAAGAAGATGCGAAATCGAAAGAGACGCGCGAGCGCTACGTGCAGCACGTGCAGAAAGTTTTCGAGCTGCTGGGTGACAGCGCAGAAACAGCCAAGAAGAATGCGGACACTTTGATGCGCATGGAAACAGAGATGGCCAAGGCTTCGATGACGCGCGTGGACCGGCGCAACCCTTACAACTTGAAACACAAAATGGGGATTCCCGGGCTGGAAAAGCTGGCACCGAATTTCGACTGGAAGACGTACTACAGTGTTTTGCAATACCCCAAGATTGAGATTCTAAACGTGGGAGCTCCGGAGTTCTTCAAACAGGTAAACGGGGCGCTGGCGAGCGAGCCGTTGGCCAATTGGAAGACGTACCTGCGGTTTCACGTGGCAGACACTTCCTCGCCGTATCTGAGCGCGAAGTTCGTGCAGGAGAATTTCGATTTTTACAGGAAGTACTTGCGCGGCGCAAAGGAGATGCAGGCGCGGTGGAAGCGCTGCGTGCAATACTCGGATTACCTGCTGGGCGAGGCGCTGGGGCAGGCTTACGTGCGCAAGGTATTCTCGCCAGAGCTAAAGCAGAGCACGCTCGACATGGTGCAGCGCATCGAAGACGCCATGGCGAAACGGATTCAGGCGCTAGACTGGATGAGCCCGGAGACGAAGCGGCAGGCACTGACCAAGTTGCATGGCATTCGCAACAAGATCGGCTATCCAGACAAGTGGCGGGACTACAGTTCGGTGAAAATCGCGCCCGCGGAATTCCTCGGCAATGTGCAGCGGGCGGCGGAGTTTGAACACCGGCGGGAGATCGACAAGATCGGGAAACCGGTGGACCACGGCGAATGGGAAATCTCGCCGGTTACCGTGGACGCCTACTACAATCCCCAAATGAACGACATCAACTTCCCCGCCGGCGTGCTCCAGCCTCCGCTCTACGATGCCAAGATGGACGATGCCCCCAATTACGGCGACACCGGCGGCACCATCGGCCACGAACTGACCCACGGCTTCGATGACGAAGGCAGCCAGTTCGATGCCAAAGGCAATCTGAAGAATTGGTGGACTAAGGAGGATCGCGAAAAGTTTGATGCGCGCACCAAATGCGTCAGCGATCAGTATTCGCAGTATGTCGTGGTGGACGATGTGCACATCAATGGCAGGCTGACCATGGGAGAGGACGTCGCCGATCTCGGCGGGGAAATTCTCGCTTACATCGCGTGGAAAGATGCCACCAAAGACAAGAATCTTCAGCCTGTCGACGGACTTACCCCGGAGCAGCGTTTCTTCATCGGCTTCGCGCAGTGGGACTGCGCCAACGAACGGCCGGAGGACTTGCGTGTGCGCGCGCAGACGGATCCGCACTCGCCCGCGGAGTTCCGCATCAATGGCGTAGTGGCCAACATGCCCGAATTCGCCAAGGCCTTTTCTTGCAAGCCCGGGCAGGCGATGGTCAAGCCCGAGGACACGATCTGCCGCGTCTGGTAGTGTGCGTCAGTGAGAGGTTTGTTCTTTTGCGCCGCGTGCTTTGTGACTCTTCCCTGACGGCTCGCCCGCAGAACCACACTCGTGTATTACAATGAGAACCGCGGGGCTGTAGCTCAGATGGATAGAGCAGCAGTTTCCTAAACTGCGTGTCGGCGGTTCGAATCCGCCCAGCCCCACCATTTTTCTGCTTTCGATTTCAACAACTTTGGGTCTCTGCTTCTCAAACAAGAACGCTCATTCACGACGCAGATTTACTAGATGGTGGTATTACATCGGCCTATTGAAGTATCAGGGCTTGGCTTGCTCGGCACAGCCCTTCTCATTACGTAGACACTGCTGTTGCAAAATGCGCTAGCATATCCCTCACCGACGGAGACTCAGAGGCGGTTCGAGGCGAACCTATGGAAGCTGCTCTGAATCTCGTTTGGCTCTTCATTGCCGCCACAAGTTTTGCCCTAGCTGCCTATCGAATATCTCGAACAGCCGGGTTGCGGAGACTCTGCGCCTCCGAATGGCGTTTGCTGATTGCGCTGTCCTGCTCTCTCGTCATCCTGTTCTTTGTCATCTCGATGACGGATGACATCCATGAGCTGCAAGTCGCTTCGGAAGAATCCCAGTCACGCAGGCTAATTCCAAAGGATGGCTCCCAGGCTTCTAACGGAAAGCATTCTCATCCCGTTGATTTTCATCGTGGGTTCTGGCTAACCTCAGAGCCGCACCCTGTCGTGTGGATCTGCGTTGGTCACGTAGAGCCCCTTTGTTCCACTGAATCAGGGATTGCCGGAACACGCCCCCCGTCCGGCCGCGACCCTCCTCTCTTCTCTGCCTAGTCTCAGCGCTTCCCATTGGAATATCAGCGGATCGTTTGAAGAGATCCGTATTGATAGCTCATTTAATTCCTCTGCAAAGTGACTAGCGTTGTGAGGATGCTATGTGTAACACGCCCAAACGAGTCTGGTTCTGGCTTGCCCTTATTTCCCTCGGTGCCTTTGCCATTCGTTTTTATTGGATGGAAACACGAGTCCCGGTGCTCAGCATTGATGCGGGCGAATATCTGTTCGTGGCGGACCATCTCCGGCAGTTTCACAACCTGATTAGTAGTTATGGGGGACCGGAGACGATGTACACCCCGCTTTTCTCCATCGTGACCGCCGGGGTGTCGTATTTCGGCTTATCCATGCAGACAGCCGGTCATGTGGTCGCGGTCGTTTCCGGAACATCGCTGGTGTTTGTTCTCTTTGTGATTTCGCGCTATATGTATGGGTATCACGCGGCCCTGCGAACCGCCCTCCTGGCCGCCATTCATCCTCTTTTGGTCTATTTGTCAGCCTCCATCTATTCGGAAGCTCTGTACCTAACGCTGTGGGTAGCGGCAATTTATTTGGGGATTCGTGCTCTCGATACGTTTCGCTGGAAGAGTTTCCTCCTGACGGGACTATTCTTTGGTGCCGCTTATCTGACGCGCCCGGAAGCATTTGCATATCCGCTCTTTTTTGCAGTGGCCGTGTGGATCGTTGCGTTTTTCCGCAAGCGCCCTTACCCGCAGGCTCTCCTTGGCGCAGTCGCGATCCTGGGCGGGTACGCCCTCGTTGCGGCGCCCTACGTGGCTTACCTGCATCGCTCTACGGGGAAATACCGCCTGGAGGGCAAATGGAATATCAACTACACCATTGGAAACCGCGTACAAGCAGGAATGAGTGATACGAAAGCTTCCTACGAGCTCGGCGACGATCTTTCGGTGCGTGGACCACTACTGGATCCTCTCCGCTTTGCGACCTACACGCCCTACCCGCACACGGCCTGGGACAAGATCAAGTACTTTTTGCGGTGCGCGCGCTCCAACTGGCCCGATATGTACTGGCTGCTCGCGAGTCCGGGCTATGGCTCGCCTTTCCTGCTGCTGTTTGTGTGGCTGGGACTTTTCGGACGAGGATGGGACGCAGTTCGCCTTTGGAGGGAATTTGTTCTCCTGACCATGGGGCTTTCCGTGGTCGTTTTGTTGGCGAGCGCCCATCATCTGGAAAACCGGTACAGTTATCCGTTTGTACCCTTGGCCATTATCTGGTCCGGAGAAGGCCTGCTTGTACTGGAGGAGTGGTTTACAAAGACACTCGCCTCCATCACGAGCTTTCCTGGAACCGCCGCAGGCTACCTTCCGCGAGGATTGACCGCTCTGCTCCTAGCACTGCTTCTAGTGGCGGCCTATCCCGAAAGGCAAGCCGACCCTTCCTTTAAGACGGAAAGCGCTTCCTCGCTGGCTGTGAAACAAGGCGGGGAGTGGATGCGGTCCAACCTCCCACCTTCATCCATTATTTCCGCCATGAACAGTCGGCTTCCTTACTATGGCAGAGGCGTCTTCGTCCAATTTCCGTACGGCAGTCCGGAAGCGACCTTCGCGTATCTGAAGTCCAGGAAAGTGGAGTACATTGCTTTGGAGTCTGATTTCGCCCGTCCCGTGCCAACCATTGCCCTCTGGCTGTCCCAGGGGATTCCCGATCCGGGGGTGCAGCCAGTCTACGATACCGGATTTGTGAATGGCGAACGGGTCGAAATCTTTCGCATCGCTTACGGAAACGCTGTCCGGGGGGGGAAATTAGAAGCTCCGGCGGCGCCAGTGCTTGATCGTTCTCGCGGTCTGACACTGCCCCGTTCCTCCTCCTCGCGTTTCCCTTCCAAGTCCAAGGGTTAGACCGAATGCACTTGCGCTGCAAATAATTTTGTGTTTATATCCGCTGAATTCCCCCAGGTCTTGGGAGGCCTCTATGGAAGACCTCAACCTGCGTCCAATGACTCTCGGAGAAGTCCTGGACCGCACCTTTCGATTGTACAAGAGCAATTTCTGGCTCTTCGCGGGGATCACGGCGCTGCCTTTTCTGCTCATCCTCATATTTCAGGTCATTGTTGCGGCCGCGGGGAATCGCGCGGCACAAATAACTCAGCCTCCCACATTTTCAGCAAGCTATCTGGCGGGAATAGTCAGCGGCGTCTTTTTACTGATAGTTCTTTATTTCCTGATAATGGGTTATACGCAAGCGGCCACGATTTTTGCGGTCTCGGACCTCTATTTGGGGCATTCCGTGACCGTAAGGGGATCTTTCGCCAAAGTTGGCGCAAAGGTTTTCCGCATCCTGCTCATATTTTTCATTCTTTTCTTGCTGTTTATCGTCGTGTTCCTGTTGTTCGCCCTGGTGGTCGGCATTGTTTCCGCCTTGTTTAAGAGCGTGCTCCTTATGGGAATACTGTTCTTTCTGGCGATCATCGCCGCCTTGATTTTTTTCTGCAGAGTGGCGCTGGCCGTTCCAACCGCCATGCTGGAGAATTTGGGTGCTGTTCGCTCTATCGGGCGAAGCGTCCAGCTCACAGAAGGATTCGCCATGCAGGTTTTTCTGATCTATTTGCTGGTGATTTTCTTGACGTATGCGGCCATTCTCATTTTCCAACTGCCTTTCATGGGTGTGGCTACCAGGGCGGCTGCGGCACACCAGTCGCTCCCCTTCGGCATGGTTGTCCTTCAGGACCTCGGCTCGTTTATCTGCCAGATTCTCGTCGGCCCCATCGGAACGATCGCCACTTCCCTGATGTATTACAATCTGCGTGTGCGGAAAGAGGCTTTCGACATTCAGCACCTGATGAGTTCCCTGCAGGCTGGCCCGACTCCCGGCCCCGCCGCAACAACCTAAATGAAAATGCAGTGGCCCCGGCGTTCACGCTGGCAACGCATACGCGTACTTGCATTCTCCGGATGCGCTGCTGCATGGCTGTGCGCTTCTGCGGGTCTTTGCGCGGCGCAAGAACCAGCGACAACCTCATTTCCGGAGCTGACCCTCGAACAATATCGCGCGGAACTCGATCGTTACACAGAGGCCATCCAGCGGCCCTCGGAGATTCCTCAGCTTGATAAGGCTCTCCCCCCCTTCTGGACGGTGCGCTCTCGCGAGAAACAATTGCAGGTGCCCACCGAACCGATTCACCTGCAGCTTCAGAAGTTGCGGGTGCAAGGCGGAAATCCCGAAGAAGCCGCACACGAGATGCGTTTGCTCGTGAACGCGTTGAAGCAAGAAGCCGAGGAGATGGATCGTGCTGCGGGAAGCGTTTCTGCGGCGAGAGCCCACACGATTCTCGATAACATACTGAACCGGAAAGAGTTTCGCAGCGCGCGGGCTGGCCCTGGCCCGTTTGAGATACTGCTCGCGAAAATCAGCCGTTGGGCAGTCGAGATGCTCGCACGCCTCTTCTCGAGGCTGCACGTCAGCGCAAGAACGGGGAACATCATTGTCTGGAGCATCATCGGCCTGGCCTTCCTGGCGCTGTGCTACATGACATGGAGATGGCTCTCGAGTTTGTCGCCTTCCGGAGCTGCCGTTCCCGCAATCGCAATCGCGCCCAGTGATGTTCGAGAGTGGGTCAGTGAAGCGCTTGCGGCTGCGCAACGCGGCGACTATCGCACGGCTCTCCACTGCGCCTACTGGGGCGCTGTTGCGCGGCTTGAAGACCTTGGCCGGCTGAGCCGCGACCGTGCGCGCACCCCGCGGGAGTCTCTGCGGCTGCTCGAAAGCCAATCCGGCGATCATCGATCGTTTCGCGCTTTGACGGGGGGCTTCGAGCGCGTCTGGTATGGTTATCGCACGGCTTCGGAAGCCGACTGGACCAGTGCAAAGGAAGTTCTGGAGAAAATCGGATGCCTCGAGGCCTCGACAGCGCCGACCGCAAACTCCTGATTGGCGCCGGCCTCCTGCTGGTCTGCCTGGTCGTTGTGTCCGCCTTGATCTCTCCTTCCCAGACTGCCGGGGGCAGCAGCTTTCCATCCAGTTATTCCAATGCATGGGATGGGGCGAAGGTCGCGTTCCAGTTGCTCCAGGAATCGGGCTATCGCGTGGAGCGATGGGAGCGCTCGCCCAACGAACTCGACAATGATTCCGCCCACGAAGTCTTGATCTTCGCTGAACCGCTCTTGCCTCCAACCACTGAAGAGCAGGGCCGGATCCTGGAATTCCTGCAGAAGGGCGGACGAGTAGTGGCCGTCGGATCGAGCGCCTCGCGCCTGCTCCCGGAAGCCGAACACTTCGCGCCTGGGGACAAATTGGAACCAAGAGAGAGCTTTCCGGCAATTCTCCCTTCCCCGCTCATCGAAAACGCCGCAGAAATCAGCATCATTCCACCCAAGGACTGGAAGCCCGCAAAGGCCTCGCATTTGGTGGTCTACGGCAACAAGGACACCGCAGCGGTGATCACCTACCGCATCGGGAAAGGCCAGGTGATCTGGTGGGGCTCGGAAACGCCCTTGACCAATGCCGGCATCAGCGATTCCGGCAATCTCGCGTTCTTCCTGAATTCCGTCGCTCCTTCCCGCGAGAAGCGAATCTTGTGGGACGAATACTTTCATGGCGCGCGCAATTCGCTGTGGTCTTATTTCAAGAAAACCCCTCTGCCATGGGCGCTGCTACAAGCAGGATTGCTTTTCGCCGCCGTTCTGGCGACGCACTCCAGAAGAAACGGGCCCATTCGCATGCCGGCGAAGGTCTCACGGCTCTCGCCATTGGAATTTGTCGAGACGCTTGGAGATTTGTATTCATCCGCGCACGCCGGACCGGCCGCCGTCCAGATTCTCTATCACCGGCTGAGGTTCCTGCTGACCCGGCAGTTGGGTCTCTCCGCCAGTGTCAGCGCGGCCGATTTGGCCCGCAGCACGAGCGAGGCTCTGGCTTGGAAAGAAGATGCGCTTCGCGAAACGTTCGAACGCGCGGAACGGGCGGCTGCAGGCCAGCCGCTGGACGATAAAGAGTCCTTATCTCTGGTTCAGGAATTATTTGACCACACGGCGCGCCTGGAAACGAGGCGTTCGCAAAAAAGTGAGGCAACCGCATGAGCACGGCAAACGAATTGGCGACGCACGTGCGCGCGCAGATGGGAAAAGTTATCGTCGGCCAGCAGGAAGCGCTGGACCAGCTATTCCTTGTGTTGCTCGTGGGAGGGCACGCGCTCGTCGAAGGCGTGCCCGGCCTGGCGAAGACTCTAGCCGTCAAAGTGCTCGCTCATGTTTTCCAGCTGAAGTTTCAGCGCGTGCAATGTACGCCTGACCTTATGCCTGCCGACATCCTCGGAGCCAACGTCTTCAATCTGTCGACAAGTTCGTTTAGTCTGCACCGTGGTCCGATTTTCACCGATCTTCTGCTGGTTGATGAAATCAACCGCACTCCGCCCCGCACGCAATCCGCGCTTCTCGAAGCCATGGAAGAACGGCAAGTGACGATCGACGGAACGGCTCACGACCTCTCCCGTTTCTTTGCCGTTTTCTCGACGCAGAACCCTGTGGAATTCGAGGGCACCTACCCCTTGCCGGAGGCCCAGCTCGACCGTTTCCTCGTGAAGATTCGCATTGGGTATCCGGGAGCAGAGCAAGAGGCCCAAATCCTGCAAAATGTGCAGAATGGTTTTGACGCCCGCGAGTTGCAGCGCATGCAGTTCGAAACGGCGACCGAGGCGGCGCTCCTCGCAGCTCGAGCCGAAGCCGCGGCCGTCAAAGTCGAGCCGGCCCTTTTCCGCTACATCGTGTCGCTGGTGGCCCGCACGCGCAACTGGCCCGCCGTGAGCCTCGGGGCGAGTCCGCGCGCCGCAGTTAATCTGATGCTTTTTGCAAAGGGGATCGCCGCAACCGAAGGGCGCGACTACCTGATTCCGGACGACATCAAGTCTGCCGCGCTGCCGATTCTTCGCCACCGGATTATTCTGAAGCCCGAGGCCGATCTCGAAGGCATCACTGCCGACCAGGTGGTTCGCGAAGTCGTCAAAGCAGTCGAAGTCCCCAAATGAGTTCCGCGCCGCATCTTGTGCCGCCGGCCATCGGCGCGCGCGGAAAGATCTCCGGTCGCCTGCCCGCTGCGTTCGGCAGAAGATTCTTCCTGCTTTTGCTGATCGGTCTGGTGTGGATCGGCCCGGCATGGTTGGATTCCCGGTATATCTTCGGCATGTTCGTATGGGATGCGGCAGTGCTCGTGGCCTGGTACGTGGACTTCGCAAGGCTCCCGAAGCCGGAACAAATGGAAATCCGCCGCATCTGGACCACGCCCCTGCAGCTCCTTGTGGAAGCCCGGGTTACGCTGGAGATTCAGAATCGCGGGAACTGCCACGTGGACGTCGAGGTTCTGGATGATGTGCCGCCGAATCTCCGAAGCGATGTTCCCAGGTTGAGCCTTGCCGTTCCCGCGGGTGGAACAGGCAAAGCGGAGTACAATGTCTGTCCCAGAGAACGCGGTGATGCCACCCTGGGACTAGTTTCCTTCCGCTACCAGAGCCCCTTGCATCTGGCCGAGCGCTGGGCTTCCGCAGCCATGAAACAGACGGTGCGGATCTATCCGGATTTGGAAAAATCGAAGCGCGACACCATCTACCTGATTCGCACAAAACAGACTGCCCTGGAAAAGCGGCACGCCCACCAGCGCGGCCAGGGTCGCGAATTTGAAAGCTTGCGCGAGTACCGCGAATCCGATGAGTGGCGGGACATCTGCTGGGGCGTCACCGCGCGCCGCGGCAAGTTAATCAGCAAAAGTTACCAGATTGAACGGAGCCAGACCGTCTGGCTCGTCTTGGATGCCGGGCGACTGCTGCGCGCACGAGTCTTGGGACTTACCAAGCTGGATTATGCCATTGGCGCCGCTTTGTCCGTGGCCCAGGTCGCGCTTTACTCCGGCGATCGTGTGGCGATGCTGGCCTATGGGCGGCGCGTGCAACAGCGATTGACGCCGGGGCGCGGTCCGAGCCATCTGCGCGCTCTGCTGGAAGGGCTCGCCCAGGTGCGTAATGAAGACTTGGAAGCGGATCATCGCCGCGCCGTCGAAACTCTGGCCGTCCATCAAAAACGCCGCAGCCTTGTGATCTGGCTTACGGATCTTTCCGAAACGGCGATTACTCCGGATGTCGTGGAGAACGCCACGCACCTGGCACAACGCCACTTGGTATTGTTCACGGTGATTGGACAACCGGAGCTTCGTGAGATGCTCGAGGCCCGGCCTGACACACCCGACGAGATGTATCGATACGCTGCCGCTCAGGAAATCGTGCATCGGCGCGACGTCTTGCTGCGCACCTTGCGCCAACAAGGCGCCCTGACCCTGGAGGTTGAACCAACACGCCTTTCCTCTGCCGTCGTGAATCAATATTTGCTCGCGAAAGAGCGCAGTCTTCTCTAGGGAGTTGCGATTTCCGGCGCCGATGCTCGCTTCTCCACGGCTCTTCCGCTGAGTAGATACAGGACCAGCAAAGTTCCGAGCGCTCCCGCCAGCAGAAACTTGATCGCAGGATTCAAGTCCGTCGGCGAAACGAAACCTTCCACGAACCCCGCGACCAACAAGAGGGGGATCGTTCCAAGCACCAGCCGGACACTCCGCGCTCCGGCACGCGCAAGCGATTCGCGCCGTGGCAAGGTGCCCGGGAACAAAAGCCCCCGCGCAATTCCAAATCCTGCGCCACCCGCGATGAAAATCGCCGGCAGCTCCAGGATTCCGTGAGCGGCTACGAAACTCCAGAGCTGATAACTCATGCCTTCACGCGAGCAGGCCGCACCTATGACACCGATCAGGACCCCGTTGACGAGCATCATGTAAACAGTTCCCAGGCCCGCTGTGATACCCGCTGCGAACGTGGCGAAACTTACGCTGAGGTTGTTCGTCAGGATGGCGCTTGAGGCCAGGGGCTTCACGGTAACGATCGAGTGCGTCCACATTTCATGCTTCTCGATGGTCGCGATCATTTGCGGACCCAGCATATGCCGCACGAATGCCGGATCGCCCATCCCCATCAAAAACGCTCCAACGGCCGCCCCCAGAAAGATCAGGAACGCCGCCAGCGTATCGGCAAAAGTCGCGCGGAAAATCGCCGGAAAATCTTCCTTGTAGAACCTCAAGATGCCGCGCCGGCTGGTCTTCCGGCCCATGTAGATCAGATTGTGCGCGCGGCCAAGAAGCTGGTTCAGGTAACGGGCCAGGGTGCCGTTCGTTGGATCCTCGCGCACCGTGGCGAGATCGGAGGCGGTTTGTCGATATAATAGCGCCAGTTCCTGGAGTTGCCCGTGCGAGAGGGAGGCGACGCTCTTTCCACCGCTCGTCTTGACCAGGGTCTCAAGGCGTTCCCAATGCGCGCGGCGTTTTTCGATCCAGCGAGGTGAGCTCACGGATGGATACTCGTGACAATCTTATCATCGACACGCCGGAGCAAACCTCTCTGGAGTTTCCGTTGGCGGGGATTGGCAGCCGCTTCCTGGCTATGGCCGCCGATACCGCCATTCAGATTGCCATCGGAGCCGTGATCGTTATTGCCGTCGTCGTCCTGCTACCAGGCTTTCAACTGTTCGGCGCGATCGCCTCGCAATGGGTCATCGCATTCGTGATCATCGCCATTTTCCTTTTGAACTCCGCCTATTTCGCGTTTTTTGAAAGCATTTGGAACGGGCAAACTCCCGGCAAACGCTATGCACAGTTGCGCGTCATGAAAGAGGACGGACGGCCCATCAACGCCTATGACGCGATTGCGCGGAACCTGCTGCGCATTGTGGACTCCTTGCCGGGCTTCTACGGCATCGGAATCATCAGCGTGCTTTTCAGCAAGCAAAGCAAGAGGCTGGGAGATTACGTGGCGGGGACCGTGGTCGTGCACGAGACGGCCTTCGAAGGCGTCCATCCGTTTGCCGAAACCAGAGTGGATCAGTCCTTGCCGGCATTTGACGCTTCCAGCGTGACTGTTGAAGAGCTGCGGCTGATTGAAACTTTCATTCAGCGGCGTGACAGCCTGGAAATCTCTCTGCGCACTTCCATGGCGTCGCAGATCGCCAACCGCATCGGAGAAAAGATGCAGGTCAAGATATATGGTTGGCCGCGCACCGAGAATTTCCTGGAAGCGGTCCTGAAGCAGTGCCGGGAGCGGGGCCAGTTCCGCGGTTAACGAAAGCAGAATCCTTCGCCAGGCTCTTGTGGTCGGAAATTCACTCAGTAAGACTTTTGCATCGGGCGGATACTGATGTCGGTGACTTCCGCGGTGCGTGGCAACCTCAGCGAGTGAATCACCATCTCCGCGATGTCTTCCGCTTGCATCAACACTTCCGGCTTGTAAGGCCGGCCTTCTTTCCCAAACAGTTTTTCCATGCGCGGAGTGGCCGTCCGGCCGGGATAAACGCTCAGAACGCGAATGCCGTCGGCGTTCACTTCGTCACGCAAGCTGTCCGCGATGGAACGGAACGCGTGCTGCGTGGAAGAAAACTGTCCGCCCCCCGCTGACGAGCGAAGCCCTGCGGACGAGTTGATGAAAACAATCTGGCCCGGCGCTTTGCGCAGCAACGGGAGCATGGTCTGGAGAAGAGCGTAGTGCCCGCGAACGTTCGACCGGTACATCAAGTCCAGATCGGCTAGCGCCGCTTTCTCGAGCGTGCCGTGACCGATCGCGCCACCGCAAAGAACGAGAATGTTCACTCGGCCAGCCCCACGTTGCACTTTTTCGCCGAGCGCGCGAATGTCTTCGTCTTTCGTGAGGTCGAGCGTGCACGCATGGCCTCGCGTTCCGCGCGCTTCTGCTTCTTTCGCCACAGCCTCAAGAAGTTCTTTGCGCCGCGCCGCCAGATACAACTCCGCGCCTTGACTCGCCAGCGCCAAGGCAATGGCTTTTCCGATGCCGCTGCTGGCTCCGGTTACGACCGCAACCTGATTCTTTAGACTCTCCATGATTGTATTGCAGCCTCCGCAAGCTGACCGTCCGCTCGAAATCAGAGTGATCAGTGGCGCGAATTTGTCCTTCGAAGCGATTCTGACTCAGCTTCTTAAGCCTCGCCGCATCGCTCACCTAGCATGCCATAGTCTCAAGCAAGCCGGGCGGACACAGGCTGGAGAATGTTCTCAACAGTTCGCGCAATGGCTTCGGGCGTCAGGCCGTGCCTCTCCTGCATATATTCCTGAGTGCCAATGTAGGGCGAAAAGGCTGGCGGAACACCAATCCTCTTGAAAGCGACTTTGGGAATATCGGCCTCCGCGAGCACTTCCGCTACGGCGCTCCCCAAACCACCCAGGATGCTGTGCTCTTCCAGCGTAACGATGGCGCGAGTTTCCAGTGCGGCCGCCAATACGGCTTCGGTGTCCAGGGGCTTGATCGTATGCATGCTCAGCAAACGCGCCTCGATTCCTTCCTCGGCAAGCCGCTGTGCCGTTCGAACCGCGATTTGCAGAATCCCGCCGGTAGAGATCAGCGTGACGTCTCTTCCCTCGCGCATTTGGATGGCTTTTCCCAACTGGAAGTCAATCGGCCCTTGATGGACGACGGGTTCCCCGGCCTTGCCGAGCCGCAAATAGCAGGGCCCGTAATATTCGGTGACCGCGCGTGTTGCCGCTCGTGACTCCACGGGATCACCCGGCGCCACCACCACGATTCCAGGCAGAGAGCGCATAACCGCCAGGTCCTCGATGGCGTGATGCGTGGCACCCATCGCCCCGTAGGCAAATCCGCCGCCTACGGTAACGATCTTCACATTCGCGTTATGATAGCCGACGTCATTGCGAATGTGTTCGAGGCAACGCATCGTCGGGAAATTGCCGATGGAATACGTGAACGTGATTTTGCCGCTCAGGGCCATCCCTGCGGCCATGCCCGTCATGTTCTGTTCGGCCACGCCAGCGTTCAGAAATTGCTTCGGAAGTTGTTCCATGAACGGCGTGACCACGCCAAAGCCGAGGTCCCCGACGATCAACACGATCCGTTCATTTTTTTTGGCTAACTCGAAGAGTTCGTTCAGGAATGCGTTCCTCATTTGTTCTGCCCCAATTCCGCGAGGGCTTTCGTCATGTCCTCGCCCATCGGCGCGCGGTAGTGCCACAAAAGCTTGTTCTCCATGTAGCTCACGCCCTTGCCCTTCACCGTGCGCGCCACGATGCAGCTGGGCCGCCCCGGTTCGAACGGCACTTGCGTGAGCGCTTCCTCGACCGCCTGCATGTCGTGGCCATCCACTTCGCGCACGGCCCAGCGGAAGGCGCGCCACTTTTCCGCCAGTGGATGCAGATCGATCACATCCTTGACCATGCCCAGGCTTTGAATGCCGTTGTAATCCACGATCACGGTCAGGTTGTCCAGATTGTGTTGTGGTGCGAAGAGAGCCGACTCCCAGATGGACCCCTCGTCGCACTCGCCGTCGCTGACCAAACAAAAAACGCGGCTGGGCCGCCCGTCTCGCTTCGCAGCAATGGCCATCCCGGTGGCCACGGGGAGGCCGTGGCCCAAGGAGCCGGTGGAAAGTTCCACGCCGGGATTGTCTTTGTGCATGACGTGTCCTGCGAGCGGGGAGCCGTTCTGATAAAAAGTCTCTAGTGCTGCAAGAGGAAAGAAACCACTCTCCGCGAGCGTGGCGTAAAGCGCGGTACAAGCGTGACCCTTGCTCATGATAAAGCGGTCGCGGTCCGGCCAATCCGGCCGCTTGGGGTCATACCGCAATGCACTGCCATAGAGCGCAGCCATGATGTCCGCGGAGGACAGCGCCGAACCGATGTGCGACGCATTGGCTGTGCCCGTCATACGCACGCAGTGTTGCCGGATGCGGTTTGCCAACTCTTTCAGTTCCGTCAGGTTTTTGTGGTTCATGTCTTCCCTTCTTTCTTACTCTTCTTCGGCACTGGCAATTTCCGGCTTGGGTCCACCCTTCTTTCCGCGTCGCGCAACCTCCGCGAAAACGTCGGCTTCGACGATGCGGCCGCCTGGACCGCTTCCTTTCACATCGCTGAGATCGATGTCGTGCTGGCTGGCCAAGCGCCGCGCCACAGGACTCGCGCGCAAGGAACCGTTGTCGCGCGGGTTTTCGTGAACCACCGTCGCCTTGGGCGCGGCGTTTTCCGGTTCTGGCGCTGCGGTTCTTGCGGATTCCACTTGGGCACTCAGAACTTCTCCGTCGGTCAGGATGTAGCCCAGCAACTGCTCCACGCGCAGGCTCGTTCCGACTTCCGCGGCATGATGCAAAATCCCCGCAGTGGAAGATGCAACCTCAAACGTCACCTTCTCCGTGGTGATTTCCGCAACCGGCTCCCCCTTTTCCACGCGCGACCCTGAAGGCCGCAGCCACGCCGTCAGTACTCCTTCGTCCGTGTACATCCCCATGCTGGGCATTACGATCGGTTGCGCCACGCGCTACGCTCCTGCACCGAGCATTTCGTGCACTGCCGCGATCACTTGCGCAGGCCGGGGCACATAGTGCGCCTCCAAGACAGCGGCAAACGGAACCGGCGTGTCTGGAGCGTTGATGGTTTTCACCGGCGCATCCAGTTCGTCGAACGCCTTTTCCGCAACGCGCGCGGCAATGTCCCGCGCCATCGAGGCAACCGGCGTGTCTTCATCCACCACAACCAGCCGCCGTGTGCGAGAGACGGACTCAAGAATCGTGTTTTCATCGAGCGGGGCAAGCGTGAGCACGTCCACGACTTCCGCTTCCACTCCGTCCGCTGCCAGGGAAGCGGCCGCCTCCAGGCAGACATGTGTCATTCGTCCGATAGCGCACAGCGTGACATCGCGCCCACGGCGAACCACCTCCGCGCGACCGATGGGCACGCAATAGTCTTCCTCCGGCACCGGCCCCTTGGCGGCCGCGCCAAGGAATTTGTGTTCAAGAACCACCACCGGTCCATCATCGCGAATCGCGGAAATCGTCAGCCCTTTGGCGTTGTAGGCGGTCGAAGGAACAACGACTTTCAGGCCTGGAACATGCGCCAGCACCGAATAGAGTGTTTGCGAATGCTGCGCTCCCGCTCCGCCGCCATACGTGCGCTTGCCGTCGCCTCGTGTGCCGTACGCGGTGCGGATGGTCAGGGGCAGCTTGATCTGCCCGCCCATCATGTAGTGCATTTTGGCGGCTTGATTGATGATCTGGTCGTAGCAGCATCCGATGAGGTCCACGAACATGATTTCGACGATAGGGCGCAAACCGGACATCGCTGCGCCGACGGCTGCGCCCACAAAGCCCATTTCCGCAATAGGGGTGTCCAGCACGCGCCCGGAACCAAACTCCGTGATTAGCCCTTTGGTGGTTCGCAGCGATCCGCCCCAGGAATCGACGAATCCGAGGTGTGCAAGGCCTGCACCGCCCGCAATGTCTTCGCCCAAAATGATGATCGTGGGATCGCGCCGCATTTCCAGGCGCAAGGCTTCATTGATAGCCTGATTGAAGGTCAGTTCGCGAACGGCTACGGCTGATTCCGTTCTCATCGCGGCTCCGTAACGTACACATCGGTATAGAGCTCAGCTGGATGCGGCAAGGGGCTCTGCTCGGCAAAAATCACCGCCAGATCGATCTTCTCTTTGTTCTTCTTGTCGATGGCATTCAGTTCTTCCGCCGCGAGCGTCCCTTCGCACAAAACCTGTTCACGAAACCGCTTGATGCAATCGCGCTCGCGCGCTCCCTGTTCTTCTTCCTTGGTCCGGTAACGGCGAGTGTCGTCTCCCTGGTGATGGCCGTAGTAGCGGTACGTCTTGCATTCGATCAGCGAGGGACCGCCTCCTGCGCGGGCGCGCTCGGTCGCGTCGCAGGCCGCGCTCCACACCGCGATGACATCCTGTCCGTCCACCGTCTCACCCGGCATGCGGTAAGCGGCGGCGCGGTCCGCGATGTTCGTTGCGGCTACTGCATATTCCACGGGTGTGGATTGCGAGTAGCGGTTGTTCTCGCACACGAATAGGACAGGGAGCTGCCAGATGGCCGCCAAATTCATCGCCTCGTGGACGGCACCAAAACTGGCGGCCCCTTCCCCAAAGAACGCCACGGCCACCTGCGAAGTGTGACGGACTTTCGCAGAGAGTGCGGCACCGACGGCATGGGTTACGCCCATCCCCACGATCGGGTTAACTCCGAGCATCCCCACATTCACGTCCGTGATATGCATGGAGCCGCCCTTGCCCCGGTTGGTCCCAGTCACCTTGCCGTACAGCTCCGCCATCATCCGGTGGACTTCCACGCCTTTGGCGATGCAATGACCGTGTCCGCGATGCGTGGAGGCAATCCAGTCCGAGGACTCGAGTGCCGCGCAGACTCCCACCGCACAAGCCTCTTGTCCCGTGTAGTAATGAACGGCCCCAACCGGCACACCCGTTTCCACGAGCCACTTCAAGCGCTCTTCAAACTCGCGAATCAGCGTCATGTGCTCGTACATCCACAGCAATTTGCCGCGAGTCGGCTGGCGGAAAGTACGGTCGCTGATGGGGCGCGGCGGTTTCTCCGTGTCGGTCTGGAGCAAAGGAGTCTCCCATGATCAAGGAGGCTTGGCGGCCCCCCTTAGCGCTACTGGTGGGAACAGGAATATAGTTTCCCGGGGTAGTCACAAAGACGCAGTGCCAACGGTCACCTGAAGGCTTGACGAGAATCACGGGCCTATGTGATGACGTCACAGCAAGAACTTTGGACCATATCCCTTTTACTTTCAGGGCGATGCGAGGAGCACCGCTCAACGGGTCTGACTCTCACCCGGGAGCTCATATCATTTGAGCCGTCAAGGGCCTCTCGTGATACCCTTCCGGAATGCCAATTGGCTCTTGCGTTCTGCGCGTCGCGCCAGTCCTCTTTGTTGTCGTGTCCAACGTGGCCGTGGCTGCAGCCCAAGAACGACTGTCGAAGGACCTTCCCAACACTCCAGTGCCTAAGCAGGAGCAATCACCCGCGAAACATGAAAATCCCTTGGAGACCACAGTCGAGATTCTGAGCCGACGCTCCCTCTTCTTCCCGGACTTGGCTGCCAGTCGCGGAGCTCTCACGACTCGGCAAAAATTCGAATTGTTCGCCGACAAAAGCATTGCACCTTCGCGGGTTCTCAGCTCCGCGCTAGGGGCATCCATCAACCAAGCTCGCGATTCGCTACCCGGCTACGGCCAGGGTTGGGATGGTTATGGCAAGCGCCTTGGATCCTCGATGGCTTCGGGCGCGTCCACGGAGTTTTTCGGGACGTTTCTTATCGCCTCACTCTCGCATCGCGACCCGCGCTACTTTGTGATCTTCCACGGCACTTTTGGGCGTCGCGTGGGCTATGGACTCAGCCGTCTCGTCGTGGCGCGCACGGATTCCGGGAAATCGGGTTTGAATTGGCCGGGCGTTCTGGGGCCGCTCTTCGCCGAAGGTCTGGCGAATAGTTATCTTCCCGTGCAAGAACAGACTGCAGGGCGCACTTTCAGCCGCTATGGCGTCCGCATCGGCTTCACGGCCGCCACCAATGTCCTCAAGGAATACTGGCCGACTATCTTCCGGGACTTGCACATCACGAAACTTGCTCCGGGGATAGGCTCCGAGCCGGCTCTCCCGCCGCCAAAGTCACGGTGAACTCGGTCATACACGCGTCAGTCAACAGGCCGGACATCCTCCATCAGTGAGAAAAATCCCTCGGCCAATGTCGGGTGAATATAGACGGCACCTTTGAGCAGGGTGTACGGTTGCTTCGCCAGCATCATCGCGCCAAGGATCTGCACCAACTCGCCGCCCTCCGACGACAGAATCGAAGCGCCCAGAATCCGGTCATTCGAAGCATCCACCACGATTTTCATCAGCCCCGCAGTTTCCCCGCGCTCGATGGCTCGCGCGACGTGGGTCATCGGGCATCTTCCAATCTTGAGTTTGTAACCCTTCGCCCTCGCTTCCTTCTCGGTCATCCCCACGCCGCCCAATTGTGGATCGGTGAACACGCAGTACGGCACGGGCCGGTTTTCGGTGCTCAGGCTTTTTCCTTCTACCAAGTTCCCGAAGACGATTTGAAAGTCGTTGTAAGAGATGTGCGTGAACGCAGGCCCTCCTTTGCAGTCTCCCAGCGCCCAGACTCCGGGAACGCTCGTCTCCAGTCGGTGATTCACGTGAATCGATCCGTCTTTGTTCTGCGCAATGCCAGCCTTGTCGAGCCCCAGATCGTCCGTATTGGGAATGCGGCCCGTCGCCACCAGTAGATGAGAACCCGTAATCTCCGACTTGCCCGCTGAGCTCACGCACGAAAGGGAGAGAGAATCGCCTGTCTTCTGCACCGATTCGGTTCGCGCGTTAAAGATAAATCTCAACCCCTCCGACTCAAGGGCTTTCTGCAGCTCGACAGCGATTTCAGGATCTTCTCGAGGCACGATTTGCATCCCGAGATGCACGATGGTGACAGAGCTGCCAAAACGGCGAAACATCTGCCCGAATTCCAACCCGATGTAGCCTCCGCCGAGAATGATCAGGTGTTCAGGCACTTTGGTCAGTTGCAGGACCGATTCGTTGGTTAGAAACGGGACGTCGCGCAACCCGGCAATCGCCGGAATGCTTGGCCGCCCGCCGGTGTTGATGAAAATCTTCTCGCTTTCGAGGGTTTCCCCGCCTACCTGGAGAGCGTGCGGCGCAAGGAATCGAGCGTGGCCGCGATACAGACGAAGGCTCTTCCTCTCGTCCACTCGTCGTTGCTGCCCGCCCCGAAAGCTGAGGACGACCTCGTCTTTCTGCGCCACAATCTCGGGCAGGTCAACTCGCACATTTTCTGCTTGAACGCCCCAGCGCTCGGCGTTCTTCGCGTAGTGCGCCACCTGCGCACGGTGCACCATCGTTTTTGTCGGAGTGCAGCCCACATTGATGCAAGTGCCGCCAAGGTTCTTTTCCTCGATCAGTGCCACGGACCATCCCAAATCCGCCAGCCGGTAAGCCAGCGGATTCCCAGCCTGGCCAGAGCCGATGATGATGGCGTCGTATCTCATACGAGATCCTCCGGGGCGAATATGCCCCAAGACTCTACCGCCGAAGTGTTACGGGCTGGAGATAGATCATCGGGAAACCTGGAATCCCTCGCAGTTGACGATAGCGTGCCCGCGCGGTAGCGTAAATAAAGATGATGGCCTACGATGCTCACGCGGCGCGACGGCTGACAACGTTGGCTATCTGCCTGCTCGTAACTCTTGCAATCTCCGTCGCACCCGTCTGCGGATCGTTGTGTTCCGCCCAGGCCTGCTCTCGCATTGCTCAAACGACTGCGGAATCGCCTTGCCATTTCGCCGGCGCCGCTCAGGACCGTGCGGTTCAGCTCCACGCCTCGCGAACTTGTGGGACTCCGGAATTTCAGGTGGCGGATCTTTCGTCTTTCAAGATGCGGCAGCTATTGCGAGCGGCCTACTCTAAGATTGCCGCTCTGGAAGCCATCGCGACTCCGGTCTTTGCCTCTTTCCTGAACGATGACCGCGGCGCAAACGGCCCTTCTTCTCCACCGACGCACGGCCAGACGTCCCCGGGCTCCAGCGTCATTCTCCGCATCTGATTCTCTCTCCCTGATTCACCGAACATAAGAAAGTCATTGCGTCCCTGTGGGAAGCAAATCGCCTTCCCTGGGAGTCAACTTTTTTGCGCGAAACGATTTGGCAGGACCAGGAGGCAGTCATGAGCAGCAATCGAAGGAAGTTTTTTCATGAGGCAGCGGTATTCGGGGCTGGACTCTTCGGCCTCGCCAAGAGCCTGAGAGCCGAAGAACGCGACCGCGCCATCCACGCGGGGGGCACTGCAAAAGAATCCGCGGTCTCGCACGGTGAGCACCTTCCTATGCTGACGCCGGATGTCCCCGACCTGCCTTGCAAGATCGAGAACGGCGCGAAAGTGTTTCGCCTCGTAGCCGAGCCTGTGAAGCGCAAGATCGCCCCATTCAAAACTATAGACACCTGGGGCTACAACGGGAGCTGCCCCGGGCCGACGATTCAGGTGCAACAGGGGGATCGCGTGCGCATCGTTTTCGAAAATCGTCTCCCCGAATCAACATCACTGCACTGGCACGGTCTCGAAGTCCCCATCGAGCAGGACGGCGTGCCATACATCAGCCAGAAACCGGTGGCGCCGGGAGAAACGTACACCTACGAATTCACCGTTCACCAGGAAGGAACATTTTTCTATCACGCCCACAGCGCCATGCAGGAAATGATGGGGCTCGTGGGATTCTTCATCTCGCACCAGGAGAAGAGCTACAAGCCGCACGTCGATCACGACTACGGCATCGTCCTGCAAGAATGGGCCGTGCTCCCGGCCAGCACGATTCCCAACACCGCGTCAATGGAATTCAACTGGCTGACCTTCAACGGTGTTTCCGCGCCGATGACCACCCCGCTAATCGCGCGCCTGGGCAGCCGTGTGCGCTTGCGCTTCCTGAATCTCAGCATGGATCATCATCCGATTCATCTGCATGGCAATCAGTTTGTTCTCACGGGAACCGAAGGCGGCCGCGCCCCGGAATCCACTTGGTTTCCTATGAACACAGTTCTCGTGGGCGTGGCGCAGGCGCGCGTCGTGGAATTTGACGCCAAGTACCCTGGCGCTTGGATGATCCACTGCCATCTGCCGCATCACATGATGAACAGCATGATGGACCTGCTGCGCGACCGGCAGATTCAGACCGCCGACTTGACGGAAGCGAAGGCAATGGCCCAAATGATGTCGCTTGCGAAGAGCGTGCCTTTCCAGCACGTACATCCTTCTCCCGTCGCGCAAAACGCCGCTGAAGTGCCTGGATTCCCGCAGGACGCGTTCATGGAAATGGCCATGGATGAAGTCGTGGAGAAGCCAGAAACCTACGGTCTGCCAAAGAACTGGAGCGCCGGAATGATGGGCATGATGACCATGGTGCGTGTCCTGCCCGCCAACGAGTACGACGCCATCATGTCTCGCAAGAAAGCTGTGAGCAACAACACCTAGCGCGAGCCTTTTGTGGCGCAGGGCGAGTCTTCAAGCCCTGCGGCTTTTTTGGCAGCAAACTCCCAAGAATTCGTCGTGAGGAAAAAACATGCGAAGCCAATTTCAATTCCAAATGCTGCTTGCCGCCACCCTCCTGTTTACCGGCGTAGCTCGGGCTCAAGAAATGCCGATGCAGCACGAGGAGCACGCCCAAATGAGCGTCATCCGTCCGGAATTTCCTCGTCTTGGCCGCGCCCAAGAACGCGAACAAGGGACGCTCGTTACTCTCGAGCAGGTCCAGAAACTGGCCTTGGAGTCCAACCCCACTCTGCGGCAAGCCGAAGCCGAAATTCGCGCCGCCAAAGCGCGGCAGCAACAATCCGGGCTATATCCCAATCCCACGCTTGGCTACACCGGTGACGAAATCCGCGGCGGCTCGGTTGGCGGAGGCAAGCAAGGCTTCTTCGTGCAGCAAGCGATTGTCACCGGCGGAAAACTCGGCTTGAACCGTGAAGCGTTTGCGCAGGACACCAGGCTCGCGGAGATCGAAGCGGAAGAACAAACAATTCGCGTGCAAAGCGCGGTGAAGATGGCTTTCCTGCGCGTGCTGGCGGCTCAGGAACTACTCGACGCGCGCCGCGACTTGGCCAAAATCGCCCAGGATGCAGTGGACACGCAGCACCGGCTCATAAATACCGGCCAGGCTGACGAATCCGAAGTGCTGGAAGCCGAAGTGGATGCCGGGCGCATGCGCATGGCTGCGCGCATGCAAGAGAACACGTTGCGCGAAGAGTGGCGTTCCCTTGCGGCTGTGGTCGGCCAGCCTGAGATGCCGCTCGCAACCGTGAGCGGCGACTTGGAACATGGCTGGCCGGAGTTGAGCGAAGATGCGGCAATCGACGCGATCGCCAAGGAAAGTCCGGCCATTCGTATCGCCGCGGCCGCCGAAAAACGCGCCCAGGCCGTCGCGGCGCGCGCAGGGCGCGAAGCGATCCCCGACGTTCTTTTACGCGCCGGAATGGAATACAACCACGAAACCCTAAGCAGCGTTCCCTTTGCCAAAGGCTGGGAAGGAATCTCTGAAGCAAGCATCCAGATTCCTCTCTTCAACCGCAATCAGGGAAATGTGGCCGCCGCGCGGGCCGACCAGCAGCGCGCCGGCGAGGAGCGCACACGCATTGCTCTCACGTTACGCGAACGCGCCGCTTCCATCGTCGATCAATACGCCAGCGCACGTCTGATGGCCGGTGAGTATCGCGACGAAATCCTTCCGCGTGCGAAGAAGGCCTACGGCTTGCTGGTGGAAAAGTACGGCCAGATGCTGGCTTCCTACCCTCGCGTACTGGACGCGCAAAGAAAGCTGTACGTACTGCAAATCGAATACATCTTCGCCCTGGAGTCCGTCTGGACCAGCGGCATTGCGCTTCAGGGTTTCCTCCTCACCGATGGCCTCGAGGCTCCTGCGCGGCCCGGCGAAGTGGACCGGCCCATCCGCGAAACCAACGTGCCCATGCCGGAGCGTCCGTTGGCGACCGGGATTGGTATTAGTCGGAATCCGTAAAATCACCAAGCAAGAGCAGCCCCCCAAAAAAACCAGTCGATTTGGAGGCGTGGCTTGCCGGTGTACTCCCTTTGCGAGTCAAGCCTTCATTGGTATGTCGGATACACAGGCGCCCACTGCGCGTCAACAATCTTCTCGCGCAACACTCCGGGCTCGACTTTTGGACACAAGCCTTCGCGTTGCGACTGCTCTGCCACCGCAAACGCAATTTCAATGGCAGCGCGCCGCAAATTCGTCAGCGCCGGTAGCAAGGCCTCGGATGGGTCATGGATGGCGGGGGATTGTCCAGCCAGCGCGCGCGCCGCAGCAAGGAACATCCCGTCCGTCACACGCCGCGCCCCGGTCGCGCATAGCGCCAGCCCAATCGCTGGAAAGATAAAAACGTTGTTGCACTGCGCGATGCGCATCTTGTGCCCTTCGTACTGCACATCCGAAAAGGGCGAACCCGTTGCGATCAGCGCACGCCCATCGCTCCAGCGGAGCAGGTCTTCGGGAACCGCTTCGGACTTCGAGGTGGGATTGGACAGCGGCAAGATGATCGGGCGTTGGCATTTGCGCCCCATCTCTCGAACAATGGCCTCCGTGAACGCACCTGGAAGAGTCGAAAGTCCAATGAGCACCGTTGCATTGATTTTGTGAATGACGTCGCTCAGCCCAACGCGCTGCCCTTCGAGCGTGCGCGGGAAATCCGCCAGGCGCTCCGCCGGCTGTGCGTAAGCGCGCTGTTCTTCCGACAGGTCTGTCCGCTGCGTGTGCAGCACGCCTCCGCTGTTGATCATCCAGAAGCGCGAACCCGCTTCTGATTCTGAAAGCCCGTCCGCAACCAGAGCTTCGCGCAACGAATCCGCTACTCCCACACCCGCGGATCCCGCACCCAGCATCACAACATACTGGTCCCGCAGCCGCTTTCCCGAAACGCGCACGGCGGAGAAAATGGCCCCCGCCGTCACCGCCGCCGTTCCCTGAATGTCGTCGTTGAACGTGATGAGTTGGTCGCGATAGCGATCCAGAATCGGCCGCGCATGCGCTTTGGAAAAGTCCTCCCATTGCAGCAGCGTGTCCGGCAATTCTTTCTTCACTGCCTGCACAAACCTGTCGACAAAGGCATAGTATTCATCGCCGGTGATGCGTTCGTGACGCCACCCGAGGTACTCCGGATCGGCCAGCCGTTCCGCGTTGTTGGTGCCCACGTCCAGGATGATCGGCAGCGTCTGCGCCGGCGGCACGCCGCCAATCAGCGTGTAGAGCGAGAGTTTGCCGATGGGAATCCCCAGCCCGCCGACGCCCTGATCTCCGATTCCCAGGATGCGTTCTCCGTCCGTCACGACAATGACGCTGACCTCTTTGTTCGGCCGGTTCTCCAGCAAGCTCGAGATGTGGTCGCGCAGGGGATACGAAATGATCAACCCGCGCGGCCGCCTATAGATGTGACTGAACTCCTGGCACGCCTCCGCAACCACCGGCGTGTACACAATCGGCAGCATTTCCTGGATGTGCTCCAGCAGGAGTCGGTAAAAGAGGACCTCATTGGTGTCCTGGAGTTGGCGGAGATAAATGTGTCTTTCCAGATCGTCGGGCTTGCGGAGATACGCCTTATACGCGCGAGACGTCTGCTCTTCGATGCTCTCGACCACCGGCGGAAGCAAGCCATCCAATCCTAGGGCTTGCCGCTCGAGTAAGGTGAACGCGGTGCCTTTGTTCAACGCCGGAGTTTCGAGGAGCGCCTGTCCGCGAAGATTTGACGCCAGACGCGTCACGGTGGGGGGACCAAAGGGAATGGCCAAGAAACCTCCAAATTATGGAGCGAAGGAACCCGTACGGCCCGAAAGGAAGGAGCGGACGACTGTCGCGCGAACTTAGCCGACTCGCGAATTATAGCATACTGAGAAAATATGGTTGAACTATGCACAGGACGTGGGAGAATAATTTCGTTCGCTCGGCGCTCGTATCCTTCGAGTTCATTGCGGTTTTTTTTCGGGCCGCACACACCGCCATACTTCTGATCGAGGTGGGTTATGGGACAAGCCCTGGATGTGCATCGTCTCCATTTCGCCTTCACCGTCACGTTTCACTACATCTTTCCCCAATTGACGATGGGTCTCGCCCTCCTGCTTCTCTGTCTCAAAACCAAGGCCCTGCGCACCGGCGACGAACATTTCAATCGCGCCGCCCGTTTCTGGGCGCGCATCTTCGGCATTAATTTTGCCCTCGGCGTGGTAACCGGCATCCCCATGGAATTTCAATTCGGCACGAATTGGGCTGCCTTTTCGAAAGCGGCCGGCGGCGTCATCGGCCAGACCTTGGCCATGGAGGGCGTCTTCTCCTTTTTCCTCGAATCGAGTTTCCTCGGTTTGTTTCTCTTCGGTGAAAAACGCCTGGGCCGCATCGGGCACTGGTGGTCCGCATTCCTGGTTTTTCTCGGCTCCTGGCTTTCCGGCTATTTGATCGTTGCCACCGACGCCTGGATGCAACATCCCACGGGCTATCGGCTCGGCACCAATGGGGAAATTGAGCTCTCCAGCTTCTGGGGCCTGCTCCTGAATCCCTGGGCCCTCTGGCAATACGCCCACAACATGCTGGGCGCCGTGCAAACCGGCTGCTTCGTGATGGCCGCGGTGGGAGCTTTCTATTTATTGACCAAGCGCGACGAAGTCTACGGCCGCACCTTCGTCCGCACCGGCGTGCTTGTAGGAATGGCTGCCGCCATCCTACAGCTCTTTCCCACCGGCGACTTCCAGGGACGCATGATCGCGGACAACCAGCAGCCCACGCTCGCCGCCATGGAAGGACTTTTTGAGTCGCAGCAGGGTGCGCCACTGGCCATCCTGGGCCAGCCCGACGTCGACAAGAAAAAGCTCGACAATCCTTTGGTCGTTCCGAATATGTTGAGTTTTCTCACGTATCGACAGTGGCGGGCGGACGTGAAAGGCCTATCGGAATTTCCCGAAGATCGGTGGCCGGACCAAATTCCCCTTCTCTACTACAGCTACCACGTCATGGTCGGCCTGGGAACAATCTTCATCGCTGTCATGGTTCTTTCCGCGCTGCTTTTGTGGCGCGGCAAGCTCTACACTTCGCGTGCCATGCTGTGGACGCTCATGGCCTGTGTTCCTCTACCGTACATTGCGAACACAGCCGGTTGGATGACCGCCGAGCTTGGCCGCCAGCCGTGGCTCATCTACGGCATAATGCGCACCGCGCACGGCGTTTCACCGCGGGTCGCTGCCGGCAATGCCTGGTTCACGCTCCTCGGCTTCATGGGCTTGTATGCCGTGCTCTCCATCCTTTGGCTGTTTCTCATCTATCGCGAAATCGAGCTTGGACCCGAACCCAGCAGAAACCAGCGCGATGATGCTGTCGCTGTGGCCGCGGACTGAGGAGGAATCATGGAAACCATTTGGTTCTGTCTCGTCGCCATCATGATCGCCGTCTACGTCCTTCTCGACGGTTTTGACTTGGGCGCTGGTGCGATTCACCTCTTCGTCGCTAAAACCGATGACGAGCGGCGCCAAATTCTCGCGAGCATCGGCCCCGTCTGGGATGGCAACGAAGTCTGGTTGCTCGCGGCCGGCGGCACGTTGTACTTTGCCTTCCCCGCGCTCTACGCCAGCGGCTTCAGCGGCTTCTATTTGCCGCTGATGATCGTGCTGTGGCTCCTGATTCTGCGTGGTGCGTCCATCGAATTTCGCAATCACATCAAAAGCGCTGTTTGGGATCCGCTCTGGGATTTTCTCTTCTGGGTTTCGAGCTTGCTCCTTGCCGTCTTCTTCGGAGCCGCTCTCGCGAACGTCGTTCGCGGCGTCCCGCTCGACGGCACCGGCTATTTCTTCGAGCCCCTCTGGACCGACTTTCAGCTCGGCGACAACACCGGCATTCTCGACTGGTACACCACCCTTGTCGGCGTACTCGCCCTTCTTGCGCTGATGATGCACGGCGGGCTCTGGGTGCAATTAAAGACCACCGGTGCGGTCAGTTCGCGCGCGGCCAAACTCGCGGGACAAGCCTGGTGGGGCGTGCTGATTGGCACGGCGCTGGTTACGGCCGTCACCTTTCGCGTTCAGCCGCAAGTCTCAGCGAACTTTTCCACTTGGCCTTGGGGAGCGGTCTTTCCTTTACTCGCCGTCGCTGGCTTGGCCGGCGTCCTCTTCGAATTGCGAAAACGCGACGAGCGCAAAGCCTTTCTCGCCTCCTGCGCCTACCTCACCGGCATGCTTACCAGCGTCGTCTTCGGCGTTTATCCCATGGTGCTGCCCGCCCGCAATCCCTTGTATTCGCTGACAGCGAAAGGCGCCAAAGCCGGCGATTACGGTTTGAAGATTGGCTTGATCTGGTGGGTCCTCGGGATGATTCTCGCCGCAGGCTATTTCACTTATGTCTATCGTTCGTTTGCCGGAAAAGTCTCATTAGACAAGGACTCGCATGGCTATGGCGATTGAATTAAAACGCAACCCTGCGCGAAACACCTGCACTCGATTCCGAAACTAGAGGGCTGACTCTTCGGACGGCGCAACCAGTGGCTGCGTCCCCAGCGCCGCGCGTATTCCGTAAAACGCCAGTCCCAATACGACAAGCAGCACCAGGACTCCGCGTCCCGCATACCAGCGGTTGAAGTCAAATGTGAACGGCGTGAAGATCATCGCCGTATTGACAAAAAACATGAAGATGGTGGCAAGCAAACCCAGTCGCAGCATGACGTACGCCAGCAGAACACCTGACAGCAGAGCGGCGGGCACCTCCAGGGCGTAGTTGAAACCGGAGATACTCAGCGCTGCCCAGAGCAGACAGATGACCACGGCGACAATCCACTTTCGCCGCGTGACCTTGCCCAGAAGAAACATTACCGACAACGCTCCAATGCCGTTTATCACCCCGTCGGCAAGCGCCTGCAACGAATCCCCCGCAAAAGCGGCTGTTGCTTCCAGCGTTCCAGGAGCGAAATTCGGCGTCAGGCCTCGAATGGCAAGGAAGTAAGGCGAAGCAGTCAGCGCCACCCATACCAGAGCGTGAACCGAACCAAACAGGGTTCCAAGAAAAACATCGCGCCCAACCAGCGGATCGGTGAATCTTCCGGAAAGCAGGCGCGCCCAGGAAACAAGCACCTCAGGCCAGACGCGGCGAACGTAAGGCTCCAGTGCCAGATAGTAGACCGCCTGAGCCAATGGAATCGCTGCGGCGAACCCAATCGTGTGAGTGAGCCAGCTCCATTCGTAGCCGATATCAAACAGATGGTGGGAAGTCAGAGTGAAAAACATCAGCTCAATCGCATAAACAACAACTGCGAATCGAAAAACGCCGCGTCGATCGCCCCGGCCCGACCGAAAATTCCGGTATGCAAAATAGGAGGAAAACAAGATCACGGCAATGCCGAGTATCCCAAAGAGTATGGCAGCAAATCGGTAGCCTCCTGGCGTCCAGGCATCTACCATGCGGACGGGTGTGGCATCGGGGCCGACAACCTGAAAGTAGACTGGCTTGCCTTGGTATGAAGCGCCAAGAACTTCGAAGCTCTGCCCCCGTATTTCCCCTTTCCATGCAAATGTTCGGTCCGCCGCGACATCGGGCGCCCACACGGCAGGAATCTCCTTCAGGCTCTCCGGAGAAATTCCACTGGCCTGCCAAAACGCTTTCCAATCGGGGCCAGGATTGCTTTGCGGCGCCTCGCCTTTTTGCGGAGGAATTCGGGAGAAATAAAGCAAGCGCCCCTGCATATCGATGGTGAGCGCAATCTCTCCGGAATAATAAGGGGCCGGTTCGAGCCAACGGATTCTGTGGAACGAGGGACTTTCGAGCGGTCTCGGACTCTGCCGGTAGCCAAAGCGCATCACGCTTGGATAGAAAGCCGCTATCTCCCGGTACCGCTGCGGCGCGGGAACTTTGCTCAAGCGACGGTCGAAATCGTTCGGTACGACAAACCACCAGGCACAATCGGCGGGCGCGGAAACCTCTGCAAGGGTGGTCGCCAGATCCCGCGCGCGATCCACCAGCGAATCCGGTGATTTTCCGGGCGGAATCAAATTGATGGTGTTGGCGTAGTTGGACAAATAGACGGTTGCGGCCAGGCTGAGCGCCAGAGATACGGCGAGTAGCAGGGCCGCAGACCGCGAGAGTGCCCCTTCTTCCCCCGAGGCCGCCACCATATCGGGCGAAGGCGTCTCTCCCGCGGCAATCAGGGCCGCCAGTGCGTTTCCACCGGGCAGCATCGCTGAAACCCCCATCGCAGTTGCAGGCCTCCGCGCCGGATCTTTTTCGAGGCACCGCAGGATCGCGACCTCGACTCCCGCATCCACGTCGCGAGCCTTTTCGCCAGGTTGGGGCGGGATTTCCCTCAGATGTTGCTGTCGGCACTCCGCGAAGCTTGCGCCGTCAAACGGCCGCTTCCCGGTATACAGCTCATACAAAACCAATCCCAGCGCGTACAAATCCGTCCGTGGAGTCGCTGGATCGCCGCGGAATTGTTCGGGCGCCATGTACGCAGGCGTTCCGGCCGCTTCGCCAATCTCTTCGTTCAAGCGGACCGCGAGCCCGAAGTCCGTGATGTGCGCCTGCCCTCGCCCATCGATGAGGACGTTCGAGGGCTTCAGGTCGCGGTGGAGAATCTGGCGCGCATGAGCCGCCGCCAGCCCCGCGCAAATCTGCTGCGCAATTTCATTGGCCTTGGCTCCCGGCAATCTTCCGATGCGCCGCAACAGCGATGCCAAATCCTCTCCATCCACGTACTCCATCGACAAGAACGTGCGGCCCTCATGCTCTCCAATGTCATACACGCGGCATACATTAGGATGCGCAATTTGGCGGGCATTGCGTACTTCCCCACGAAATCGCTCCAGCGCCGCGGCATCTCCGAGCGCGCCTTTCGGAAGGAATTTCAGCGCCACAGCCTGCCCTAGCTCTAGATCGTCGGCACGATACACTTCGCCCATTCCGCCGCGACCCACCAGGCTCACAATCCGGAAACGGTTCGCGAGGATTGCACCTGGGACAAAACCGCCATGGTCAGAAGCAGACAGCCGCCCTGATGAACTGCCGCGCGGCATTGGTGGGGTGCCTTTGACCGGCTCGTTCAGCGGCTTACTGGAGTCAATGGTCGGTAGTTGCGACGCCGAGGACGCCGGGCGCCCGCAAGACGAGCAGAAAGCCGCACCTTCCGCGAGGGGAGCCGCACAATGAGAGCACGCAGGCATTGGTTCTGCTGAGGAGCGCCAGGATTGTACAGGAGCCGCCGGTCATCCGGACACAAGTTCATCCCCCCTTTCGCCCCACCTCGTATCGAGTCCGAAACACTGGTACCCCAGTAGCGTTGACCTACAGAAAATCTGCCGGATACCTTGGAACGTAGGGCGCCCGGGTGTCGGCGGATGTATCTCCGCTCAAGTACATCAGGAAAAGTCGATAGAACAAGGATGGGCGGCTCAGGTTCGTTCTCCTTGGCGGCCAAACCGGGCTGCGCGTGCGTCAGTTTGCGTGCGGGCTCAGAGTCGGCACCATCGGGGGATGGCGGATTGATGCAGCGATGGATACAGTAACAAAAGCCGGAAGATATGAAATCGTCAGCGAGTTGGGCCGCGGCGCCATGGGCATTGTGTTTAAGGCCGTCGACCCGGTCATCGGTCGCACTGTCGCGGTAAAGACCATCCGTCTTAGTGAAGAAGGCACCGGCCTCTCGCGCCCCGAACTGCTCACGCGCTTCCAGACCGAAGCGCGCGCGGCCGGGCTCCTCACACATCCCAATATTGTCGTGGTCTACGACGCCGGCGAAGAAGACGGCCTCTACTACATCACCATGGAGCTCGTCGAAGGCAAGAGCCTTCAGGCGCTGCTCGATGGCGGCCACGCCTTTCCACTTCCCCGTACGCTTCGCATCATGGAACAAACCTGCAGCGCCCTGCAGTTCGCCCATGAGCGCAACGTGGTCCATCGCGACATCAAGCCCGCCAACCTGATGCTTACTGCCGACGACACCGTCAAGATCACTGACTT
The DNA here is from genome assembly GCA_964524985.1 of uncultured Acidobacteriaceae bacterium. Taxonomy (GTDB): domain Bacteria; phylum Acidobacteriota; class Terriglobia; order Acidiferrales; family UBA7541; genus Acidiferrum. Next base: position 147,969 of record CAZGFL010000044.1, read on the forward strand.
CGGCACCGCCAAGATCCTGCAGTTCGGCACCATGCAGCAGACGTCCCACGTCATGGGCACGCCCAGCTACATGTCGCCGGAACAGGTCAAGGGCCGCGCCGTCGACGGCCGCAGCGACATTTTCTCCCTGGGCGTTCTGCTCTATGAGATGGTGACTGGCGAAAAGCCCTTCCCCGGCCAGAACATCACCACGGTCATCTACAAGATTGTGAACGAGGACCCCGTTCCGCCGCGGCAGGTGGATCCATCCCTTCACGCAGGAATCAGTGCCGTCGTTATGAAAGCGCTCGCCAAAGAGCCGGAACAACGCTATCAGAGCTGCCGCGAGATGCTCGAGGATTTGAAGAATTATCGCTCCATGGCGTACTCCGGTGCGAACCCGCAATCCACGATGATCATGGGCGGCAGTTCTCCCGCTGCGACTGTAATTTCCGGCAATGCCGGAGGGCGTGGCCTGGCAAGCGATGATCCAACCGTAGTCGCGGCCGCGCGTTCGTTGAATGCGCGGGCTGCAAGTCCGGGCCACACACCGGTGGTCCGTCGCACCGGAACGATCGCGCCCATGGCCGAGCCGCCCAAGAAAAAGAGCATCGCCGGCACAATTCTCGCGGCTTTACTGCTGTTGGGGGTCATCGTTTGGGGCGCCAACAAAATCAAGCCGGTCTTTGAGGCGGCTCGCGAACTGCATGACGCGCAGAGGAAAGACAGCGCGAACGCGGTTCCACAAGTATCTTCACCGGCGACGACGGGGAATCCTGCGGAGAATTCCGCGGCCAATACCGGTGTGAACGAAGCTTCCCAACCGGTCAAGGATTCGGCCTCTGCCACAAACACTTCCGAGGTCAAACCGCCGGAAACGAAACCCGTAGAGCCTGTGGCCGAGAAACCCGCGCCCAAGAGACCTGAAAACTTGCTGAGCCCCAAGGCCGCGGAATACAAAGGCCGCATCGAGCAGGTGATTTCGGAAAGAGGGCTCACTGGCCGAGCCAAGATACAGGTTACCGGTAACACACTGACGCTTGCCGGGAAATTGCGCCCCGCTGAACACGGCGCTCTGCTCCAGTTCCTGCGCAGCGCTCCCTCGGAAGTGCACGTCATCGATCACATTGAATATGACGACACTCCTGTTGCTAACGCCGCCAGCGGAAACGGAGAAGAAGGAAGCCATCCGGTTCCCAAACCCGGTAACGGAGCAATTCACGTGGTCACGGACGTCATCGGTGCCACCGCCGTGCTGCGTGGTCCCGCCGGCCGCGTGGTGAACAAATGCGAAACGCCCTGCAGCTTCAATGATCTCGTTCCCGCCCAGTACAGCCTGGAAGTCCAGAAAGAGGGCTATGAATCGGTGCAGACTGCGCTGCAGGTCAAGAGCGGCAACGCCCAGGATCAGAAAATCAAACTCGAGTCACTAGCCAAGGGGATTTTCATCAGCAGCCAGCCGCCCGGCGCCGATGTGTTCATCAACGGTGCCAAGCAGTCCGGGCAAACGCCGGTGTCGTTGCCGCTGGCTCCGGGACAATACAATCTCGTCCTTCGCTTGCAAGGGTATGAGCCGTACGTCGGCGGCATTCAGATCAAAGACAACATCCAAACACAACTCAACGCCGTGTTGACGGAGAAGTCCGCGACGCGCGTCGCCTGGGCCCAGGTCACTAGCAATCCAAAGGGTGCCGAGATTCTGGTCGACGGCAATCCCACCGGGCAAGTGACTCCGGCACGCGTGCAAATCCCGGCCGGCCTGCACACCTTGGTCATTCGCCTGAACGGTTACCAGCCCGTGCGTCGCCCCGTGCAAGCGAGCGAGGGCAGCACCGTGAACATCGACGCCGATCTCCACCAGAAGTAATAAGCCAATCGGCTTTTCCCCGAGCGGACACCTCGGGTGGCAGAGACCCCGTACTTAAAATGTTACAAATCGTTACATAGACCCACATAGAGTTCTAGAACCTGTACGTTTCTTTGTTCAATCCAAAGGACTTATGTGCCTCTTCACTAGGCCGGTCTCTTGCTTTCTTTTCTGTTAGGGACCTTCTGCCCTGCCCGTAAGGAGGAAGATTGTTTCCCTCGCCCCTGCGGCCTCGAGGGGCGCAATTCGGATCGGAATGGAGACACTCTTGGTCTTTCGGGCCACTATAACAGCGGACAGTGAAGGGCCTGGCGCCCATTCGAAAGCGAGCCCGAATGCCACTCCGCGCACATCCTTGCGCGCTCTGGCCACCGCGGTTTCCAAGGGACTTCCGACGAGCGCAAATCACCGTGCTGCCGAAGTGCAGCAAGCCCTTCGCAATTTTCATCTCCTCCTAAAGTCCGAACGTCTCTACGAGAAGAACCACCCGCAGCGGCTGGACAACCTGGATAGCGCCTACGATTCGCTTCGCAGCGTCGCCGATCTGCTCGGGGACCTGGACATTCGGATCGAGCGTGGGGGCATCGTCGCGCCACGCATCGGCGAGTCGCACATTCCTGACCCGCGCGGGGAAATGCAGGCGCTGGCGGCGGATCTGCAGCGCGCCGGTATCCAGTCCCTCTCCTTTACCCGGAAATTCAATGTAGGCGAACTGGACACTCTCACGCGACTGATGAAAGAGTCGTTGCTAAAATCCGAGGAGCCGGTAAACGATAGGGGGAACTCCTGGTGGCCGTCGGTGCTGCGGGAGAATCGCGTGGAAGGCATTTCCATCAATACACAGACGGAGCGCAAAGTCGATACCGTCCTGGCGAGCTTGATCGCCGCCCTGGTGGCGTACGGTGGGCACTCCCCACGGGAAGGCGCCGATTCGCCCATACAGGCTCCGGACTTTGATGATCTCGCCGCGACGCTTCGACTTCTCGCGCGTCTTACGCCGCCGCTCGAAAGTGCCCGGGGACTGTCTCCCGAAGAAGCGGCCCGCGCGATTCACGGCGCGCTCGAAGAGGCCAGCCGTGACAGCGTGCGCATGCTGCTTGGCTCCGTTTCGCAATACGGACCGCGCGAAGGCGAACAGCCGCTTCCTTATCTGCTGCGCCTCTCGGAAAACATCATCTTTGAATTTCTGAGCGCGGAATTCTCGAACGCTTCGCTGACGCCTCCATCGATAGCGCATGCCTTTCACCGTTTCGGCGACGTCATCGTGGAAGCCGGAGGCTATACTGGCCCACATTCTTCGCAGCATCTCTCTTCACTGGCGGTCACCTGGGCCACCGATACGCACTGTGAACAGCTGATCGACCGTTTCTGGTTGGAACTTCCCGCGCGCGAAAAGTCCACTGTTCTTCGCGGACAGGATGTCTGGTGCGTTCCCGTGGCCGCGTTGCGACAAAACCTCCGGCAGCTCGCCGACAGCGGCGCCGACGCGCCGCGGCGCGAAGCGCGCAACATCGTTCTGAATTACGCGCGACGGCTGGAAATCTCCGATCCCTCCGCGCGGCGGTCCATCGCCGCCGGACTGAATGAACTGGCCCCGATCATCGAATCCCTCTGGCCCAATCAGGTGCCCGAAGATCTTGCTCGCGGCGCCATGAAGGCGCTCGAAGCTGAAGCCGCTCCGGAAACAGCTGCCTTGCTGGCAGCCTTCGTTGAAGCGTTGGGGCGCATCGCGGTGAACCGCGCAGACTTCGCCGGGTTCGAAGCGATTCTTACCGGCTTGGAACGCGTGCCGCGGGACAAAGAGCATGACCACATGGCCGCGCTCTGCACCCGCCTTGTGGCACAGGATCGCTGGTTTGTGCTCATTGATGCGGCGCTCGCTAACCGCGCGCTTGATCCTGTCCTGCCCCGGCTCTTGCAGCGCGATCCCGAGCGCTTGCTCGACCGCCTGACTTTGCTGCTGACGGAGCCGCGCGGCGCCGATTTGGTTCCGGCGATGGCGCGCTTGCTGCGCACCATCGGTGTGCCGGTGCTGAACCTTCTGGAAACGCGTTTGTATGAGGCGCGCCGCCAGCGCGTCACCGCCGCCATCAAGCTGCTCGCTGCCGCCGATGCGGAGCGCCTGCTGCGCGGCCTCGCACGTGCCATGGCCAGCTGGGAATGGAATTTGCAGGATTTGGCCGTCAGCGAACTTACACGGCCATCCAATTCCGCCTCGGCGCAAAGCGCTGCTTTTGTCTTCTCCGCGATTCTTGCGGACGCGCATCCAATGGTCGTACCGATGATGATCGACCAGATCGGCCTGGCGCAGGAAACCACGGCAGTGCCGCAATTGATGGAAATCGCCGCGGGCGAACACGAAATTCTGCGCGACCAGTTTGTACGCATCAAAGCCATTGAGGCGTTGGGCCGCATGCGCGCGGCGGAAGCCGCGGAGCTTCTGCGCACGCTGGTGGAAAAGCGAGAAGGACTCGCTTACGCCGAGCCCGCGGGCTTGCGGGCCGCCGCGGAAGACGCGCTTGCCGTGATCGAGAATCGTCCGTCGTCGAAGCAGGCCATGGCCGCCTTCGGCGCCTCCGCGCAATCGAGTTCCAGCTACGTGATTCCGCGACGCTATGTTCGCGTCCCTCTGGAATCGCCGCTGCGTGCGCAAATCGAAGGCGCTCCAGCCTCTCTTGCCCGCGTGAGGACCATCAGCCTCGGTGGCGCGTATCTGGAATCGCCGAGAAAACTCAGCGTCGGCGATTCGATCAAGCTGGAAGTGCGCGCCGGCTTGCGCAAGATCAACTTCACCGCGGTGGTTCGCAGCCTCGGACCTGATGGCGGCGGCGTCGAATTCGTGCACATGCGGGACGAGGATCGCGAAAAGCTGCGCAAACTCGTGCAGCGCCACCTCCAGCTCTAAGTTGGTCTAACCTCAACATAATTAGATACTTACGAGACTCCTGAGCTGTTGGAGGGTGTTTAGCCCGCGAAAACCGCCCTGGCTGCTGTTTCTATTCCATCTAAACTACTGAAAACAAGGCTCAAGAAACTGCGAGGCTTTTGAAAGAGGTCGCAGACAACATTACCGCATCATCTAGATTATAGGATAACGTAGATTATGATGTAATCTACTTTGCGGCACAAAGTATTTCGCCTGGAAAGCCGAGCGCGACTCCCTCCCCAGGTCCCACCCGCACCGGAACGAGTGAAAAACAAGGCATGCGCTTCCCGTTCTGCTCCAAGAGCAGCGCGGACAGCGACAAGAAGCGACATTTTTCTTCAGGTCAGCCATTACTTCTCTTGTCGCTTGCGCGCCTGATTGGATACGAACCATGCTGCCCTCGCACCGGAAACCTATCGGAGGGAGGACGTGATGGACAGTTTTCAGTTGAAAGCGGCGCCCTATTGCAGTAAAAGCCTTGTATTCAATTGTTTCAGGTGCGCAGGGACGGGCATACCCGTCACCGCTAGGGGTAGCGGCAAGTTTTCTGGTGCCATAACAAGAGGAGGACTCATGCAACGCAGGCAAGTTGGGTGTGCATGGACCGCTTGGCGATCCGTGTTCGCAGGGATGTTGCTATGTCTGCTGGTGCTTGTCTGCGCCAAAAACGTTGGGGCGCAGGTGAATACAGCGGCGCTGTCAGGAACGGTGATCGATCCTCAAGGTCTTGCCGTCAAAGGCGCGAAGGTTACGGTAACAAACACGGCCACGGGCGCCAGCAGAACTTCCGTGGCGGATGACGATGGCCGCTACAACCTGGTAGGGCTGTCTCCGGGGCATTACAAGCTGACGGTGGACGCGGGCGCCAGTTTTGCGGCCTACGAGAATCCGGCCATTGTGCTGACCGTCGGCGAGTCAGCCAGTTTCGACCCACACGTCGAGCTCAAGGGCGTCCAGCAAACCGTCACCGTCTCGGCGCAAACCATGGCCATCGAAACCACCAAGACGGAAGTGTCGGATACGGTCGAGCAGCGCCGCATCGATAATCTCCCGATCAATGGGCGCAATTACATCAATTTCACGGAGACCAATTCACAGACCACCCGCGATATGGCCCCAACGATTGGGCCGGCCCCCAACAGCGGATTGAGCATTGGCGGCGCGCGCGCGCGCGGAAACATGGTGAGCGTGGACGGCGCCGACGCCGGCGACAACTCCATCAATGGAATCCGCGCGACGGTTTCGCAAGAGGCGGTGCAGGAATTTCAGCTCATCCTGAGCAACTACAACGCGGAATACGGCCGGGCTACCGGCGGCGTCATCAACATCGTAACTAAGAGCGGGAGCAATGAGTTTCACGGCGATGCTTTTGGATATTTCCGTAACAAGGCGTTCCAGGCACGGAATGCGTTCTCCGGACAAGTCGATCCCACTACCGGCGTTCTTGATCCCGTCAAGCAGGCCTACACACGCACGCAGAGTGGACTCACGTTTGGCGGCCCGTTCAAGAAAGACAAGACTTTTTACTTTTTCTCTTATGAATATACGCAGCGCGAGGAGACCGGATTCTCAAGCATCGGGCAGGCGCAAGGAGGCGGTGGACCTTTTGGGCTGACCGCGGGAGTCGTCTCACCCTGCATCCCGTTTCCTCTCAGCATGACGCCAGACCAATTAGGCTTTTACAAGACGGCTCTCAACGCGGCCACCGGCGGAGGGGCATCCTGTTCCAATCCCGTGGCAGCTCAAGTCGAACAGGCCGCGGGCCTCACGGCCGCTTCATCCAACGTCGCAGTGAATGGAGACATGAACAAGAACATCGACGGGAGCACCGTGCCGATCTCTTCTGCGTTGTTTGGCATTCCTACAGCCTTGGGCTCCAAGTTCTTTCCTATCCCCGTTCCATGTCCGCTCGCGACGCAAGTAAACAGCGTAGTGTGCCTCCCAGTAGGTGCTGGCGTCCCATTGGGAATTGGAACAGGCCTGGTGCCCCTACCCGCTTCGTACGTAGCGCTGAATTCCATTCGCGGAAACTACCCAGTCGAGGAGAAAACCAGCCTTTGGTCGGCCCGCATCGATCAACGTTGGAGCAATCACAACAATTCCTTCCTGCGCGTGGGCGTTTCTCCTTCGCTGGTCACAGGACTTCCGTCAACCTCGCAGAACCAGGTATTTGGGCAAAACTCCGGCTCCCGGGCCGGTTACAACCAGTCGCGCAACCTCGACTTCACCTTTCAGCATGACACCATCGTGAGCGACACAGCATTCAACGAATTCCGCATGCAGGTGGCACGCCTCGGCCTGCACTTCGGCTTTTCCCAACAACCCGGTGGTGACCAGATTGGAGTGAACATTCCCGGGTATGCCTATTTCGGGCGCGAACCGTATTCTCCCGTGGACCGCATCGAGCGCAGGCAAGAGTTCACGGATAACGTGACACTCATCCGCGGCAAGCACACATTCAAGATGGGCGAGGACGTCAACCTCATCCAGCTTCGTTCGGCCAAACAGCAAATCTTCCAGCTCGATTTCGGCGGCGACGTCAATTTCGGCGGTATCTCAATCGGTGCCGGTGTTCCTAATACAACGGCCTTTCAATCCTATGGCCTTGGTATTCCCATCACCTACATTCAAGGGATCGGCAGTTCGAATGAGCCCTTCGATAATCTTCCCTTTGGCCTTTTCTGGCAGGACAACTGGCGGGCGACCCGGCGCTTGACCTTCAATTATGGAGTTCGCTACGACGTGGAAATTACGCCGCTCTTCTCCCCACTTGCGGGAGTTAACGGCGCGGCCGAAAAGGCGATGGGCGTGATCGAGGGCATCCCGCGCGACTACCACAACGTTGCGCCACGCTTCGGCCTGGCCTGGGATCCCTCGGGCAATGGCAAGACAGTCGTTCGCGCTGGTTTCGGGCTCTTTTACGATCATCCGTTGCTGGCGGTTGCTTTTGACGCGGCTACGGCTGATGGCGGGCGTTCCACGCAATTGCTGGCCTTCGGCAACTTCGCCTCTGCTTGCGGATTACTGCCGCCTCCGGCACCTAAGGTCTGCGGAAATGGTCTCGATTCCCCGGGGAATCTGAACGGCGGGTCAATTTTCCAAGGCACCTTGAACGCGCTACCGAACATGTCTTACCTTCCCGGCCAGCAACGCTTCGATCCTTTTGCTAGTGGATCGCTCTTCGCCAATCAGAACTACCTGACGGCAGGCTTCCCTCTTGGGGTTCTGCCCTTTACGCTGCCAGTCTCAAAAAACTTTGTGTACGCCTACGCACAGCAAGCGAATCTCACTGTGGAAAGGGAAATCGGCGGCTCCTGGAAATTGAGCATGGGCTACCAATGGACTCGTGGCTTGCACCTGAACCGACCCCAGGATTTGAATTCTACCGATCCTCAATTGCTTGATCAAAACGCACTGAACGCCGTGCTTTCGGGGCTTACCGTGAGCAATCCGTTCGCTGTGGCCGTCCCCTCTGGGACACAAAACACGTGTATTGCAACAGGCCCGGCATCCAGCATTTTCCTCATCGCTCCTGGAGCGCTTGGCCAAGGTTTCTCCGGATCGAGCAGCTGTGCCCCGGCAAACTTAGTCGGATTTGTAGGCACCGCGGCCTTCTTCAATTTCTTCCGCCCGTCGGGTCCAAATCCGTCCTTTGCCGGCCTCGTGGCTCCCGGGCAACCTCTGGCTGTCGGCTACGCAGGCCAAGTCGCTTTAGCAGCTTTGGCAGGGTACCCAAAGGGCTTCGGCGTTCCCGTACCCTTCAACACCGTTGATGCTCAGGTTTCAAACGGCAACTCCTGGTACAACGCTTTGACCGTCAACCTCTCGAAGCGTTTTTCGAAAGGCTTTGAGCTGCTCACGAGTTACACGTACTCCCATTCCATCGATGACTCGACCGACCTGCAATCCACTCTTGAGCCACAAGACAGCCGATTTCCGAATCTGGATCGCTCCAACTCTGTGAACGACCAACGTCATCGCTGGGTCACTAGCGCCGTCTTCCAGTCCGGCACGTCCAAGTCCGGAGATAACTTTGCCAAGCGCTTTATCTCGGACTTCACCCTTTCTCCCATCGTTGAATTTGCATCTGGTCGGCCTTTCGCCGTCATCACCGGCGAGGGTACGCGCCTCGACCTGAGCGCTTCAAACGACCGTCCCTCGATTGTCACCAGCGGGAGCGGCACAACCTCACCTTATATTCCTGGCGTGACGTTTGGTGTTGCGGATGTCTGCTTGACGAACAGTGGCTCAAGGTTCGTCGTTCCCGGCTTTACAACGTCAGGCGCCGGTTGCGACGGCAACCTTACCCGGTATCCCTTCGCAATGCCGAATTTCTTTCAGTGGGATATGCGGCTCTCCAAGCGCATCCCGTTTGGCGAACGCTTCAAGATGGATCTGATCGCCGATGCCTTCAATTTGTTTAACCGCACCAATATCGCAGCAGTCAACCAGCTCTGCGATCCCAGCGCCGGTCCAACTTGCAGCGCCGGCCAGCCGACGGCTTCTTATGATGCACGGCAGTTCCAGTTCGCGCTCAAGCTGAGCTGGTAGAAGAAGCTGACAGTCGACAGCCCACAGTTAACAGTTCAGAGAAGAAAGGGCCTCGCGAAATGCGGGGCCCTTTTTCTCGCGCACGGGCAGTACAGAGGAAAAAGGGTTCAAAGTTAAACGTTCAAGAGTTCAAGACAGAAGCGAGAAGGCCCTTGAGAAAGGGCCTTCTCGCTTTTTGGGAGATGTTTTTGGAATCATCTCAGCCACGATCGCAGAAACTGCCAATTTCTTTGGGCCTTCAACTTTCAACTTTCGACTCTGTTAGAGTAAGAAGACCGTTTCCCGCAAACGAATCGGAGAAGGAATGAATATTGTTTTGATTGTCGTGGTGGCGGCGGTCGTCCTGCTGGCGGGCTGGCTTTTCCTGCAAGCCGGGCAAAGCCGCAGAAAAGAAGAAGAGGCTCGCGCGCGAACCGAACAGCTGCAGCGCGACCTGCAAACACTCGCGGGACAAACGCAGAACTTCAGCCAGCAACTGGGACAGCTTACTCAGGCCGTGACGAAGAGCCTGGAGGGGGTTACCGGGGCGCTGCAAAAAGGAATCACCGACTCCGCGCAAATCGCGGCGCAGGCGCAATCGGCGATGGCGGGGGAACTAAAAAACTCGCGGGAGGCGCTGGGACAAATCCAGCAACAGCTCGGGGCAGTGCAACAAGCGGGGAGTCAAATGTCGCAGACGGCCCAGACCCTGCAAAACATCCTGGGCGGCGCAAAATCGCGCGGGTCGCTGGGAGAAGTGGCCCTCGAACGCCTGCTCGAGGATGCGCTGCCGAAGGAACGCTATCAGCGGCAGTTCCGCTTCACCACCGGTGAAGTGGCGGACGCAGCGATTTTCCTGCGCGACAAGCTTCTGCCGATCGACTCCAAGTTTCCGCTGGACGCGTTCCGCAGGCTGAGCGAGCCGAAGCCCGCGGTTGGCGCTCCGCTCCCGGCAGAGGAGCCGCGCAAGTCGTTTGCCAGCGCGGTGAAGGGGCATGCGGATAGCATCGCGAAAAAATATATTTTGCCAAACGAAGGAACGCTTGGAATCGCGCTGATGTTTGTCCCCAGCGAAAACGTTTATTACGAACTGCTGATGACTTCGGATGCCAAAGGCCAGCCCCTCGATGAGTACTGCCGAAGCAAGAACGTGATTGCCGTTTCGCCCAACACGCTGTACGCCCACCTGCAGGTGATTCTAATGGGCCTGCAAGGCATGCAGATTGAAGAAAACGCCAAGCGCCTGCAAGCAAGTCTTGCCGGCATGCAAAAGCAAATGGACAATTTCACGCAGATCTACGAAAGGCTCGGCATGCACTTGAAAAACGCGCAGAATTGCTTTAGCGAAAGCGAGAAGCGGCTGGACAAAGCGCAGGACACGCTGGCCGGGATGCTAGGCAGCGAGAGATCAGAGCCCGCGCTCGAGAACGTGCAAGGCACGCTGGCGCTTGCCCAGCCCGAAGTGAACGCCGCCAAAAAATCAGCGTAATGCGTGAATTTGCGGGAGCCAAATCAGTGTGGCGACGCCACCTTGGGACCCAGGCGGATGGCAATCTGAAAATTGCCGTCCTTTCGCCCGGTCACTTCGAAACGCGCCTGATTGTGGGTTCCACCGCTGCTTAAAACGCGGACGAGACGGCCGCCAGCAAGCTCCGCGATAGCGGGCGCCAGGTTTCGCGCCTCCAGGAGAACTTTTTCGCTCGTGCCATGCACGCGCACGCCGAGAGTGCGATGCTCGCCTGGTTTTAGGGGCGAGCCGTCGGCTTCCAAGTCCATTTCCACAAGCGCAAGAGCAAACGGCGCAGCGGCGCGCTTCGCGCACGAGACTTCGATAGTGGCCTCGCCGGGCTCCAGATCCGCAGGTGGAAGAACCGTAAGCGAGACCGGGGAAGACGCAAGCACCAGCGCTGGGCGGGCGGCGATTTGCACGCGGTTAGCATCAGCATCGCCGCAAAACCCCTTGCCAAGAATCTCAAAGCGGTCGGCCAGCGAAGCGAAGCGCGGAACGGAAGCAATCACCATCGAAGGTGTGGAAGCCTCCTCCGGTCTGAGAACAACCGCGGAAACGCGGCCGGTGCGGCCGATAATGGAAGCGAAAATCACGCCGGCGTCCAGCGGCGCCACAAAGAGGGCGCGCCCCGTCGCGTCGGTCTTCAAGCGGTCGCCAATCGAAAACTCCACGACAACTCCAGGCGCGAGCCGGCCATTCGCGTCCAGCACGGCAAGCGTGGCTCTTTCACCGGAAACGATGCGCCGCGGGAGAAGCAGAGTGTGCCCGGAATAGGAGCGGGGAGACTTCTGCGCCGGGGTCAGCGGCAGAGATACGGCAACGAGCGCGCAAGCAAGAACCACGAAGAAACGGCGCAGCGGCATGGGGCGATTCTAGTGGAGAAACATCGCCGCGGAAAGCAGAGGCGAGCGAAGCAGGCAGCGTTTAGTCTTTTGCCAGAACCGGCGTCTCTTCCGGAGCGTAAACAAGCACCGAGCGCCCCATTACGCCCGCGGGAAGCCGCCGCAAATGGTAGCGGTAGGGGCGCGGTTCCGCGCCTTCAGAACAGCCTTCAAGCCGGTAGAACACGCCCTGATAATGCACCGTTCGTGGAGGTGTCCAATCCGGCGGCTTTCTCCGGCTGGCGCGGATTTCCAGCGTCTCGTCGTGATTGTCCTTATCCTTCCCGACGAACAATTCGTCGGGAATGGCAGCCGTACGCGAGTGTCGCACGCGTTCGCGAATGGCGCTCTTGTAGGACGCGAAATTGCTTTGTTCGAAGCCGGCGGCCTTTGCCGGGTTGGGCGCGCACTGGCCCGTGATTCTGAGGTACAGTCGATCCGCGGCGAAAAGCGGAAACGTGCCCAGAATGTCTTCGCTGGCGAGCGCGCCCACCAGCCGCACGGCTCCTTCCACCCCGACATAGCCAATCAGCCAGGTAAGCGGATGCGTCACAAAAATTACAATGGCCATGAAACCGATCTCATGGTCATTGGGCGAAGGGCCCATTTTGCCAGCAAGGGCGGAGTCCAGCCCGCGTGAGACCCAAGAAGTGACCGAATACGAATACCAGAACAGCATGGCAACGAGAGCAAGGACCAATTCGAAGAATCCGCTCAGCGTTCCGGCGGCCCGCCACCCGATGGATTCGTACGAACGCAACTGGACGCGCCAGCGCTTCGGGAGCAGCGCAAGCCAAGGTCCAAGAAACAAAGTGCGCATAGAAGCGGCCTTTATCCGATTGTAAGAGAAATGGGCGCCCCGTCGGTTGTCGTCGTGAAACCCATTTCGAATGCGTTACGCGCGCACTCGTTAGGCCGGTTTCGCCGCTAGCCGGTAAATCTGGGCCTCCAGAAAAACGCGGAAAAGCTCCGTGTCGATTTCCCCGTCGCGGACGCAGAGCTTCAGAATGTCAAGGGCGCGGTCAACAGGAACGGCCTTCTTGTAAGGACGATCAGAAGCGGAGAGCGCGTCGAAGATGTCACAGATGGTCATCATCTTCGCCTGCACCGGGATCTGTTCCGAATTCAGCCCCAGCGGGTACCCGCGGCCGCTCAGTTTTTCGTGATGCGCGCGGGCGATCTCCGGAATGCTCCGAAATTCAGGCGTCCAGGGAATCTGCGATAGAAAATTGAAGCTGTGCGTGACATGCGATTCGATCTGGCGGCGCTCTTCGGCGTCCAGACTGCCGCGAGGAATGGAGAGCAGACGCACTTCGTCCGAGGAAAGATACGGGCGCTCCGTGCCGCGCGGGTCGCGATAGGTTTTTTGTGCAATTTCGCTGATGGCTTCGAAATCGCCCGTGGGAAGCAGGGTAGGCTCATTGATCCGAGAGATGAAATTCGCAAAGCGCTCGAGCTCGCCAAGATGGCGATGCGATTCTTCGTCGAGAAGCTTCAGACGCGCCGCCGCTTCCTTGCGCGAGAGTTTCAGGAGCGCTTCGAGCTTTTGCTCTGCAGTGCGCGCTTCGATGTCGCGCCGGATGTAGTCGAAGCGGTCCATCACGCGAATCAGCTGAAGCGGATAGAGCTTCTTGGCCTTGATGAGAATTTCCTCACGCACGCCGACTTTGCCGAAGTCGTGCAGCAGCGCGGCGAAGCGCAGTTCCTTCATCTGCTCGCGGGAAAAGCGGAGGTCGCCGTAAGGGCCGCGCGGCTCGCGGTCGACCGCATCGGCAAGACCCACGGTCATGGCGCAGACACGCTGCGAATGCCCGGACGTGGTGGGGTCGCGCTGCTCGATGGCTTTGACGGCAGCGCTGACGAAGCCATCAAAGAGATTCTCGATTTCCTGATAGAGCTTGGAGTTTTCGTACGCAACGGCGGCTTGCGAAGCAAGGGAAAGGCCCAGGCGCACGGCGCGCTCCGGGAATGGCTGCACCCAACGGCGCACGGCGGCGGCATCGGTGAGGCGCGCGCGGGGGTTGCGTTTGCAGTTGATGAGCTGCAACACGCCGAGGACTTCGCCCTTGCCGTTTTTCATAGGCAGCGTGATCAGGGAGCGCGTGCGGTAGCCGCCTTGCTGATCAAACGTCGCGTAAAAATGAAACGGGCGGCCCTTGGGAATGCGGTAGGCGTCCGCGAGCTCGATCACTTCGCCGTGCAGCGCACAATACCCTGCGGTGGAGTCTTCCGTGAGAGGCAGGGTCTGCTCGCTGAAGGGGAATTGCACGCTGTCGTTTTGTGACAATTTGAACCGCAAGCTGGGGCTGCGTTTTGCGCCGCTGGTGGAAAGTCCTTCTTGCTGCACCAGATAGAGCGAGCCGGCGTCGGCGGCAGTGATTTCGCGGGCTTTGCGCAGGATGAGTTCGAGCAACTGTTCGACATCGCGCGTTTCCGACAGAGCAATGCCGATCTGGTTCAATCCTTCTAGTTCGCGCTCGACACGGGAGGTGCTGAGCCTTGGCGGTGCGGCTTTTGCAGCGCGTTTTGTTCTTGCAATCTTAGTGCGTGCCATATTTGCAGTGCGATGAGCCGCGAAGTGGTGCACTCGCGGCATGGGCAGTATAGCGGAAGGCTCCCTGAGAAACACGACCGAGCTTCCCCCGCCAAGCGGCTCATAAGTCGCTGAAAACAGAAGAATTCTCCCCCAAAGGCTGTGGCTTAAGAGCGAGTAATCAGTAGGGTTCATCGCCTTTCGCCGCTCTTGGCGCTCTGCTAGCGTGGGAGCAGGGCCATCTGCCCGGGTGCCCGCAGGGGTGTAGTCCGCGGCAGGCATGGGAGCACGTGTGCAAATTGCCAGCGGCGGCGTGACCGATGTGGGTCGCGTGCGCACGAACAACGAGGACTGCTTCCGCATCGTTCCGTCGCTCAACCTGTTCGTCCTCTCCGACGGCATGGGCGGCGAGGCTCACGGCGAAATCGCCAGCGCGATGGCCGTGGAGACGGTGGTGAAGCATTGCCTGGACGTGGAGACCAACCCGGCTGCGCGTGTGGTGGGCGCGACGCAGCCGAACTGGAGCGCGAGCACTAAGCGCCTCTCCACAGCCTTGCATCTTGCCAACAAGAACATCTTCAAATCCGCGGAGGAGCACCCCGATCAACACGGCATGGGAGCAACGCTGACGGCTGCGTGGATAAACGGCTCAAAGCTCAGCATCGCGCACGTGGGCGACAGCCGCGCCTATTTGTTACGCGGCGGCAGCCTGCTGCAACTCACGCGCGATCATTCGCTTGTGGCGGAACAGGTGCGGCGCGGAATGCTCACGGTTGCCGAAGCGGAAGAAAGCGAAATGCAAAGTGTCCTGTTGCGTGCGCTCGGGGCCCAGGAAGAAATCGAAGTCGACGCCGAGGAGCATCTTTTGTTTCCCCGCGATGTATTGATTCTCTGCTCAGACGGGCTCACGCGCATGGTCACGGAACCGGAGATTGCCGGCGTGCTTCAGGCGGAGACGGATCCCGTCCGTGGAGCCGAAGAACTGGTGGGCATGGCCAACGAACGCGGAGGCCCGGACAATATCACCGTCGTGATCGTTCGGCTCAACAAGGATTCCGAGGGGTGGTTTTCGTGGCTGCGCCGTGGGGCGCGCAAAAATCGTAATGGGAATGCTGGAGGGAATTGAGATGCCGAAGCTCAGCCTCATGTTTGACAACAAAATCGTCAAGGAGGTGCCCGTGGGCAGCCGCCCGGTGACCATCGGGCGCGCTCCGGACAACGACCTGGCGGTGGACAACCTCGCGGTGTCCAACTATCACGCCAAGGTCTACTACGAGGCCGGCCGCATGGTCATCGAGGACCTGGACAGCCTGAACGGCACGTTTGTCAATGACCTGCGCGTCGAGCGGGCCACGCTCCACGACCAGGATCGCGTGCACATCGGGAAGCACACCATCAAGGTAGACACCAGCGGCGACGCGCCCGTGCCCTGGGACACCGGGCGCAAGGCCGCCGCGCCGCGCATCAACGAAACGATGGTGCTGGATACCAAAGAACGCCGTCAGATGCTCCAGCAGGCCGCGGCGATGGGTGAATCGATGCAGTTTGCGGGAACGCGCATGAAAGTTCCCACGCTCGTGGTGCTCGGCGGGAAGACCGATCAGCGGGAATACGTGCTGACGAACAAGCTCACCGTCGTGGGAAAGTCCGCGATGGCCACGGTCAAGTTGAAAGGCTGGTTCAAGCCGCAAATGGCCGCGCAGATCAACCAGCGCGATGACGGCTTTTATCTGGGCCCCGGCGACAAGGTGCCCAGCGTCAACGGCGCGCCGATCCCCGGCCCTGTCCGGCTGAACGACGGCGACCTGATTGAAGTCTCGGGCGTCAAGCTGAACTTCATCTTCCGCGAATAGCCCGCGATGGCGGCTCCGTCAGAGGGCTTCTGGCAACGGCGGGGCCTCTTCGGCCTCTACGAAGTTCTACAATCGTGGTGGCGGCACCGCGTTTCGTTCGTCATCAGTTTGATCATTACATTTGGCGCGCTCATCTTGTATTACTTCACGTTCTTTGGCGAGCGCTCCACGCCAATTTTCTCTTTCCTGCAGCGCTTGGAATACAACTCCCTGGACACGCGTTTCCGCTACCGGCCTTCCAGCGCCACGCTACCCGACCCGCGCATCGTGATCGTAAACATCGACCAGGAGTCGCAGGAGGTTCTGGGCAAGTGGCCGTTCTCCCGCGCGCACTTCGCCACCATGCTCGACGTTCTCCATGAAGATGGAGCGAAAGTGGTGGCTTTCGACATCACCTTCGACAAGCCCGACCGCACCGCCGACCCTGTGCGCGCGCTCTGGTCCCGGCTGGAACAGCGGAAAAAACAGGGCGAGGCCATTGACGAAAAACTTGAAGCGGAAGTTCGAGCGCTTGCGGCGGAATATGACGCGGATTCGCAATTCGCGAAGGCCATCGACCGCTTCGGTGCCGTGGTGCTCGGCAACTTCTTTCTGAAGCCAGATGAGCTGAAAGGAATGGACCCCAAGGTCCTCGATCAATACGACGAACTCATCGAATGGTACGCGCTAGGACGCAACGCCCTCCAACAACAGACTGGGAAAGAGGATTTTCTGGAGCTTGTCGACCGGTACCGACGCGACGGGGACCTCTACGCGGCCAACGTGGCGAACATCCCTGCCCTGGCGGACCCCGACAAGATGGAGAAAACAACCATTGGTTTCTTTAATGTTTCTTCGGATGCCGACGGCGTGCTGCGCCGCACGATGCTGGTTCTGCCCTTTGGCAGATCCAAGGAAACTTCCGAGTGGCAGCTCTTCGGCTCGCTCGAAGTGCAGACGATGCGGCTTTATCTCGGGCTTCCTTCCGATAAAGTCGTCGTGCAATTCAGTCCGACCGGCGTGGTGCGCCTGGATTTTGGAACGAAGCTCTTCATCAAGCCGGATTCCACGGGCCATCTTTCGATCAACTATCACGGGCCGCGTGGAACTTACCCTTACTATTCCATCGCGGACGTAGTGCAACGCAAGGTTCCACCGGAAAAACTCAAAGACAAAATTGTGCTCGTCGGGGCCTCCGCTACCGGCATCGCCGACCTGCGCACACCTCCTTACGGCGAAATCGACTATCCCGGCGTCGAAGTTCACGCCAACGTCATTGACAACATGCTGCACGAGAATTTTCTGATTCGCGGGGCGAAGCAGCAATTGGCGGATGGCATTCTGATTGTGATTCTTGGTTTGCCGTTGGGAATCTGGATGGCGCTGGTTTCGCCGCGGTGGATGTGGTTTGGGGCGTTCCTGTTCGCGCCGCTGGTGGCGGTGGACTATTGGGCGTTTTTGCACGGCTGGTGGCTCAACTTCACAGTGCCGGCATTTACGCTCGCTTCGAATGTGCTGCTTGTCTCTCTGTACCGTTCGCT
>CAZGFL010000045.1:0-12263 GCA_964524985.1 uncultured Acidobacteriaceae bacterium
GCCAAAGAAGCTCTCGACAAGGGACTGCAGGCGCTGAAAGACAACAAGCTCGACGACGCTCAGAAAAACCTCGACGAAGCATTGAAACTCGCTCCGAGTCACCCCGACGTGCTCTACGGGCGCGCGCTCGTGTACCTCAAACGCAGCGACTGGCCTAAGGCCGAGGACCTGCTGGAGAAAGCCACGCAACTCGACCCCAAGCACGCCCCGGCCTGGTCCGCCCTGGGCATGGCCTTCGTCGATGCCGGGAAATTCAATCAGGCCATCACGCCCCTGGAGCAGTCTCTCAGTCTCCAGCCCGCCGGTTGGGAAACGCATTGGGCGCTCGCCAAAGCCTATTACCACCAGCAACAATTCGATGGCGCGCTCAAGGAATCACAAGAAGCTTGGTCGCAATCCCGCGGCGCCTCTCCGCAGATTGAACTCCTTCTGGCGCAGTCGCTCACCGCGGTAGGCAAGTACGAAGACGCCGCGCAAGCCCTGCGCGATTTTCTGAAGAACCATCCCGATGCCTCCGGCGCTGACAACGCCAAACGCTGGCTCGCACGCCTGGCCGCCGACGGCAAAATCCGCCACGATTGACTTCCCTCCGCCGCATGAACCTTCGCCGCCTCGCCCTCGTTCTCCTTTTCTTCTGCTTGGGCACAACTCCCCGTTTACTCGCCCAAGGCCATCCACGGTCTCTTGTCGAAAGGCTCGGCTACCCTCCCACTACAAAACTCCTAATCGTCCACGCCGATGACCTCGGCATGACGCATTCCGTCAACGCCGCCTCCATCGCCGCTCTCGAAGCCGGCGCCATCAACTCCGCCAGCATCATGGTTCCTTGCCCCTGGTTTCTGGAAATGGCCGACTACGCCGGGAATCATCCCAACGCCGACTTCGGCCTTCACCTCACGCTCACCAGCGAACGCGTCTTCTATCGTTGGGGTCCTGTCGCGCCGAAATCCAAAGTCCCGAGCCTGCTCGATGCCCTCGGCTACTTTCACCTCGATTGGTCTCCCGCCATCCACATCGATCCCCGCGAAGCCGAAGTCGAACTCCGCTCCCAAATTGATCGCGCCCTCTCCCTGGGCATTCGTCCAACGCATCTCGATTCTCATCAATACCGGCTCTTTCAAAACGGCGAGGACCTTTTTGCAGCTTTACTGCGCGTCGCTCACGACTACAAGTTGCCTGTTTTCCTCGCTCGCGACTGGTTCGCCGGCTATCCGTATCTTTCGTCCAGTCTCCGCTCTTCCGACGTTGTCCTCGACCACACCGTAACGATTTCTCCCGGCGTGCCGGCCGAAAAATGGGCGGACTTCTACACCGACGCGCTCCGCAGTCTTTCTCCGGGCGTCACCGAATTCGTCATACACCTGGCCTACGCTGATGAGGAAATGAAAGCCGCCACTCGTGAACGCGCTACCTGGGGCGCCTCCTGGCGCCAACGCGATTTCGATTTCTTCTCGAGCCGCAAATTTCGCGACTTGCTCCAGCAACAAAACATCCGGCTCGTCACTTGGCGCGAAATCGCTCGCGTCTCCAACCGCTAGCGACTTGTGTCAGCTGTTCACGGCTGCGCGTGCCCTCAATTCGAGCGCGGCTGCGCGCCTGCGCGTGCTCCGTTCGACTTTTGGTAATTGGGATACGGCGGCTTCTTGTGCGCAGGAATGGGGTGTTTCTCCAGATCCGCCAGCAGCAATTCCACCGTTCGCTCCAGTTGCGGGTCGTGTCCTTCGCGCATGGCCTTTGGATCGAGTTCCACTTCCACATCCGGGTCCACGCCGTGGTTCTCAATTTCCCACTGATTGTTCGGTGTCCAAAACCCGCGGCTCGGCGCCGTCACCCCGCCGCCGTCCATCAGATTCTCGCCCGGCCCGTAGAAGCCCACCAGTCCTCCCCAGGTGCGCTTCCCCACCAGGATCCCGATCTTCGCCTGACGAAAGTGCCACGGCATGGCGTCGCCACCCGATCCGGCATATTCGTTGATGATCATCGCCTTGGGCCCCTGGATCAGACTGACCGGAGTGGTCATGTCTTCGCCGTCTCGCGTCGTCCGATAATTCATCAGTGTGCGGCGCAGGTAATCGAGGATGTAATCCGTGTTCGAGCCGCCGCCGTTGAAGCGCTCGTCCACCACCGCGCCCTGCTTTCCCGCCTGTGGGAAAAAGTAGCGATTGAAGTACGTATACCCTTCGCCCGCCGTATCCGGCAGATAGATATACGCCAGCTTGCCGTGGCTCAATTCGTCCACCTTGCGCCGGTTGCCTTCAATCCACGCAAGGTGTCGCAGCGCCTGTTCGCTCTCCAGAGGAACTACCGTCACTTCCCGCGATCCCGTCCCATTCGCATTCGGCCCCACGCGCAGCACCGTCGACTTCCCTGCCGTTTCTTCAAAGTAGCTGTACACCTCGTCCGTGCCACGCACTTCGCGCCCGTTCACCGCCAGTAGATACTCGCCCTCCGCAACATTCACGCCGGGCTGCGTCAGCGGCGCGCGCAGTTCTGGATTCCAGTTTTCTCCGTCGTACACGCGCGCAAACCGGTATCGCCCGTTTTCCACTTTGTAGTCCGCGCCCAACAGCCCAACCGGAATGCGCCGCACCTCCGGTTCATCTCCCCCATATACAAACAGGTGGCCCACGGTCAGGTTGCCCATGATTTCTTCGAAGAGGTAGTTCAATTCAGACCGCGCCGCAAGCCCGGGCAAGAAGACTTCGTATTTCTTTTCTGTGGACGCCAGGTCCAGACCGTGAAATCCCGGGTCATAAAAGAAGTCCCGCTCCAACCGGAACGCCTCGTGGTACATCTGCTTCCATTCCACGCGCGGATCCACGCGCACTTCCATGGACGCCAGGTTCAGCGCCTTCGCGTCAGCCCCCGGACCAGGAGCGGCAGGAGGCGCCGCCCCTGACGGTGGAGGCGGTGGCACAGGGGCAATCAGCCACGTCTGCAGCGGCGGAGTCATCGCCGCGGGCTGCGGCGGACTTGGCATTCGGTAGAGCATCTTCTCGCCATTCGCGGAGAGATGGAACGCAATCACGTTCTCCACGATTCGATCCGCCTTCCTGCTCTTCAAATCGAAACGGTACGCCGTATAGAAACTGCGTCCCCGCAGCGGTTCCACCGACGGCCCCGCCACGACAAAAATCGTGCCCTCCTTCCCCGGCTGAATCTCCGTGTAGTTCCGCGCGGGAATCGGCATGCCCAGGATGCGCTGCGAAATCTTCTCGAAATCAATCTTTACGTCCGGCGCCGCTGCCTTTTCCTTGTCCTTGGCTTCGCTATCCGGTTTCGGCGTTTCTGGCTTGACGCCTTCTTCGTCGCTCTCGGGGGCCAGCGGTGAGGGCAAGTCCTTTCGCAACACGACCATGTAAACGCTCGTCGTGATCGGCCGGTCGTAGCTCAGCATCGAGGAATCGAGCAGTGGCCCCGAATCCGTGCTCGCCAGAAAATAAAGATATTTGCCGCCTTTGTCGAACACCGGCGAAAACGACTCGCTCATTCCATCCGTCACGCGATAGCTCTTCTGCGTCTCCAGCGAATACAGAAACACCGATCGCGTGTGGCTGACTTCCTGCAGTGTGTACGCGATCCATTTGCTGTCCGGCGACCATGCCCCGTGAAATACATCGCCAGGCGGCATGAACCGGTCGTGCGCCACCTTCGCCGGCGTCCTTTTCTCCAGGTCCACAAACCACAGGTTCAAGTGCTTGTCGCTGAACACGATCTTCTTGCTGTCCGGCGACCACGCAGGGAAGTAGTAAAACGACGCCGGATGCCCGAGATCGAACTTTTGCGCTTCCCCTTCCCCGTTTTGATTCTTGATGTGCAGCGCATATTCTCCCGACTCGTCGGAAAAATACGCAATGTTCTTCCCGTCCGGCGACCACACCGGGTACCGTTCGTCCGCTCCCGTGGTATTGGTCAGGTTGCGAATGTCCCCTTTTTCCGCCGGCACCGTCAGGATTTCACCGCGCGCCTCGAACACCGCCCGCTGCCCTGTCGGCGAAATATCCGCCGACTCGATACGGTTGCCCACGTTCATGAAGTGTGGCCGTATCGCCGGGAAGTCACCCTTGGCGCGAATTTCCACTTTGTGTGCTTTTCCGGTATTCAAGTCATATAGCCAAATAGCGCCAAACTGCTCGATTACCAGCGCGCCCGGCCCCGCGCTCACATATTTGAAGTCCAGCTCGTCGCTTTTTAGCGCTTCGCTCACCGTCTTCGTATTCGTGTCATACACAAACAGCGACATCGGCCCGTTGCGGTCGGAAAGAAAAAACACGCGGTGATCGGCCCACACCGGGCTGAAGTCATTTGAACTCTCACGTGGAATCGGCGTATAGCTCGAATCGGACAGCCGCGCCAGCCAGATCTTCGAAGCGCGTCCGCCCCGGTAACGCTTCCAGATTTCAAACGCGTGATTCAGCGGTACGTAGGCGATTTGGTTTCCGTCCGGCGAATACGACCCGTCCTGCGCGATCGGCAGCGGCAGTTCTTCCGGCAGCCCGCCTTCCGTTGACACCGTAAAAAGCCGCGTGAACCACGAGTAGCTGTTGCGCCAGGAGTAGAACAGGACGTGCTTCCCGTCTCGCGCCCAACCCACCACTTCACCATCAAAGGGATGGTAGGTGAGTCGCCGCGGTACGCCTCCCGCCGCCGGTATGACGTAAACATCGTCGCTCCCGTCGTAATTCGCCGAGAACGCAATCTGGCTCCCGTCCGGCGAAAACGCCGGCGACGACTTTCTCCC
This sequence comes from uncultured Acidobacteriaceae bacterium, assembly GCA_964524985.1. Lineage (GTDB taxonomy): Bacteria > Acidobacteriota > Terriglobia > Acidiferrales > UBA7541 > Acidiferrum. The sequence continues at coordinate 4,742 of CAZGFL010000045.1, forward strand.
CATCCCGGCCGTGAGCCGCTCCGCGACGCCGCCCTCGCGGGAAACCTCCCAGAGATCGTCTCCGTATACAAACACGATCTTCGTCGCGCTCAGCGTCGGGTGCCTCAGTAGCATCGGTGTCGCGCTCTGCCCAAAGCAAACACTCGCCCCAAGCAGCGCGCACAAACCTGCGTAAAAGCGCATAGCGGAACGCAACATTTCGAGCACTCCCTTCTGATTCACCACGAGGTGACCCTAGCGCCGTAGCGCGCCACCTCTTCTACCTCCGTCTTTTCCGGGCTATTCCAATAGCACACGCGCCTTCAAATGGGAAGCAGCGCGCTCCCCCAGGCGCGGCACCTCCGGCCTGCCGCTGGCTCGCACACTCGACCACCAACTGCAAATTTGCCCCGGCAACCAAGCAACTGTCATCCCGACCCTCAGGCTGCGGTCTTCCGCAGCCTGAGGCGGAGGGATCTGCTTTTCAACTTCGGCACTCATCCGAAACTCAAATGGCAGCCCCTGGCGCACGTGGATTGATTCCTGACCATAGGAAATCCCCCCGTCTTTCCTAGCCCCGCCGTTCCTGCTATTTTTGTCTTTCGGAGTTTCTTGCGGAGTGCCGCGATGCTCGATCAGCCCGAACCGCCTTCCAAATCCATCTTCAAGGACCCGTCTCTCTATACCACCGCGCTCATCGTCATCGTAGTCCTCGCAGTCGGCTGGATTTTCTTCTCCCGCTGGTGGGAAAACCGCTCCATCGAGCGACGCGCCATCCAGCAGCGCACCGAGCAGCAACGCGAAAACGACCGCGCCGCGCTCGAAATGATGGGCGGCAAGCAGCTCGCCATCCAGAACTTCTACGCCATTCCCGGTATCATCCGCCGCGGCGAAACCACCCAGCTTTGCTACGGCGTCGCCAACGCCAAAACCGTCACTCTCGAGCCCCAGTCCAATCCCGTCTGGCCATCCTATTCCCGCTGCGTCGACGTCTCCCCCGTCAAGACCACTACCTACACTCTCACCATCGCCGACGCCTCCGGTCACACCCTCTCTCAATCCGTCGAAGTCAAAGTCCACTAAATGGCAGTGCCAGTGGTGGACGGTCTTCAGACCGGTTGCCACTATGCTCTTAGTTAGTAGGGGATACTTATGAGGTTTCTATTAGCTGTAGCTTGCTTCTCATGTTTCTGTGCGGCGGTCGCGCCGCCTCAGCGCAAGCCTCTGACAAGCACCAAGTACGACGGCCACTGGTGGTTGTCGCGTGACCCGAAGGAGCAACAAGGCTTCGTGAGCGGGGCCGCAGATTGCTACATATGGGAAGTAAAGAAAAAATTCCGCTATTCCAAGTCTGCCGCGGAGGATCAGTCTTCCATCACCCGGTTTTATCGCGAGAATACCTCAAGGCTGCACCGGCCCCTTCTGGACGTTTTCTCGGACGCCGCAGATCAACCTTCGCAATATCCAGAACAGAAAGGCGGAGAAGTCTGGAAGGAGCCTCACGGCTACTATGACGGTCAATGGTGGCGAGAAGCAGAGTCGGCGGAGAGACTCGGCTTTGTTGAGGGCTACGTTGCCTGCTACACGCAAAAGACCAAACAACTTAAGGGACAATTTGCGCGAACCCGACCCGATCTCGTCTCACTCATCGATGGCTGGTACGGATTCAAGAAGGACGATCGTTCTATCGAGCCGGCAAAAGAAACCACAAAAATCGCCAATGTTCTATTTCACTTCATCACAAGATCAAAGTCACAGGCGGGTGGAGCATAGACCGTGCCTGGAGACGAATGGGGTGCCGCACCCTTCGGTCCCCGCCCCTGCAACTGACTATCCGACCAGGCTAGCCATCCTGCCTGCCCCGTTCCCGACGGGGAGCGAGCCTGCCTGCGCAGGCTGGCATCGCGAGTCGACCGAAGGTTCCGACCTTGTCGGAAAGGATCTCTGCCTGACGCTAAATCCTTTATTTGCCACAGATCCGAAAACCTCCTCCCGTAACTCCTTTGCTTGCCACACTTGCATGGCCCCCCCGGGGTCCACGGGCAGCACGCCTTCCAGCCTTCAAATTTCGTTTTTCGCGTTTCCAATCCTCAGTATAATGTCTCCTTGCGCGGGGTTCGGGGAGCCATCCGTAGGTCCCGGACTCCGCAATCTTTTTGGAGCGAGCCGGCACTTAATCACCATGTCCGACCCCATCAGCAGGATCAAACAGAAGCTGCAAAAGGAAATCGACGAACTCTCCCACGAGCTCAACGTCGAGCTTCCCAAGGAAATCGCCGTCGCCCGCGCGCACGGCGACCTCTCCGAGAACGCCGAGTACAAATTCGCCAAGGAACGCCAGGGCTTTGTCAACGCCAAGATCGGCCAGCTCAAAAAGCGCATGGGCGACCTCGGCATGCTCAACCTCACCAACATCCCCAAGGATCGCTCCGGTTACGGCTCGCGCATCGTTGTCCTAGACTTGCAGCGGGACACAGAGGTTGAATACAAGCTCGTCAGCAGCGAGGAAGCGGACGTCGAAAAGGGCCTGATTTCCACGACCTCGCCCATTGGCCGCGCTCTGCTCAACCGCAAGGTCGGCGACGAAATCGAAGTGGCCACCCCCGCTGGCAAGAAAGAGTTTGAGGTCGTGCGCCTTTTCACCATTCACGAGGAAGGATAGCTTCTCACCGGCCGGAGCGCCTTTTTTGCAGTGTTCGTCATTCGGGGCTTTTCATGAACTGGGGATTCGGTCCATCGCTCGGGATGCTCACCGCTTCGGGCTATCTTCTATGGCTCGCCGCCGCTGTGGTGGCATGGCGCCATCGCCAGGATTTTTTCATCTGGTTTGAGGATGAGTTTGCGCTCTTTCGCCGCAATTTTTCGCGCTACACGCCGGCCGGACCGTTCTATCGCCCGCGGAGCGATTCCCGCCTCAACGCGTTTCCGGTTTCCTTCGTGCATTCCGTAAAGCACTTTCCGCATCGCCGCGCCCACCCGGCCATGATTCTTCTCCTCGCGGGCGTTCTTCTGCTTTTTCTCGATTTCTACATATAGCCATTGCGATGAAACCATCCCTGATCGTTCACGGCGGCGCGTGGGACATCCCCGACGAAGCCATCGAGGCCTGCAAATCCGGCTGCGAGCGCGCGCTGGCCGCGGGCTGGACGATTCTCTCGCGAGGCGGCCACGCGCTCGACGCCATCGAAGCGGCAGTAATGGCTCTCGAGGATGATCCGGTTTTTGACGCGGGCTACGGCTCGCACCTGAACCTCGACGGCCGCGTGGAGTGCGACGCCATCGTGATGGACGGCGCTACGCTGCGCGCCGGCGCGGCGTCTACGCTGCAGCGCGTGAAGAATCCCATTCGTGTTGCGCGGAAAATTCTGGAGAAATGCCCGCACATGATGCTGGTTGCCGGAGGCGCCGAACGCTTCGCAGAACAGCACGGCATCGCGCTCTGCGATCCCGAAGAGATGATCAGCGAAGCCGAACGCGAAGCCTGGACGAAGTGCAAGGAAGATAAGCACGCGGCGGAGCATCACCGCGGCCACGAAGCGGGAACGGTCGGCGCGGTGGCCATCGACCGCGAGGGAAATCTCTTCGCCGCCACTTCCACCGGCGGGACGTGCTGCAAACTTCCGGGCCGCGTTGGCGATTCCCCGCTGATCGGCTGCGGCTGCTACGCGGACTCCGAGGCCGGAGGCGTTTCCTGCACCGGTTACGGCGAAGCGATCATGAAAATCGTGATGGCTAAAACGACTGTCGATTTCCTGCGGCGTCCGGGAATTTGCGTGAACGTGCCGGCCGGTTCCTCATGCAGCGGTTCCAACGCGCAACTGGCCGCGCGTGAAGCCATCCATCTGCTGGGAAAGCGCACCCACGGCACGGGCGGCTTGATTCTGCTGGACTGCCAAGGCAATCCCGCGTTTGCGTTCAACACGCCGCGCATGGCGTACGGCTACGTGGCCCTCGACGGGAATTTCGTCACCGCCGTCTAGCCGGCGGCTCGCTGAATCTCGTGAGAAACGAAGCGATCCGCATGCCCGGTCGCAGGGAACTTGCCTGGCGTTCTGCAACTGCCGGCCCGCATGGTTGCAGTCATACGGGGTCCGAGATAAGCTGCGCCGGTCCACAGCTGGAAGATAGTCTTAATTCCTGTGTCCTTGGAGAAATCTCTCATGCGAAAGTTCATTCCTGGATTTCTCACCGTTGCCCTCGCGGGATTGGCTATGTCGTGGTTTGAGCCTGTGCGGGCTCAGACCAAGGACGACACCGCGCAAACCAAGCCCGCTTCCGGCAAGCCGGACGGCTTCAAACCCGAGCAGCAAGCCAGCAAAGGGTCGGTGACCATCGGAGGGAAGGCGATTGCCTACGACTCGTATGCCGGCACGATCGTCGTTCATCAGAGGGGTTGGGACGATGTGCCGCAGAACGCGGACAAGGACGACAAGAATCCGCCGACGGAAGCGAGCATGTTTTACGTGGCCTATTTCAAGTCCGGTGAGCAGGCGGCGCAGCGGCCGGTGACGTTTTTGTACAACGGCGGGCCCGGTTCTTCGACCGTGTGGCTGCATATGGGTGCATTCGGGCCAAAGCGCGTTGTCACGGCCGATAATTCGCATACACCAGCGGCGCCCTATCCTATTGTCAACAACGAATTCAGCCTGCTGGATGCCAGTGACCTCGTGTTTGTTGACGCTCCGGGAACGGGATTCAGCCGCATCGCGGGGAAAGACCGCGAAAAGGCGTTTTACGGCGTGGACGCCGATGCGGAAGCGTTCGCAGATTTCATTTCGCAATTCCTGGCGAAATATGGACGGTGGAATTCGGCGAAGTATCTCTTTGGAGAGAGCTATGGCACGACGCGATCCGCGGCCCTGATTAATCTGCTGGAAGCCGGACGCGACATCGACTTCAACGGAGTGATTCTGCTGTCGCAGGCCCTGAATTACGACAATGGCGCGGACTGGCCGCAGCTGAATCCGGGAATCGACTTGCCCTACCAACTTGCGCTTCCCACCTATGCGGCGACGGCTTGGTATCACCACAAGCTGCCCGATGCTCCCAAGGACCTCGAGCCGCTATTGGCGGAAGTCGAGCAGTTTGCCATGAGCGAATATGGAACGGCTCTTGGAGCGGGAGCCACGCTTGCGCCGGAACGGCGGAAGGCGATCGTCGCGAAGCTCCATCAATACACCGGGCTGCCCGCCGATTACATTGAGAAATCGGACCTACGCATCAATGCGGGACAATTTGAAAAGACGCTCAAGGGCGACAGCGACACGACCACCGGCCGGCTGGACACGCGTTTTTCGGGACCGACGTTCGATCCGCTCAGCAAGGAGGCGCAGTACGATCCGCAGTCGGCGGCGATCAGTTCGGCGTACGTCTCGGCCTTCAACGACTACGTGCGGAAGGATTTGAAATTCGGGGAGAACCGGGAATACAAGCCGGAAATCGAGACCTGGAGAACGTGGAATTTCCTGCACCAGCCTCCCGGAGCTCCGATACCGTTGCCGCAGTCGGTGAACGTCATGGTCGATCTGGCGATGGCGATGAAATACAACCCGGACCTGAAAGTGCTGGTGAACGCGGGCTACTTCGACCTGGCCACGCCTTTCTTTGAAGGCGTCTACGAAATGCAGCACCTGGCCATTCCCGCCAAGCTACAGAAGAACATCGATTTCAAATTCTACGAGTCGGGCCATATGGTGTACGCGCACGAAGCGTCCTTGAAGGCGCTGCACGACAATGTGGCCGGGTTTATTCAAAGCACCTCGAATGCAAAAGCGAAGTGAGGAAAGCGCAACAAAAGGGTTGCATTATTTCTACGGCAAGGCTAATATGCAACCGGGAGGTTGCCAATGAGCACGGACCGGATTGAAAAGAGGGTCGAACTGAAGGCGCCGGTTTCGCGGGTATGGCGCGCGCTGACGGATTATCGGGAGTTTGGCGAGTGGTTTGGCGTGAAGCTGGAGGGCCCGTTCGTGGCGGGCCAGATCTCGCGTGGCTACATCACGTATCCCGGCTACGAGCACGTGAAATGGGAAGCAGCCATACAGAAAATGGACCACGAGCGGCTTTTTTCTTTTACCTGGGCTCATCCCAAGTCCCTGGACAAAGCGGATTACTCGGAGGATTACTCGAAGGAGCCGACCACGCTCGTGGAGTTTCGCCTGGAGAAGACAAAGAGCGGCACTTTACTGGTGGTCACGGAATCCGGCTTCGATAAGCTTCCCGCGGACCGCCGGCTCGAAGCGTACCGGAGGAATGAGGGTGGCTGGACCGAGCAAATGAAGAACATCGAGAAGTATGTGTCGCAAAAGGCCACGACAGCATGAGCGCCGGGCGGCGACCTCCTGCGCGGGTGTTCGCGGCGCTTGGGGATGGGACGCGGCTCGCGCTAGTGAGGAAGCTGAGCCGAGGACAGGCACGGTCCATCGCGCAACTGACGGAAGGGTCGCGGCTGACGCGGCAAGCGATTACCAAGCACCTTCGCGTTTTGGAGGGGGCGGGAATTGTCCATAGCGTCCGCGCGGGCCGCGAGAGCCTTTTCGAACTTGATCCACAGCCGCTAATGGGCCTTCGAGAATATCTCGATCAGGTGTCCGAACAGTGGGATCAAGCGCTGGCCAGGTTGAAGGCCCTCGTCGAACACTGAAGCCGGAATAGACAGCCAGGCGGAATTCAATCGTCGTCGTCCTTTTTCTTGCGGCCCTTCAAGCCTTCGTCGCCTTCAGAGATGCCGAGGCGCAGGGCCTGAACCGCGGGCAACTGGCCGGGGGGCGGCGCGGCCGAGCCGCTGCCGCGGCAGGCGAACCAGATGATGGCATTGAGCGTTTGCGGATCGGCCATGTCCGCGTGGGCAAAATCCTGCTGCAGTGTTTTTTTCATCATCTCGGCAGCGGCTTTGTCCTTCGGCTTTTCAGTCATGTAATTGTCCGCGGCGATCGTCGGGAGCATCGCTTTGTACGGCGTGAGATCGGGCGTTTCCTGGAAAATGTCCATGGGAATTGCGGAAGCGTCAAGCTGGTTCATGGGGGCGATGCCAAGAAGCAATTCCATGGTACGAATCATGCTGACGGTGCTGTGGAATTTGTGGATGAGCGCGCCGGGCTTGTTATACGCGCTGACCACCAGTGCGGGAGAGCGGTGGGAATCGACGTGGTCCGGCCCGGCCTGCGCGTCGTCCTCGATGATGAAAACCGCAGTGTCTTTCCAGTAGACGCTGGAGGAGATCGCTTCGATGAGGCAGCCCACCGCGTAGTCATTGTCCGCAACCATGAATTGCGGCGTGGCAAATCCCTTTTTGATGCCGGTCGTGTGGTCGTTCGGAAAACGCACAACGCTGAGCGCGGGCATGGGATCGGGCTTGCCGGCTTCGCGCTGGGCGACGAAGCCGCGAAATTCCGCGAGCCATTCGCCGAAGCGCGAGTTGCCGTTGCACGCCGGATTGGCGTTTTCCTGCGTAACGGCGGCGTCCGCGGAGCCGGAAGCGCTCAGCACGGCCTTGTAGCAGTCCACGGTCATGCTGTCCGGTGCAGTCACGTCAAAGCTGCGG
>CAZGFL010000046.1:0-24654 GCA_964524985.1 uncultured Acidobacteriaceae bacterium
GGAGAAGTACAGCCGCAACTGATTGGCACGCAGCGTCTCCGTGCTCATGCGGTCCGCGAACAGGCTCAACTGCTCCTTGATGCGATTTTCCATTTCGCCTCTCGCGCAGTAGAGCTGCTCATAGAGTTTCTGCGCAGACCAGGCTTCTTTGTCGAGCGAAGTGACCAGGTAGCGGGGATTTTCCTTGCCTTCGATCTGTTCCGCTTTGGCGATCACCCGCCGCGTCCGCGACCAGCTTTTCTTCGTGCGATAAGCGAACTCCGTGAACACCCGCGCCGGTTTTCCCGTGCGCCGGTGCTCTTGCTTGGCTTCCTGCATCGCCCGACCGATGATCCGTCGCAAGCGCTTGTTCCGTGCAAAGCCGAATACATAGCCCACATCGTTGTTTTCGCACCAGGCCAGCAACTCCTCCCGGCAGAAGCCCGAGTCCGCCCGCAGGATGATGCTGGTCTTCGGCCACCGCGCGCGAATCTGTCGCACGATGCGCTCACTTCTTCGAGACTCCCTGCGCTCGCGTCGATGTTCGAGGGCCGCAGCCGCGCACACAGCAGGTGATCTCCGCAGAACACATACAATGGCAGATAACAGTAGTGCCCGTAGTAGCCGTGGAAAAAGCGCGCTTCCTGCCGTCCATGCAACGGCGTGTCGGTAGCGTCCAGATCCAGCACGATCTCGCGCGGTGCGCGCGGATGCGCTTCCAGAAATAGATCGACCAGCAGGGCGTCGAGCGCTTCGGCGGAATAGCTGATCTTGTTATAGCGTTCCGCGGCAGGCGAACCCGCCGGGGTCAGCTCCAACCGGTTCAGCGTACTCTTGCCGGCCAGCGGCTCCCCCAAATCTTTTTTCCCCGCCAATACTCCCAACAACGGATCCTGCCGCAGTTGCTCGTGATCGTTCAGGTCTTCATAGCCGAGGGCCAGCCCGTAAATGCGCTGCGCCAACATCTCTTCCAGGCCATGCTCGATCCGGTCGGGCTGCCGGTAGTCGCTGAAGCAACCTGCAACGCGCCGCAGCAAGCCGATCTTGCGATCGACCTGACGCAGCAGCAGTGACCCACCCTCGGTGGTTAACCAATCCCCCGCGAACTGCGCCTCCACGCGACGTGAAAAATGTGCTTCAAACCGAAAGAGAGTCTCGTTACACTCTGTCATGGAAAGGCCGCCTTTCCTGGGACTTTAACTACGTCTAGACACCGCAGTTATGCCCGAGAAAGCGGCCTTTTTCCACTTCTATCTAACGTTCGTTCTTATTTCTTGTGAGATTTCCGGGCTAGTGCCAACACCGCGAATTCGCATGGCTAAATCGATTCAAATGCGAGCGGAGGAGGGCATCGATGCAGGAGCAAAGGAATCCATTTCTTCGAGGCGGCGGTTCTTTGGCTCGACGCCGAAGAGCCACACCACGATGATCTGCACGATGAGCAGCCCGATGATCATGGCCAGCACGCCGGCGATCCCGTACGCCTTCAGAAGGCCAACCACAAAAAATGGGGTCACCATGGTTGCGCCGCGCCCCGCGGTGTTGCAGATTCCCGCCGCGCGCATGCGTACATCGGTAGGAAACAGTTCCGGAACATAAATGGCGAAAAGCAGCGTCACCTGGATGTAAATACAGACCACCAGCAAGAACCCCACGAACAATAGCAGCGCCGAGTTCTGCAGAAACGGATAAATCCCACCCACTACGATGGTCAACACGGAAGCGCCCAGAATCGCGGGCTTCCGGCCCAGCGCATCCGAAGTAAACGCTCCGATAGCCGAGCCCACCGGTGCCCCAGCCAGCATCACGATGGAATAGAGGAATGAGCTTGCGATGCTGCGTCCTTCGGCCACAAAAAAGGTCGGCAGCCAGATGACGAATCCGTAGATCAGAGTGTTCGCGACGATCAGCGTCGTTATTCCCACCAGCAACCGGGGCAGTAGTGTGGGACCCAGTAAGGCCGCGGTTGTTCTGGTGGACGGCGTGGCTTGATAAGGAGCCGGCGGCGGAAGTGCGCCATGCTCGCGCGTAACTTCCTCTTCGATCGAATGCAGAATCGCTTCCGCATCCTCAGCGCTTCCGATCGATTCGAGCCAGCGCGGCGATTCCGGGAGCGCTTTGCGCATATACCAGACGGCCAGCCCGCCCAGCCCCGCGAGGAAAAACATGGCGCGCCAGCCCAACCGAGGAATGATGAAAGCGCTGGCCAAAGCGCTGACCGGCAAACTGGACACCACAAATACGGACAGCAGCCCCGTCCATTTGCCGCGGCCAGCCGCAGGAACAAACTCCGTCATGGCCGCGTAACCCGCTACTAGTTCCGCACCCAATCCCAGTCCCATGATGCCGCGAAGCCCGATCAACACGGACATCGAGGGGGCAAACGCGCCGGCCACGGAAGCGACCCCGAAAATGATCAGATTCGCCTGGTAGGTGAAGCGCCGTCCATAGCGGTCGCCGAGAAAGCCCGTCAGGAACGACCCGAACATCATCCCCAGAAAGGTCACCGAGACAAACTGGGCGTTTTGCGTGAGTGTCGAAAAGCCGTTTTTTAACGTGGCTCCGAGCACTGTCGCGGCCACGTACACGTCGAAGCCGTCGAAAAACATCCCGACGCCAATCATCGTTAGGATGCGGCGGTGGAAGGAGGAAATGGGGAGGCGGTCGAGCCGCGCGCCGGCGTTGACCCTCAAGCGCGGCTCACTTGTGCCTGGCCAGCATGGCGAGACTGCCTTCGGTCAGGGCGTCGACCGCGCGTTGGCAGTTTTGCTCGAACCAGTTCCGTTGTGCCGCGAGGAAAAATTCCTTGCAGCGGCGTGCGGCCTCTGGATCGAGCCGCAATATCCGCTCGACCAGCGCTTTCGCTTCGCCAGCGAGCTGATCGCGTGGACACACCTGCGAAATTAGTCCGATATGCATTGCGCGGTGCGGCGTAATGGCGTCGCCGAGTAAGACTAGCGGAAAGATGTGCCGGGGCAGGGCGTATTCGCCGAGGTACGCCATAATCGCCGACGGCGCCAGACCGGAACGCATCTCCGGAAACGCCAGCGAAGCGTTCTCGGCGACCAGCACAAAATCGCACACAATCGCCAGGCCAAAGCCAAAGCCGAACGCGTCGCCTTGCACTTCTGCCACGCTGATGAACGAAGATGTACGCAAGGTGCGCTTAAACTCGATCAGCCGCGCCGATTCGGCGCGAATCGATTCAGCGTCCCGGCCCGCGCGCTCGCGCCCGGTGCAAAACACTTTTCCGTTTGCCCGAATGCGCAGCACGCGCGCTCGCGGAGTGACCGCTTCGGAGCGCAGCTCCCCTAGCATGGTGTCAAACATGGCGCCGGTAACTTCATTTCCGCGCTGAGGATTGTTCAGGGTGAATGTGAGGACGTCGCTGGTGCGCTCGATTACTACACCTTCAGCCGCCGGAGAGGGTGATGCTGCCGTCGGGCCCTGAGGGGACATGCCGCGAAAATATACAACGGCAGCGGCGCTGTCAATCCAAGTTGAGATGTGTTTCCTTTAGTGCATTGCTCGGTCGAGCGCTTCTTTCTCCTCTTTACGAAGCGGCCGCGTTGCGCCCTTCGCCAAGTCGCCAAGGGCCAGGGGCCCAATCGCGACGCGAATCAACCGCAGCACGTCGATGTTCAAGCGCTCAAGCATCCGACGAATGTGGCGGTTCTTGCCCTCATCGAGGACAATTTCGAGCCACGAATTGCGCTCTCCCTGTCGCAGGAGGCTCGCGCGCTTCACGCGAAGAGAATCGCCCTGGCTGGTGGTGATGCCGTCGCGTAATGCTTCGAGGAGCGCGTCGTCCGCAACGGCACCAATCTGGACGTGATATGTCTTATCCAGATGCGTCTCCGGCGCAGTGATGCGCGCCGACCATTCGGAATCGTTAGTGAGGAACAGCAGCCCTTCGCTGGCCATGTCCAGGCGGCCGACCGGGGCAATCCACGGCAGGCCCTTCGGCAAATAGGCATAAACCGTCTCGCGGCCCTTTTCATCGGCAGCGGTTGTCACCGCGCCGCGCGGCTTATTCAGCGCGAGATAGACGCTCGTACGTTTCGTGACTGCGGCGTTGTCGACTTCGATGCGATCTTTGACCAGATGCACGGGTGTTTCCGGGCCCCGGCGCACGGCTCCATTCAGTTTCACGCGCCCAGCCCGGATCAATCCCGCCGCTTCCGATCGGGCGCAGTAACCCAGCTTGGAGAGCGCGCGGGCCAGTCCTACCTTTTTCAGGGAAACCTTTTTCTGATTTTGCTTGTGAAGGGGCCGTGGCACCCGCGGATTATAACGCTACTTGCAGGTTGGAGTTGCAACTGCACGGCGATCCATGGAGCCAAGTGGATTCGATTCTCTGATGATTCCGCGTTCATCTGAGAGCGCCGCGTACCCATGCTCTTTATCGGTGATGTCCTGCAACAGAACGTCGTACCCTTGGCCGTCAATGTGCGCATTGAGCCGCAGAGTCCATCCGGGCAGGACTTCGGGCGGATCCGAGAAGCGCACGGCGGTTCCCGGCGGGCTGAATCTGGCGAACCACTTCTGAAGATGGTCCTGTTGATGGGACAGAAGAGTCTCCCACGACGCGAAGGCGCCATAGGTTGTATGTTCTACGACTTCGGTCGTATTGATCGTTCTGAGAAACCCGATGGCGAGTGCGTGCCTTGCTTGATCAGGTGTTGGCGGACTGTTTGGAACATCTTGAGCAAATTGTGGTGTCAGAAATCCGAGAGTCAGGACGAGCACAAGTGCACTAAAGAGGTGTTTTTTCACGGGGGTTCTCCTTTCCCGCAGGGCGGACCGACTTTCACGGGAATGATAGCGCCGGGATGGCCCATTGCAACATCCTGCGGCGAGCGGTGCTGCTTACTGGCTCCAGGCTAGCCGACCTACCTGGCAGGAGTCGAGGCAGTAGTGGCCGGTGCGGACGAAGAGAGTTGCGAGGAGGAAGTCGCGGCCGGAGTGGGCGCCTCATGTTTTACCGCGCCGTAGCGCGCCGCCAGCCAGTCTCGCAACTCGGCCGGTTTGTAGTTGAACGGTCCCATGCCGCCGCGATACGCGATGCGTCCGCTCTCGTCAATCACGTAAATCCGCTCGGGCCATGCCGAGTACGCCGTGTCGGCGGCGTTGCTCATATCATCGATCCCGAACGGCAACGGGAACTTGAATCTCTTGATGAAATCATTGGCGATGACCACACGCTGTTCCAGCGTCTTCGGCTGGGCGTAGCAGACGTCATCCTTGACGTTGGATTTCATCTGCCACTCGTCGGTGGGATGCGCCTCGCGAACATAGACGGTCAGGAAATCGGCGTGATCTTTGTAGTCGTTATAAATCTGCACGACGTCGCCCACCTGGCGGCGGAAGGGCGGTCAAGTGAAGCTGCCGAACACTAAAACGAGTGGACGCGCCCCAGTCTTCTCGCGAATATGAAAACGGCTTGTGCCGTCTAGCGCTACTAGCCGCGCGTCCGGCGCATCGCTGCCCACTTTCAGCGTGCCGCGGTGCATATGCGGCAGAGCGTAGCGCACCATGCCGTATGCGTCTTTCGGGCTGCCCGCCATGTACGAAAACACTCCGAACGCGGCCAGCAGCAACACGGCCAATATCGCCCCAACCCATTTAAGTAGACGCTTCATTCGCTTCCGGTGGCCGAAGCCGCCTCACTCGCCAAATCAACTAAACCGACCAAAGTCGCAGCAAGCTAGCACCCCGCAGCAGCCTCCCAAAATAGTATTTTCATACTATTTTTGGTCCCTGGCGCGGAGATGCTCGCGATTCACGTTGGAGCCAAGAGGGATTCCGATGACCGCTTGAAAATCGCGCGGGAGGTCGTTACCGGAAGAAACAGCGTGCCAGGCATGCAACATATGTGTTCGCTAGGCCCTCGCCTTGTCGATCATCTCTTTCCAGATGCCCTTGGACTTGAGAATAATCTCGATCAGTTCGCGCGCCGCGCCCTTGCCGCCCGACGCCTTGGTCGTGTAATGCGCTTCGCGCCGCACTTCCTGCGTGGCGTTGGCCACCGCCACAGCCAGCCCCACACGACGCATGATCATCAGGTCGGGCAAATCGTCGCCGAGGTACGCCACTTCTGATTCTTTTGCGCCCGTCTTTCGCAGCACATCCTCGTACGCGGCGATCTTGTGCCCCTGCTTTTCGTACACGAACTCAACGTCCAGTTCCTTGCACCGGCGCCGCAGTGCTGAGCTGCTCCGCCCGGTAATCACGCCAGTTCGCAGGCCAGCGGTCACTGCAAGTGTGAGTCCTTGTCCGTCGTGCGCGTCAAACGTCTTGATTTCCAGCGCGCTGCCGTCGTTTTGCGAAGCCAGCGTGACGCTGCCGTCGGTCAACGTGCCGTCTACATCCATCAACACGACCAGAATCGGTTTCGCGCGTCTTGCCAGTTTCGGCGGTATTTTGTGTTTGCGTCGCGCCAATTTCCTCTCCCTCTTCCTCTGTGTTCTCTGCGTTGAGTCTTGCTCTTCGGTACTACACCAATTCCAGCGTCCACAAATCGTGTAAATGCACCACGCCGAGCAATTTCCCCGCTTCGTCGGTCACCACGACCGAAGTAATCTTGCGCTTCTCCATCAGCGCCAGCGCCTCGCTGGCCAGCACGTTCGGGCGCACCGTCAACGGATTCGCATTCATACACTGGACCGCCGTCATGCTGAGCGTGGCGCCGCCGTGCCTTTCCATCAGTCGCCGCAGGTCGCCATCGGTAATGATTCCCGCGAGCGTGCCGTCCGGTCGTGCGACCGTGGTCATGCCGAGCTTCTTCGCGGACATCTCGTGAAACACGTCTGGCATCGCGGTTTCCGGCGCGACGCGCGGCAATGCGTCACCCACATGCATCACCTTCTCCACGCGGAGCAGTCGCTTCCCGAGGCTGCCCGCCGGATGCAGCGCGGCGAAATCATCGTGACGAAAATCCCGCCGTTCCAGCAGCGACACCGCTAGCGCATCCCCGACGGCCATTGCCACGGTTGTGCTGGCGGTCGGCGCAAGATTCAGCGAACACGCTTCTTCATTCACGCTCACATCGAGCACGATCTCGCTGGCCTTCGCAATCGTCGATTTTGGATTCCCTGTCAGCGCCACGAGCGGAATTTCCAGGCGTTTGAGCGCATCGAGCAACGCGATAATCTCTCGCGTCTCGCCGCCATAGGAAACCGCCAACATGGCGTCGCCTCGCGCGAGCATGCCCAAGTCGCCGTGCAGCGCCTCGGCAGGGTGCAGGAAAAACGACGGCGTGCCGGTGCTCGAAAGCGTCGCAGAAATCTTTCGCCCTACGATGCCGGACTTGCCCATTCCCGTTACGGCCACGCGTCCCTTGCACGCGAACAGCAAATCCACGGCGCGCTCAAACGTGGCATTCAACCGCGCGAGTACGTCCTGAATCGCCTGCGCTTCGATTCTCAGTACGCGCCGCGCCGTCTCCAGGCTCATGACGTGCTCCAGCGGCGAACCAGCATGCCTAGTTGTTTCAACTTCATGAGCACGGCAGGGAGTTGCTCAAGCGGCAAAGCGTTGGGCCCGTCGGACAGCGCGGCTGCGGGATTGTCGTGCGTCTCGAGGAAAATTCCATCGGCGCCAGCAGCCACTCCCGCACGCGCCAACGGCTCGATGAATTCCGGCTGGCCCCCGCTCGCGTGTCCTAATCCGCCGGGAATCTGGATCGAGTGCGTCACGTCAAAAACGACCGGGTAGCCCAGCTTCTGCATCACCGGAAACGAGCGCACGTCCACCACCAGATTGTTATACCCAAACGAAGTGCCGCGTTCCGTCAGCAAAATCTTCGTATTTCCCGTGGCCGCCACTTTTTCTGCCACGTTGCCCATGTCCCAGGGCGAGAGAAACTGGCCCTTCTTGATGTTTACGACGCGGCCCGTGCGGCCTGCGGCCTCAAGCAAGTCCGTCTGGCGCGCCAGGAACGCCGGAATCTGCAGCACGTCACACACTTCCGCAGCGGCCTGCGCCTGCGATACCTCATGAATATCCGTCAGCACCGGCAGCTTCAAGTCCGTTTTGATTTTTGCGAGAATGCGCAGGCCCTCTATCGCGCCTGGACCGCGAAATGCCTTGATCGAGGAGCGGTTCGCTTTATCGTACGAAGCCTTGAAAATGTAGGGCACGCCTGCATCCGCGGCGATCTTGGCAACTTTCTCCGCCATCTTGCGCGCGTGCGCTTCGCTTTCAATTACGCACGGCCCAGCAATCAGGAACAGCGGGTTCCCGCCGCCCAGCCGCAGATTCCCGAGAGCAATTTCGTGGGTCGCAATCATGTCGAATACCGCTCACACCGCGAGTTTCCTAGGCTACGCAGTCCGGGTAATGTTTGCAACGAATTATGCCGTGGCGCTAGGCGCGGCCCGCAAGGCGGGAGCAGGCTCGTGCTCCGTCGCGCTGACGGAGGACGGTCGAGTCCGCGCCTTCTTGTGTACGATGGCTGCCCCGATGAACGCCGCAAACAGCGGGTGTGGTTCGAGCGGCTTGGACTTGAATTCCGGATGGAACTGGCAGCCCAAAAACCATGGGTGCTCCGGTGCCTCGACAATCTCCACGTAATTTTCATCGGGAGTACGCCCAGTGATCTTCAGTCCCGCAGCCACCAAGGTCTTTTCGAAGTCGCGGTTGAATTCGTAGCGGTGGCGGTGCCGCTCGCTGATCTCCAGCTTTCCGTAGGCCTTATGCGCAAATGAGCCTTCCACCAGCCTGCACGGCCACGCGCCCAGGCGCATCGTGCCGCCCATTTCGTCCACGCCCAGCAGTTCGCGCAACTTGTAAATCACGCGGTAAGGCGTTTGCGGGTCGAACTCCGTGCTGTCCGCCTGCTTCAATCCCGCGACGTCGCGCGCGTATTCGATCGTCGCGCACTGCATCCCCAGGCAAATTCCGAAGAACGGCACCTTGTGCTCGCGTGCGTACTGAATCGTATGCACCATTCCCTGAATGCCGCGTTTCCCGAATCCGCCCGGCACCAGGATGCCGTCGAAGCCGCGCAGCCGGTCCGCCGCTTGCGCCGCCGAGTCAATTTCTTCAGCCTCGATCCAGTGCAGCACCGTTTTGTGATTGTGTGCCAGACCGCCATGCAGCAGCGCTTCGCGCAGGCTCTTGTAGGCATCTTCGAGCTGCACGTACTTTCCGACCACCGCGATATGCGCTTCTCCCGCGGGATGGTGCATGCGGTACACCAGGTCAAGCCACGGTTTCATGTCCGAGGGCTGCGCCTCCAGCTTGAGCAGGCGCAAAATTTGCGCATCCAGCCCTTCTTTGCTCAGTTCCGCGGGCACCGCGTAAATGGTGTCCACGTCTTCCATGGAAATGACACAGGACTCCGCGACGTTGCAGAACAATGCAATCTTTTTCTTCAGTTCGTTCGGAATGTGCCGGTCGCTCCGGCACAGCAAAATGTCCGGCTGAATCCCGATGCCCAGCAACTCCTTCACACTGTGCTGTGTAGGCTTGGTTTTCTGCTCGCCGGCCGCCGCGATGTATGGCACGAGCGTGACGTGCACGAAGAGCGTGTTCTCCGCGCCAAGTTCCAAACGCATCTGGCGGATGGCTTCCAGGAACGGCAGCGACTCGATGTCCCCCACCGTCCCGCCGATTTCCACGATCACCACGTCCACGCCTTCGGAGACTTTGCGGATGATCGCCTTGATTTCGTCGGTGACGTGCGGAATGACCTGCACGGTTTTTCCGAGATAATCGCCGCGGCGTTCCTTAGTGAGGATCGTTTCGTAAATGCGGCCGGTGGTCCAGTTATTGTCGCGGGAGAGTTTGGCGTGCGTGAACCGCTCGTAGTGTCCCAGGTCCAGGTCCGTCTCCGCGCCGTCTTCCGTCACAAACACTTCGCCGTGCTGGAACGGGCTCATCGTGCCGGGATCCACGTTCAGATACGGATCGCATTTTTGGAGAGTGACTTTGAAGCCGCGACTTTCGAGGAGACAACCTATCGAGGAGGCTGCTACGCCTTTTCCCAGTGAGGAAACAACACCGCCGGTAACAAATATATATTTTGGCGCCATCCATGTAGCCCGTGTGCGAGCCGGGCTTGTATGCCCTCCAAAGGATTGACGTACATACAATTATGTTCGCTGTGCGCCATTCTGTCAAATTAATCTCGATCCTAATTAATCTCGATCCCTAATTAATCTCGATCCCTCCGCAAGAACAAACAGACCTTTGACAATTTGCGTGTTGGGCATAAAATACCGCCCGCTTCCCCTGTAGCGTCTTCCGCCACCTAACTGAACCATTGTTCATAGCAAGGAGAATACGATGCGCCGCCCATTGTTCCTCGTAACGCTGATGATATTCGCCGCGGGCACTGCGCGTGGACAAAACACGTCCTTCCCGGACCAAACCGAGCAAATCAAAGCCCTGCTGGCCCGTGTCGAACTGCTCGAAAAACAGGTTGCCGAGTTGAAGGCGGCCTCAGCGGCAACGGCAGGTGCAACCGCACCGCCCGCCGCACCGCCGGTCAGTCCTGCGCCTCCCGCGGAGACTGCCCAGCAGGCCCCGCAAATGCACGAGCACACCGGGCAAGTGCCTCAAGAAGCCATGCAACAAATGGAAACACATTATCCCTCATTGCAAATTCGCGGTTTTGCCGATGCCGATTTCTCTGCCACCGATCAAAAAGGCGCAACCAGCGGGTTCGACCTGGGGCAGTTTGACTTGCACATTGCCTCGGCGCTTTCGCGGAAAATCAGCTACTTTGCAGAAATCACAGTCAACGCGCATCCTACAGATTACACAATCGAGATGGAGCGATCCTTTATCCGCTACGACTACAACGACTACTTCAAGATATCCTTCGGCCGGTTCCACACGCCCATCGGCTATTGGAACACTGCCTACCATCACGGCGCGTGGTTGCAGACGACCATCGACCGGCCGTCCTTCATTAAGGTGGGAGGAACCTTCACGCCTTTGCATTTCGTGGGCGCGCTCGCAGAAGGCAACATTCCCTCCGGAGGGCTCGGACTGGGCTACAACGTTGGCATTGGAAACGGCCGCGGCGATATCATTTCGCGGCCCGGGGATGCGGGGGACATCAACAACAACCGCGCCTGGGTGGCCAAGTTGTTTGCGCGGCCCGCGAAAGCGTACGGGTTGGAACTAGGAGGTTCGTTCTACCGCGATAAGATCACCCTTCCGAGCGGTTTGAATTACCGTGAATGGATCGGTACGGGCTACCTCGTCTGGACGAAAGGCGCTCCCGAGTTCCTGGCGGAGTTCGACAACGTGAACCACCGCAACATCGTGACAAATGCCGTGTCCAACAGCAACGCCTCGTATGTCCAACTGGGATACCGGCTGCCGTGGTTTGAAAGAACCGTGAAACCGTATTACCGTTTTGAATATACACATATGCCGCTGAGCGAGCAGGTGTTCACCTATCAGCCGCAAGTGGAGTCGATCTTTGGATTGCGTTACGACATTTCGAATTTTGCGGCATTCAAGTCCGAATACCGCTACTCGACAAGCCACCCGGCACAAGGCATTAATCCAGCGCTGCCTACAATCAACGGGCTGTTTTTCCAGACAGCTTTCACTTTCTGAGCGAGTGAACCACATGACACACACGCTCAAACACGTCAGTCTTCTTCTCGCAGCAACATTGCTCCTGTGGATGCCTCTTCATGACGCGAGCTGGGCGCAAACTACCCGCGAAGCCGATGTGGCGGTGGTCGTGAACGAAGAAACGCCTGTGGCTGACTTGAGCCTCGCGGAAGTGCGCAAGGTGTTTTTGGGGGAACGTCAATATTGGAATTCAAAACTGCCGGTGGTCTTGCTCATCCGCGCTCCCGTTGCCCGTGAGCGGGACGTCGTTTTGCGCGTCATTTACCAGATGACGGAAGCTCAGTTCAAGCAATATTGGGTGGCCAAAATTTTCCGCGCGGAAGTCACGGGCCCGCCAAAAATCGTCTATACCAACGACCTGCAATACGAACTGGTTTCCGCCATGCCCGGAGCAATTGCCTTTGTCGATTCGCGTAACGTCCATCCTGGGGTAAAGGTTGTACGCGTGGACGGCTTGCTCCCTGGCGATAAGAACTATCCCTTGCGATAGTGGCATCCCTCTATCTGGGGTTGCGCCACAACTTCAGGGATTTGACCCACACCTTTTCTTAATGTGTCAGTTTCATGCGTGCGAGGATTTCGCGGAATCGCGCGTCCGATCGCAGGGGATTAAACACCGGTTCCACGCCTAGCGAAACCAATTCCGTGTCATGTTCATCGTAGGCTTCTTGCAGCCACTTGATGGCCTTCTCTTTCTCGCCCATGCGCATATAAGCTTCGCCGATGCTGTAGGAAGAAACGTGTCCATGCTTGGAGACTTCCGTCAAGCCATCGACCCAGCTTTGCAGAACGCCCCGATAGCCGCTCCTCGAGAAGTCTTCTTCCACCGAGGCCGCCAGTTCGGAACCCCCGAACAGCGATAGCATTTTTTCGCGCTCCGCCACCGCTTCCTTGTAGTTGCCCATCTGTGCGTAGACGCCCTCAAGAAGGCGCCTGGCCGGGGCAAACTTGGGGTCGATATCCAGCACTTTTCGCAATTGCTCGATGGCCTGCTGGTTCTGTCCCGCAAGATAAAGTTGCCACCCAATCGTTGTATTAATCAGGCGCGACAGCGGATCAAGTTCTTCCGCCTTTCTTGTTTCCCGCAGCCCCTCCTCAAACTGGCCCATGCTGCTTAGGTACTCCCCAAACCAGTGATGCGCATTCGCGGAGTTGGGATTCAGCTCGATCCCTCTCCGAAACTCCTGTTCCGCGCCCGGCCAGTCCCATTCAAAATGTTCTTTGACGAGTCCCAGCGAGGTATGTGCCTCCGCAAGCGTGCTATCGATATCCAGCGCTTGCATCGCCGCGGTCTTGGCCTTGGGCCACGCTTCGGAGGGCGCCAAATAGCCATAGTCCCCCATAAGACTGTAGGTGTCGGCAAGGCCCGCATACGCCAGCGCATATCGGGGATCTTTCTGAACCGCCTCCGTGAAGAAGTCGGATGCCGTCTTGAAGTCCCCCGCCGCTCCCTTGTTCCAATAGAAAAGCCCCTGCAAGTAGAGCTGATAGGCTTCCGTGTTCTCCGTAGCCCGCCTGGAGAGCAGCCTCTTTTCGTCGCCTACCAAGGTCGGCCGCAGCCGCCCGTAAATATCCGCAGCAATCTCGCGTTGCACGGAGGTCAGGTTGGAAAACTTGCGGTCGTACTGCTCTCCCCAGATTTGTCTGCCGTTCTGCACGTCTTCGAGGTTCACGCTAATCAACAACTCGTCTCCCGTTTGGATAAGCCTCCCCGTCAGGATGGCTTGGACGTGCAGTTCCTGCCCCACTTTCTGCGGATCGGTCGGCAGCCCCTTATAACGAAAAACGGTGTTTCGCGACATCACGGCAAAATTCGGCAGTTGCGAGAGGCTGTCGATCAGACTCTCGGTGATGCCGTCGCTTAAATATTCCGTCTTGGGGTCATTGCTCACGTTGACAAACGGCAAAACGGCTATCGATTCAATCCGCGGGGAAGTGGAAGAGCGGAAAATGAGCTCGCGCACTCTGCCAACACTTAGCCCCAATACCACAAGTAGCACTGCGGCCGCTCCCGCCACGGCATACTTCACCCAGCGACGCGGGGCGCTGTGGGCCCGTAATTCACGCTCCGTGGGAGAAATCGAACTGCTGGAGTCCGTTCGACGCTTGAGGCGCTGCAGCTCCGCCCTCAGGTCCGAGGCATGCTGATAGCGCAAGTTGCGGTCTTTCTCGAGTGCCCGTTCGATAATGTGTTCCAGCTCCGCGGGGATCTCGTTGTTCAACCGCACCAACTCCACCGGATTCTTGTGCAAGATGGCGTCAAAAATCGCTCCCGAACTATCCCCTTTAAAGGGGAGGAATCCGCTGGCCATCTCGTACATGACCACGCCAAAGGAAAACAGGTCGGTGCGCGCGTCTAGCGTCCTGCCGAGAACTTGCTCCGGAGACATGTAGGACACTGTTCCAAGCGCGCCGCCCGGGCTGGTCAAGTTCTCCGAGTCCGATCCACCGGTCGCCAGCGTTACCGACCCACCCATCCCGCCTCCGACCGTTTTGGCGCGAGCCATCTTTGCAAGCCCGAAATCGAGGATCTTTACGTGGCCTCGCTTGGTAACGAAAATGTTTGCCGGCTTCATGTCACGATGCACAATTCCTTCGCTGTGTGCCGCGTCCAGCGCATCTGCGACTTCGATGGCAATCTCCAGTATGCGTTCCACCTTCATGGGTTGGCCCATGATGACGTGTTTCAGCGTTTGCCCATCCAGGCTCTCCATGGCGATGAACGCTCTGCCGTCTTGCTCGCCAATGTCGTATACCGTGCAGATATTGGGATGATTCAAAGACGATGCCGCCTGGGCTTCGCGCTGGAATCGCGCCAGGGCCGAGGGATCCTTGGATACGTGTTCGGGGAGGAATTTGAGGGCTACATAACGTCGGAGTCGGGTATCCTCCGCCTTGTAAACCACACCCATCCCGCCGCCGCCGAGCCTTTCGGTGATCCGGTAATGGGAGACTGTCTTTCCGACCAGCGAATCAGGGTACTCCATCTGCCGCTCATCTTAGGTTCTAACGCAACAGCAAGTCAACGATTGTGGGGATTGGGTCAGTTTCCGGTTGCTGCGTAATCGGAAAACTGACCCCGCGCCGGGGATTGATAACCGGGAATTCGTGAATCGCGCGGTCGCGCTCAGCTCGCCACTCTTCTCACTTCTCAAAATACGGATTGAGCGTAAACAGGTGCCGGAAGTAGGCGTCTCTCCATTGCGGATTTAGCCGATCCAGCAGCAAGCCTTCGCACGCGCCAAAGGAATACACCACCACTCGTTTCCATTTGGCGAGCTCGGCTTTTTTCAGCTCGTTTAGGGTATCGTTGCGCGCTTGCTTCGCGTAGCTCTCGAACGACTGGTAATCCGCGAGCCCGGCGAACTCTCGCGTAGGCTGATAGTCCCCCGCGGCCTCCGCGCTCTTGATTTGCACGTAACGGGCGATCCCTTCTTTCCAAAACTGAAATTTCAAATACTTGGCGTCGTCGGGAGAAAGCTGCGCGTAAAACTTCTTCCTTGCCGCCGCGTATTGTTTCGCAGCCCAGTGAAATTTGGCCTTGTCGCTTTCGGTCAAAGCCGCGAGCAACAAATCGCGCAGTTGCTCGAACGATTTGCCCAGCTCCGGCTTGTCATACGGAAACGGATAATTCAACATCCACATCCCGGTAATGTCGCCGTGAGCCAGCCCCAACCCTGTCGTCGCTGCGAAAAAGCCGGGCTGCGCATCTTGCAATTGGTGGAAGTGCTCGTGCATGAGCACAAAAAGCCATGGCGTACTCGTCTTGGCCTCCGTCGTTTCTGGCTCGCCCACCACGATCACCGAGGGCGGCCCAAACGCGGGGAATGTCGCCAACAGCGCGGTAGGGAATTGCCGCGGCCGAGCGTACATGTCCTCGTCAATCTTCTCGAACTCCTTCGGCGGCGCCGGATGCCGTGTCAAAAATTCCGCATCTTTCGTAACCAGCAGCACCGGCGCGGGGGTCGCGCTCCAGCCCGCCCACACCTTGTCTTGCAGTTCCCCAGCCAGCCGGTAAAACTCCCGCACGCGCACGCGATCCGTTTCGGACAAACCCGGAGCCGCCGATTGGCCGCGCACGGTCGCCGCCAACAATAGCAACGCAATCGCAAGGAACACTCGAGGCATCTGCGCCCTTGGACGGCTAAGAAATTCCGCGGTTAGCCTCGCACGGGAAGCGACCAGCTGCCCTTTTCTTCTGTCGCAACTTTTTCTCCGGGAACGGGTTCCTAGGCTTTAGGGAATAGTATGCGAACTCCCTCGCTTCATTCTTGTTGCGGCGCTGGAACTTCACGCTTTCCCGGCGAAACCTTTGCTCCTGGTTTTGCTATCTAATGATTAGGACCTTTCGCTTGCGCCTCGCAACGTTTTTCGTTGGTCCCCGCAGCGCAAAAGGTTCCGGGTGGAACTCTTGCAGGTGGGAAGGGGAAATGAAACCTAAGCTTTACGTCGTACCTTTGATTCTCGCTTTTGCCGCTTCATTGTCGCTCGGTATCTCCGCAGTCGCCCAACAGAAGGGCAGTCCCGATTTGGATGCCCTGCAGGGCTATAGCGCCGCTCGCGAAGGTTCCCTGGTGGGCACCGTCGTGAAATATGACCCTGCTTCCTCTACAGCTCCGATAGGCGCTCACGTCCTCATCCAGACCGCCTCCGGTCAGGTGGACGTGCATCTCGGCAACGCCAAGCTTCTCGAGGCCAATCATCTTCAATTGAACGCCGGCGATAACGTACGCATCGTCGGCGAGCCCATGGCCCTCGGCAGTACCACCTTCTTTGCCGCCCGCATCGTTCAGAAAGGTACCCAGGCCATCGCCGTTCGCAGTGTCCGCGGCTTTCCGTTGCGGCCAATAGCTACAAAAGCCTCGAACCAGCAGGGAGGTGTACTGTGAGACGCCTCTCGCCTTTGCTTTCTCTAGCCTTAGCTTCCTTCGCGGCCGCTTGCAGCAGCGGAGGTGGCGGCGTCCAACCCCCTCCTCCCATGGGCACCTTCACCAACGCCAGCCTAAAAGGCAATTACGCATTCTCGATGGTGGGCGAGGACATCAACGGTAATTTCATAGCTCGGGTCGGAAGCTTTGTTGCCGACGGCAATGGCGGCATCACCAACGCCCTCGAAGACTTGGACGATGCAGGCACAATTAGTACCGTTGCGTTTGCGCAGCCAAGCTCCTACAGCATTCAAGCGAACGGAAAAGGCACAATTACACTGACGTCGCTCGGAGGTGCCCTTTCCCTGAGTATCTCCCTTAGCGCACCTGCGCCCGCTGGCCAGGGTTTGATGATTCAGACTGACCTGACCGCCACATCGAGTGGCTCGTTCTCCCAACAGAATACTGCAATTTTTACGACACCTTTCGCCGCCAGTAACTACGTCTTTGACTTCAGCGGCTTGGACAGCGCCGGCGCCGCGACCTCCTATGTCGGAGAGATAGCCATTAACGCAGGCGGCGTCGTTGGGAGCGGGACGGTCGACCGAAATGACGGCAGCGTTGCCACTGACCCCTCAGGCCCCCTGGCTATCAGCGGTGGCGGCAGTTACATGGCGGACCCTGTCAACAATGCGACTTTTGGCCGCGGTACCATCACCTTCGGCGGCCTGAGTCTTGCCTACTACCCCGTGGACCAGACTCATGCAAAGGTTCTCCAGATCGATGGCTCGAGCCTCACTTCCGGCGACTTGTTCGAGCAGACCGGAGCAATTCCCACGCAGAATTCCGCTTTCACCACAAGCTTTGTGTACCTTGTGGGGGGAAGTTCATTGCAGGCCGGAAACCCACTCACCCGAGCCGGACGCTTTACACCGGATGGGAGTGGAAACCTGACATCAGCCTCGATTCGGTTTGACCAGAACAACGACGGGGTTCCTCTTTGCGTGGACCCGGCTTCCGGCAGCGGTTGCTCTCCGTCAGCCACCGGCACTTACGTCATCGGCACGGGTACCAACTTCGCGCTTGGCCGCGGGACCTTAAACCTCATGATCCAAGGCCAGAACGCGGCGATCAGCGATGTCTTTTACATGATTTCGCCGAGTTCTTTCGTGATTCAGGACATCAGTGCAAACGTGATCGCCGATGGCTCCATGGCCTCGCAAACCGGGACTTTCACGCAGTCCTCTCTCGCCGGCAACTACATTTTTAATTTGAGCGGGCAAGTACTACCTAGCGGCGGCAACGTAGGGTTCGAGGAAGATTTCGTTGGCCAGTATGCGCTTTCCACTGCCACATCGAAGAACATTACGGGTGCATCCGATTTTGTTGAACCGGGAAGTACCTCCAACAAGGTTCCCGCATTCCTAAATGTGGCGATTACCGGAACTCTGCAGGTCAATGGCGATGGCACACAGCGCAACGGCTATCAACTGGTGATAAACGGAACGTCGCCCTCGCCACAAATCAACTTCATCGGCTATTTTGCCAGCCCCCAGCAAATGTTCTTGATAGGCACTGGCGCAAATAGAGTTACCGCTGGAACGGTCGTTTTACAGCCCTAATCTTGACGAGACACTGATAAGCATGACGGCCCGGCGGAGTCCCGCCGGGTTCAGCATTGGCAGGGGCGGGGCTTGCCCCGCCCGCGCATCGTCGCGGGCGTTCTTGAAGCCCAACAATAGGCCGCGTGGAAAACGAGCCCACGTAGCTGCGGCTTTATGCCGCTTCGGATCGGCTCAAGACAATCGAAACTAGTTGAGCCCGATGCGCCGGACGAGCTCCGTAAAACGCGGATCGTTGCGGAGCGGGTCGAAGTAGGGATGCGTCTTGACGTATTGCAGCATGTTGGACTGTTCCTTGCGTGCCTGCTCGATCCACACGAAGGCTTGCTCTTTGTCATCAAGTCCCAAATAGGCGTTTACAAAGGCTGCAGCTGGAACGTAGCCCGTTTTTCTGCGTGTTTTCAGATCTTCGAGTAGGCGGAGCGCATCGCGGCGCCGCCCGGCGTGTGCATACGCTCGGACCAACACGCCGGTGGCGGCCGGACCATCGTTGGAAACAGAAGCAGCCTTCTCCAGCACCGGAATGGCTTCGTCAGGCTCGTTGTTGGCGACCAGCGCGAAACCCAGGTACAACAAGGCGAAAGCTTCATCAGGATGGACTGCCAGAACACTGCGCAATTCCCGGATGGCTTCCTCGTAACGACGGGATTGGAACAGAATCCAAGCGACGCTGCCACCCGAAACGGCAATCGGGTCGAGTTCGCGGCCACGCTGCACCCAGGTCACAGCCTCGTCGCCGCGTCCCTGGCACATCAGCCATAGGGCAAATCTAGCGTGCGCGTCCGCGTCATTAGGGCTCAATTCGAGGGCCCGCCTGTATTCCGCCTCGGCCTCGGCCCAATGCCACTCTTGCTGCAGCGTATTCGCCAGCTGCACGTGTGCCTCGGCGTTATCCGGATCGAGTTCTAGAGCCCTTCGGGCGGCGTTGATGACTTTGGGCCGCGTCTCTGTAGGAGACGCCCCGAAAAGAACCGTTCCTTGCGCCGTGAATCCTTCGGCCAATCCGACATAGGCGGGAGCAAACGTCGGGTCCTTCTTGATGGCTTCATCGAAATAATCCAGGCCCTCTTGGACTCCAGCTTTACTGGTCCCTTTGTTGAGAGCAAACCTGCCCTTCAAGTAGCTTTCGTAGACTTCCGGTGCGACCGTGCGCGTCGCCGTGAGTCGTCGCTGCTCCTCTCCAGTGACGGTGACTTTCACCCTTGCCGCGATGGCCTGTGCCAACTCGCTTTGCAAACTCAGGGCGTCTTTCATTTCCCGGTCGTACGTCTCGGACCAGAAATGCCGGTCCGTCGGTCCACGAATCAACTGCGCCGTGACGCGAATACGATCGCCCTCGCGCATCACCGATCCTTCGACAATGGCATCCACGCCAAGCTGTTTGGCGATCTCCGGAACCGAGAGCTGTGGATTCTTGAACCGCATCACCGACGTGTGAGAAATCACACGGAGATCTCGAATGTCGGAGAGGCGCCCGATGAGCGCTTCCGTGATCCCGTCCGCGAGGTATTCCTGGCCTGGGTCCCCCGACAGGTTTTGCAGGGGCAGTACGGCCAGCGATTTGATTTTGGCACCGGCCACATCTCGTGTGCGGCCTCGGTACAGGAAGTAGCCAAGCGCCACCAGGCTGATTGCCACAAAGGCCGCCAATGCAAGCCACAGGCGCGTTCGAGGGGTAGCTCCTGCCGCCTGGGCTGTTTCCGAGTCGGCTCGGGTTTCAACTCCGGATTTTTCCTCATCCTCCGTCAAGGGCAGTCGGCGGCTTTTCCGCCAGGCATCGAGCTCTTCTGCCAAGGCATAGACGGAACCGCGCTTGTCGTGCACATGCCGGTGTACGGGCATCCCCTCCCGTTTCTCCCAGCGCTGGACGGTGGTCACATCCCGGT
This sequence comes from uncultured Acidobacteriaceae bacterium, assembly GCA_964524985.1. Classification (GTDB taxonomy): domain Bacteria; phylum Acidobacteriota; class Terriglobia; order Acidiferrales; family UBA7541; genus Acidiferrum. The sequence continues at coordinate 19,954 of CAZGFL010000046.1, forward strand.
CAAGGTAGGTTGCGATCTCTTTCCAGGATTCCAGGCGGACTTCAGGCGGTTTGTCGGACAGGGGTGTGCCTTCCATAGGGATGCCCATCCGCTTTCTCCTGGGTCGCTCGCTGCAATGAGCTAAGTAGCGGCCATTGTAACCTGCGGCGTGCCGACGGCAAAGGACGGCATTAGACAGCAAATCTCCCATTCCGCGCATTGCTGTTTGACGATCCGGGAAGACTATTCGATGGTTACCCCACGCGCTGCAATCGCACAGGCGCGCAAGTCCAAATTAGGAGGTTGTCCATGAACAGCAGCGTGTTGTCACGGGCGGTTCCAGTCGTTGCACTCTTGTTAGTGGCGGGATCTATCGGTCTTCTCGCGGAGCCCCGGACCCCCACACATTTCAGCGGCGTCATCAATGATTACACCCCTGCGGCGGCAGTCGGATCTGCAAGTCCGTGGGAAGTTCGCGGCCCCTGGAATCTGAGACTGGACGAGGACGGCAAAGCCGATTTCTCCGCCGAAGTCACAATGGAGCTGTCGAACCCATCCGATCCCAACAATCCAAGCACGCGGATGCAGCACACCCATCATCTTTCCGTTGAGGATGGCACCGTCACTTCGATTACCGGCGGATTTGAAGTTACTGGCTCTGTGACCATCACCAAAGATGGTGGACCGGCCCCAGCGGCCATCCAGGGATCTACCCTGGTTATCGATGTCACCGGAGGGACGCTCGTCGATTTCTCGAATATTACTCTGACTTTTCAGGGCGGCGCGACCAAGCACTTCGGGTCGCAACCCATCCACGGCGTCGTTCGATAGGTTGTTCAAGCGGCCCTGCCTTGCGAGACGATGAGCCGCCAGGGGCTTCGGCAAATTTGTCCAACCCCACAGTGAACTTAACCCCTTTAAAATCAACGCTTCTATAAGTGTTGAGTGTTGATTCTAAAAGACTTATGGTGCTTTTAAGCTCTTTAGAATCAACACTATCAACACTTATGAAAAAAAGGGGGGGACCACACCAGCTCAGTTCCATTTCGGGAATTTTTGAATTCAGCCCTGCTCCGCGAGCAGCTTCTCCACGCGCGCTACATCTTCCGGCACGTCCACGCTTACCGCGTCGTGCTCCACTTCCGCCACACGAATCTTCCATCCATTCTCCAGCCAGCGGAGCTGCTCCAGTTGCTCGATGCGCTCTAGTTCACCCTGCGGCAGCGTCGGATACTCCAGCAGGGCTTCGCGCTCAAACACGTACAAGCCCAGATGCTTCAGGTGCCTTGCATGAATCTTGCTCGCCGTATCGCGCACCCACGGAATCGGCGCGCGCGAGAAGTACAGCGCGTTCCCGTCGAAGTCCAGAACCGTCTTCACCACGTTGGGATCCATGATGTCAGCAGGCGTCTTGATCAGCGTCGCCACGGTGCTGATCGCCGCGGCAGGTTCTTCCAGCAGGGAACTGACGGCGGTATTGACTGCCGCGGGGTCCAGCAGCGGCTCGTCGCCCTGCACGTTTACGAATACGTCGCCTTCCTCATGCGCGGCCACCTCCGCTACGCGCTCCGTGCCTGTGCGGTGATCGCTGCGTGTCATGCGCGCTTCGCCGCCAAATCCCTCCACAGCTTTCACGATGCGCTCATCATCGGTCGCGACGATCACGCGATCCACGCGCTCCGCAAGTTTGGCGCGTTCGTACACGCGCTGAATCATAGGCTTTCCTGCCAGCGACACGAGTGGTTTCCCCGGCAAACGCGTGGACCCGTAGCGCGCGGGAATCACCACCACCACTTTCGCCGAAGCCATGCCTTCGCTCGCTCCTCTTTCGGAATGCGTCTGGTTTCTCGCCGTGCGTTAGTCTTGCCTAGTCTTGCCGCGAGTACTCACCCGGTACCAATGGTCTTTGCCCGTGCGGCATGCTACCACACCACCGTTGGCCGTAAGTCGCAGCATCCTGGCCGCGTGACCATTGAACTTCTTGATGTGACTGATTGAGCGATTGTCCTTGTATTCGTTTTGCCGAGTGGTAGAATCCGGCTGAGACCGACCCGCGCGGCCGTCCCAGTCGGACCGGGACGTAGGGGGTGCCGTGACACGCGACTTGCAGGTGGCTTCCTCGAAGCCACGGACGGAGAAGGTTCGCGTTTTCTTTCCTTCCTTCCTGGGGTTGCTGTTGTTCTGTTTGGTTTGCGCGCATGGCGTTTATAACGTAGCGGCGCAAGCTCCCGCCGACGACAAATCCAAAGACGACACGAAAAAGGTCGAAGCCAGCAAGGTGGACGTCAAGATGGACGACGTCCGAAGAGATTCCCTGACGCGCAAATTCAAGCCTGGCGACAACATCAAGATCGATGTGGACCTGGCGCTCCTCAACGTTACGGTCACGGATCCTTACAATCGCCTGGTAACCGGACTCGAACCGGACAACTTTCGCGTTTTTGAAGACAACGTCGAGCAGGAAGTCGTCACGTTTTCCTCCGAAGATGTGCCCATTTCCATCGGCGTGATTTTCGATTACAGCGGCAGCATGTCCAACAAAGTCGGAAAAGCGCGCGAAGCCGCGTTGCAATTCTTCAAGACTGCGAATCCGCAGGACGAATTCTTTCTGGTGAGTTTCAACGAGCGTGCCGAGCTGACCAGTTCGTTCACCAATAGCGTCGAAGATCTGCAGAGCCGCATGATGCTGACGGTTCCCAAGGGACGCACCGCGCTGCTCGATGCCATCTACCTCGGCCTGAGCCAGATGAGGGGTGCACACAACGCCAAACGCGCCTTGCTCATCCTATCGGATGGAGGGGATAATCATAGCCGGTACAACGAAAACGATATCAAGCGGTTAGTGAAAGAAGCGGACACCCAGCTCTATGCAATCGGCATCTTCGATCCGCTGGGATTTCGCAACCGGACCCCGGAAGAACTGAACGGCCCCTCGCTCCTGAGCGAGATCACGGAAATGACCGGGGGGCGCGTGTTCGCGGTGGAGAAGCTGGAAGATCTCCCCGATATCGCTTCGAAAATCGGCATGGAGCTGCGAAACCAATATGTCCTCGGCTATCGACCAAGCAACAAGGCTCACGACGCGCGGTGGCGCAAGGTCAAGATCAAGTTGCGTGCGCCGCGAGGCCTGCCGCCGCTCAGCGTTTACTGCAAGATGGGATATTACGCGCCCAGCCACTGATTTTTCGATGCGCCTTCCACGCGCCGCGCGGTACCTTGCGCTCGCCGTTTGTGCGTTTGCCTTCCTGGTTTCTCCGGCGCTGGCACAAATTCCGGTCGGCAGTCCGCCTCCGCCACCGCCTCCCGGCCAAGCGAACAATGGCGGCAAGCAGGGCGCGAGCATTATTCATGAAGTCAACCTGGTCGTGCTGCATACGACGGTCTTGGATGACCGGCAGCGCTTCGCCGACGGATTGAAATCCGAGAATTTCCGGGTTTTCGAGGACAAAGTCGAGCAGAAGCTTTCGGTCTTCCGGCGCGAAGATGTGCCCGTCAGCATGGGGCTGGTTATCGACAACAGCGGGAGCATGCGCGACAAGCGCCCGCGCGTCAACGAAGCTGCCATCACGCTGGTGCAGGCCAGCAATCCGCAGGACGAAGCCTTCGTCGTCAATTTCAACGACGACTTCTATCTCGATCTCGACAAGGACTTCACCAGCAGCGTGCCGGAGCTGAAGGAAGCGCTGGAACGCATCGACGCGCGCGGCAGCACGGCGTTGTACGACGCGATCATCGGTTCGCTCGACCACTTGAAGAAGGCGTCCAAGGACAAACACGTCCTGTTGATCGTGACGGATGGCGAGGACAACACCAGCCACAACTCGCTCGAAAAGACGATTCGCGAAATTCAGAAGACCGATACGGTGATTTATACGATTGGACTGCTCAGCCAGGAGAGCAAGAAGAGCGCCAAGAAAGCGAAGCGCGCGCTCGAAGACATCGCCAAAGCTTCCGGTGGCGTGGCGTACTTCCCGGAGAATGTCGAGGACGTGCACAACATCTGCGAGCAAGTGGCGCACGACATCCGCAACCAGTACACGTTGGCGTACTATCCGACGAATTCGCGGCGCGACGGCACCTTCCGCACGGTCAGCGTGGAAGTGATTCCGCCGCGCGGCCGCGGCAGGCTCGTGGCGCGCACGCGCAACGGCTACTACGCCCCCACCGAGACTGCGGCCTCCGGCAACTGACTGCCCCTCGCGCTGGTCAATGGTTGAGCAAAACGGGGATGCAATTCCTAGTCGGGGTGGGCACTGAACGCCACACGGACATGCAACTTCTCTATCGTCGGCGTGAATTGGCATTCAACTACGTGGGCATCATCGTCCGCATGTTTGGAAAGAGTGAGTTAGGCTTCATCTGCCTTCACAACCTTGAACTCCGGTTTAAGCTGTGAGATCACCCACTTCGAGGAGGAAATCGTCATTGTTTACCGATTTTGTCGATTTCCCTTTTGATTGCGAGAGTATCGAGACTAGCTACTTTCCGTCGCAAAATAGCTCGCTTTGAATGAGCTATTCGTTTCTAGAGACCGTGTGATTCTGTTTGGACGTTTTGATTTCTGGGCTCGACCCGTTTTACGTCCCGAGTCAAGGCAGTTGGGACCTCAGGCCCGTTGCAGTGCCAGGCAGCGACCGATCTGGATGATGTTGTCTGCGATCACCCCAAGGCCAACCCAGCGCCGCATACCTTCGAACCCTCGATACCGACAGCGATTCAATC
>CAZGFL010000047.1:0-13511 GCA_964524985.1 uncultured Acidobacteriaceae bacterium
TAAACGCACCGGATGGGCACACCCGGTGCAATCTTTTCCAGTTCGCGCGGAACCCAGATCGATGGCCCACACAACGTGAACCGGCAGCCGAATTTTGCTAACAGGTGGATGTTCGAGCGCGCCACCCGGCTGTGCAGAATGTCCCCGAGAATCGTCACGTTCAGGTTTTCGATCGTTCCCAGCCGGTCCCGAATCGTCAGCGCATCCAGCAATCCTTGTGACGGATGCTCGTGCGTGCCGTCGCCGGCGTTCACCACGGGAATGTCGAGGTGCCGCGCGACGTAATCCGCCGCGCCCGAAGCCGAGTGTCGCATTACCAGGCAGTCCGGCTTCATCGCGTTCAGGTTGAACGCCGTGTCCAACAGCGTTTCCCCCTTCTTGATGCTGGACGCCTCCGCTTGCAAGTTCATCGAGTCCGCGCCGAGGCGCGATGCCGCCGTGCCAAAGCTGATGCGCGTCCGCGTCGAATTTTCGAAGAACGCCAGCGCCACGGTCTTGCCCCGCAGCGTCGCCAGTTTTTTCAGCGGGTGTTTCTGGATTTCCTGGAAGGGTTTGCTCTGGTCGAGAAGAAATTGAAGTTCGTCCGCCGTGAGCGGTTCGAGAGCGAGCAGATCGCGGAAGCGGTAAGTCAAAGTCCTCACTCAAATCATAAGATAGTCAGTGCGATTCCGGAAACTCAAATTATCCCGCTCGCATCATGCCACGCGGTCGACCAGTACCACGCGTTCTTCCTTGTCAATTTCTCGCAAACGAACTTCGATAATCTCCGTGTCGCTGGTCTGCACCTGCCGGCCGGTGTATTGCGCCTCGATGGGCATTTCCCGATGCCCGCGGTCAATCAGCACGCACAGTCGTACGCGCTTCGGCCGACCCAAGTCGAAAATCCCGTTCATCGCCGCGCGAATCGTCCGTCCTGTATAAAGGACGTCGTCCACCAGCACCAGGTCCATATTGTCCACGCCAAACGGAATGTCCGACGACCGGAGCACCGCTTGCGGGGCAACTTTCGAAAGGTCGTCGCGGTACAACGTGATGTCCAGAACGCCCACCGGCACGTTCACGCCGTCAATCCCGCGCATGGCTTGCGCAATCCGCTGCGCCAGTGGAACTCCGCGCCGCACGATTCCAATCAACGCCAGGTGTTTGGTTCCGCCGCTCTTTTCCACAATTTCGTGCGCCAGCCGCTGCAATGTGCGGTCGATTTCCTCCCCGGACATCAATTGTGTTTTTTCGACGATGCGCATGGGTCGCGTAATCGTATCATTGGTGCCTGCGGAATGGTCAATGAGCTGCTCAAACGCGTTCTGGGCCTCGCATGATAAACTTCGCACTTCAATTCGGGGTGGCCGACTGCCTATGTCATACAGCAAAAGGTTATCGAAGCGAGTGACTCTTCGGAGTTTTGCAGCCTTGCTGCCGCTTTTCTTACTCTCGTTTCATGCAGGGGGACAAACCACTGGCGCGAAATCCTCCAAACCCGGCAACAAGCCCAAACTCGTTGTTCTCCTCGTCGTCGATCAAATGCGCGCCGACTACGTGGACAAGTTCCGCTTCCAGTGGACCAGTGGCCTCAAACGCCTCGTCGAAGAAGGCGCGTGGTTCCGCGACGCCGCTTATCCTTACGCCGCCACGGAAACCTGTGTCGGCCACTCCACGATTTCTAGCGGTGCTTTCCCGGCCACGCACGGCATGGTGGCCAACGGCTGGTGGGACCGCGCAACGCAAAAGCTTGTGACTTGCACCTTTGACCCCAATGTGAAAGACATCGGCTATGCCGGCACAACGCCGAGCGCAACCACGACGGGGGGTGATTCCGCCGCGCGCATGGCCGTGCCCTCGTTTGCCGAAGAACTGAAGTTTCAAACCGGCGGCGCGACCCGCATCGTCACCTTCTCACTAAAAGCCCGCGCCTCGCTCACCATGGCCGGCCATAAAGCCGATGCCGCCACTTGGTTCGACAGCGGCGGTTGGGTTACCTCGGGCCCCTACCCTGTGCAACCCTTCATTGAAGAACAAGCCAAGGCCCATCCGCCCAAAGCCGATTTCGGCAAGACCTGGGCCCTTTCGCTTCCGGAGAAATCCTATTGGTACGGCGAGAAAGCTCTCGGCGCCGTTCCTCCCGACGGCTGGGACCTCACCTTTCCCCATCCGCTGCGTGGAAAAACAGGCACAGGCGGACCGGACCCTGCGTTTTACAGCCAGTGGGCCTCCAGCCCTTATGCGGATACGGCTCTCACGGAACTCGCCGAAAAAGCCGTAGACGCGTTGCATCTTGGTAATGGCACTGGGACCGATTTTCTAGCCGTGGGTTATTCCACGGTGGATTATGTCGGCCACGCTTTCGGCCCGCGCAGCCACGAGATTCAGGACATTCTCATTCGTCTCGACAAGGACGTCGGGAATCTTCTTGCGCATTTGGATAAAGCTGTCGGACGCGGAAACTATGTCGTCGTCCTCAGCGCCGATCACGGCGTGGTTCCGACTCCCGAAGACCTGCAACAAGCCGGCTTCGACTCGGGCCTGCTGCATTTCCCCGAACTGAAGGACAAAATCGAAAAGGTTCTCGCGCCTCTCAACTACCCGAAACCTTCCGTCGCGTTCGTCAACAGCAGCGACATCTACTTCGCTGCAGGCGTTTACGACAAGCTGCTCCATGACCATGCGGCGATGCAGGCGGTCCTCGAGACTGCTTTGTCGCAACCCGGAGTGGCCGCCGTTTATCGCGCTGACGAATTAAAGGATCGTCCCGCAACGCAAAGCCCCCTGGTCCGCGCCTTCGCCCTCAGCTATTTCCCAGGACGCAGCGGCGACCTGTTCATCGTGCCGAAGCCCTACTGGCTGATGGATAGCACGCCCGCGGGTCAAAAGCGCTCTTACGGTACTGGTCACGGTGTCCCCTACAACTACGATCAACACGTCCCCGTTCTGCTGATGGGATTTGGCATCCAACCTGGCGAGTATTTTCAGCCCATCACTCCCGCGGACATCGCTCCGACGCTTGCGGCCCTTTGCGGCATCACCCTTGCTCCCCGCGACGGCCACATCCTCTCCGAAGCTTTGAAACAGCCCGGAATCACCAAAATTAAGCGAGCATCGGCTTCTTCCACGACGAGTCAGTAGTCGCCAGCCACCAGTCAGGTGACCTAAGCTTGGAGTCCGTGCTATTCTTCTCCCTGAAGTGACTCCCGCCCGCGCGGTTGATCTGAGCGTGCAAATTGGCGCGTTGCGCCTGCGGAATCCTATTCTCGCTGCTAGCGGCACCTTCGGTTACGGCCTCGAATTCGCCCACCTCGTCAACCTGAACCGCCTCGGCGGCTTCGTAACCAAGGGTCTTTCCCGGGAACCAATCGAAGGCGCGCCCCCTCCCCGGCTTTACCCGACCGCGTCCGGAATGTTGAATGCCGTCGGCCTGCAAAATGTCGGCGTCCGGGCTTTCGTGGCCGAAAAACTCCCAGTACTGCGAAAATTCGATACGGCCGTCATCGCCAACGTCTTCGGTTACACCCTAGAAGACTACGTCGAGGTGCTTCGGGTCCTCGAAAATGCTGAAGGCCTGGCCGGATATGAGTTAAATATCTCCTGTCCGAACGTGAAAAGAGGGGGTATGCAGTTCGGCAGCGACCCGAGCTTGGCATCCGAAGTCGTAGGAGCGGCCCGGAAGGCAGCCTCTAATCGCCCGCTGTGGGTCAAGCTCTCCCCCCTCGTTACGGACATTGGACTTATTGCCCGGGCAGCCGAGGAGGCAGGGGCCGATGCCTTCACGGTGGCAAATACCTACCCAGCAATGGCACTGGATTACCGGACGGGGAAGTCACGCCTGGGCTGCACCACCGGGGGTCTTTCGGGCCCCGCCATTAAACCCATTACCTTGAGGCTGGTCTGGGAAACGCGGAAGGCGATTCGGTCACCAATTATAGGTCTCGGAGGCATCGAGACGGTAGATGACGTGCTTGAATACCTCTCAGTAGGCGCGTCGGCAGTACAGGTCGGCACGGCCAGTTTCACTGATCCGAGGGCCAGTGAGCGGCTTGCAGACGCCCTTACGAACGTCCTAGAACGAGCTAAGCTGTTTACTTTGAATGAGATAAAGGAAAGATTCAAAGCAGAAAACAGTTGACATAATGACCCCTTTCTGCTACACTTTTTGGGAGTTCAGTAGTAAAAAACACACACTATGAGACATCGACTTTTCATGATCTGGGCCGCATTCCGGTGGGTGCTCCTTATGTTCCTGATCGCTCCAGCGATGGAAGCCCCCCTCGTAGCGCATCTGAATCAACCGATGAAGCCGATTAAGACCTGGGCCGGTAACGCCAGCTGGTATGGTCCCGGGTTCAATGGCCGCAAAACCGCCAATGGCGAGATTTTCTCGACCGAAGCCTTGACGGCGGCCCATCCGAACCTCCCCTTTGGCTCCCTGGTTCGCGTCGTCAATCCACGCAACGGCAAGTTTGTACTTGTACGCATCAACGACCGCGGACCCTACCAAGAAGGGCGCGAAATTGATGTATCCTATCGAGTGGCCCGCAACCTTGATTTGATTCACCGGGGCGTGAGCCAGGTCCGGCTCGAGTTGATGCAGTTGCCCGAGAAGCGTTGACCCCGAAGGAGGTCGGGGTCTCTCATGACCCAGACCACCTTTGATGCCCATCCCCGCAGCAGCCTGATTGTCGCGCTCGACTTTGATTCCTTATCCTCCGCGGTGAAGTTTGCCTCGCAGATTGCCGATCTTGTGGGTATGTTCAAGATCGGCAACCAGCTTTTCACGGCTGCCGGCCCCGCGGCCGTGAAACAAATCGCCGCGCTGGGCGCTGGCGTTTTCCTCGACCTGAAATACCACGACATTCCGAACACGGTCGCCGGAGCGGTGCTTTCGGCAGCAGCTATGTCCGGCGTGCAGCTTGTGAACGTGCACGCGCTTGGAGGCAAGGCCATGATGGAGGCGGCGTCGCAGGCCATCAGCGCCGGCGTACCCATGGGAGCGGATCGGCCGCGCTTGCTGGCGGTTACGATTCTCACCAGCATGGACCACAAAGCCATGAAGGAAGTTGGCGTAGGCGGCACGCCCAAGTCGCGAGTGGTCAAGCTCGCCTTGCTGGCAAAGGAATCTGGGGTCGACGGCGTGGTCGCCTCTGTTCAAGAAGCGAAGGCGATTCGCAAAGCGTGCGGTGATGGTTTCCTGATTGTCACTCCGGGCGTGCGACCAAAAGATTCCGACGTGCAGCCTGCCGCCGACGATCAATCGCGCAAAGCTTCGCCCAGTCAGGCAATCCGCGCGGGAGCCGATTTTCTCGTCGTGGGCCGGCCAATTCTTGCCGCCGCCGACCCGCGTGCCGCCGCGCAATCCATTGTCGACGAGATCGCGGCCGCAAAATAACTGCTCCGTTTGACCGCGGAATCTTTCCTCCAGTAGCATCCGAGCGGCAGGAATTCTGGCCTACTACCATGGCATCAGCCGCAGCGTCGGCAATAATGAAGAGCGTCATCATCGGTACGGCGGGACACATTGACCACGGCAAGTCCGCGCTAGTCGAAGCGCTGACCGGCACTCACCCCGACCGGCTCGAAGAAGAGAGGCGCCGCGGCATCACGATTGATCTCGGCTTCGCGTTCCTCGAAGAACACGGTGTGCGCTTCGGCTTTGTGGATGTGCCGGGGCACGAGCGCTTTGTCAGCAACATGCTCGCGGGCGCTGCGGGAATCGACGTTTTGCTTCTCGTGATTGCGGCCGACGAATCCATCAAGCCGCAAACGCGAGAGCACTTCGAGATTTGCCGTTTGCTCGGTGTGCAACGCGGCGTGGTGGCACTGACCAAAAGCGATCTCGTTGATACCGACACACTCGCGCTCGCGCGCCTCGAAGCGGAAGAATATTTGCGCGGATCGTTTTTGGAGAATGCGCCAATCATTCCTGTGAGTTCCAAGACGCGCGCGGGGTTGGAAGAGCTGAAGGCGGCGCTTCACGCAGCGGCGGGAAACGCGACGGTGAAAGATGCGTCGCGCTATTTTCGTTTGCCGATTGACCGGGCATTCGCAATGAAAGGATTTGGGTCGGTCGTGACGGGCACCCTGATTTCCGGAACCGTCGGCCCGGGCGATGAAGTGGAATTGTTTCCCGCGGGTGAGCGCCTGCGTGTGCGCGGCGTGCACTCCGGCGGAAAGGCCGTGGAGCGCGCCTCACCCGGGCAGCGCACCGCCGTGAATTTGGCGGGCATCGAGCACACGACGGTGAAGCGCGGCATGGTGCTGGCAACTCCGGAGAAATTCCGCAAAACGCGGAGGGTGGATGTGCGGCTGGAGCTGTTGGCGTCAGCGCGAAAAATGAAGCAGGGCGCGCGTGTCCATTTTCACGCGGGTACCGCCGAGACGATTGCGGAGGTTTTTTTTCATGGGCAAAAAGAATTGCCGCCGGGCGGCAGCGCCTTCGCCAACCTTAAATTGCAAGACGAAATCCTCGTTCTGCCCGGGGACCGTTTCATCGTTCGGCAATTTTCGCCGGTGGTGACGATTGGCGGAGGCACGGTTCTCGATCCGCTGGCGCGGCGCCCCATGCTGCACGACACAGGACGAATCACATATCTCGAAACGCTGGAGCGAGGGAATCGCGAGGAGATTCTCGCCGTGATGACCGAGCGCGCCATTCTTGGGCTTGGCCAAGAAGAAATCGTCGCGCGCACCGCTTCGATGGATCACGAAATCCGCGCGGCAGCCAAGAAGCTTTCCGAAGCGAGCTGTGTGAAAACCGTTTCTGCGGAACCGCTTGTGCTTGTTTCAAAAAAGATCTTCGAGGAAGTTCGCAAGAAAATGTTGGAAAAGGTCGACAAATTTCGTAAAGAAAATCCGCTGCTGCCAGGAATTGGGCGCGAAGACTTGCGCGCCAGCCTCGGCAAACGTGTGCGCGCGGAAACTTTCCGCACCGCCCTGGAAGAATTAGTAGCGCAAAAGAAGCTTGATGCCGCGGGTGAATTGGTCAAGAAAGCCGGCTCGGAAATCATGCTTCAGCCCGAAGAAGCCAAGGCCAAAGATCAAATTGAAGCGGCCTTTGCCGGGGCCGGCCTGCAAGTGCCTTCGGTGAAAGAAGTGCTCGCCAAGCTTGCAATCGAAGCAAAACGCGCGGAGCGCCTGCTGCAAATCCTGCTTCGCGACAAGAATCTCGTTCGCGTGTCGCCCGAGCTGATTTTTCACCGCGAAGCTCTGGCGCAACTCAAAGCGCGCCTGGTCGGCTACAAGAAATCCAAAGGTGACCGGATTTCGGTGCCCACTTTCAAGGAACTGACCGGGATCACCCGGAAGTACGCCATCCCCTTGCTGGAATACCTGGACCGCGAGCGGGTGACGCGCCGCGCCGGGGACGACCGTGTTATCCTATAGGTGCTACCTACAGGACAGTCTTGCCGCATAAGAAAGACTGCGCTAGGGTTTGAGTAGGCGCGCCGGTGGAAGGCGCGTGGAGGCAGTGCAATGGGTGAGTTCAGCATTTTTCATTGGATGGTCGTTCTTGCGATTATCCTGATTTTCTTCGGCGGAAAGCGCATTCCGGAAATCATGAAGGGCTTCGGTGAAGGCATCCGCAGTTTCAAGGAAGGCATGTCCGGCGCTTCACACAACCCGCCGGCGCCACCGGCCCAGGCACCGCCCGCTGCCCCGGCACAGCCTTCGGAAGAAAAGAAGTAGCTCCAACCACGGCAGACCTTACAATGCAATGGGGACTTGGGTGGTTCGTGTAACCGCTCTTCGTTTTTTCCTCCGCCGCATCTTTGTGTTGACCCCGGACAACGAGCGGCCCCCCGCTATCCCCTTGCCCAAAAGGGCAAATGTCGGACATTTGGTAGGTTGACAACCAAATGCGCCCGGCATAGACTCCTCGACGAACCTCCAGCCCACCTTAACTCGCAGGGAACCAGCCTACCCCGAAGTTAAGGCTTTTCCATCCCGCCGGATGTGGCCGTTGTTGAGGGACTGCCCTCCGGGCAAACAAACAGAAACCAAGAGCCTATCGCAGGCTCAGTTTTCGTAAGCGACACGGAGATACCAGTGTCCAGGAAACAGTTGCTCATCATCGCAAGCTCCGCAGGTGTCGTGCTTTTGCTTGCTATTTTGACGCTGGCCAGACCATTGTTCAAAAACACTCCCGTAGAGGCGCGTACGCAGAGCGGATGGAACCGCGAGGGAATCAAGGCCAAGTATGTCGCGGCTCAGCTCCGCGAGGTTGACAAAGCCCACTGCGCCCTGATCCTCTCTTACGACCTGAGCAATCAAACCGATCTGGATTACCGCCTGACCGACGGCGCCGGGGTTGTGATCATGAGCCGGCTCAAAGGGGACGGCAGCCTGAGTCAGGAAGAGTCCATCCACCTGAGCTATCCGGTCTTCCTCCCGGTCAGGCAGCGTGCCCGGCTGGCGATTGAGATTTCAAAAGCCTTCGCTTGGCCGCGCGACGATTCGCATTACGAAGAAAAGTTGAAAGAATTCGTGAAGCAAAGACTTGGGGACATCCGGGGTTTCGTCCTCTTTGATGAGGCCAGCCACAGTCAGATTGATCTTCCCGCGGCTTGGCCAGAGTTGCAGGATAAGACGCAAACGGGAGGATGAATCGCAGCTGTAGGACGCAGCAAAGCCCTAAGAGCAGATTGCAAACCGAAACGACTTTCCAGAAGCCCGCCCTGGGAGAACCGATCGATTAATACGGAGAAACACTACCATGTTCACCTCAGCGGCAGCTCACAAACACGATTGGAATACCAACGAGCGGCGTTCCTGCTCCAGAGAAGCGCTCAGTTGGATCGTGCTGGTGTTCTTTGGCCAGAACAGTTGGGGCAAGCTCATTGACCTGAGCGAAAAGGGCATGTGCTTTCAGTTCGAGCAGCCCCCATCGCTCAAGGAGCCTGTTGAGTTCACCTTCGAGGCTATGGGCTGCATGTCTATCCCGCACGAAGCCAACGTCTTCGGCGACTCGTTTCAAGCGGCGGGCCGCGTCGTTTGGACTCACGACTTTCAGCGAACCGCAGGAGTGCAATTCCTCAATCTGCCACAGAGGAGCCGGGATCAAATCCGGTACTGGTTGTCCTCTTCTGCGGCACAGGCTTCCGCTCCTCCTCAAGAGGCATTGGTAGCCGGGCACACAGCTGGGTTGACGGAAGAGCTGAAAAGGGAATGGGACTCGGAATGGAGCCGCCGAACGGGCCAACCAGCATCAGAACCCTTTACTCCAAGAGTACCTCCGACGGCATTTCCCAAAGCGACGGCTGAACCGCTCCAGGAACCTTCCGAATTCAAACTGGATGAACTGGATTCGCATTTGGAATCGATATGGCAGCCCGAGCCCGATTTTCGCCCACAGCCTCCGCCCAAGCAATCCGTATTTCACCGCGAACCTGAGCAACAGTTTGTGCCACAGAGTGGCGAACCGACAGCCTTCGACACAGACGTGCTCGAGGGATTTGAACAAGACTACACCGCCCAAAGTTCGGAGCCGGAGGCTGCCGTTGGACCAAGCTTCTGGGCGGCAGAACCCCGGGTTGCGCCGCAAGGAGAACTTGAGACTCCGGTTTCCGATGCGGAGATGGTCCGAGCCGTGCGCGCGCACGATAAGCTCGAGCAAAGCAGTTTTGAAGTTCCCCCAATCCTGCAACAGCAGGAGCTGCCAAGACGCGGCGCGACGTTGCGGATGAGGCCGCGAAAGGCGCGACCGGGCTACGTCGCGGCGGTCACATGTCTTGGGGTTTTGATCCTCGCCGCTGCAGTTATCGGAATTGTGAATAAGTCGACGGGAAAGGTCGGAGCAGGCGAAGTTGCGTCGCTCGCGCCAGAGAGCCGGGTTGATACCATAGCGGAAGACCGCAGCGCCGTTGAAAGCGCGGGACCATTTCTCGTTGAAGTGTTGGATGCTTCGAGCCGACGGTCCGTCCTTTGGTTTACCGGCGATAGCCGCCAGGACGTCAGCACGCGCGAGGTTCAGAGACCGCCGCTCTCTGCAGTTTCTGCAAGCTCGCGAGATCCCATCGTTGAGGAAAGGCCGTCGGTGCCCGCAAAGCCCGAACCTTTGCGCGACTTTACTTTGGTTTCCCCTCACCCGGTTTCTGGAGGGAGTCCTTCTTCCCCTAGTTCCGAAGCTCTCACAGCACCAACAATCGGAGAAGTGCCGCTGGCCGCGGATGTGCCTCTCGGAGCAAACTTACCAAACCCTGCGGCTCCGATGGAACGAACGCTCCCCGTAGGAGGCGACGTCCAGCCGGCGCGTTTGATTCGTGCGGTGCTGCCGGCATACCCTCAGCTTGCGAAATCCAATCGCGTCGCCGGTGATGTGACCCTGGATGCGCTCATTGATGCTTCGGGCAATGTAAGGGACGTGACGGTGCTTTCAGGGCCAGCCTTTTTGCGCGAAGCCGCCAAGGTTGCGTTGCGACAATGGAAATATGAACCGGCACGGCTGGACGGGCACGCGACGGCTATGCATCTGACGGTCACCGTAAAATTCAAGAACGATCAAAAGTAAGCTGTAGCCTTTCCAATCTGGAAAACCTGTACGCTAGGCCAGTAGCCACGCGTTAGTTCCCTCGCCAGAATCGGGTAATACAGGGACCCGGGACTCGCACAAATTCCGACACGACAGTCTAGGAGAGGAATATGAAATTGAGCTGGATGAAGTGGAGCGTTCTGCCTGCCGCGATTTTGCTGCTTGGCGGCTTGGCCATGGCGCAGGATCAGTCTTCTTCGGGTTCGCAGTCGTCCTCGCAAGGCGGAGAGGCCGCGGCGCAAACCCCTGCAGAAAAACCCAAACCGACGGTAGCCCAGCGCAAGGAGAATCAGCAGGATCGCATCGCCAACGGCGTTAAGAGCGGGCAATTGACCGCGGGCGAAACGAAGAACCTTGAAAAAAAGGAAGCGGCCATTAACAAGGAAACCGCAGCGGATCGCGCGGCCAACGGCGGCAAACTTACCGCCGCAGAGAAAAAACAGGTCAACAATCAGCAAAACCAGATGTCCAAGCAGATCTATGCGGACAAGCACAATGCCAACACCGCCCACTATGGCAATAACAAGGTGGGACAGCGTCGCGAGAACCAGCAGGACCGCATCGCCCAAGGTATCAAGAGCGGTCAGATGACGGCCGGCGAAGCGGCGCGCGCGGAGAAGCAGCAGCAGGGAATCAACAAGCAAGTCGCCGCGGACCGCAAGGCCAATGGCGGCAAGCTGAACGCCAGCGAAAAGAAGCAGGTCAACAAGGAACAGAACGCCGCGTCGAGAAACATCTATCGCAAGAAGCACAACCCCAAGACGCAGCCGGGTACCGCACCCAAGTAAGTTTCCTCCCCCGACGCAACAAGCGAGGCGCTCCAATCTCAGGGTTGGGGTGCCTCGTCTTTTGTTGCGGTTCTCGTAACCTTGGAAGCCCGCTCTTCGTAGTCTCAGTAGGAGTGCTTCCAAGCCGCTCATGTACCTCCTGGTGTCCGCAGCATGGTTTTTATTCTGATAGAGTAGCGGAAAGAGCTTCCCCAGGCCGATGCTTGCCATTCGCGACAATCTGGAGCAGGGCTTGAGCGCCTTGCATGCGCACAAGCTGCGGGCGTCCCTAACTATGCTGGGGCTGACGATGGGTGTGGCCACGCTCATCACGGTGATGACCATCGTGCAGGGAGCCAACGCCTATGTAGAAAACAAAATTGCTAACCTGGGGACGAACGTCTTCCAGATTGCACGCACGCCGTTCGCAGTGACGGACTTCAACATCATCATCAAAGCGTTGAAGTACAAGAAAATCGAGCTGGAGGACGTGCGAGCGGTCGAGGAAGCATGCACGGCGTGCGGGGATGTCGGTGCGACGGCAAGCGCTTCGGTGAAGGCGAGGCACGAAGATAAAGAATCGACGGACGTGAACTTCTATGGCCAGACGCCGAACATGGCCAATATCGATTCGCGGACAGTAGATCTGGGGCGCTACTTCAGCACGTGGGAATCTGAGCATCGCACCTACGTCTGCCTGATTGGGGACACCATCGTGCAGCGGCTGTTTCTTGGCGTGGATCCCATTGGCAAAAGCATTCGCATCGGAAATGACGAGTTCGTTGTTATTGGCGTGATGGAAAAAATCGGGAGCGTGCTCGGGCAAGACCAAGACAACTTCGTGATCGTGCCGCTGCCGGTGTTTCTGGAAATCCTCGGAAGCCACACGACGAGCTTGACCATCAATGTAAAGACAAGCGCGGCCAATTTCGAGCCGGCCCAGGATCAAGCCCAGCTCATCCTGCGGGCGCGGCGCCACTTGAGCGGGACCATGGAAAACGATTTTTTCATTGGGACGAAAGACAGCTATATGGCGCTGTGGAAGAGCATCAGCTCGGCGTTTTTCGGCGTGTTTATCCTGGTCAGCGCAATTTCGGTGATCATCGGTGGCATCGTGATTATGAACGTGATGCTGGTGAGCGTGACCCTTCGGAAGAGAGAGATTGGCGTCCGGCGCGCGATGGGCGCGACGCAAGGTGACATCCTGAAGCAATTCATCACCGAGAGCTTCATGCAGTGCATCGCGGGTGGAATCATCGGGATCGCGGTGGGGTTCTTTGTGGCGCTGGTGCTGCGGACATATACACCCTTTCCTGCGTCCGTGCGCACGTCGGTGGCCGTGATGGGCGTCATCATGAGCTCGGCGGTGGGATTGTTTTTTGGGATTTACCCCGCGCTGCGTGCGGCCAAGCTGGACCCGGTAGTCGCATTGAGGTCTGACTAATGGCGTTGATGACATTCGAGCAGGCGCGCGAGAACTTCCTTGCGGCCATGCAAACGCTGCGCTCGTCCAAGGTGCGGTCGGCCTTGACCGTACTGGGAATTGTCATCGGGGTCTCCTCGGTGATCTCCATGGCGGCGATCATTCAGGGACTGAACAAATTCGTGCAGGATCGCGTGGAGTCGCTAGGGTCGAGGACGTACTTCCTGACGCGGTTTCCTCCCGGAACGGACCCCTCTCGCATGCCGCAGCGAATTCGCGTGCGCAAGTACCTCGAATACAACTACGCGGAGTACATCCGGCAGGCGGCTCCGGACGTGGAAGACGTAAACACGGTGGGGACGCGCGGATTTTTCCTGGGAGACACGAATCTCATCACCTATGGGGACCATAGCGTCGAGAAGCTGATTGTGCGCGGGGCGGAGCCGTCGTATACCACCGCGCTTCCGCTGTTCACCATTGCGCGCGGGCGGTTCATCAGCCCGTTTGACGAAGCGCACGCGCGCCCCGTGGTGGTGCTGGGAGCCGCGATTAGCGAATCGCTTTTCCCCAATGAGGATCCGTTGGGAAAGACCGTCCGCCTCAACGGCGGTACGTATGAAGTGATTGGCGTGTTCGAGCACGATCAGGGGCTGTTTCTCGGACCAGGAGTGGATATTTTCGCGATTATTCCGTTGAGCAAATTCCACAAGGAATATCCGGAAGCGAAAGAGCTGATCCTGATTTTTACCATTCCCAAGGACGTGAACGTGGAAACCGCGCAAGGCGAAGTGATTCAAGCCATGCG
>CAZGFL010000048.1:0-39628 GCA_964524985.1 uncultured Acidobacteriaceae bacterium
GCGACTGAAACGGATCTGTTGGCTTCATGTATTTGAAGATGCTGCCGACCTTGCGTGCCGCTTTGAGCGTGATCGGTTCGAAGTTGTCGAATTGCGTGTTGTTCCAGTTCTCATCTTCGTTAGCGCAAGGATCTCTTGAGCAAGGAAGAGCGGCCCCTGCTCGGCTCGCTCGTAAAGAATGGGCTGAAAAGGTTGGGCTTGAACTTAAGCTGCCGAGCCCACTTGGCCGACTTTCTGAGGCCAAAACTCAATCCGCGAAAGCGGCGTAATCAGTAGCAAATGTGGGAGATTTGGCTCCCCGGGCTAGATTCGAACTAGCAACCCTTCGGTTAACAGCCGAATGCTCTACCGTTGAGCTACCGGGGAACTGTACTGGCAGGCTTCTAGTCTACAGGAGGTTGCGGCTCTGTGCCACTTCGTCACAATCTTTCGGGGCGAGCCGTTCGCACTTTTACTTTAACCCACCATTCGGAAAGATGAGGAGTCTCCGCAGCCCCCGCTGATCGCCGGGACCACGTGAATCTCGGATCCTTTCGGTACCGGACTCATCAGACCGCCGGTATAGCGCACATCTTCCGCCCCGATGAAAATGTTGACGTGCTCCCGGATCTGCCCTTGCTCAGTCGTGATGCGATCTCGCAGCCCGGGGTAGACCGCCCATAGGGTGGACAATGCCTCAGCCAAAGTCGCGGGCGATTGCTCGATTGCCACCTGGCTGCGCGCACCGGTAAACTCGCGCAAAGGCACCGGAATGTGAAACGTTATAGGCACGGTCACCTCGTTCGTCGTCGCGACTTGTGGCTGGCAGAAGACTTCCTCGTCGCCGACTTTTCCGGCGGCATCCTCGTTGCTGCCGGTCGCTGCGCGGTCGACTCTTCCTCGATCAAGGCGCTCCGGACGCACACGATGCTGGGCAGTCCCTCGAAAATCTTCTGCCACGTCTTTCCTTCGTCTTTTGACGCGAAGAGCTGTCCGCTGCGCGTGCCAAAGTACAACCCTAACGGATCAAGCGAATCGGCAGTCATCGCGTCGCGTAAAACGGTCTCGTACGCTCCCTTTTGCGGCAAACCGCGCGCCAGCGCCTCCCAGGACGCCCCGGCATTGCGCGTCCGGTACACGCGCAACCGGCCTTCGCACGTGCAGCGAAATTGGTCGGACTCCACCGGAACCACGTAAACCCAGTCCGGGTTTCGCGGGTGCACGACCATGGCAAATCCGAAATCCGACGGCACGCCGTTCGCGATGTCCGTCCAGCTCTCCGAGGCGTCATCGGAGCGGTAAATGCCCCAGTGATTTTGCAGGAAAAGGCGTTCTGGCCGCTCCGGATGCATCACGATTCTGTGCACGCATTGCCCGAACTCCGGATACTTCACGGGCAAAAACATCGCGCGCACCCCCTTGTTTTGCGCCGACCAGGTTTGTCCTCCGTCGTTCGTGCGGTACACGCCGCCCGCGGAAATTGCCACGTACATGCGTCCTTTGTTGACCGGGTCCACCACGATGGTGTGCAATGCCAATCCGCCGTTCCCCGGCACCCACCGCGGCCGGTGCGGATGATCGAACAGCCCGCGCACAAACGACCACGTCTCCCCGCCATCGCGGCTCTCGAAGAGCGCCGCCGGCTCCACACCGCAATACAACACGTTGGGCTCGTCGGCGCGGCCAAGCGCAATCTGCCAAATATTCTTGAGCGATAGCCCGGTATCCGCCGGAAAGCGGATGAGCGCTTCCGGCGGATTACTCCAGCTCTTGCCGAAATCCTCGCTGCACCGCAATTGCGTGCCCCAATAGCTTTGTGTCGATGCCCAGATCCGGTGTTGCCCCTCGCGGTTGTCATACGCCATCGCATAGACCGCATGGCCGTGAAAATAAGGGCCGCCCATTTCCCAACGCGCGCGCTTGGCGTTCGAACGAAGGAGGAATGCTCCTTTCGTCGTCCCTACCAGCAAAACCAAATCACCCTTGCGGATCGGAATGTGCCGCACGCTGTGCATGACCATGGTTCGCGGTTCGCTGCGGTCCGCGGCAGGCGGCGTGGTAAAAACGGCAGCGCCCTGGACGGCTTCCAGGGCCGCCTGCACTTCCCCGGCGCGTTGATAACGCTGCATAGCCTCCTTGGAGAGGCATCTTTGAATAATGGCCCACAGCCCCGGCGGCACGGGTGGACCGAGTGGCTTGGGCAGCTCGCGCAAAATGGCCGAGCTGAGTGCAAAACCCGTCGGCCCTTCAAACGGCAGGCGCCCGGACGCGGCCTCGTACAACACCACTCCCAAGGCCCACAGGTCGCTGCGATGGTCGTCCCCTTCGCCTCGCAAGACTTCCGGCGCCATATATGCCAGCGTCCCGCTGAGCGTCGACCCGTCCTTCACCGTGTCCAGAGTGCGTGTAGGACCCTCAAAGGACTCTCCCCCCACTCGTCTGGCCAGTCCGAAGTCCAGCACTTTCACGAGCCCATCGGAAGTCACCACAATATTCGCGGTCTTCAAATCGCGATGAACGATGCCGCGGTCATGGGCGCGCACGAGCGCGCTGGCAATCTGAATCCCGTAGCGGATCACCAATTCCGCCGGCAATCCCGCGCCTGCGCACATCTCGCGCAGGGACTTGCCTTCCACGAGCTCCATCATGATATAGAGTTCGCCTTCTGTTTCTCCTACCTCGTGAATCGTACAGATGTTGGGATGTGCTAGCGCGGAAGAAGCCCGCGCTTCCTGGAGGAGATTCTGACTTCCGGAGGAATCCAGCCGCCCTTCCTTCTTGACGACTTTCACGGCTACGTCGCGGTGCAGGACTTCGTCGTAGGCGCGATAGACGACCCCCATGCCGCCTTCTCCAATCTTCGCTGTCACGCGGCAATGCCCCAGTACTTGGCCGATCACGCAGTCCTCCTTTCAGACCTCATGCTAGGCGGTGCGCCGGAGTCGCGTCAACGCTTTGCCTTTGCTGCGAATCAGCAATTCTGGGATTCCTGTTTCCCGGAAGCAAGCAGAGAATCCTTGCTGCGCCGCGCCTTCTCCCGTATCCTCCCCGCTGTCCGCTTTTCGAGAATCCGAAGGCTCGACGAGTTGGCGCGCGACCCGGGGAGGCCATTCATGAACTTGAGACAACGATCCTTTGTTGCAGCGGCCGGCATTGGCAGCATGCTGCTTCTTACCGGGATCGCCCAGGATCGCGCCGCCGCAAAGCCCGACTCGCACGACTCCGACCGAGCGGCGATTCGCGCCGTGCTGGATGCACAGGATGTCGCCTGGAACCGCGGCGACGTGGACGCATTTCTTGTCGGCTATTGGCACTCGCCCGAATTGACATTTTCCGGAAGCACCGGCGTCTCCCGCGGGTGGGACGGTGTCCTCGCGCGCTACAAGAAGGCTTACCCAGACCGCGCCGCTATGGGCACTCTGGATACTTCCGAACTCGAGTTTCGCTTTCTCGGACCCGACGCGGCGCTGGTGCTCGGAAAGTGGCACCTGAAACGCGAAAAGGGCGACATCGGCGGTGTTTTCACGCTGGTGCTCCAGCGCTTCCCCGAAGGTTGGAAGATCATCCACGACCACACCAGCGCGGTGGCTACTTCTTCAGGGGGATAACCGCGAGTGTGCTGGACGCTTTCGCCACCACCACGCGGCCTCCGTTCCGCTCCACCGATATCTCCGCCTCTGTAAAAATCAGGTTCTTTCCCGACCGCAGCACCACGCCGCGGCAGAACAAGGCTGACCCCGAGGCCGGGCGTAGGAACGCCGTCTTGTTTTCCACGGTGATCACGTCTTTATCCGCCGCTACTGTGGAGGCGGCGGCTCCGCCGCAGGCATGATCCGCCATGGTCATGAGCACGCCACCGTGAACGAATCCATGCTGCTGCTGGAGCGCGGGCGTTACGGGAATCTTTGTTTCACACCAGCCTTTGCCGAAGGAGGTCAATTCGACGCCGATGGAACGCAGGAATTTCGCCTCCTGAAAGATTTGTTCCACCAGGGCACGATTCCCGTTCGTCATGGAGGCTCCTACAGAATTTCCAGGACTTCTTCGTAGCGTTTGAACGGTGGAATCAGGTACGCTCCCGCCAGTTCCGTGCGCGCCCAGCCGAGCATCTCGCGCGCCACCTCAAACCCGCGCTCCCGCGCGTTCGCCCCGGCCGCTTCCATCGACTTCAGGAGCGGCTCGGGAATCACAATCCCCGGCACTTCGTTGTTCAATCGTAGCGCCTGCTTGTAGCTGTTCAGCGGCCACACGCCAATCAGAATCGGAATGGGCGGCTTGCCGCCCAGCTTCTTCAGGAACGCCTGCCAGTGCGCAGGATCAAAGAGCGGCTGGGTCATCGCGAAATGCGCGCCGGCTTCCACTTTGGCGTGGAAGCGTGCAATTTCGTTGTCGAGATCGTCGGAGACTGGATTCAGCGCCACGCCAATCGCGAAATTGGTCGCCCCGCCGAGCGTTTTCCCCGCCCAATCCGTTCCCTGGTTCAGTCGATGCAACACTTTCACGAGGCCGACGGAATCCACTTCATACACGCCGCTCGTTTCCGGATAGTCGCCCACCGAAGGCGGATCACCGGTGATCGCCAGAATGTTGCGCACGCCGCCCACGGTCCACGCACCCAGCAGCCCGGCCTGCAAGCCGATGATGTTCTGATCGCGCGTGGTAAGGTGTGGGACGGTTTCAATACCGCGGGCTTCGAGCGCGCCGGCCACCACGAGCGCGTCCATGCCCACCCGCGCCATCGCTCCGCTGTTGATGTCGATGGCGTCGACTTTCTTCGAGACCATCACTTTGTCGACCTGTTCGAAAATGCGCTCGAGCGAGAGGCCTTTCGGCGGATCGATTTCCACGCAGACCGCAAATTCCTTTTTCTCCAGTTTCTTCCAGAACTTGCTCTCGGGATCGCGCTCGCTGACTGCAACCCGTTTCGGCTCCGCTTCCACCGCCGTCGCCGCCGCGTGGGCTTTCGCCGGGCGAAGAGACTTGACCGCTTCCGCCATCGCGCGGATGTGCGCGGGAGTGGTGCCACAGCAACCGCCCAGAATGCGCACCCCCGCTGCCGCTGCTTCCCGGGCAAAGAGCGCGAAATACTCCGGCGAAGATTTCGGATAGACGATCCGGTCGCCTTCGCGTTTGGGGAAGCCGGCGTTTGGCATGCCACTGACGCGTATCTCGTCGACCGCAGCCAGTTCCTGCAGAATCGGCAGCAGCGCCTGCGGGCCAAGCGTGCAATTCGCGCCGATCACCTGGACATTCTTGTTCTTGAGCTGCATCGCGGCGTTGGACGGGCGCACGTCGCCGTAGGTCGTGCCTTCTTCGGAATACGTGAGCTGCGCGACAATCGGCAGTCCGGAGAACGAGCGAATCGCATCCACGGCCAGCAGAATCTCTTCAATGTACGAAAATGTTTCGAGGATGTAGAAGTCCACTCCGCGCTCTTCCAGCGCCAGCGCCTGCTCGTGAAAAATGTCCAGAATCTCGTCATCCGCGGGATGCCGCGCCTGCACGCCGAGGCCCAGGGGCCCGATGGAGCCGGCGATCAAGACTTCGCGCGCTGCGGATTCACGTGCCTCGCGCGCGATTTTCACGCCGCGGCTGTTCAGCCTCTGTACTTCGTCGGCCAGCCCCAGCGGCGCCAGCTTGAAGCGGTTCGCCCCGAAGGTATTGGTCTCGATGATCTGCGCGCCCGCCTCGATGTACGCTTGGTGCACGCGGAAGACGGCTTCCGGCTCGGTGGTGTTCAGCTCGTCGAAACAGCGCTGGGAACCCACCGCTTCATGCAGCATCGACCCCATCGCCCCGTCGGCGATGAGGATCGAGTCCTTCAGCCGCGTATTGAAGTCATGAATTTTCATCCGGGGCCTGTCCTTATCGAATTCAACAAAAGACAATTTGTCCTGGAGCGGCAATTGCCAGAGCGTAGCCAGGCCAATCAAGCAAACTGGAAATGACGGCCCCCAAGAACGCATAAAGCCAAAAGCTGGATCTAGAAAGTAACGACCTTCTTGTGAAGAGAAAGAGAACAAAAGCCCAGACGAAAACACGGACAATGAAGAGGATCAGATAGATGGCCAGCATCGGCGGGCCAGAATTTCCCGCGCCAGACGATGGAACAGGATGAAGAAGGAGAAAGCCGATTAGGGAAATCAGATAGAGCACCAGAATCGTCGCCAAGGGTCCTAGAAGCAACCCTAGGCCTGTACGAACTGCCGCGATTTTCGTCGCAGATGAACTAATATTGGGTTCGAACTTTTTGAGGCCCGAAATGGCAAGCGAGTAGCCGACGAATTTGATGCCACCGAATGCGGCTACACCAAGAATTCCTGGAATGGTTCCCGGCACTTCTACTCCTTACCGCTTTTGTTCCATGAGCGAGGCGACGGTGCTCATGAGGTCGTACTTGGTGAGAATTTCAAAATGTGAATTGCCCATGTCCACGAAGACTGCGGGATTTTCGTGGCTCAAGATGAACGTGACGCGCTCGACCGGAGCGGTCTTGGGAATTTGTGGCAATGGCTTGCTCATTACTTCGCGCACCACGAGCTTGCGCAAATCTTTTCCTTGCAGTGCCAGGTTCAGAATCTGATCTTCGTAAACCGTGCCAATCGCCAGATTTTCCTCGAACACCGGAATTTGCGAAATGTCCTGTTCTTGCATGGTCTTGAGCGCGTGAAAAACGGTTTGATACGGCCGCGCCACCACGAGTTCGCGCACTTTTCCCGAAGCGTGCTTCGCGTGGACGATCTCCGCTGCCGTAATCTGCATCGCGGCATCCACGTAACCGCGCTCGCGCATCCATTCGTCGTTGTACACTTTGCTCAGGTAGCGCATACCGGTGTCCGGCAACAGCGCTACGACAAAATCATTCGGCGTAAGATTCTTCGCCAGCCGCAGCGCGCCAGAGAGGCAGCCGCCTCCCGAACCGCCCGTAAAAATCCCCTCCATCTTCGCCAGCCGCCGTGCCACCACAAAGCATTCTTCGTCGTTCACTTGAATAATGTCGTCCAGAATCTTCAGGTTCATCGTCGTCGGAAAGAAATCCTCGCCGATGCCTTCGACGACATAGGTCTTCGCCTTGATGGTCGTTCCGGTCTTCACGAAGTCGTAGTACAGCGAGCCGTACGGATCGACGCCGACGATCTTGATGGCGGGATTCTTTTCCTTCAAATATTTCCCTACGCCACTGATCGTTCCACCCGTTCCCATGCCACACACAAAATGTGTGATCTTGCCATCGCTGTCCTCCCAAATCTCCGGCCCAGTGGTCTGGTAGTGCGCTTCGGGATTCATCGGGTTGTCGTATTGATTCGGGTAGTAGGAATTGGGGATCTCACGCGCCAGTTTTCTCGCCACCGAATAGTAGCTGCGTGGATCTTCCGGCTCGACCGCCGTGGGACACACAATCACTTCCGCGCCCAGCGCCTTCAGCAAGTCCACTTTTTCCTTGGACTGTTTGTCTGTCGTCGTGAACACGCACTTGTAGCCGCGCACCGCCGCAACGAGCGCAAGGCCCATGCCGGTATTGCCGGAAGTGCCCTCGATGATCGTACCCCCCGGCTTCAGCAGGCCGCGTTTCTCGGCGTCATCGATCATGGTCAGGCCGATGCGGTCCTTCACCGAACCGCCGGGATTCAGAAATTCGGCTTTGATGTACATCTGCGGCGGGAGATCTTTGGCGATGCGGTTCAAGCGCACGAGCGGCGTGTGCCCGACCGCTTCGAGAATGTGGTTGCACTTCATCCGCCGTCTCGATTTCCCCTGAAGTGCTTTCAGTTTAGCATCAATGCAAAAGCCGCGGATACTCCGTGGTGCCCGTGTGGAAAATGGCGGCGATTGGATTGTGCGTTGTGGCCAACATGGAGGCCGGGCTTTAGCCCGGCGCTTTTGGCAGTTGGGTCCGCCTGATATGCTTTTGGCGATGGCCAGGAGAATCGGGAAATGCCAAGACAGAACATTTCGAGCGGAGTGCCTTGGGAGCCGATCGTCGGCTACTCGCGCGCGGTGAAGATGGGCAACGTCATCACCGTTTCGGGGACGACAGCGACAGGCCCGGATGGCAAAATCGTCGGCGTGGGCGACGCGCGCGCGCAAACAATTCAGACCATCCGCAACATCGAAGCGGCGCTCGCGAAAGCGGGCGCGTCGCTGCGCGATGTGGTGCGCACACGCATCTACGTCACCAACATCGGCGATTGGGAAAAAGTCGGCCGCGCCCACGGCGAATTTTTCGGCGAAATTCGCCCCGCGACGAGCATGGTCGAGGTCAGCAAGCTCATTTCGCCGGAAATGCTGGTCGAAATCGAAGCCGACGCCGTGATTGAATGAGGAAGAGGAAGTAGAGGAGATAAAGGAAGTAAAGGAGAGGATAGATCCACAAATTCGCAATGAGTTTTTTTCCTTTCCTTCCATAATTTTCTTAACCTCCTTTACTTCCATTGAGGAACGTGCGTGCCACACAAGAAAAAAGACGCATCGCCCGCGCTGTACGATTCGTTCATCGCGGACTATTACGACGAATCGCCGATCGTGCGCAGCCGCACGCAGGACACCGCGTTTTACCGCGAGATGGCGCGTGACTTCGGCGATCCCGTCCTCGAGCTGGGCTGCGGCACGGGGCGCATCACCATGGCGCTGGCGCAGATGGGCAAGCGAGTCACCGGACTGGACGTCTCCGAAAAAATGCTGGAGCGGGCAGCCCTGAAGCGCGGTGCGCTGCACACGGAAGAACGCGAGCGGGTGCATCTCGTGCAGGGCGACATGACTCACTTCGACCTGGGCGAAAAGTTTCGCCTGGTCATTATTCCTTTCCGGCCGTTCCAGCATTTGCTGGAAGTGCGCCAGCAGATGGATTGCCTCGTCTGCGTGCGCAAGCATCTGGCGAGGGGCGGTCGGCTGGTCCTCGACGTGTTTCAGACTGACGCCGAGCGCATGCACGACCCGGTGCACATGCGCGAGACGCCGCTGATTGACTACAAGACCGGCGACGGCCGACAGGTGCGCATCAGCGAACGCCTGGCGGCGTTTCATCGCGCGGAGCAGATCAACGACGTGGAGATGATTTACTCGGTGACGCATGCGGGCGGACGGAAGGAGCGCCTGGTGTTTGCCTGGCCGCTGCGCTACTTCTTCCGCTACGAAGTGGAGCACCTCCTGGCGCGCTGCGGCTTTCGCGTGGCCGGCGAGTACGGGAATTTCGACCGCAGGCCGATGGGCGACGATTCGCCGGAAATGATTTTCGTGGCAGAGGCGGGATCTGCGTGAGGTGATTCCCGTGGGTTTTGCACAGCCCCCAGGGGGGCTCGGATGTGTGGCAAGCAAGGACTTAGAATCCAGCGTTTTGGAAGTGTGGCAAAGAAAAGATTTAGTGACTTGTGAGTCGTGACTTGTGAGTCGTGGAAGAGTAAGGGCCTTGCGACGGGCATGCTCCCAAGTAGGGGCAAACGAGGCGAGATGGCGGCAAAAATTGGTAGGGGATAGCGGCTAACCACGCAAAAGTCAAAATCCCCAGGTGGAAAACCGCTACCTGGGGGCACCCGGCACCCAAAACTTTCTTAGAATTTACTGTCTTTGCCACCCGTCCCGGGTGGGCTACTGATCCTGAGAGAGGCCGAAGGCGTTGAAGTCCTCTTCACCGTGCATCCAACCTTCTTTGCCGTCGATACGGACCTTCAGCCACAGCTCGTCGGTTTGCGCCCAGCCGGCGCCGCCAGCATCGTCCATGCCATCCATAGGTTTACCGGATTTTCCGGAAGGGCCCGCCGCGACGCCGCCGTTCCAGTGGGCTTTCACTTGAGCGACCAGCAGAACGACTTTGGAATTCGGCTTCACCACGACTTTTTGCGAATTCTCGCATTTGTCATCGGGACGAGCGCAGAGGGTGACGAATGTCATGTTGTCGATTCGCCTGTCAGGTTCCGGCACCACGTTGTACTGGCACGCCTGGATTTCGCCAGAGCCGGCCGTTGCCGGCTGGTCGTCGCACGGTTCAGCAGGCGTCATTTTGCCTTCGGCCCAATCCACGCGAACGGGATAAATCATTCGAAAGTGGCCAGTCCAGATTCTGAATTGCAGTGCGTCCGCGTGCGCACCCAGCGGCCCGGCGGACTTGTAAACGCCGGTTTTTGCGGCCGCGTCCCATCCCAACTGGCCTTCGAAGTAAATGGGTGCGCCAAAAGGCTTGAGTTTCCCGTCCACGACTCCAAAAACCTGCCACCAGTCGGGATAGGACTGCTGCGGAGCCGATGGCTCGGTGTCGAAGCTGTAGCTCACCAAGAGCCCTGTGCCGTTTGTCCCGGCCAGAAGGTGCGCGTCCACCGACCAAGCATCCGAGAAGGTATCGTTGGCTTCCTGGTAGGGAAATTTTCTCTGATACTGGATGGCGCCAGCGGCGTCGCGAATTTCCATCGCGACAACCGTGTCACCGGTTTCCTGGGTGGACCCCGGCTGCTGCTTCCTGTTGCGCAGCACGACGGTGTAGTCGTTCCCCGAAATCGAGAAAGGTCCAAGACGCCGCTCGGTTTCTTTTTCTTCGGCGGCAGGGGTCGATGCTACCGTCGCTTGGACAGCAGGTGGCTCGGCACTCTGGGGAGTGAGCTTTGCCTGCGGAGCGGTGGTTTCTGGCGCGGCGCGCAACGGAGCCGCCTCCCGGGAGCGGTGCGTTTGAACCAGCCTCCAGCCAACCGCCGACGCGGCAACGGCCAGCAAAATTGTCCCACCCAGAAGTGCGGGCCTCATGGGTCGGCACTCCGCGCGGGCAAGCCGATGGCGGCAAAATCTTCGTTGGTGTGAATCCAGCCCATCTTTTGCTCGTCGCCATCGATGCGCACCTGCAGCCACACATCGCGAAACGCGACCTGCATCAGGTCTCCGCTGAGGCCCCAGTCCACGAAGGCGTTGGTCTTGAGAATTTCGACCTTGGAGTTCTTGTCCAGCACGAGGTGCAGCGGTTCGCCTTGGCCGGGCTCGGAGCCGCTCAGCACGCGCAGAAACGTCGTCTCGGCCTCGGGCGGCTTGCGCTCCACTTCGACGCGCATGTCGCAGCCGATTTCGTGCAGCCCCGGCTTTGCGCCGCCCGTTCCCGCGCACCGCTTTCCTGGCGTTAATTTGCCATGGGCGAAGTCCACGCCCACGGGCAACATCACGTAAAAGTTTCCGGTCCAGACGCGAAAGTCAAAGATTTCTCCCTCGGGGGTCATGGGTTTGGTGACCACGCCATTTGGAGTAACGAGCTGCATCTCCGTGGAGGTGTTTGCGCCGTAGTCGCCCCTCACTGGCTTGTCAAAAATCCTGAAGCGCGCATCCTGGGGCTTGTACCTGCCATCCTGATACCCGAAGACTTGCCACGCCTCCGCATTCTCTCCAGTGGATAGCCGCAAGCGGTAACTGATCAGGAGTCCCATGAAGTATTTCCCGGACAGAAGGCTGGCGGAGGCTTTCAACGATCGCTCGAACATTTCTCCTTCTATTCCAAACTTAAAGATTCTCTGATATTGAACGGCGCCCTTTCCGTCGAGGACTTCAAGAGTATCAAGCGTCTGCGAAAAAAGAGGATCGCGCGCTCCCGGCATGCGCTTGTCATGCAGGACGACGGTGAAGGTTTTGTCATGGAAGGAGAATGGACCGAGGCGCTGCTCGACATCTTCGAGCTTTGTAATCTCAGCGGAGGTCCTGGTATTTTCAGTGGATGCTTGCGCACCAGGAGGAGTCTGGGCGTGGAGCGGCCAAGACGCGAACAACAGCGCCATCATGACAATGCTTTTGGAAATAAGGCACGCCATTCGCACCAATGGTCTCCCGAATCTCTTAATTCCAGTGTACACACGACCGCTCCGCGCGCCCTGACCCGGCATCCTATGCGTTACCGGCAATGAAGTTTGCGGCGGGCAGGGCGGACCCACCCTTTGCCTGCCCTGCTCGTCAGCAGGCAAGCTGCGGCAGAGGCACGTAAAAGAAAACCGCAGGGATAGAGCACCCGGGGGACAGCGGATTGAGGGTCGGTTACCCGCCGCCTTTCGGGACTAAGGCTGTTTTGTCGGAGGGCACCGCCGCGAGACAAGGACTGAGAGAAGCGTATGGTTCTTCAAGGGTGCGGTCTTCCTAGCTACGGCTAACCAGTCGCCGACGATAGAGTCGTAACGGCCAGCGTTGGCGGCGTAGCGGCCTCGATGACGAGTGGAAGTGTCCCAATGCGCGGGAGCGGGTCCTTTGACAATTTCGGCATCCCCGTTCAGGAACGGATTGTTCAATTGTGGACAGACGGATGGTGCAGGCAAGTGGTATGCTGTATGTGGTTGCAAACTGTGTGGCGGGATTTGACGAAATCCTGACTTTCTAATGGGGCGCCTGTCAACCGGGCGCCCTTTCCATTTCGAGGGAGAAGAAAAGAACGGGTCTGAAGATCCGCCACTACAAAGAACAGTGGCGAGTGGCGAGGTAAAGACGAAGGAGGGGACGGGCTAAAGCCCGCCCCTACACGAGAGAGGCGGGGCACGGTCTGAAGACCCGCCACTACAAAGACAGGTCGCCGCCGACGGCGGCCCCTACACGGGCAAAGAAAGAGCGGGCACGATGTATCGTGCCCCTACAAGAGAAAAGAGAAAGAACGGTCTTCCCGGGGACTTCGTATTCCTACTTGGCCCGTTTTAGAAGAACTCGATTACTGGCGTTGAGCGTGACCACTTCCCAACCTTCGTCGCCTAGCTTATTGATCTGGGCGACTTGGCCGGAGCAGCCGACGCCACAACCGACAATCTGGTATTCCCACTTCTGGGGGCTTTGCGCAGCCACGGTGCGCGGGTAGTGCTGTCCGGCGATGAAGGCACCCAGCAACATCAAGGAGACCAAGCCGATTCTTAAGACTGAGTGCGGTTTCATGGTTTCTTTCCTCCCAGGAGCTTTCATCTACTACTGACGGCCAGGCGCAACATCGCGTTACGCTTCTTTCGGCCAATATTGACGCTGAGACCCGAAAAATCGGCATGCTAGCCGACCTCAGAGAAGAGTCACTTAGCTGATAAACGCCGTGAGTGGCGAAGAATGGGGTCTGAAGACCCGTCACTACAAAGGCGAGCCGCCGCAGACGGCGGCCCCTACACAGCTTCGGCGA
This sequence comes from uncultured Acidobacteriaceae bacterium, assembly GCA_964524985.1. Taxonomy (GTDB): domain Bacteria; phylum Acidobacteriota; class Terriglobia; order Acidiferrales; family UBA7541; genus Acidiferrum. Next base: position 13,082 of record CAZGFL010000048.1, read on the forward strand.
GGGGACGCCATGAATCGCGCCCCTACAGAGGCACGGCTATGTAAAGTCAAGCCAGGATTTCTCGCCGCGCTCGAAATGACGGCGAAGAGGGAAGAGCCGGGCTGAAGCCCGGCCTCTACAAAGAAAAGCCAGGATTACCATTTCGCGCGGACGCGGTAGCGAAGGACGGAGGTGCCGTCCTTGGCCACGGGGACGGTGAACTGCGCGGCGAAGGCCGCGGTCTTCGTGTACTTGTACGTGGACGAGAGCATTTCCCAATCGCCGCCGATGGGCTCGTTGACCTGAACAACGATGGGCGCGTCCTTGTGGTTGCGCAGCGTGACTTCGTACTCGAATTCCCAGGTGTGCGTGTCGACGTGCTTGTAGTCGGTCTGCTTGTGCTCAGCGACGACGTCGAAGGCGTTGCCGATGTGGATGTCCACCTCTTCGTCCTTGGGAGTGTGATTGATGCGGTCTTCGCCGGCGAACAGGATGCCACCGCGGGAATCCTTCTGGTAGACGCGGATGGTGCCGGCGGGCAGCGGAATGCCCAGGCCGTTTTTCTCCTCGTTTTTGAATTTGTAGTAGACCATGACGGGATCTTTCAGCGGCGCGCCGGGAGCCTGCTGATTGCGGTAGTAGTAGCTCTGGCCGTTGACCATGTAGATTTTTTCGACCGGGACTCCGGAGCCCTGAAGCAGGCTGATCTGCTTGGTTTCCTTGTCTTCGACGGAGGTCTTTCGGCCCAGCGTGTAGAGGTGATATTCGCTGAAAGCTTCCTGCTGGAACTGGGCTGCGGCGGCTTTGGTGGCTACCATCTCGCGCGCCATCATGGGGACAGGAGCAGACGGCTGAACGCGATTCAGTTCGCCGGCGACGAGTTGGAGATGCGCGTTGCGAAAGGCGGTGCCGGTGTTATTGACCACGGTGACCCAGCCATCGAGGTCGGCGTTCTTGTCGTCGCGCGCGACGGTGAGGACGTAGTCGGCGTTCCAGGAAAGATTGTTGGCGAGATACGAAGCTTCAATCTGCTGCTTGCGCGGGCCGGAGTTTTCGAGCGACATAAGCAACGTGGGGCGGTCATAAAGGTTAGCGGGAACTTCGGGGAAGCGGTAGCTCTCCGCATACCCGCCGGTAACGATGTCATTGCCGATTTTCCAGACGGGGCCGTTGTTGTCGGAAAGCAGCGTGGCTTTGATCTCTTCGTGCTTGGTGGTGCCGGCGTCCTGGTAGGAGCGGACGATGGTCACTTCCTTACCGACGTATTTGTGGAGCAGCTTGGCGGGCTCAAGGAGATCGTATTCGTAGTTCTGCTCGATGACGCCGAGCTTCTCGGGGTCGGTGAGCGAGCGGAAATGCACGGTGGCGGGATTGACAGTGGCGGCGATGTCCATGAATTTCAGACGGAAGGTGCCGCCGGGAAGGGCGAGGTTGCGGACGTCGCGCACGAGCGCGACGTTGGAATTGTAGACTGTGACGTTGAGGTCGGTCTGGTCGCTAAGACTGGTGGACTGGTCGGCGGCACGCGCGGATTCCTTTTCCTGCGCGGCGTAGACTTTGCCGCGCCGAGCGGGATAGATCACCGCAGCAGCCGCGAGAACGCCTGTCGCGGAAAGGACGGCGAAGATTCGCTTGTGGGTGTTCGAAGAACCGGAGATTCGCATCACGTTCACCTCGATCTAAATTGTGCTTCGTTGTTGGAACGTTGAGAGAAGAATTTCTTGCAAGCGCCTCTGTTTTCCGACTACACGCACCGACATGGCACGATGAACGGCAGCTCGAGCTGCGAACAATGACCGGTCACTCACTGCGTCGCGAAAACCAGCTTCCAGGTGACGCCGCCGTCGGCGGTCTCGAAGAATTTCATGTTGCGCGCGTTCCAGATGGTGGCGTGCAGCGCGTCCACGGCGCGAATGCCGCCGAGGTCGTCATTCAGCGGCGCATGCAGCCGCGTCCAGTGCGCGCCGCCGTCGACGGTGAGCAGAACAGTGCCCACGCGGCCGACGATCCAGCATACGTTCGCGGAAGGCGACGCGCCCGTAGTGAGATCGGTGAGCACGCCGCTGATTTGCCGCGACCAGGTGGCTCCGGCGTCACTCGAAAATTCGATCAAACCGGCACGGCCGGCACGCCACACGAAACTCGTGCCAGGCGCGGAAATCAAATGCGGATTCGCGATGTCGGCCACTTCCAGGGCCGTCGAGCTGGCGAATCCCGCGGCTCCTGCAGAAGGTTGCGCGGCAGCTGATGGCGCCGGCGGAGGAGCGGCGGCGCGGTACATCGCGCCAGAATCGGATTTTGTTTTCTTCGTGGAGGTCGCTTGTCCAAGCGGAGCGGGACCTGGAACCTTTTGCAAGGTCATTTGATTTTGCGTCTGGATGTTCGCCGCTTGCGACTGCACCTGGACTTGCTCGGCCAGTTGCTGCACAGGCGCATTCTTGTCGGCAGAGGCGTACTTGGCGTCGAGGTCGGCCTGATTCTCGGCGGGCTTGGTGAGTGCGACGGCGGAATCGCGCAAAGCGTCTTTGCGCAGTTCTTTTTCGTTGCGGCTGAGGGCGGCAGGGGACTGGGGAGCAGGAGCGACCTTCGCGCTGGGCGTCGAAACGTGGAGTTGCTTCAAGCTTTCAACTTTCTTTGCTCGCTCTCCGCTCACAGCGCCGCCGACTGAGCCAGCGGCTTCTTCGCGGGCGCGAGAGTTCTCCGAGAGCGCGGCGATTTGATCCGCCGAAGGTGAAGCAGGCGCTTGGCGAGTGGACAGGGGCGCCGTTGCGGGAGGAGCAGACTCCTGCGCCTTGGCCATTTGGACTTCGTTCTCATGGCTTAGAAGACTGGGGCCCCGATTTTCGTGGAGGCCAATCCAGACAAGCAGGCCCGCGGCGAGAGCACCCGCCGGAACGAGCCACGCCCAGCGTGGGCCGCGAATCGGAATCGGCGAGCGGGTTTTTTGCGCGGCGGCCACCACAACTTTTTCTTCTTCTCTTGCGACGGGAGCGAGCGGGACGGCGTCCGTCATTTCCAGTTGCGCGAGAATTGCCTGGCAGCGCCCGCAGCTAACGATGTGCTCTTTAGCGGCATTCATCTCCTCGGGGAGCAGGGAGCGCTCGTGATAGGCGGCGAGCATTTCGGGATCAAGGCACGAAGGGCCTTCGGAGCGGGCGTCGGGACGCAAATCCGCGGCTGCGCCAGAACCCGGGTTCGCGCGCAGATGGCGCGACAGGGCTCTGTCAAAACTCCGGTCGCGGTCTTCAGGCGCCATAGGCTACTCCATCGTTAGAACGAAACGGCGCAGCAATCTTGCAAGGCGTGGACATCATGGGCGCTTCCCCGTCACAGGACCTACCGGACCTGGCCGCGGCAACAATTTCTCCAAGTCGAGAGGCGTATTTTCCGAGCTGTATTCAAAGCACAGGCTGATTTCCGCGTCGCACAAGCCCGGTTGCGCCCCAGAACCGTTAGCGGCTGGGAAACCGCGGCGAAGAATCTCTTCGACAGACTGGCGCAAGTCGCGGCGGACGCCCTCGAGATGGCGGGAAACGCTGGATTCGTGTTCTCCAAGGAGGCGGCCGATTTCCGCCAGCGTTTTTTCTTCTGCGTAATAGAGACGCAAACGTTTTTTTTCGACAGGCGCAAGGGCATCGAGAGCGGCCTGAAGGGCGCGCGTAAACAAAGAAACGTAGAGTTCGCGGCGCGGATCGGCGGGCTGAGCGGGCGCTCCAAGCGGGGCGGATTGCGGCGACTTCGCGGATTCCTCTTCGGGCAGCTCTTCGAAGCGGCGGCTCGCGCGAACAGAATCAATCTGCCGCTGAGCCAGAACGGCGCGGAGCCAGGTTTTCAGCGAGCTGCGGCCATGAAAATATCGGAAGAGGGAACGCTCCGAACCGCGGACTTCGGCCAAGCCGTACAAATCCGTGAACAAGGAGTCTGCGAGATCGCAAGCTGCGGGCGAATTGGCGGGGCAGCGAAGAATGGCGGCGGCGGAAGCTCGCAGATACGGGCGATACGTCGCCACGAAATGATCCCAAGCAGATTCGCGGCCGGCCGCGCAGGCGGAGGCCAGCGCCAAATCTTCAAGATGGAGGGAATCCAGATACTGTTGCAGTTTTGTCGGACTGCCAGACTCGGCGGCGAAACGTTTGCTGGCGCTGCGCTTTAACGCCGCGCAAAATTGCTCCCGAGTAAGCCCCCAAGCGGATGCGCCCGACTGCGCGAAGAGTTTGTCATGCGAGGAAGCCAAGCTTTCCAGCAACCGGGAGAGATTCCCAGAGGGAACCTCACGAGCGCGTTTTGGCATCTCGTCGGTCATCGAGAGAGGGCCACTGTCATGCGCTGGTTTGCGGGGACCAACGCTGTACCCATCCCTTGCATCCTAGAGCATACGCCCGGCCAGCGAAAGCCAATGTGCAAATCTGGACAACCCGGCAAGAAATTGGGGTATCCTAGGGGGGGTTGCGCCCCAGACTCGCAACCAATACCGCCACGCCGGGTTAGAACAGGTGCGCTGTGGTGCGCCCGCGGGAGCCATTAGCGACTTCGCGACTTTAGTACCAAAGTCCTATTCGGCATCCCCCAGCCTCGTCAGTACGCTGGTACTGCTAGAGCGCATTTCCTATTCGCCAGCGACTTGGGACGCTAGGTCTCCTAGAGAATCCTATTCGCTGAAGGGAATCTGACGAGGGCGGGGCATTTGGGATGACGACCATGATTTCGGATCCACCACGCAAGACAACCATGGGGGTTGGTTTCGAGGCCAACCGCGGCCGCGTTGGCAATCCCCAAGCCTGGAAGGCGGCCATTGGCACCAGGTCCGTGCCAGCCCGGCTGGCGCTGTTGCCCGATTCCAAGCCCCGCTGGGACCGCATTGGAGTAAGCGCCGGAGCGCAGTTGGCGATTCTGATTTTCGTGTTGTTGATTCCTTTGATTTACCCGCAGCAGATGAAGACAGCTTTGCACTACCAGATTGTGGAGCTAATGCAGCCGGTGACGGAAATTCCCGTTGCACCGCCTCCACCGCCACCGCCCAAGATCAAAAAGGTGATTCCTCCGACTCCGAAGCCGGAGGTTCCAGAACCGGTGAAGTTGAACCCGAAACAGCCGCACGTGTTCCTGACCGCTAAAGCGGTGCAGCCCAAAGTGCAGACGGTCGAAGCGAAGCCGGTGGAGCTGAGTCCGCAGTTCGACCAAGTCAAGTTAGACATGCAAACAAAAGAGCCGAAGCGTCCGAAGGATGACGTGAAGGTGGGAAATTTGTCGACCGGAAGCGCGGCGGTTCCGACGATTAAAACGCCCGTGGACCCGAGCAAAGTTCAAACCGGTGGATTCGGTGATCCCAATGGAGTTCCTGGAAAGGGCGACCCGAATAAGGCCACGAACGTGAATCGCGCGGGCCTGCCAGCATTGCCCGGCGGACCGGGTTACGGCAACGGCACCGGCGGAGACAAGGGAATTCGCGGCACGGTAGCCAGCACGGGATTCGGTAACGGCACGGCCGTTGCGCCGCCACCAGCGAAACACGGCTCAGTGCAATCCACAGGCTTTGCGGACCAGACAGTGGCATCGGATGCTCCGAAGAAAAAGGCCGCGACGGGCGAAGGCGCCACCACGCCTGTTGACATCTTGGAAAAACCACACCCGGAATACACCGCAGAAGGGCGTAGCCTGAAGATTGAAGGCGACGTGGTCATTGACATGGTTTTCCTCGCGAACGGAAGCGTCCAGGTCAACCGCGTCATCTCTGGTTTGGGGCACGGGCTCGACGAAACCGCGATGAAAGCGGCGCAACAAATCAAATTCAAACCGGCTAAGCGCGACGGCCAGGCGGTAGATTTCCCGGCGCGCGTGCGAATTGAATTCCGTTTGGCTTACTGAGGGGAGAGAGAAGATGCGTAAAGCAGCAATCTTACTATCGGTGCTCGTCCTTACCGGGCTGGCTGCGACGCCGGCGCCGGCCCAACAGGCGCGGACCATGGCGGACGTGATCGACCGCGTGATCACCAACGAGAACCGGTCCATCCAGCAGATTCGCCAATATTCCCCGCTGGTGGAGACCTACATCCAGAACCTAAAGCCAGACAAAGACCTCGGGTATGTGCCGGCGGGTGACAAGTACTTCTTGGGCCGCGCCGACTTCTCCAAAGGCGTGGAGCTGGTTTCGCTGACGGACACCAACACGAAGGGCAAGAAAATCCTTGGGACAATTGGTAATTTCTTTTCCTTCTCGGCGGAATTTGTGCCCGGCGGCTTCCTGCAGATGGTGTTCATCGACACGAATGGATTCGACAAGCAGCACTACAAGTTCGATTACGTGCGCCGCGAATTCCTCGGCGAAGTGCGCTGCCTTGTGTTTGACGTGACACCGCTCGAAAAGTCCGGCAAGGGCCGCTTCCTCGGGCGCATCTGGGTGGAAGATCAGGACTACAACATCGTGCGCTTCAACGGTGGCTACGGAGGCGGGGGCCATTCGAGCTGGTACTTTCACTTCGATAGCTGGCGGACCAACGTACAACCAGGAATCTGGATGCCTTCGTTTGTCTACAGCCAGGAAAATGATGTCCATTATGCCATCACCAAGAAGCTAGACTTCAAGGCGCAGACGCGCCTGTGGGGCTACAACCTGGGCGCGGCTAGCCAGGAACAGGAACTGAGCAAAATCCTGGTGGAGACGCCGGTGCAAGACGATACCAAGACGTCCAACGACCTTTCGCCCATTCAGGCGCAGCGTTCCTGGGACCGCCAGGCGGAAGACAATGTCATCGATCGTTTCGAGCGAATTGGGTTGATCGCGCCGCGTGGAGAAGTGGATAAGGTTCTCGAGACAGTGGTGAACAACCTCGAAGTCACAAACAACATTGATGTCGATCCCGAAGTGCGCTGCCGCGTGCTGACCACTTCGACGCTGGAGTCGTTTACCATCGGTCACACCATCGTGCTGAGCCGCGGGCTGATCGATGTGCTTCCGGATGAGGCCAGCCTAGCAACGATGATAGCTCACGAGCTGGGCCACGTGGTTCTCGGCCATCGCATGGATCCCACCTACGGGTTCTTCGACAATCTGTTGGTGGAAGATAAGGAAACATTCCGCCACTTTGGCTTCCAGCGGACACCCACCGAGGAGCAGGCCGCCAGCGCGAAGGCCATGCAAATCCTGAATAATTCGCCGTACAAGAATCAGTTGGGCAACGCCGGTCTCTTCCTGACGGCGCTCGAGTCGCGACAGAAGGAAATTCCGAACCTGATCAGCGGACATCTGGGCAACCGCGTCCCCGTGATTGGCGATCTCAAGTCCAGCACGCCTGTGGACCAGAAGCAGAATCCGCAGATGATCGCGGCGCTGCCGCTCGGCGGGCGCGTGAAAATGGACCCCTGGCTGGATAAGCTCGAACTTATCAAGAGCAAGCCGATAGGGACAGTGGCAGAGCGTGAGAAGATGCCTTTTGAAGTGACACCGTTCATGCCCTACCTGATGCGCTACGGAGCCGACACGACTCCCGCAAAGCCGATTGCCGCAAGCACGGCCGCGCGAACTGATCCGAAGACCGGCGAATCACAACCGGGCAAGCCGTAAGAAAACTCTGGACAGCATTTTTCGGCCCGGCGAAGGCGACTTCACCGGGCCGTTTTCTTTGGTGAAGTGTTGTTCGCTTGGCCTGTTGGAATTGCTACTGGGGTGAGGATAGTACCCGCATCAGCTGGTAGTTGAAGTCCACGCCGTCGTAAAAGTCCTGCACGCCCACGCGTTCGTCTTTTCCGTGGGAGCGATCATCGTTGATATCGAAAAACATGCACGAAATGCCATACGTCGGGATGCCCGCAATGCGCGTGATTCTGCCGTCCGTAGCTCCCGTGGACATGGTGGCTACCAAAGGAACACCCGGCCAAGCCGTGCTCAGGACCTTCTCCATGCCTTGCGTCACTTCCGGAAGAAGCGGCGACGGCGGGACGCCAACGACGGGCACTACCTTTCCGTCCGGCCCGATCTGCGGAACGATGCTGATCTTCACTTTCGGATCGTTGGCCACGTGTTCCAGAGTCTTCAGAACTTCCTGCGGATCCTCCCCGGGGAAAATGCGGCAGTTCACGTTGGCCCGCGCGGTTTGCGGAAGGGCATTGGGGGCGTGGCCTCCGGAAAGCATCGTGGCGACGCACGTGGTGCGTAGCAGCGAATTGAAATAAGGCGATTCGGAGAGACGCTTCGCCGCAGCCGGATCCGGCGGCTGCTTGGCGACGGCTTTCATATCCGCGGAGGTCTGGCCGGTCACCAGCGCGGCGTTGCGTTCGAAATAGTTGCGCGTGATTTCGTTCATGTGCAAGGGGAAGGAAAACGATTGCAAGCGCGCCAGCGCACCGGCGAGGTGGTAGATGGCGTTGTCCGGACTCGGAACGGAACTGTGCCCGCCGGAATTGAGCGATTCAAATTGAAAATCGACGTAGACTTTTTCGCTGGCCTGAATCCCTGCCAGCAGCCGCTTGCCCTTGTCTTTCTCGAACTCTCCCCCGTCCAGGTTGATGCAATACTCCGCGTCGATCCAGTCGCGGTGCTCCTTCAACAGCCAGTCCACGCCGTTAAAAGAGCCACCCTCTTCATCGGCAGTCAGCGCCAGGATGATGTCTCGATCGGGAAGATAGCCTTCCTTCTTCAGGCGAATGAAGCTGGTGACAAGGATGGCGTCGCCTTCCTTCATGTCCTCGGTGCCGCGGCCGTAAAAGAAACCGTCTTTCTCGAGGAACTCGAAGGGGTCGGTGGTCCAATCCGAACGCAGCGCTTCGACGACGTCCAGGTGACCGATAAAGAGGATGGGTTTGCGTCCACCCGTGCCATGTAAACGAGCGACGAGATTCTTTTTCCGTTCGTTGGGGCCGGCAACGTGCAAATCGCTTTCGGGAAACCCCGCGTCGCGCAAGCGCTGGGCCATGGCTTCCGCAGCGGTGCTCACGTTACCGACGGAATCCGTAGTGTTAATCTCAATCAGCTGCTTGAAAATGTCGCGAGCCAGCTGTTTGGTGGGATCCAGGTTCTGTGCACTTCCGCTTGGCGCAAAGGCCAGAATCGTGCCGGACAGAAGGATCCATCGGATTGCCTCTTGTATGCGCAACATTTCTCTCCTGAAGGAATACCTTGCGAGGGTAACGGTGCAACAGCCAGCCCGTCAAACTAATACGGACCTGTCAGCTGCGATTTTTTGTAGCGGATTTGCTTTGCGGCACGTGCCTTACATAGACTGTCGAAGATCGTCTAGCGCGAATCTGGGAGGAAGACATGAGGCGGGCTCATAGACGGGTGTTGCAGGTCCTGCTGGGTGTGGGGATTTTCGTTTCCGGAATTGCCGCGGGCTCGTTGCACGCGAGCAGCACGGCATTGCAGAACCGCTTCGGCCAGCCCAAAACCGTCTTGCACGTGGTCGTGTACAAGTTCAAGGACACCGTCTCAAACTACGACCGTGAAAAGACCATCAACGGCATCAAGGAGATGGCGGGCAAGATTCCCGGGGTGAAGAATGTTTGGCTGAAGACCGAGCGCAACCAGATCCGAGACTTCAGCGGCGTCTATGCCATCGAGTTCACCAGCGCCGATGCCGCCGCCGACTACGCGGAGAGCCCCGTGCACGAAGCCTGGTCGAAAAAGTGGCAGGAGCAGCGGGATAACAGCCTGTCGTTCCAGATTTCGAACCCGTAGATTGAGCTCAAGCTGCGGCCGACTCGTTTTGCGAGAAAGATAACGACTCTTCGGCACAAAGCGCCCAATCCCTTTCCAAGCCTGCAAGAACCACTGTTAGAATCGTTCTAGCTCTGTGGCTTCCACACCAGAGGCGTGGTGCGCGCGGATGGAAAACTCCCCGAATCCCTCTACGAGCCAACCGGCACCGAAGTGGCGGCTGGGCTTTTGGAGCCTGATCGCCACGCAATTCCAGGGCGCGTTCAACGAAAATGCGCTGAAGTTCCTGGTCATTTATCTCATTCTGGCGCTCGAGAGTGACAAGGCACAACGCGACCGAATGGAATTGCTGGTGGGCGTGCTTTTCGCAGCCCCCTTCATCTTGTTTTCGCTGACCGGCGGCTTTCTAGCGGACCGCTTCAGCAAGCGCACCGTTACCATCTGGACCAAAGTCTTTGAAGTGAGCGTGATGCTGTTTGCCACGGCCGCTCTGGTGACACCGAATCTGCGGCTGGCACTGGCCGCTATTTTCCTCGTCTGCACGCAGGGAGCGCTCTTCGGACCTTCAAAGTACGGCTTGCTTCCGGAATTGCTTCCCTCCGAGAGGCTTTCCTGGGGCAACGGCGTACTCGAACTGGGAACGTTCCTCGCCATTATTCTCGGCAGCATGAGCGGGTCGTTTCTCGCCGAGGCATTCGACGGGCGGGAGGTCTACTCGGGCTTTCTGCTTCTGGGATTTACGGTGATTGGCTTGCTTTGGAGTTTCGGCATCCGCCGCGTGCCGGCCGGAGATCCTGCAAAACGGTTCCACCCTGCGTCGTTAATCGACGTGTGGTCGCCCATGAAACTGATCAAGGGCGACTATGTGTTGTGGCTCGCGGTTCTGGGGAACACGTATTTCTTCTTCGTTGCGGGATTGCTGCAGTTCGACATTTTCATCTATGGCCAGGACGTCCTGCACATCCGCGCCACGGAGGGCGGTTTCTTGCAGGCGGCCGTGGCCATTGGCATCGGACTCGGCAGCTTCGCAGCGGGATATCTTTCGGCTGGAAAGATCGAATATGGCTTGATTCCTCTCGGTTCGCTGGGCATGACGGCGCTAGGACTTTGCTTGGCGATTCCGAACATCTCCTTTCGTACGGTCTTGCTGTTGCTCGCCGGGCTGGGTTTCTTCGGCGGATTTTTTATCGTCCCCATCAGCGCCCTGATTCAGCATCGGCCTGAAGAAGATAAGAAGGGCGGCGTTATCGGGGCTGCGAACTGGCTCTCCTTTGTGGGCATCGCCGCTGCGTCTGGAGTCTATTACGCGGCGACGCATTTCCTGCACTTGACTCCGGGCGAAATCTTTTTCTGGTCGGCTCTTGCAACATTCGGCGCGACCGCCTACGTCATTTGGCTGCTGCCGGATTCGCTGCTGCGGCTGCTGCTGTGGATCGCCACGCACACGCTGTATCGCCTGGACGTGGTGGGCCGCGAGAATGTGCCAGTGCGCGGCGGAGCGCTGCTGACGCCGAACCACGTGTCGATGGCGGATGCGGTCTTTCTCCTCGCTTCCATCGACCGCCCTATCCGCTTTCTGATGTTTCGCGGCTCCTACGAGCACCCGCTCGTTAAGCCTTTCGCGAAAATCCTGGGCGTCATACCCATCGCGTCGGACCAAGGACCTCGCGATTTAATTCATTCCTTGCGAACGGCAACGGACGCGTTGAAGAACGGCGAGATCGTGTGTATTTTCCCAGAAGGACAACTTACGCGCATCGGGCAGATGATGCCGTTTCGCCGCGGCATGGAGCGCATCATCAAGGGCGTGGATGTGCCGATCATTCCGGTGAACCTCGACGGCGTGTGGGGCTCGATCTTCAGTTTTGCCGGTGGCCGCTTTCTCTGGAAATTCCCGAGGCGCGTTCCTTACCCCGTGCGCATCACGTTTGGAAAGCCCCTGCCCTCGGCAACCACTTCGCAAGAAGTGCGCCGGGTCGTGCAAGACTTGGGCGCCGAAGCGTTCGCGCGCCGCAAGAAGCGCATGCATACCCTGCCGGAGTCCTTCACCTACACAGCGCGGCGGCATCCCCTGCGGTTCGCGATGGCCGATGGGCAGCGGCCGAAGCTGAACTTCTTCTCCGTGCTGATCGGCACGCTGGTGCTCGCCAGACGCTTGCGCAAGCACTGGAAGGACCAGGAAATGGTCGGAGTCCTCCTGCCACCTTCCGTTCCGGGCGCCCTCGTGAATTTCGCAGCCATGGTGCTGGGCAAAGTCCCGGTAAATCTGAACTACACCGTTTCCAACGAGACCCTGGCTTCCTGCGCCGCGCAATGCAACTTGAAAACCGTCATAACCGCGCGCGTCTTCCTCGAAAAGGTCAAAGTCCAGCCGCCTGGCGAAGTGCTTTTCATCGAGGACATTGCCAAGGATCCGGGCTTCGGCGAAAAACTCGCCGCAGCGCTCGCCGCATTCTTGTTGCCGGGACGCGCGCTGGCCAAATTCGCGGGCTGCAAGCGCCGCGCCACACTTGACGACATCGCTACAGTCATTTTTTCGAGCGGCTCGACCGGCGAACCCAAAGGCGTGGTCCTCACGCACTACAACGTTGCCTCGAACGTCGAGCAGCTCAAACAAGTCTTTATGCTCCATGCGGACGACCGCATCCTGGGAATCCTGCCGTTTTTCCACTCCTTTGGCTTTACGGGAACTCTTTGCCTCCCCGCCGTAACCGGCATCGGCGTCGTGTTCCATCCGAATCCGCTGGATTCGCGCGTCATCGGCGCCCTGGTCAACAAATATGCCGTGACCATGTTGCTGGCCACGCCGACTTTCCTGAACGCCTACACGCGCCGCTGCGCTCCGGAAGACTTCGGCAGCTTGCGATTCGTGATGGCCGGCGCGGAGAAACTGCCCGATCGCATTTCGCAAGCGTTCGAAGACCGCTTCGGCATCCGGCCGCACGAAGGCTACGGCTGCACGGAGTGCTCGCCGGCGGTCACCGTGAACACCTACGATTTTCGGGCCGCTTCGTTCCGGCAAGTGGGCGCCAAGCGCGGAAGCATCGGCCATCCTTTGCCGGGAATCGCCGTGAAGATCGTTGACCCGGACACGCTAGGGCCAGTGGCCGCGAACGAACCGGGCCTGCTGCTCGTGCGCGGACCCAATGTGATGCAGGGTTACCTCAACGAGCCGGAAAAGACGGCCGACGTGCTCAAGGACGGCTGGTACAACACCGGCGACATCGCCCGAATGGACGAAGAGGGCTTCCTGCGCATCACCGACCGCTTGAGCCGCTTCAGCAAAATCGGCGGCGAGATGGTGCCGCACGTCAAAGTGGAGGATGTGCTGCAGGAGCTGGCGGGCGCGACTGAACAGGCGTTTGTCGTCACCGCTGTCCCCGACGAGAAAAAAGGCGAGCGCCTGATGGTGCTCCACACTCTGGATGAAGAGCGGCTTCAGCAATGTCTGGAAAAGTTAGGCAAGAGCAACCTGCCGGCCCTGTGGCGGCCGCGGCCGGATCATTTCGTGCGCATCGAAAAACTGCCGTATCTCGGAACCGGCAAACTCGACCTGCGAAAAGCGCGCGAGCTGGCGCTCGAAATGGCGCGCCCCGCGAACAAGGAATAGCCCTCCCTGCGAACGACCGCTAGAATAAGCCGATCATGACGCCCGGAGCTTCCTTCCGCGGACGAACGCTGGTGAGCCGCTTCATTGTCACCGCGGCTGTGCTGGCGGTGTGGTTCTGGACGCAATCGCTGCTGGGTGCACGCGTCGCGCCCGCCAACGGCCTTGGCGACGGCCTGCACAATCTGACGGCGGGGCTCAACTCGTATTTCGCACAGCACGCCGGTGCGGCCAACGCGCTGCTCATCGTGAGCTCGGCGTTTATCGATATGCTGTGCCTTTTTCTCTTGGGAAGCTGGCTATTCGGAGGAAGCGTCCGGCCGTTTCTCGGCCTGGTTTTGCTGATGGCCGTGCGCCAACTGCTGCAGGCACTCTGTACGCTGCCACCGCCGCAGGGAATGATCTGGCACTACCCCGGCTTCCCATCGCTGCTGGTCACCTACCACGTGGCCAACGATTTCTTTTTTTCCGCGCACACTGCACTAGCCGTCTTTGGCGCCACGGAACTCGCCCGGCTTCGGCACAAGTGGCTTACCGCGCTGGCCATCCTGATTGTGATGTTTGAGATGGCCACTGTGCTGGTGCTGCGAGCGCATTACACGATGGACGTGTTTACGGGCCTGCTGGCGGCGCTATCCGTTGCACAGTTTTGCAGCTGGGTCTCTCCACACATCGACGCCCGGCTTTCTCCTTCACGATAGTCTCCCAGGAATTCAGGGGCCTCCGGTCATTCGCACCGCAGCGCCACGATGGGATCGACCCTCATGGCCCGCCGTGCCGGGATGTAACACGCAGCCAGCGCGACGATGATGAGCAGCAACGCCACGGCGGCAAATGTAAGCGGGTCGGTCGCGCCTACACCGAACAGCAACCCGGCCATCAGGCGGGTCAGGCCCAGTGCGGCCATGAGCCCGATCGCCAGGCCCAACGCTGCCATTTTCATGCCTTCGCCCAGGATCAGACGCAGCACGTCTATTCGTTTTGCGCCAAGAGCCATGCGTATCCCAATCTCCTGCGTTCTCTGGCCCACGAGATAGGCAATGACGCCGTAGATTCCTATGGAAGCGAGCCCGAGCGCCAGCGCGGCAAATACGCCGAGGAGAATCATGGAGACTTCGCGTGTAGCGAGCGAACTGGAAATGATTTCGTCCATCGTCTGCGCCCCATACATGACGTGCTCGGCGCTTAGCTTTCTAACTGCCCCGCGTAGGGCGTCCGCGATTCCCGTTGTATTCGGATCGTAGCGCACCAATGCGCCGGTGCCGCTCCAGGAAGAAGCATCCATAGTCTGATCAGGAAGCTGCATGTACGGAAAATAAAGCTGGGCCCGCAAGGACTCCGTGTCGTCCTTGTCGAGCCCCCACTGTTTTACGTGCCCGACGATACCGATGATTTCCGCCCTCCCTCCCTTGTTTTGCAGAACGATGTGCTGTCCGATCGGATTCTGGCGCGGAAAATATTGCCGAGCGAACACATCGTCCGCGACGATAACGTGGGGAGCACTTTCATCATCTTGTGCCGTGAAAAACCTGCCGCGTTCGAGCGGAATCCTCATCACATGCAAATAGTTCTCTTGAACAACATAGCTGAGCGCCCAGTCCATGTCGTTTTCGCTGGCGGGTTTTCGCTGCCCTTCGATCCAGAACAGATCTTCGTCGTCACTGTCCATCGGAATCGACCCCCAAGACAGGGAAGAAGCGATGACTCCTGGAACCGTTGATAGCGCGTCATTCAATTGCCGCAGCCTCGCTCGTGTCCCTGCCGGACTTCCATTGCTCATCGCAGGGGGAAATGCAACACCGAACGTCAGGACATTGTGCGAGTTGAATCCCGGATTGACATTCCAAAGCGCGGCCAGACTCCGAACCATCAATCCCGCTGCAATCAGCAGCACCAGGGCCATGGCCATTTCCACGACTACAAAAATCCTCTGCGAACGGTGCCGCGCGCCGCCGGCCCCGCGCCCTCTTTCCTGGAGCGTGTCATGCAAGTCCGGACGCGCCGACTTGAACGCCGGGGCCAGCCCGAAAAAAATCCCGCACGCGAGCGAAAGGATAAGCGTGAAAATCAGGACGCGGCCGTCCAAGGCAACTTCCGAAGATCGTGGAAGGCTGACCGGCAACTGGTGCAACGCGGATTTGGTGCCCCACGCCGCCAATAGCAAACCGAGCAGTCCTCCCGCGAACGAAAGCAAGATGCTTTCCGTAAGGAGCTGGCGAAGCAGCCTCGCCCGGCTTGCTCCCAGCGCAGTGCGAATCGCAAACTCGCGCATGCGCGCGGAAGAGCGCGCCACCATCAGATTGGCAACGTTCACGCAAGCAATCAGCAGCACAAACCCGACCGCTGCAAGCAGCACCAAAAGAAGCAACCGCAGGTTGCCGACCATCGTTTGCTTCAGGGACATCACGGCAGCGCCAATACCCTTGTCCGCATCGGGGTACGCGGCCGCCAGGCTCCGCGTGACCGCTTCCATGTCCGCACGAGCCTCGGCGATGCTTATGCCGGGCTTGAGCCGGCCGAGGCCGTGGATGCCGAGGCCTGCGCCTCGCTTCGGAAGCAAAGGGTTGCTCCACTGGCCGAGCGGCACATAGATGTCAACGTTGCGGAAGCTGCCCAGTGCGAGATCGAAGCCAGCCGGAAGTACGCCAACGATTGTGAAGCTCTTGCCGTCCAAGTTGATAGTTCTTCCCACGGCGTCCGCGGAAGCGCCGAGCTTGCGTTTCCAGAAGCCGGTGCTGATCATCGCGATCGGTGCTGCCCCGATCTCATCCTCGCCGGGAACAAACGATCGTCCGATCTGAGGATTCACTCCCAGAACTGTGAAAAAGTCCGCGGTGATCAGCATCGAGCGTATCTGTTCGGCATCTTCCAGGCCGGTAAGGTTGTAAGAGTAGGGACGATACGCCGCCATCGCGGAAAAAGTACGATTGTTCTTCTGCCAGTCGCGAAAATTCGGAAAAGAGATGGAACCAGTCGCAAAATTAGGTTTGCTCTCGGCCAGCCAGACAAGCCGCTCGGGATGCGGATACGGCAGCGGATTGAAGAGCACTCCGTTCACAACCGAGAACAGCGCCGTGTTCGCTCCAATCCCCAGCGCCAGTGTCAGAATCGCGACCGCCGCGAATCCCCGCGATTTGGCTAGCATGCGCGATCCGTAGCGCAAATCCTGCATGAGCCGCTCCACTGACGCCCAGCCCCACATTTCTCGCGTGACCTCCTTAATCAAGCTGGCGTTGCCCAGTTCTCTGCGCGCTGATTGCTTCGCTTTCTCTGGTGTTTCGCCGCGATCCATGCGGTCCTGTTCTGCCATGTTCAAATGACTCTGCAGCTCTTCCTCAAATTCACTCTCACGTTTCTGACGATGCCAAAAGGAAAAAGTCATGCTTCGCTCACTTTATTTGGGGGGTTGAGCACACCTCCGATGGCGTCCGAAACCTGCTCCCAGCGTGACCGCTCGGATTCCAGCTGTCTCTTACCTTGAGCCGTCAGACGATACACTCTGACGCGTTGTTTGTTCTCCGAGACTTTCCACTCCGCGGCGACCCATTTCTGCCGTTCCAAACGGTGCAATGCGGGATAAAGAGAACCGGTGTCCACTTGCAAAATGTCTCCGGAGTTTGTCCGGATCGCCTGGCTGATGCCGTAGCCGTGCTGCGGCCCCCAGCGCAGAGTTTGCAGGATGAGCAGATCGAGCGTGCCTTGCAGAAGCTCGATGCGGTTCTGGCAGCGTGGAGCCATGTTCACCTCGGGGTGTAGGAGTTCTACACCCACTGCATGTAGATTGTCTACATCCTTTCGACAAATTCAAGGAATACTTTCAGCCCTTTGGGTTGCCCCACGTCAGCGCGCGCGTCTCCCGGGCCATGGATCGTTACCTGGCCGGCACCAGTTAAGCCCTACCAAGAAAAGAGCGTTCTAGGCATCACACCGGAATGTGTCCTTCGTCACAAAGGCCCGGGCATCCCTTCACTTAAAGTGTGAGCGGTGTTCATTCGGGTGGGTACCGAATCGGACTGAATTAGTCTCAATTCATCAATTCCGGCTTGCCTAGACTGCGCGCAGCGTGCAGTCGCGAATGAACCGCAGCGGAGGTCTCCATGACCCGGGCACCTGTAATCCTTGACGGGAACGAGGCGGCGGCTTCTGTCGCCTACCGTCTGAACGAAGTCATTGCCATCTACCCCATTACGCCGTCCTCGCCCATGGGTGAATGGTCCGATCAGTGGCGTTCCGAGGGAAAAAAGAATATTTGGGGCGCGGTGCCCGATGTGATTGAGATGCAGAGCGAAGGCGGCGCTGCGGGGGCGTTGCACGGCGCGCTGCAGGCCGGGGCCCTGGGCACAACCTTCACGGCGTCGCAGGGCCTGCTGCTGATGATTCCCAACATGTTCAAGATCGCAGGCGAATTGACCGCCGCGGTGATTCACGTGGCGGCGCGGACAGTCGCGACGCACGCGCTCTCGATTTTTGGAGACCACAGCGACGTGATGGCCGCGCGGTCGACGGGCTTCGCCATGCTGGCGTCGAATTCCGTGCAGGAAGCGCATGACTTTGCGTTAATCGCGCAGGCGGCATCGCTCGAATCGCGCATTCCTTTCCTCCATTTCTTCGACGGGTTCCGCACTTCGCACGAAGTGGACAAGATCGTCCCGCTGCTGGACGAGGATCTGCGTGCCATCATCGATGAAAAGTTCATTCAGCAGCACCGCGAACGCGCCATGTCGCCCGATCATCCGGTGTTGCGTGGCACCGCGCAGAACCCCGACGTCTTCTTCCAGGCTCGCGAGGCCTGCAATCCCTACTACCGCGCATGCCCGCAAATCGTGCAGGACGTGCTGGATCGCTTCGCCAAGCAAGCGGGACGTAGCTATCACTTGTTCGATTACGTGGGTGCGCCCGACGCGGAGCGCGTCATCATCCTCATGGGTTCGGGAGCGGGGGCAGCCGGCGAGTGCGTGGCGGCGCTGCAAAAAGCCGGCGAAAGAGTCGGCTTCCTGAAAGTCCGGCTGTACAAACCCTTCTCAATATCCGACTTCCTCGCCGCCTTGCCGACGACAGTACGCAGCATCGCCGTCCTCGACCGCACGAAGGAGCCGGGGAGCGTTGGAGAGCCTCTTTATCAGGAAGTCGTAACCGCTTTCATGGAACGCTATGCCGGCAACGGCGCGCGGCCCGTACCGCGCATCATCGGCGGCCGCTATGGGCTGTCTTCAAAAGAATTCACTCCGGCGATGGTCAAGGCGGTCTTCGACGAACTCAAGAAAGCGCAGCCGCAGAATCACTTCACCATCGGGATTCGCGATGACGTCACGCACACCAGCCTGAATTACGATCCCGTGTTCTCGACGGAAGATCCGCGCACCGTGCGCGCGCTCTTCTACGGTCTGGGTTCGGACGGCACGGTCGGCGCCAACAAGAACTCCATCAAGATTATCGGCAAGGGCACAAACAACTACGCGCAGGGCTACTTTGTCTACGATTCGAAGAAAGCCGGCGCGGTCACGGTTTCGCACGTGCGCTTCGGGCCGGACCCCATCGAATCGACGTATCTGATCTCAAAAGCCAGCTTCGTCGCCTGCCATCAGTTTCAATTCATCGACCGCATCGACGTGCTGTCTGCCGCGGAACCCGGCGCTACGTTTCTCTTGAACGCTCCCTTCGGGCCGGACGAGATCTGGAATCATCTGCCCCGCCAGGTCCAGCAGACCATCATCGACAAGAAGCTGCGCTTCTTCGTCATTGACGCTTACACCGTGGCGCGCAATGCGGGAATGGGCAGCCGCATCAACACTATTATGCAGACCTGCTTCTTTGCCATCAGCGGCGTCCTGCCACGCGAAGAAGCCATCGCGGCCATCAAGCACGCCATCGAGGAAACCTACGGCAAGCGAGGCGAAGCCGTCGTTCAGAAAAACTTCGCCGCGGTCGACCAGGCGCTTTCGCATTTACATGAAGTGAAGGTGCCGGAGAAAGTCTCGGCAACGTTTGAAATGCTTCCGCCGGTGCCCCTGCACGCGCCCGCGTTTGTGCGCGACGTCGTCGGCACGATCATCGCCGGGAACGGAGACAACCTCCCGGTCAGCGCGTTGCCCATCGACGGTACCTTTCCCACCGCCACAGCGCAGTGGGAAAAGCGCAACATCGCGCAGCAAATTCCCGTGTGGGACACGGAACTCTGCATCCAGTGCGGCAAATGCGTCTTGGTTTGCCCACACGCCGTGATACGCGCCAAGGTGTACGAATCTTCGCATCTGGCAAATGCTCCCGCCACATTCCTTTCGAGCAAGCCACGCTGGCGGGAGTTCGAGTCGCTGCGTTATACGCTGCAAGTGGCGCCCGAAGACTGCACCGGCTGCCGGCTGTGCGTGGAAGTCTGCCCGGCCAAGAGCAAGAGCGAAGTGAAGCACAAGGCCATCAACATGGAGTCGCAGGCTCCGCTGCGCGATAAGGAAAAAGTGAACTGGGAGTTCTTCCTGTCGCTGCCGGAGTTCGACCGGGAGCGCATCTCCCACAGCCAGGTGAAAGACGTCCAGCTCCTCGAGCCGCTCTTTGAGTTCTCAGGCGCGTGCGCAGGCTGCGGTGAAACGCCGTACATCAAGTTGCTCACGCAGCTCTTCGGTGACCGGCTAATGATCGCCAACGCCACCGGCTGCTCTTCGATCTATGGTGGCAACCTGCCGACCACGCCCTACACCATGAATCAGCAGGGTCGCGGCCCCACATGGTCCAACTCGCTCTTTGAGGACAACGCCGAATTCGGGCTCGGCATGCGCCTGGCGGTGGACCAGCACGCCTTGTACGCCGAGAAGTTGCTCGCGCAGCTCTCGGGCCAGTTGGGCGACACACTGGTGAAAGCGCTGCTGGAGGCGGACCAGACCAAAGAAAGCGGCATCGCAGCACAGCGCGAACGTGTTGCCGAACTGAAACGCAAACTTGCTTCAATCGATTCGCCGCAAGCGCGCTCCTTGCTCGCCGTGGCGGACTGCCTGGTGCGCAAGAGCGTCTGGCTGGTCGGTGGAGACGGCTGGGCCTACGACATCGGCTTCGGAGGGCTCGATCATGTCCTCGGCTCGGGCCGCAACGTCAACATCCTGGTTCTCGACACCGAGGTCTATTCCAACACCGGCGGGCAGATGTCCAAGGCCACGCCACGCGCCGCTGTGGCAAAATTCGCCACTGGCGGAAAGGAAATGGCCAAGAAAGACCTGGCCATGGAAGCTCTCAGCTACGGTTACGTATACGTCGCGCGCGTAGCCATGGGTGGGAGCGACACGCACACCATCAAAGCCCTCCAGGAGGCGGAAGCGCACAATGGTCCGTCGCTGATCATTGCCTACAGCCACTGCATCGCGCACGGCTACGACATGGGCTTCGGCCTGAACCAGCAGAAGAACGCCGTTCTTTCCGGTTACTGGCCGCTGATGCGCTACAACCCGGCGCTGCGCCTCGAAGGCAAGAATCCGTTCCAACTGGACTCCAAGGCGCCCAGCATTTCGCTGAAGCAATACGCCTATCAGGAAGCACGTTACACCATGCTGGCGCGGAGCGATCCGAAAGCAGCGCGCGAACTGCTGCGCGAAGCGCAGGACGACGTTGAGCGCCAGTGGCGCGTCTACTCCAATCGAGCAGCCATGCCCGGTCGGGCTGCCACTCCGGACATCGCTCCCCACGAGCCCGAAGAAGCAGCTGTCGAAAACGTCAAGAAGGGAGGCGACGAAGAATGAGCAACCTCTCCACCCGGTATCTGGGTTTCACTCTCAAGTCGCCCCTGGTGGCTTCCGCTTCGCCGCTTTGCGAATCCGTTCCCGGCATTCGCGAACTGGAGGACGCCGGCATCGGCGCCGTGGTCCTTCCTTCTCTCTTTGAGGAACAGCTTGAACTGGAGAGCTATGCGCTCGATGACGATCTCTCCCGCGGCGCCGACAGTTTCCCCGAATCGCAGACCGTTCTCCCCGACCTGCAAACCTACAACCTCGGACCGGATGGCTATCTCGACTTGATCGACGCGGCAAAGCAGGCCGTGGATATCCCGGTCATCGCCAGCCTCAATGGCGTTTCTCCCGGCGGGTGGGCGGAGCACGCGCGGCGGATGGCCGAGGCAGGCGCGGACGCCATCGAACTGAATATCTATTCCATCCCCACCGAACCGTCCGCCACTTCCGCAGACGTGGAGCGGGGATACGTGGACCTGGTTCGCCAGGTCAAGCGCGCCGTCCGCATTCCCATCGCCGTCAAGCTCTCTCCCTTCTTCAGCGCCATGGCGAACATGGCGGCACGGCTTGATGACGTCGGGGCGGACGCCCTGGTCCTTTTCAACCGCTTCTACCAGCCGGACTTCGATATTGAATCGCTCGAGGTGGTGCCGCGCCTCACCCTCAGCCATTCAGATGAACTGCTTCTCCGGCTTCACTGGACAGCCATTCTTTCCGACCACATCGATGCCGATCTGGCGGTCACTGGAGGCGTGCACAGCGCCACGGACGTCGTCAAATGCATCATGGCCGGCGCGAACGTGGCGATGATGGCTTCTGCCCTGCTGCATCGAGGCGTTCCGCACGCGGCCACGGTTCTCGCGGACCTGGGCCACTGGCTGGAAGAGCACGAATACGATTCCGTCCAGCAAATGTGCGGCAGCATGAGCCGGCGCTCCGTGCCGGATCCCACCGCGTTCGAGCGGGGAAATTATATGCGCGTTCTTAGCTCGTACACTTTCCGTTCCAACGCGCTCAAGTAGATTTCGGTCCGCCATAACTCCATAAGATACTTACTCGAAGCGGAAGCTACGCCGCAGACACAGGTCAGCCCTATGGTCATTGCTTGCCCATAATCCCGGTGCTACGTTTCCCCCACAGGGGAGGTGCACCCATGCACCATTCAGAGGCGCAAGGGCGCCGTTTTTTTGCCTTATTCTTCTTGTTTGTCTCCTCGCTCTCCATTCTCTATGCGGGTCCAAAACCAGCGGCCTCCAGCGATGTCGTCAAAATCGGGTTTCTCATTGACTCGCTGAAGATCGAGCGCTGGCAGACGGACCTGGAGAAGTTTCAGAGGCGCGCTAGTATGCTCGGAGCAGAGGTCCTTGGCAAGGACGCGGAAGGCGATGACGATCTACAGCTCCGCCAGGCGGAGAAGATGCTGGATGACGGCGTCGATGCCCTCGTCCTGGTAGCTCACGATGCGGATAAGGCTGTCCGGATCGTGCGCGCGGCCAAAGCAAAGCACGTGCCGGTGGTGTGCTACGACCGTCTAGTCCGCGATCCAGACGTGAGCTTATACGTCGGTTTCGATCCTTCGGTGGTTGGGTCAATGCAGGCGCAATCGTTGACCCAAGCGGCGCCCAAGGGCAATTATGTACTGATCGGGGGCTCGTCTTCGGATACCAACGCGCTGGCTTTGCATGATGCTCATCTGCACGCGCTCAAGCCCTTCGTGGACCGCGGCGACATCAAAATCGTCTCGGACACCTGGAGCAAGGACTGGAATCCCACCGAAGCGTACGAGCACATGGCGGAGGCCATCGTGGCAACCAAGGGTGATATTGCCGCAGTTGTCGCCTCGAATGACGGAACCGCCGGCGGGGCCATCCAGGCGTTGGAAGAACACAAGCTCGCAGGAAAAGTCCTCGTGTCGGGCCAGGATGCGGATCTGGCCGCTATCATCCGTATCCTTGACGGGACCCAAACCATGACGGTTTACAAGCCGCTGCGTTCGGAGGCTGCGGTGGCGGCGGAAGCCACGGTATCTTTGGCAAAGCACGAAGCCGTAAAGGGAGCAGTGCCCTATTCCTTCGGCGACAAAAGCGTCCCCGCGATCTTGTTAACCCCGGTCGTGGTGACGAAGAACAACGTCAAAGAAACCGTCATCAAAGACGGCTTCCAGAACTTGGAGACCATTCAGAAGAGCTTGCCGAAGGAAAAGTGGCCGCAGTAGTTCTCAAATCGGCTGGAGAAAAATCTGGATTACTTTAAATTCCAGAATGATGGATCGGGCTTCACCAATTCGAATCCGGCGTCCCACGCTTCATGGCTGCGCCATACAACGTCGGCTTCCGCCTTGCGTCCGGTCTCCGGATGAATCAGGCTCACGCGCTGGTGCAGAGGAAGGTCCGCTCCCACCACCGCCATGCACCCGGAGTGGCTGACGTCAACGGTTACGGCGTTGGCCCTCTCTTTTGCTCCGGCGCGTTCCCATTCCACCAGCAGCTTCACTCGGGAAATGATGCGCTTGTGGCCTCGCAGTCGTTCCCACCGCTCTTGAAGGTTCTTTGCTTTGGGGTTGGCGACGATGGTTGCGGTCATGACTCGCCTCGCTGTGGAGTGTGGCAGGCCCGAGGGCGAAACTTCAAGTTAGCGCTACGATTCGTGCTGGTCAATAGTACTTTTCCTTTTGCGGCGTGCTGGTCACTCACTTGAAGCAGGGAGAAGCCCAAGCGCCAGGAAGGAATTGACTTACAGGAAACCGAACAGAAACCAGTTTGAAACACATGGGATAATAGCCTTAGCCAAATCAGCCTGGGGTCTTCCAGTACGCACGCTGCCAACTGGAAGAGGGATTCAGCTGGATGTTCCGATCACCGATCAAGGTCCTGTCTTTGCTCGCCGTGCTTGCCGCAGAGATTCCTGCTCTCGCAGGCGTGCCGAGCGGGGTGCTGTCCAATGCATCCAACGGGATCACGTGGTCGGGAGGGCCGTACACGGCGACAGCTTCCGACACCAGTTCCTGCACGGCCCAGAATTGCGACACGTTTTATCTGACCGTGAATGCGCACGCCAACTTTTTCTCTTCTCACCCCAATCACGAGGTGCAAATCCGCATTGCGTGGACCGAACCAGACAACGTGTTCGATCTGTATCTGCTTGATTCCTCGGGAAAACTTCTGGCTTCGTCCACGCAGTCCTCGGAATCCTACGAGGAGATCCATGCCGGCCCTCTGGCCAACGGCACCTACAAGCTGGTGATCGTGGCCTCGCGCACCGTGAACGGCTCTTACATGGGATCGGCGCAAATCGTGGAAAATCCGGTGGCCGCGAGCGGTAAGGCTCGCTACGTGCCGGGCGAAATGACCTTTGGCGCGGCGTTCAAACTGCCGCGTCCGAATAATCCGGCCAACGCAAATGTTACTCTGGTCGCGGATCAGAACGTCGAGCCGCGCGTCGTTCACGATCCCCTCGGCAATCTTTACGTTGCGTCCGTTCGCGGCGTTCCCGGCGGCGTGGACGTCTGGAAGTCCTACGACACGGGCAAGACCTTTACGTATCTCGGAGTGCCCGAGGGCCTGGGCAACATCGACGGCAACGGCGGGGGTGAAGAGGATCTGGCGGTGGGCACGTCGGGAAACGTCTATGTGAATTCGCTCTGGCTGCGCACTCCAGTGCAGGCCAGCACTTTTAGCGGCGGCAATAGTTGGGTGGTCAGTCGGCTTTCCTCGGATGTAGCGGAGAATGCCAGGCCATGGATCGCGGCGGATTCGAATAACGTCGTGTACCTGACGTACAGGCAGGGCCGCGCGGGAGCGAACAGCATCGTCGTGCTGAAATCTTCGGACGGTGGCATCACCTTTCCGCAAATCACGCAGGTAACGACTCCAGAAGGCGGCGTAGAGCCCGGCAGCCAGGGCAACCTCGTCGTGGATCCCGCCAACGGCGACCTTTACAACGTCTTCTTCGACCGCACCGGGTCGCGCGTCTATCTGGCGCGCTCTGCGGACGGCGGCGTCACCTTCGACCTGAAGCTCATCCATCAGGGCGCGGTTGGTGTTTCGCTGGCGCACGTGTACCCCTCCATCGCCGTGGACGCGGCCGGCCATCTGCACGTCGTCTTTTCCGACGGCTGGAATACTTATCTGACGACATCGCAGGATTCCGGCATGAACTGGTCTCCGATCGTGCGCGTGAACAACGGAGCCGCTACGCGCACGTCCATACAACCGTGGGTGGTCGCGGGCGACTCCGGAAAAGTGGACATCACGTGGCTGGGCTCCTCCGCGGAGAATTCCATGGACAGTTCCGCCGAGTGGCACGTATTCCTGGCGCAGTCGCAAGACGATTTCGCCAGCTTGCCCACGTTCGCGCAAACCACTGTCACCGGAGTGATCCACGCCGGCCCTGTATGCGTAAGCGATGCGTCCTGTCCGGCCGGTTCGCACACACTGGCAGAATATTGGGCCCCGGATGTCTATCTGGATGGAAACGCCTTGATCGTTTACTCCGATGACAAGAACTCCGGCCTCGCCTCCGGAGCCGCGCGTACCTGGTTTGTTCGCCAAACCGGTGGCCCAACCATTATCGAAACGGTGCAATAAGCCAGGCGATTCCACTTCGCCCGTCTTCCAACGCCTGTCCCAACGGAATCAACTCCATCAATGCCGCTACTGATTCACTGTGCAGGCCAACGTGCTCGCGGAGGCAGACCAAGCTCAACAACAAGCTCTCGGCGTTTCAATATTACCCGGTGATTTCCATTGGATTCGGCTACCGCTTCCTGAATGACAGCGTCCCGCCCGCCGCATTTTTCTGGAATCAAAAACAAAAAGGCCGGTCTAGGGGTTTCCCGGACCGGCCTTCTTAATTTAATCCCGGCGGTGACCTACGTTCCCACACAGTTACCCGTGCAGTATCATCGGCCCTGCGAGGCTTAACTTCCGTGTTCGAGATGGGAACGGGTGTGACCCTCGCGGTATGACCACCGGAAACTTTTTGACTCGCTGAAAACGATAGCGAGTTGCGACAACAGAAATTGGCTGGCATTACAAGTTCGACTCGAGGTCGAACCAACTGCAGAAGCAAAGGCTGCTTCTTTCTCTCTCAAAGACGGTTTGAGAAAGTTTTATGATTAAGCCGAACGGGCGATTAGTACGGGTCAGCTTCACGCATTACTGCGCTTCCACCTCCCGCCTATCAAAGTCGTAGTCTTCGACTGCCCTTCTTAGGCCTTGATGGCCTTGGGAGAACTTATCTTAGGGCGAGCTTCATGCTTAGATGCATTCAGCATTTATCTCTTCCAGACTTCGCTACCGAGCAATGCCCCTGGCGGGACAGCTCGTACACAAGAGGTCTGTTCATCCCGGTCCTCTCGTACTAGGGACAACTCCCTGCAATTCTCCTGCGCCCACACCAGATAGGGACCGAACTGTCTCGCGACGTTCTGAACCCAGCTCACGTACCGCTTTAATAGGCGAACAGCCTAACCCTTGGGACCTTCTACAGCCCCAGGATGCGATGAGCCGACATCGAGGTGCCAAACCTAAGCGTCGATGTGAACTCTTGGCTTAGATCAGCCTGTTATCCCCGGCGTACCTTTTATCCGTTGAGCGATG
>CAZGFL010000049.1:0-43016 GCA_964524985.1 uncultured Acidobacteriaceae bacterium
GATGCTCCGCTCGAAGAACGCCGCGCTCGCGCCGTCGAAATGCGCCGCGTCCTCCCCGACGCGGTGCTCGGCGAAATTGGTCGCCTCGATCCCGCTGCCATCTCCTCGGTTTGCGATGACGCCTGGCCCGACGTCCGCGACGCCGAGGAACTCCACGACGCTCTCCTCACGCTGATTGCCGTCCCTTCGTCCTGTAGTGGCGCAACAAGTGGCACCCCAACTTGGCAAGGTGAAAACCAATTGGCGCGAAGTGTCGATCCCTTAAGCACAAGGCTGCTTTCTTCCCTCGGCTCCTGGACGCCATTCTTCGACCAACTCGCCGCTGCGCGCCGCGCCGCTCGCGCAAAGGTCGGAGACCAAACCTATTGGGTCGCCGCGGAACGCGCATCCGCGTTCACGCAAATCTTTCATTCCGCCTCCTTCGAAGTCACGCTCCCTGCTCTCGAATCGCCGCCATCCTCGCGCGACGAAGCTTTGCTAATCATGATCACCGGATGGATCACGCACTCCGGCCCCGTCACCGCCAGCCAACTCGCTGCCGTCCTCGCTCTCGCGCTTCAGGACATCGACAAAGCGTTCTTGCGCCTCGAGTCCACCGGCGTTCTTCTCCGCGGCAAGTTCACTGACCCGCATTCGAGCGAAACCGAATGGTGCGAACGCCGCCTCCTCGCCCGCATTCATCGCCTCACGCTCGGACAATTCCGCAAGGAAATCCAGTCCGTCACTCCCGCCCAATTCATGCATTGGCTGCTCCACTGGCAGCACGTCGCTCCGGGCACGCAGCTTCTCGGCGAACGCGGCACGCTCGAAGCCATTCAGCAGATGCAAGGCTTCGAAGCCCCCGCTAATTCCTGGGAATCCCAAATCCTCAAGCGCCGCGTCGCCTCTTTCGATCCCAAAGTTCTTGATCAGCTTTGTCTGACCGGCGCCGTCGGCTGGGGCCGCCTCTCGCCGCATCCCGCCACTCTCGAAGCCGTCACCGAGGGAAAGCGCCGCGTCATTCCCACCAGCGTCGCGCCCATTACCTTCTTCGTCCGCGAGGACGCCGATTGGATGACTCCTCGTCACGAAGCCGGCGCCACCGAACTCGCCGGCCTCAGCCGCGATGCCGTCGCCGTCCTGGCCTTCCTCCGCCAGCGCGGTGCATCTTTCTTTGCGGACATCGTTCGGGGCACCGCGAAGCTCAAAGCGGAAGTGGAAACTGCGCTGTGGGAACTCGTCGCCGCCGGCCTGCTCACCGCCGACGGTTTCGACAACCTCCGCGCGCTCATCGACCCCAAGCGCCGCTCCGGCCAGGGGCGCGGACGCACCTCGCGCCCGCGCCACAGCGTCGGCCGCTGGTCGCTGCTCGACTCCGGCCCGCTTCCCGACCGCGCGAAATCACTCGAAGCGATTTGCTGGATGTTGCTGCGCCGCTACGGCATCGTCTTCCGCGAACTGCTCACGCGCGAATCGATTCTTCCCAAGTGGCGCGAACTGCTCATCACGCTTCGCCGTCTCGAGGATCGTGGCGAAATCCGCGGCGGCCGCTTCGTCAGCAATTTCCTGGGAGAGCAATTCGCTTTACCGGCCGCCGTCGAATCCTTGCGCGCCACGCGCCATCAGCAGCCCTCCGGCGAAATCGTCACCGTCTCCGCCGCCGATCCTCTCAATCTCGTCGGCATCGTCGCCACCGGCGACCGCGTCCCCGGCAACTCCGGCAAAGTCGTCGTCTTCCGCGACGGCCTCGCCGTCCCCTCTGATGACCACGCCAATCTTCTCCGCCTTCCCGCCGCCGGATGAGGCTCCGCGCAGATTCCCCTTGACACTCTCCTCTGTCATCTATATATGTTCGGTTGTCTATACAAGTATGCGTCCGACTCCCAATCGTCTCGATCGCCAGAGCTTTGTGCCGCTCTGCTACCAGATCCAGCACCGCTTCCTGGAGCAGATTCGCTCGGGAGCCCTGAAAGCGGGTCAGTCACTCCCTTCGGAGCAGGAAATCGCCTCCCAAATGGGCGTCAGCCGAATGACGGCGCGCCACGCCCTCAAAGCTCTTTGCAGCCTCGGCGTCGCCTATAGCGAGCGTGGAAGAGGCACATTCGTCTCCCGTGTGAAGTTCGAAAAAAACTTTCGGCAAGTTCTTTCTTTTAGCGAAGAAATGCACCTGCGTGGTTCCCGCCCTCGTTCTGATGTCCTCGCGTTCGGAAAAACCCATCCCGATTCCGAGGCTGGCGAAGCGCTGCACCTGTCTCCCGGCGAGGAGGTATACCTCCTTCGCCGTGTGCGTCTGGCAGATTCCGTTCCCCTCTGCATCGAATCCACGCACGTCCCCGTGCGTCTGTGTCCCGACCTCGAAGAAAAACTGGATCCGCGCGCCTCTCTCTATGGCACTTTACGGGATCACTACGGGATCCAAATCGAGATCGCTGATGAAATCGCAGAGGCTTCGCTGGCCTCCGCCGCTGAAGCTCGTCTTCTCCGCATCCGCAAGAGAGCGCCCGTTTTCCGTTTTACTCGCACGGCTTACTTTCGCAGTGGAGAGCCAATTGAATTCGTCAAATCCGTCTACCGCGGGGACCGGTGCAAGGTTGTCAATCGCCTCATACGACAGGTCGGAATCGGTGCAGAAAGGAGCGTCTGATGTAGCTCGGGCCATCGTCCCGCGCTTTTGTCGTTCTTCGTCCGTCTAAGTGAAAAACCAGTCCGGGACTCATCTGAAGACTGCCTGCACCAGGAGTGGTCCACGGCAAACAGACTCTCGGTCTAGATCAGGGGAGGAGTATATGAAGTGGAAGATTTTGCTTGGGGTGGTTGGGTTCCTATGGTTGTTTTCAGCTTTTGCCCCAGTCGTTTCCGCTCAATCTGTCACCGGCACGATTCTCGGAACAGTCTCCGACTCCAAGGGCGGCGCCATCGCCGGTGTCACTGTCACGATTACCAACACCGACCAAAATGTCGTCGTCCGCACCGTAACCACGGACCAGCAAGGCCAATATGTCGCGCCGCTTCTTCCAGTGGGGCGCTACTCGGTTACTGTGGAAGCGTCTGGCTTCAAGAGGGCCGTTCACTCCGGCTTTGTTCTCAACGTTGACGACAAACTTGCCGTCAATCTCACTTTGGAAGTAGGTACGGTCACTGAAAGCGTCACCGTGGAAGCGAATGCTCTCCAGGTTGACACGCAGAGCGCCACCGCTACAGGCGTCATTTCTGGCCTTCAGCTCCGCGAACTCTCGCTCAATAGCCGCAACTACGCCCAACTCGTGCTTTTGGTCCCAGGCGCTTCGGATTCCGGCAACGCCGACCAGATCTTCCCGGGTGCTACCGCTCCCATCGGCACCAACCTGGTCACTTTCCAGATCAACGGCAGTCGCCGGGAAGAAAACAATTGGCAGGTCGACGGTGCTGACAACGTTGATCGTGGCTCCAATCTTACTTTGCTTTCCTTCCCCAGCATCGACGCTATTAGCGAGTTTCGCGTCGTTCGCGGCGTGTACGACGCCGAGTCTGGCCGTTCTGCCGGCGCGCAAATCAACGTCATTACCCGTTCTGGTACCAGCGACCTTCATGGCGGCCTATACGAATTCTTCCGCAACGACGATCTCAACGCCAACAGCTTCTTCAACAACGCCACTACGCCCGTGACTCCTCGTCCCAAGCTGCGCTACAACGACTTCGGAGGCACCGTCGGCGGTCCCGTCTGGATTCCCAAATTCTACGAGCAGCGGAATAAGACCTTCTTCTTCGTTTCCGAGGAGGCCCGGCGCATTGTCACCTATTCCAATCCGACAGGCGCGGTGCCTTATTCCGGGATGGCCAACGGGCAGTTCAACCATGTAGTTTGCACCAAATGGACGAACAACAATGGCGCTCCCGGTGCCTGCACTGCCTATGGATCCAGCATTCCCTCTACATCCATCGACCCCGTCGCGGCTGCCTACGTCAAGGATCTCTTCTCCAAATTCCCCGGGCCCAATCTAGCCAGCGCCGGTAATCCCTTCGGATACCTGGCAAACCTCGCCAACACCTTCAACTTCCGCGAAGACATGGTGAAGATCGATCACGTGTTCAGCCCAAAGTTGACCGTTAATGGCAAGTTCCTCCATGACACCAATCCAACGACCGAGGCTGGCGGTCTGTTCACCAATACAATCATCAATGGAATCTCCACAACCTCCACTCACTCTCCGGGGCATCAGTACAATATCGCTGCCACTTACACTGCTACTCCGAATCTCGTGATCGACGGCGGATACCGCTACTCCTATGGTGCCATCCTCAGCAGCGTAACCGGCGCCGAGAACTTCTCTCAATCGCCCGACATCAAGACTGCGCTCGGCAGCACCTTCCCCTTTGCGAATGTTCTTGGTCGCGTGCCAAGCATTGCGCTGACCGGCGCCTCTTTCACTACTTCAGGCAGCAGCACCTTGGGCGATTTCGGCCCGTATCGGGACTACAACGTCAACCACACAGTGTACGGCGACGTGACCAAAGTTCTAGGAAAACACACGCTCAAGTTCGGCGCTATCTACTATCACTACAACAAACATGAGAACCAGCTCTCGGGCAGCAATAACGGCTCATTTTCTTTCGACACCTCGAACGCGCCCACGGCTGCAACGGTCTTCAACGGCTCTCCCGTGTGCACTGGAACGGCGGCCAACGGCGGCACTTGTCCTTTTTCGTTCGAGCAGGCCTTTGCCAACTTCCTGTTGGGCCAGGACGCGAACTTCACCCAGGCCTCGCTGGACGTTACCGCCAACATCTTTGACAACCAGTTTGAGTACTACGGTCAGGACTCTTGGCGTATCCGGCGGAACCTTACCGTTACCTACGGCGTCCGCCATTCCTTCTTCCGCGAGCCCACCGATGCCAGCGGCCCGAACGGCTCCAGTCGGCTCGTCAATTTCGATCCGGCCTTATGGAATCCTGCGGAAGCTCCCTGCATCACCTCGACTGGCGCTATGGACGTCAAGCTCGTTAACGGCGTCCCGACCAGCAGCGCCTGCAATCCCAACTACAATCCCCTCAACGGTCTCATTTTCGCCAATCCGCCAACCTTTAACGGCTTTAAGGGAACCCAGTCACCCTTTGGCAGCAAGGTGGGCAGCGAGTTCAATCGCGCCTTTGCTCCGCGCCTGGGCATCGCGTGGGATCCCTTTGGCAACGGACTTACTTCGGTCCGCGCGGGCTATGGCATGTTTTATGACAACGGCCTGGAGTTCGGCAATCCGGAGCTGAACGTGGGGTTGAGCCAGGGTTTCCTGACGAACCTGAGCACTAACTTCACCTCCTTCTCCAACCCGACGGGCGCAACTACCACTGTCCCAACTACGACTCCGTTCACGATCCAATCCAGAATGCCAATTAACTACAAGCCAGCTTACTCCCAGCAATGGAGTCTGGACGTTCAGCGGCAATTTGCCGGAACCTGGTTGGCGGACGTCGGATACTATGGCAGCAACGGCATCCATCTTCCCGGTTTCGAGGACCTCAACCAGGCTCCGGTGGCGTCCTATTTGAAGTGCACCGCCGCCACGCCATGCTTTGCTGGCCCCGTATCGGTTCCCGCAAACGCAGTCAGCATACAATCCGCCGCATGTCCTACAACTCCCTGCATTAACAGCACTGCAACATCAAACAAACTGGCGGTGCTGAGGCCTTACGTTGGATACGGCCCGGGTTCGTTCTTCATTGATGCCTTCACTTCAAACTACAACTCGCTGCAGGCGCAGGTACAGAAGCGCTTCTCCGGGAATTCTCTCGTCAACATTTCCTATACTTGGTCGCACGGCCTGACCACCGATCCCGCCGACCGCAGCACGGGAGGCGCTGCGCTTCCTCAGGTCAGCGGTGACTTCCGCGGCAACTATGGACCCACGATTGCTGACCGCCGCCACGTTCTGACGGCGAACTTCGTCTACGACCTCCCCTTCTACCGCAGGCAGCAGGGTCTCGTCGGCCATGCTCTGGGAGGCTGGGAGGTGTCCGGCGTGCAGACCTTCCAGACCGGTCTACCTCTCACCGCCATCTTGGGCAACGGCACCTGTTTCGGAACCGGTGCCAGCTGCATCGACCCAACTGGTTCGGGTTGCCTGCTCGGCGCATCGCCCCTCGGTTGCCGTCCCAATCAGGTGGGCGATCCGAACTCCGGTTCTCACACCTATGCGACCTGGTTTAACACTGCCGCCTTCGCGGGGCCGTCCGCAACGCAGACGACCGAAACCACCGAGCGCCCGGGCGCTATCCGGGGCCCCGGTTTCTGGCGCACGGACCTTTCTCTATTCAAGAACATGAAGTTCACCGAGCGCTTCACCGGACAATTCCGGTTCGAAACTTTCAACACTTTCAACCACACCAACCCCATTTGCTGTGCTTCCACCAGCCTCATCTCTTCCCTGTATGACAAGGTCACCTCGACGCGCGACCCGCGCATCATGCAGCTTGGAATGAAACTCAACTTCTGATTTCACCAGCCCACACCCCGGTTGGTGAACCTGCAGGGACGGCTCCGACTCTGTCGGAGCCGTCTCCGTCTTGGCCAGAACCCAGACTGCAAGAATGATTTAGTCCAGACGATCACCCTTGAACTTACTTCGCGTTCCCCATCACGGACAATCGCTTCTGCGCTAACGCATAGGACGACCCAGGCACCTGCAATACGTTTTTAGGCTTCTTGGCTTGCTCGTAGTCCGCTTTGGCAATGTCCGACTCCCCATACTGCTCGGCAATCCGCCCGAATCCATACCAGTAGTTCGCGTCCAATTCATCCATGCCGAGCAAGCCCATTGCCTGCACTAACACTTCGCGTGCTTCTTTGGTTTTTCCCATTTCCGCGTAGACGCAGCCCAGAGTGTGCAGAATCCCGGCGTTGCTGTTCTGAGTCATTTGTGCGCTTTTCGTTGCCGCTTCCAGGTCCCCTTGTTCCACACTCCCCGTGAACAACGCATACCACGCCACGTTATTCAAGTCTTGGCCTTCTGCCTTTCCTTCTTCAACCAACTTGCGCGCCACCTCGTGCGCTGCCGCGTAGTCACCTCGCGCCGCTGCCGTATAAATCAACGCCCGCTTCATGTCTGCATCATCAGGCAAGCGCTTGGCCATCTCCATTGCCAAAGCATCCGCCTCCGCATAACGATGGAGCCCGCGCAGCGCGATTTCCCGGTCGAAGAACAGCCGTTTGGACTCGGGATTTTGTTTTGCCAATTCCGATGCCAGCAAATACGACTCTTCAGACTCTTCCAAGTTACTGTAGCCACTCAGCAGCGCCAGGCTCAGGTTCACTTTGTCCGCCTCACTCTTTGCCTCCCTCCGGGATGCTTCCAGGAACTTCACTCCCTCCCGTGCCGTTGGCTTGGTCTGCGCCAGAATCGCTGCGGCCGCATTTTTCATCTGTTCCGCAGTCGCTTCCTTCCCTTTGGTCCACATCCGAGGAAAAGCCGCTCCTGCGAGCGGGTCGTCTCCTCCTGCCAAGTGCTGCTCATCTCTCACCCAATCCAGCAGGATGCGGGCCCCCGCCAGGTTTCCGGCCGCCAACCGGTCCAGAATCTCCAATCCAACGGAATTCGGTTTTTCGGCGCCGTCGAGGATCTTGTAATGGCCCTCTTCCCGGATGACCCACATCGTGATCTTGTTGGATCCAGCCGGGCGAAGCGTCACCCGGTAGCCTGAGTTATCATCTCCTTCTACCTGTCCTTGCATCGCAGGGAAAACAACGTCAATCATGATGTCTGCCGGGAAGCCCGTGCGCTTCAGGGCGTTTCGCATAATGCGCCCCTCATGCAATACCCTTTCGACCTCCTCCGGGTCCGTATCTCGCATCACCCTTTGACCATTGCGCGAGTAAATGGCCATCATTTTCTCGGGGGTGATTTCCGGATCGGCCAGGTTCAGAAACATCTTCATCACTACGCCTGCGGGGCTATCCTCCGGCTTCATCTCTTCGTGGATCTGCGCCTTTCGCAGCATCGCCGCGAGGGTCATGGTGTTCGAGGCATTCGCCCCTTCGGCTCCGGCGGCCATCAATTCTGCCGCTGGGGCATATTTCCTCGCCCGCATCAGCATCTCTCCCGCCGTTTTCAGCACAGCCTTCAAGTCCTCTTCGTTGCCCGTCCTCTTTTGCGCTTCGGTCATCCCGGCGTTGACCCCGTTCAGTGCCGTCTCGCAAGCCACAATCACCGCATTGAGTTGGGGATTTAACTTCTCGGCGCCTTTCTTTGCGGCAGCAAAATCACCTGCATAGAAGAGCGCATAGGCCAGATTGTTCTTCAATCCAATCTTTTCCAGCTGCTCTTCCCTCAGCCGCTGGTACTCCACCACGGACTCTTTGAGCTTGGCTCCTGGTCCATAGCGCTCGCCTTCTTGGTTGTACTCCAGAAGGATGGCCAGATTGCCTACAACTTCGTGATCCTCCGGGTCCAGTTTCTCGGCCGTGCGGAACGCCGCTTCGGCCCCGGCATGGTCGCTTCCCAGTTGGTATTGACGCCCCACCAAATCGTATTCCAGGATTTCCGCCAGCGTCTTCTGCGCCAGGGCGGAGCTAGGCTCCAGTTTTACTGCCGTGCGCGCCTCTTCCCTCGCCGCTTGCCCCATCCCGCCGGCCAGCAGCATCTTGGCTCGTTGTAAGTGGTGCACCGCCTCCTTGGGATGCTGTGCAATCACGTTCCGAGTGGCCTGGAATGCTTCCTTCATTTTTCCTTGGTTCATCAAGGCTTGCGCGGTGGGCTCAAAATAGACAAAGATGGCTGGTCCTTCCCGGATTTGCAGGAGTTTTTCTGTAAGCTCTTTCGCCTCCGCCGCGGTGATTCTCCTCTTGACGGTGTCGAATCGGAAGGTTGCGCGAACCGCACCGTCATTTTCCATCGCAAATTCTTCCGTCAGCGTCGCGGGCCCCAGGGAGTTTTTCGCATTTGGCGGCAGGGGCTTAGCCTGGAATCCCAGCGGCGGAACGATCCGATACCGCCATTCATACGAAAACGCCTCTGGCAGTTGGAAGTCTCCTGTCCTTGGCTTTTTCGGTTTGTCTTTTGCTGGATCTGCTCCTTTGTCCTCTTCCTTCTCGCGTCGCTGCAGTTCGTTCGGAAGCCGGGAAAACAACGACTCCAAGCGAATGGCCGCCAGCGCGCTTTCCAAATCCGTCGCACCACGCTTGGCCTTGTCGGCCTCGATCACCAGTTGAAACGGCCTCCCCAGATCCGCCGGTTCCGAACGCTCCATACGCTTCAAAATCTCGGACAAGTACTCGTCCGCGATGTAATCCTTCAGGTTCTTGCGCCGGTCCTTGTTGTCGGCGTCCACATACGCGCTGCGGTATCCGGACTCAAACACGCCGCGTGGCTCGGTGGTCTCCACCACCCGCGCCGGCCCGTTTTCCGCAAGATAAAACTCCCTTTTTTCCACGATGCGATTCTCTTGCGAAGACGCCTCGGGAATGGTCGTCAAGCTCGTACTCTCGGGACGAGCCACCAGCGCCAACCTTCCCTGGTCCGCCTGCGGCAATTGCCCAAGCCGTGCGTATTCATCTGTAGCATCAATCCACAGGTCCGGACTCCCTGGCCCGTACACAATCGCGTGATCGAACATTCCCATCCCAGGCAGTTCCGCGTCTACGTCATACCGGCTACCCACGTTCAGCAGGGCCACGTACGCGGGAACATCGGCGGCCCGCAGCATGGCCACGGCCAGCGTCGCCTTGTCCTTGCAGTCTCCATACTTGTGCTTCAGCGTCTCACTTGGCGCGTGCGGAATGATTGCCGCGTCGCCAAATTCCACGCCCGTGTATCGAATCTCCCGGCTCAGGTATTGCACGATCGCCGCCGCTTTCTCCTCTCGCGCCGTCTTCCCCGAAACCAGCTTGGTTACCAACGCCTGCACTTCGTTCACGCGGGCTTTCTCGTCGACGATTTTCGCGTAGCCTTTGGCGATCTCCTGCCACGATGTCCCCGTCGAAAACGTCACCACCGGCTGCGCCGTCACATCCTTTGGCAAATAGCTTTCGATTTCGTCCAGTGCTTCGATTGCCCCGCTCTCGAACAGAATCTGCACCCGCCCGTTCGACTCCGTCTTCTGGGGTTTCATCTCGGGCAGCAGTTGCTGCGAATATCTCAACGGCAAACTTGCTGGCGCGTCCAGGATCAACTTTGACTGCTGGACCGGCACGTATCTCCCGAAATAGTTTCGCTCCACCACGCCCGCCCCGAAAAATGGCGCGCTGTCC
This sequence comes from uncultured Acidobacteriaceae bacterium, assembly GCA_964524985.1. Lineage (GTDB taxonomy): Bacteria > Acidobacteriota > Terriglobia > Acidiferrales > UBA7541 > Acidiferrum. Next base: position 10,196 of record CAZGFL010000049.1, read on the forward strand.
TTGAACACTGCCTCTTCTTCCACGATCGACCCGGGCGCCATTGCCGGCAATGGCGCCCGCAAGACCCTTCCGTCGCCGTAAGTCTTGTCATCTTCGTCTCGCGCTGGCGCATCCGTGATCGTCTTTGGATCCAAGGGGTGAACCGCGTTGTCCGGCGTGACTACCCGTGCGCGTACCGAAGGCCGCTCTTGATGCCAGGGCTCCCAGTTCAGCGAAACCGCGTCCCACCCTTCCACGCCCCCCTGCGTCACCACTTTGTACACGAAATAGTGCGTGTAGACCGACTTGCCGCTCTCATCGAACACGTAGCTCTCTTCTTCGTCCAGGACCACTACGTCCGTGCCCGCCTTCACGCTTACCCGCGCCGCGGCCTCATTCACCTGATTCCCTTCTGCAGTCAACCGCGGCAGTTTCCATCCCCCTGAATCGTCCGCGCACACACCTGCCGCGCCAATAAAGCACGCACCCGTCCCCAATCCCATCAGCCATCGGCTCAGCCCACGCGGCATCGCATCGACTCCTTTCCAGAGGTCGTTCAAAGTATCTTGCTTTCTGAGTTACTGCAAGGGAGGAACTACTGGAACGCCCCTTCGCTCCGTGGGCTTACAAAATCGCAGTAGATGCAATTCTCCAGGTGCCGGACGTGTGCGGGTTCGAACGCAGGTTTTTGGAATCAACTAGTGGCATGCGGGTGCCCCAGGTGCCGGTTTTGCACCTGGGATCTTTGTTTTTCTCACTTTAAGATCTTAGTGGCTTGCTGCGGCCAGCGCTTGCGCTTCCCTCGTCTCTCTCCATAGCGCCATGTAGGGCTGCAACTCCCTCATCATCCGTTCGAACTGCCCCAAATCCAGCGACTGCGCGCCGTCGCTGATGGCCTTTTCCGGCGCAGGATGCACTTCCACAATCAGCCCGTCCGCGCCAATGGCCACGCCCGCCCGCGACACCGCCGGCACCAGGCTGCGCTTTCCGGTGGCGTGACTTGGATCCAGTATCACCGGCAAATGCGTCAATTCGTTCAGCACCGGAATCGCCGCGATATCGCACGTATTCCGCGTCGCCGTCTCGAACGTGCGAATCCCGCGTTCGCACAGAATCACGTCCGGATTCCCGTGCGCGGTAATGTATTCCGCGGACATCAGCAACTCTTTCACCGTGCTGCTCAATCCGCGCTTCAGCAACACCGGCCGGCCGCACTTCCCCAGCGCCTTCAGCAGCATGAAGTTCTGCATGTTGCGCGCGCCCACCTGCATCACGTCCGCGTAGCGCGCCACCAGATCCACGTGCAGGTCGCTCATCACTTCCGTGATGATCGCCAAGCCCGTCGCTTCCTTCGCTTTCTTCAGCAGCTTCAATCCTTCTTCTTCCATGCCCTGAAAATCGTACGGCGAAGTTCGCGGCTTGAACGCGCCGCCGCGCAGGAGCTTCGCTCCGGCTTTCGCCACGCCTTCCGCCGCCTGCATGATCTGCTTCTCCGACTCCACCGAGCACGGCCCCGCCATCACCACAAATTCCCCGCCGCCGATCGACGTGCCGTTCACCTTGATCTGCGTCTTCCCTTTGCGAAATTCTTTGCTCACGAATTTATACGGCGCCGAAATCCGCACCACGTTGTCCACCTGCGGCATGGCCTCGATCGATTCCATGCATGCCGTCACGTCACCCACGCCCACCACGCCGATGACCACGCGTTCCTCCCCTTCGATGGAGTGCACCTTGTAGCCGAAGTGCTCCACCTGTTTTCGGACTTCGTCAATCTCTTCCCGCGTCGCATGCAGTTTCATGGAGATGATCATCTTTCTGGCCCTTTCAAATGGTTTTCGTGCTTCGCTTCGTCCCAACTCTTCGTCCAAAAATCCGCGCCCGAAAAAATCGCGCGCCCTAAAACAAAAAACCCACTCGGCTGGCGAGTGGGTCGAATCTTTTTGCTTCGAAATTCGCTTACAGAAACGCCCCCCGCCGCCCGGATGGATTCCAGGTAAATCGATACCAGCGATACCCGTTGGCGAGATACGCGTTCATGAGGGGCACAGTGTAATCCGACTTCCTCCCGGTTTCAACTCTTTCTTTTCGCATCATTTTTCTCGCTGCCAAGCGAAGCTACGCCGCATTCTCAAGCCCCGCGGGCCGATTCTCTTAACCTTTTGAGCTTTAATTTCTTACCTCTTAACTTTTAACTTTTTAACATTCAACTTTTCAACCCCCATTCAATAAAACAAGAGCGCCACGCGGTAGCGTACAAACCCCGCCTCCTCGCTCGTCGGGCACGCGCCCACGGCCACGTTGCGGCGAGCCTCCTCATGAAGTTTTTTCTCCACCTCCGGCGGCAGCTCGTTCAGGTCCGGCGCCGCAAACCGCATGAGGCTGTACGACTGCACGAACACCGTTCCCGGCGTGCCGTCACACGCCTTTCGCGCCATATCCGCCGATCTGTCGACAAAAAAACCCTTGGCCGCGAGCAGCGCGCCCACAAGTTTTTCCTGCTGCTCCAGGGTGAGCTTCACGTAAGCGCGCGAAAAATCTTCCACGGCGAACAATCCGTTGTTCCCGCGTACGGCCGCGATTCCCACTGCGGTGACGCGCGGGTCGAGAATATTCTTGCGGTGGCCTGGCGAGTTCATCCATCCATCGTGGATCGTTCCGGGACTCCCTCCAACCGCGATGTTTTCCGCGATAAAGCTGAAGCGCGCGCCGGCGGCAGTCAGCCGCTCTTCCAGGCCAGGCTCGCCGGGAAGCTGATGCTCCATCATGTTCAGATTCATCATCAGCAGGGCGTGCTGGCGCGCAGCCTTGAAGAGCGCGTCATCCCAACGCAATTCCGGAAGGCCGTTGTCGGTGCGCTCTTGATTCAGAAAGTCAAACAGATCGCGCTCGGACTCGTTGCGCTCGAGCGTTTGCGGGGGTACATCGGGTTGAGACTGGATTGGCGGTTTCGCAATCGGCGGCTTCGCCTCGCCACGCGCGGGGGTTTGCGCGCAAGCGAACGGAGCGGCGCTGAGAAACAAAAATCCTGCGCCCAAAACGAGCGCAGGATTTTTCATGCGGGTCAATCTTAGCCGCGGACGCGGACGGCGTTGAAACTCAGGATGACGTGGCCGCCGGAGGTGGGCCGGCCGAAACTCATCATGGGGCGGAAGCGTGAAAACAGCAGCACCTGATCGAGTTGATGGCGCAGGTCAGGAGATTCGGGCCCGGAAAGAATTTCGTAATCCATCATCTGACCGCGGGCATCTATCGTGACATAAACCTGCAAGCCTTCCGGCAGAGAGAGCTCGAGTTCATGCTGTTCGGAGGACCACGCTTGCGGATACTCCGAAAGCGAGATCAATTCGGCGGGACGAAGAATATCGAGCTGCACATCGTTTTCCACGGCGCGCACGGTGATGCCGGGCACGATCATCTGGAAAACGAGAACAAACACGAGGATGGCAGAGAAAAATCCGCCGGTGGCCGGAACCGTGAGCGGGCGGAACACGTTCTCCAGCACAATTCCGGCGTGATCTTTCCAGGCATGAAAGCGCTTGGACCAATCCCGGGATTCCTGGGCTTGTGCGGCCGCAATCTTGATGCGAATAGCGAGGTCAGCGGGCGGAACGTTCTTGGGAACGCGCGACAACAGCACGCCGAGCTTGCGGAATCGTTGCAATTCTTCGCGGCAGCCCTCGCAACGTTCCAGGTGCTCGCGAATCTCGACGCGCTCGATCACCGGCGCGGTGCCGCTGAGTGCGCCATCGAGATAACCAGCCAGATTTTTTCGTACCGTAGTGCACTTCATGGGAGCCCCTCCCCCGCGGCACCTACCCGCGGGGAAATGCTGTGCGAGGCCAGCGAAACGCGCCGCGCGGCGGTTACAGAATCGCCGAGCGGATGCGACGACGGCCCGGAGAACGCGGCGGGCAAAACCGCCTGTACCGATTCGTTCTCCAATGGTGTTTCCAATGACTTTTTCTCCAACGGCCTTTTCTCGGACAAGAGCGGCTCGAGAAGTTCTTTCAGCGCGCGGCGGCCGCGCAGAATCCTGGACTTCACGGTGCCGACGCTGCAGTCGAGGACTTCGGCGACCTCTTCGTAGCTAAGACCTTCAAGGTCGCGCAGAATCACCGCGCTGCGAAAGACGTCCGGGACCTGCTGCAACCCGCCCTGGACCGCCGTCTGAATTTCCCGCGAAGCCAACTGCTCGAACGGCGTGGCGCAGAGATCCTCGATCTCGATGCGAGCCTGCCCTTCCGCCGGTTCCGAGTCGATCGATACATTTTTCTGCAGGTGGCGCTTGAACCAGCGCTTGTGATTCAGCGCTTCGCGAATGGCGATGCGGTACAGCCACGTTTTCAAAGAACTGCCCTGGCGGAACTTGCGGATGCCGCGAAACGCTTTCAAGAAAACTTCCTGAGTGCCATCGGCGGCATCGGAAGTATCGCCCAGCATGCCGAGGATCAGGTTATAGACCGGCGCATGATAATGCGTGACGAGCCAGTCGAACGCCGTCTCCGAGCCCGCCTGGAGCTCGTGGACCAGTTCGGCTTCGTTGCCGCCCCAGGAGAGGGCGCTAGCCCAATCGGACACTGCCGGCCTTTCCGGCCTGTTGGGCATCGTTACGAGATGTCCCGCCAGGCCACTCTGCTATTTGTCCACCGCTCTTTCGAGAAGAGCGTCCTTTCTTGTTGGACGCCTCTTCGCTTAGAACGGTGACCTCAGGCACGACTTGCGATTCCGACCGAGTCGGAATCTTCGATCTGAAATCCCACGGGGACCCCGGATCTACTAACCAGGTTCGGCGTCGAGCGCTCGCCGAACCCGATGTCCGCTCACCCTTCTTTAGACACCGGAAGGGGCGGAGATGTTTCCGGGTATTCCGGAACAACAGTGCTCATTGTGGCACCGTGGCTCGGCGGGAGCAATAGGACTTGGGAGGTAACTGGTGATCGGTGACTGGTGTAAGACCAACAGCCAAGAATGGCCCCCCTCCCCCCGTTCTTTCGTAAGTGTTGATTCTAAAGGAGATGGGCGTTAGGGATTGAGCTCTGGGGTCATGGGAGGGGGTCTGATGGGCGAGCATGGCTATCGCGTGGGCAAGCCCCAATCATGCCCCACCAAGAGCAGCAGCATTATCGCCTTCAAAGCGAAAGACAGTGAGTGTAAAGCAATAATTGTCACTTGTCAGCGGTTCGGAGGCCGCGGGCTATTTTCAAAATGCAGCTAAATGAGTACAATGTACGCAGATGTAGTCAGGAGGCGGCGATGGCGGGCGAGAAAGTGCTTACGCTACGACTTGAAGGAGGGCTGAGGGAGAAGTTAGACAAACTTGCGGCGGCGACGCGACGGTCACGGTCGTTCCTGGCGGCGGAGGCGATCCGGGAGTACGTGGCGTTGAACAGCTGGCAGATTGAAGAGATTCATAAGGGTCTGGCGGAGGCGGACCGAGGAGACTTTGCAAGCGAGAATGAAGTAGAGCGTGTGGCGAAGAAGTGGGCTCGCCGTGCGCGTTAGATGGCTGCGGAGAGCGCTGGCCAACCTGGACGCGGAGGCAGAGTACATCGCGGAGGATAACCCAGCGGCGGCGGGGCGCGTAGTGCTGAATATTTTGCGCGCCGTGGATCTTCTGAAAAAGAATCCAGCCCTGGGCCGGGCAGGACGAGTTGCGGGGACGCGCGAGTTGGTGGTACCGGGAACGCCGTACATCGTGCCCTACCGGGTGCGAGGTGAGGCGGTGGAAATCCTGCGCGTGTTTCACGCGGCACGGAAGTGGCCGGAAAAGTTGTGAGAAGGGATGAGCTTGGGCGGCGCGGATGGCGGCAGGGCTGACACGGGGGTTCAAGTTGAAGGAGAGAAAGGATTTGTGGAAGGCGTTGATTCGAACCATCTGTGGAAAACTCTCGTAATGACACCTCAGGGTTACCTGGGCTGAATCTAAGCTGATCTCTCGTACGTTGTGCATGAAATTCACTCTAAACCCGCACACGCAAACGCGGCGTATGCGGCACCCGGCCGCTGATCCAGTACTCGACGCCGGATTCAACGTCAAAGTAGTTTGCTTTGAAGCCTCCGCGAAGAGCATGAAAGTGCCCGCCGCGGTAATAGAGGGAGCGGCCGGATTTCGAGAAGGTTACGCGGCCGATTCTTGCCGGGCCGTTGATGCCGTCATCCTTGCGCTCGATGTACATGATGCGAGATTTCATGGCTTCTGCTCATGGGTATTTTACATGGAGAATTGGGCGGGGGGCGGTGCACGGGCAATTGAGATGGGGGAAGAGAGATTCCTCACATTCGCAGGTCGACGCTTTCGCACGAGCGAAAGCGGAAGAAAAAGTCGGCCTGCTTGGCTCGGAATGACGGTTGGTCGGTTGGTGCCTTAATGGAGTCGCGGCGGCTTGATGCGTCCGCATCGCAGGAGTAGGATTTCAGGGCAGCGCTGCATCTCGCCGGAACCTGCCCAGCTCGTCCCCGAGACACAAACCGTAAGGAGGTTTCTACCATGTGGGGTAAGAAGAACGCAGAGGAGACGAGTCCCTTGGATGCGACAGCGGAGTACGCGACGGGGTGCCTAGGGTCGAGCCTGCAGGTGAAAGGCGAGATCACCGGCACCGAGGATCTGCAGATCGATGGGGCGGTGGAAGGACGGATTCATCTGGATGAGCGGAAGCTGACGGTGGGAACGACGGCGAAGGTCACGGCGGACATCGACGCGCGCGACGTGGTGGTGTACGGCTACCTGAAAGGAAACGTGCGCGCGAAGGGACGCGTGGAGATCAAGAAGGACGGGGCGATCATCGGGAATTTGACGACGGCGCAGATCATGATCGAAGACGGCGCGGGCTTCAAAGGTACGATCGAAATCGACCGGAGCGTGGCGGAGCAGGCTGAGAAGAATGTCGCCGCGCGGGCGGCGGCGGCCGGCGCGGGGTCGAAAAGCATTTAGCGATTCGGAATGGCGGGCTACGATCAACTTGCTGCGTTCGGTAAGAGTCAAGACTAGAAGGCGGAAGGGCACGCTGGCGACTGACGAGTGGCGATTGGCAAAGCCGAAAAGCAGATCCTCGCTGCGCTCGGGATGACACTGGGCGATGCCTAGGGCGGCGCTAGGCGACTCTGCGGGCGGATTTTTCGAGGAGTTCGTGGATGAGGGTTTGGTAGGGCTTGGATTGCTTGGCGGCCATGCGGCGAAGCTGGCGGAGCAGTTGCGGGGCGATGCGAATGGCAATGAGCTGATTAGCGTTGCCCGAAGCGGGGCGGCCGACTCTGCGGGCGCGGCGCAGTTCGGCATCGGTTGATTCGGGAATGTCGGAGAAGTCGAGCTTGCTATCCGGCATAGGCTTGACGTTCCTTGCAAGTCGCCTGGCGCGCGCTGATGATGCGAATGATTTCCTTGCCATTGTTCACCTTCCTGGGCGTGGAAATGAGAAAGAGGAAGAGAGATTCCTCGACTGCGCAGGCCGACCGCTTCGCAGGAGCGAAGCGGGAAGAGAAAATCGGCCTGCTTCGCTCGGAATGACGGGGTGGGTTAGGGCTGCCGGTCAGGAGCAGCCGGGATCGTCCCAGTCGAGCGCATCGGGGTCACCGAAAACGGTAGCTGCTTCCTCGAACGACACGCCGTGCTTCTTCCGTTTGCTCAGGACCTTCCTGGCGCCCCAAGAAAACACATTATTGTATGTACGCTAATTCGGTGAGGGCGTAAAGAGGAGGCCTTAACAAGGACAACAAAAGCACCGGTCTTCCCGGTGGGAACCGGGACGCAGAAAGCGCGGAAGACCGGCCGCTACCAGAGTTCTTCGTGGGTAGGTTCGCTGGGTGGGGTTTTGGTTTTCGGCTTGCCTTCGACGCGGGCGAGGGCGTCTTCGAGCATTTTGGAGATGCGGCGTTCGCGGGATTCGGGCGTGCGGCAATAGAAGATACTCAGCAACCAGTTGCGGCGTTGCACAGGAGTCATGGATTGCCAGCCTTGATAGGCGCGGGGGTCGCTCGAGAAGGCCCGCTTGAGGATGGGAGGCAGGTCGAGCTCGGCTTCCATGGTGGAGAGCATCTGCTCGGCGGCTCTTTCGGCGCGGCGGAGGCGGGACGCGGGGTTCTTTACGCTGGCAATCTCATGGCAACACCACGCGCGCATAGAAAAAGGGAGTTGGTCGAACCAGCGGCGAAAGGGGCGGTCTTGGTTGAGGATGCGCTGGAGTTCGATGGGGACGGTCGCGAAGCGTTTTGCGGTGTCAGGCTCGAGGTGGAATTGCGCGGTGTCGCCCACGGTGGCGTTGGCACCGGTGCGCAAGCGCTTGTTGACGGACAGGCAGTGGAAGCCCTGGCGAGTGGGGAATACAGTAGCGCGAAAAGCGAAGCCGTTGATCTCGCCTTTGACCCGGACCCTGCCGCGTGTTCCCCAAACCTTGGAGACGTCGAAGGGAATGCGGATCAGGGCCAAGGTGAATGTCGAGGGGAAGCGCTCGAGGGTGGCTTTGAAGGATTTCGAGACGAGTTTGAGCTTGGCCGGCATGGGGATTCTGCGAAGAGAATACCATCGAGGAAAATGGAAAAGTGATATTGGAAAAGAGAGGGCACGATCTATCGTGCCCTGCAAGGACGGAGAGAAGGAGGGTACGGGCTAAAGCCCGCCCCTACAGGGCAGAAAGCGATGAAAGAGGGCGGGCCTGAAGGCCCGCCACTACGAACCCACAATCCAGCAGGCAAAGATGGAGGTAAAACGAAAATAAAAATCGGGATTTTGTGGATCTGGAGGGGACGATTGCTCGTATCCCCTGTGGAGCGAGCCGCGCCGACGAGCCAGGAACGGAGGGCAGGATATATCGTGCCCCTACAAAGAGACGGAGGGGCGGGCTAAAGCCGGCCCCTACAAGGGAGAAACCGAAGAAAGGGCGCGACGGCGGCACCGGAGGGGCGCGGGGAGCGTCCAAGATAGGAAGACGCGAGGGACCGGAGCGGCTCGGGTGGCGTCATATAAAGGCAAATACGGGAAGTCCGGGCCCTGGACTGGAACGAGCTGCCGGACAGCAAGTATTGAGATGCGCCGGCCAGAAGTTAAGTAAGAAACGTGCGATGAGCCAAAGGGGGCGACGTGACCGATCTGCTGAAGGACGTACGGTTTGGGTTGCGGCTGCTATGGAAAAGCCCGGGGTTCACGTCGGTGTCGCTGATTGCGCTGGCGCTAGGGATTGGCGCGACCACGGCGATCTTCAGCTTGCTCTATTCGATCCTGCTGGCGCCGCTTCCCTACCCCCATCCCGACCGGCTGATGATGGTCTGGTCGCACCAAAAGGGTGACCGGAACGGCACGTCGCCAGCGGACTACCTGGACTGGCAGAAGCAGAACACCACGTTTGAGACCATCAGCGCGTGGAGCAACCGGGGCTTCGTGGTGTCCACGCCGGAGTGGACCGAACAGATACTGGCGGACCAGGTGACGCCCGGGTTTTTCGACAACCTGGTAGGAGAGAAGGCGCAGCTCGGCCGACACTTCCTGCCGGAGGACATGGTGGCGGGCAACGACCGCGTAGTGGTCCTGGGGAACAAGGTTTGGCACGAGAAGTTCGGGAGCGACCCGAACATCGTGGGCAAGACGCTGCGGATGAGCGGGCAGGCGTTCACGGTAATCGGCGTGGCGGCGCCGGGCCCGGGAGACAAAGGCGACGCGGAGCTGTATGTGCCGCTGACGTTCCGGCCGGAGGAAGCGGTGCGCGAGAACCACTTCCTGCTGGTCTTGGGGCTGCTGAAGCCGGGCGTGACGGTAGAGAAAGCCAATGCAGACCTGAGCGTGATCGCGCAGCGGCTGGCGAAGGAGTATCCGAAGACCAACAGCGACCGGACGGTGACGGTCGAGCCGCTGAAGAATGATTTTCTGCCGAAGAACACGCGCACCGGCTTGTGGCTGATGATGGGGACGGTCGGGTTCGTGCTGCTGATTGCGTGCGTGAATATTGCGAACCTGCTGCTGGCGTGGGGCACGGCGCGGCAGAAGGAGATTGCGGTGCGCGTCGCGCAGGGAGCCACGCGGACGCGGGTGTTCCGGCAGTTCCTGATCGAGAGCTTGGCGCTGGCGGTGATTGGCGGGGGGCTGGGCGTGTGGCTGTCGGTGGCGATCCTGAACGGCGTGATGGCGCTGATGCCGCGCAACCAGCTGGGCATTCCGTACGAAGCGGACCCGCACTTGAATATTCCCGTGCTGCTGTTCTCGCTGCTGGCGACGGTGCTGAGCGGCGTACTGTTTGGCTGCGCGCCGGCGTGGCATGCGTCGCGGCAGAACGTCAACGACATGCTGAAGGACAGCGGGCGCTCGACGGTCGGGTCGCGGCACAACCGGCTGCGGAAGATATTGGTGGTGGCGGAGTTCGCGCTGGCGCTGGTGCTGGTGGCGGGCGCGGGGCTGATCATCCACAGCTTCTGGAAAGTGACGCGCGTGGACCTGGGGATCCGCACGGACCATGTGCTGACGTTTTTCGTGCCGGTGCAGCAGGACCGCGAGAACATGAAGGCGGAGCAGGTGCGCGCTTTGTATACACCGTTGCTGGAACGAATTGAAACCGCGCCGGGGGTGACGCGCGTGGCAATGTCCGTGGGATTGCCAGCGGCGGGGGCGCCCGATTTGCCGTTTGCGGTAGTCGGGCAGCCGGCGGAGGACATGAGCAAACGGCCTTCGGTGCTGTACCAACCGGTGACGCCGGGATATTTCGAGACGTATGGCGTGCGGCGGGTCAAAGGGCGGGTCCTGAATTCACAGGACATTGCGGGCGGGCAGCGCGTGGCAATGGCGAGCGAAGGTTTCGTCCGGAAATATCTAAACGGGCTGGACCCACTGCAGACGCGGCTAATGATTCCGGAGATTATTATTGGCAAGAACCCGCCACTGGGCGACCCGATCGAGTGGCAGATCGTGGGCGTGTTTCACGACATACAATACGACAGCCATCCCACGGCGGATACGGCGACAGTGCTCGTGCCGTTTGATCAGTGCCCGTGGCCGTTTACGACGATTGCGGTGCGCACGTCGGCGGATCCCAACGCGGTAATCAAAAACGTGGCGGCAATGGTCCGGTCCGTGAATCCGGATTATCCGATGATGCGCGTGCGAACGATGGACCAGGTGGTAAGCCAGTCGCTGGTGACAGACCGCTTCATCCTGATGATGTTCGGGAGCTTTGCGGGGCTGGCGCTGGTGCTGGCGGCGATCGGGATTTATGGCGTGATGACGTTTTCCGTGGCGCAGCGGAGTCACGAGATGGGGATTCGCATGGCGCTGGGCGCGGGACGCGGGCAAGTGCTGGGGCTGGTGATCAGCGAAGGCATGAAGTCGGCGCTGATTGGGCTGGCGATCGGGCTGCCAGGCGTTTATTTTGTCGGGAAGACGCTGAAGAATCTGCTGTACCAGATCAGCGCGGTGGACGTGCGGGCGCTGAGTGCGGTGGTGGCGGTGCTGCTGGCGTCGGCGGTGGTAGCGTGCTATGTGCCAGCGCGGCGAGCGACCAAGATCGATCCGATGGCGGCGCTGAGACAGGAATAAAGCAAAGAAACAAAGAAGTAAGGATGTAAGGAAAACGCGGCGCCGATCCGGCGCGCTCGGAAGTTCAGATAACGAAAATGCGCCGTGCAGACAAAGCGCTCGGATAACGGAAACGCGCGCGCCTTGCACGGAATTGCTTGCAGGGGCGAGACTCGGACGATACACTGCGAAGACAATTGAACGGCGATGGAGTTCGCCATAAGCGGGCCGCTGGTCGGTGATGAGGTGGCTCTGATGACTCCTGGCAGCTTGCCCTGGCGTTTCGGGGCGTCCTGGCTCCAGGAGTTTTTTGTTAGGAGAAACGGTTGCGACTGGCATTGATAGCGATTTTTGGCGCGCTGGGCACGCTGGCGCGCTACGGTTTGCAGGGACTCGTGCAGGTGCGCGTGGGCAGCGCGTTTCCGTACGGTACGCTGCTGATTAATTTGTCGGGGTGCTTTCTGCTGGGGCTGATCGGGCAGTTCACGCTGAACCGCTTGGTGATTTCACCGGACTGGCGCGTGGCCATTGCGGTGGGCTTTTTCGGTGGGTACACGACGTTTTCGAGTTTTGGGTGGGAGACGGCGAAGATGCTCGAAGACGGCGAGTGGTTGCGGGCACTGGCCTATGTTGCAGCGAGCGTGGTGGCGGGTTTATTTCTCTCAGTGGCGGGGATTCATCTGGCGAATAAGATGTAGTGTTCTGAAACAGTAGTTCGTGACATAAGAAAGGGAGCGGCCAGCCTCCGAAGGCGGCCCCTACAAGAACTCGGCGGCGACAGGTAGCAGGGTTCACAGATGACGCACGAAAAATTTGAAGGCGAGCGGACGCTGATGCGCATCCACATCGGCGAGTCCGATAAATGGCACGGCAGACCGCTGCACGAAGCGATTGTGGAGATGCTGCGCAAAGAAGGCTTTTCGGGCGCGACGGTGCTGCGCGGCGTGGCGGGCTACGGCGGGTCGAGCGTGTATCACACGGACAAAATTCTGCGGCTCTCGCAGGACCTGCCGATTGTTCTGGAAGTGATCGAGTCGACGGAGCGCATCGAGCAGATTCTGCCGCGGCTGGATGAGATGGTCGGCGGCGGGCTGATTACGCTCGAAAAAGTGCGCGTGATTCTTTATCGGCCCGCAAAGAAATAGTTAACAGTCGACAGTTCACAATTAACAGTTGAAAGAAAGAACCGGAGGGGCATGGTTTTGTTTGTGCTAGTTCCGTGGTCCGTGTTCCGTGTCCCGAAGAAATAGTTCTAAGCCGGAAACTCTGAACATGAAGATGCCGTCCTAAATGGCGGTGCTACGAAGTGCGAAGAGAAAGCCACAGGGCTGGCGCCCTGCGCTACAGGGCAAAGGCGGCGGCGAGGACACTGAGGTAGAATGCTTCGCGCTTTTGAAACAATGCGCGAGGATCTGTGGACGACTCCAGGAAACTGGCCCGCTACACACTGGCCATTCTGTTCGCCATCAACCTGCTGAATTTTTACGACCGCATCATTTTCTCGGCTGTGGCGGAACCGATTCGCAAGGAATGGTCGTTGAGCGATGGGCAAGTGGGCTGGCTGGCGGCCGCTTTTTCACTACTTTACGCGGTAGTGGGAGTACCGCTGGGACGGCTCTCGGACCGCTGGAAGCGGCCGCTGGTGCTGAGCTGGGGCATCGCGGTGTGGAGTTTGCTGACAGCGGTTTCCGGAATCGCGCGTGGGTATTGGTCGCTGTTTGCGGCGAGGTTGGGAGTCGGAGTGGGAGAAGCGGCGTGCGCGCCGGCTGCAAATTCGCTGATCGGCGATCTTTATCCCGCGCCACGGCGCGCGCGAGCGCTGGCGATTTTCATGATCGGGCTACCGCTGGGAAGCTTTTTCGGCTCGTGGACGAGCGGGTTCCTGGCGGCGCGCTACGGATGGCGGATGGCGTTTTATGTGGCGTGCGTGCCGGGTTTTTTGCTTGCGGCGCTGGCGATGCGCCTGGGAGAGCCGGCGCGCGGCGCGGCGGAAGGTTCGCCGCTGGCGGGGCGGACGCATGAGGGCTCACCGTACTGGTCGGTACTACGCATTCCGACGATTCGCTGGATCATCATTACGGGCGCCCTGTTTAACTTCAACATGTACACGATCCAGACGTTTCTACCGGCGTTCCTCGGCCGATTCCACCTCGTCGATTTGTGGCACGCAAATTTCATCACGGGGATTGCATTTGGGGCCGTAGGCGTTCCGGGAATGTGGCTGGGGGGCTTGGCCGCGGACAGGATGGCGGCGGTGCGTTCGTCAGGGCGTCTGCTGGTTTCCGCATCGGCCTTGTTCCTCACCGGATCGTTTATCTTTCTGGCGCTGAATCTCGCATCCGGTCAGTTGCTTTTGTTCGGAGTGTTGATGAGCATCGGGTGTCTGTTCGGCTACTTCTACTATTCGGGCGTGTACGCCACGATTCAGGACATAGTGCCGCCGCGGCTGCGTGGCACGGCGATGGCGCTGTACTTCCTGGCGATGTACCTGATGGGCGGAAGCTACGGGCCGGTGATGACGGGAAAGCTGAGCGATTATTTTGCGCGGCGGGCGATGGCGGAAGCGGGCGTGAGCGTTTTGAATGAGCACTTCCGCGCGGCGGGGCTGCACAGCGCGATGTATGTGATTCCATTGTGCAGTGTGCTGGTGGCGGCCGTGCTTCTGATCGCGGCGCGCACGGTGGCGCGAGATATGAACGAGATGAAGGCGTGGATGGCATCTCCCGAGAGGGCGCTGCCAGCGCGACTGCAAAATGCGGAACAACCCTAATTTCGGCGCGCAGGAAGTTTCCCTGTAAACTCGGTGGCCATGGCGGATTCCCAGAAGAACGGCTCCTGGCTCAACCGCACGGTGCTCGGCGTCGGGCTCACCAGCCTGTTCAGCGATTGGAGCCACGAAACCGCGACCGCCATTCTTCCCACCTTCCTCGCGATGATTGGTGCCGGGCCGGCGTGGCTCGGGGCAATTGAGGGTTTCGCGGATGGACTATCGAGTTTCGCGAAGCTGGCGGCGGGACACTACACGGACAAGCTCAAACGGCGCAAGCCGCTGGCAGTCTTCGGGTATGCGTTTACGGCCCTGAGCACGGCGTCGTTGGGAGTGGCGACGCACGCGGTTCACGTGCTGCTGGCGCGCGCGGCGGCGTGGCTGGGGCGTGGTGTGCGCTCTCCTGCGAAGAAAGCCTTGCTGGCCGCCGACGTTCCGCCGGGCGCGTACGGCCGCGCGTTCGGATTGGAACGACTGATGGATACGGTGGGGGCGATTGCCGGGCCGCTCACGGCGTTATGGCTGCTCGAAGCAACGCACCACTCGTACCGGAAGGTTTTTTTCTGGACCCTGCTGCCGGGGCTAATAGCTGTAGCGTCGTTTTGGCTGCTGGTGCGCGAGCGCCCGATGGCGGCGCGGCCCCAGCGCTCTTTTTTCTCCGGATTGCGGACGCTCCCGATTCCTTTCCGTCGATTACTGTTGGGAGTTGGAATTTTCGGCGCAGGTGATTTCTCGCATTCGCTGTTGATTCTGTATGCATCGCGTATGCTGGCGCCGAGCTACGGTTCCACGCGGGCCGCAAGCCTTGCGGTCGGCCTCTATACGCTTCACAACGTTTTCTACGCCGGCTCAGCCTATTGCAGCGGCTGGCTGAGCGATCATGTAGCGCAACGAAAATATGTTCTTGCGGCAGGCTATTCGCTGGCAGGAGTCACGGGGATTCTGCTCTGCACAGGAACGCATTCGCTGTGGCTGCTGGCAGCGATCTTCATGCTGGCGGGTCTTTACATTGGCACAGAAGAACCCCTGGAAGATTCCCTGACCGCCGAGATCGTTCCTCGAGAGCAGCACGGCATGGCTTTTGGCACACTGGCGGCGGTCAACGCGGTCGGCGACTTTGCCTCGAGTCTGCTCGTGGGCTTTCTGTGGAGCGCTTTCAACGTGCAAATAGCGTTCAGCGCTTCGGCCCTTCTTTTCTTCGCGGGTTCTGTCCTCATCTTGCGCTTACGCAACCCGGCGTGATTTTTCTTGCACGCGACCGATGCAGCGTGTTAGCGTTGGCGAAGAAAAGGCGAATTCCCTTTACTTTCGCTTTTCGGGGGAGACGTATGGCCGAATCGCTTGCGGTGCAGAGAGCTGGCGTCACCGAGGCCATGACTCGCGTCCATGAAGTGCTGGACGGGATTGCCGCGCGCGACCGCAGCGGCGAGACCCTGACTGCGGTGCGGCATTTCCCCGCGCGCGAGGCGCAATGGGCGGAATTCCCCGATTGGGCGCATGCGGATCTGGTTGCGGCGTATGCGGAGAAAGGAATCCGCAGGCTCTACACACATCAAGCCGCGGCAGCAGAAGCGGTGCACGCGGGGAAGAACGTCGTCATCGTCACGCCGACGGCCTCAGGAAAAACGCTTTGCTACAACCTGCCGGTGCTGAACGCTGTTTTGGAAGACGCAGATACGCGCGCGCTCTATCTTTTTCCGACCAAAGCGCTGGCGCAGGACCAACTGGCCGAACTCCACGACTTGAACCAAAGGCTGGGAGACCGCATCGGCGTGTTCACCTATGACGGCGACACGCCCGCCGATGCTCGCAAAGCGATTCGCGAGAAAAGCCATGTGGTGCTGACGAATCCGGACATGCTGCATACGGGAATCTTGCCGCACCACACGCGGTGGACACGGCTGTTCGAGAATCTGCGCTACATCGTGCTCGATGAACTGCACACCTATCGCGGCGTGTTTGGCAGCCATTTGTGCAACGTGCTGCGGCGGCTGCGGCGCATTGCACAGTTTTACGGGCGCGATCCGCAATTCATCTGCTGTTCGGCGACGATTGCGAATCCCGGAGACCTGGCTTCGCGTTTGCTTGAGGCGGAAGTGGAAGTGTTGGATTCAAACGGCGCGCCCGCCGGCGACAAAACTTTTGTCTTTTACAACCCGCCGGTGCAGAATCGCGCGCTGGGCATCCGGCGGAGCTACATCAACGAATCGGCGCGCGTGGCCCAGGAGTTTCTGAAGCACGACTTGCAGACGATTGTGTTTGCGAATTCGCGCCTGCACACGGAGCTTCTGCTGACGTATTTGCAGCAGGTGAATCCTCGTCGTCCTGGAACGGCAGAGACGATTCGCGGATACCGCGGCGGGTATCTGCCAAACGAGCGGCGCGAAATCGAGCGCGGGCTGCGCGAGGGCAAAATTCGCGGAGTGGTCTCAACGAGCGCGCTGGAGTTGGGAATTGACGTCGGCTCGCTCGACACCGCGGTTATGGCGGGGTACCCCGGCACGATTGCCGCCACATGGCAGCGCGCCGGCCGCGCGGGACGGCGCAACGAGAGTTCGTGCGCTGTGCTGGTGGCTTCGTCGGCGCCACTCGATCAATTCATCGTGCGGCACCCGGACTATTTCTTCGGGAACACGCCGGAGCATGCCTACATCCAGCCGGACAATCTGGAGATTCTCATCAATCACCTGAAGTGCGCGGCATTTGAGTTGCCGATTGGTCCGGAGGAGAGATTCGGCGACGTAGACGTGCCTGATTTGTGCGCGCGGCTCGCGGAAGCCGGATTTCTTCATCGCGCGGGCAACCACTATCACTGGACCCACGAAGCTTATCCCGCGGATACCATCAGCCTGCGGTCGGTCACCAGCGATAATTTCGTGATTATCGACATCACCGGTGCGCCGAACGTGATTGGAGAAATTGATTTTCCAAGCGCGCTGGTGTTCGTGCACGAGAAAGCGATCTATTTACACGGCGGACTGCAATTCCACGTCGAGCACCTCGACTTCAAGGAACGCAAGGCGTACGTGAAGCGCGTGGACGTCGACTATTACACGGATGCCGTGCGGTATACGCAGGTAAGAGTGCTCGAGATTGCCGCAGCTCTATGCAGTTCGGAGGTAGAGGAGGTTAAGGAAGTAAATGAGGTAAAGGAAAAAGAGCCCCCCACATTGCTTGCTTCCCCTTCCTTTACGTCCTCAACTGCCTCTACTCCTTCAACCTCCTTGGCTTCCCATTCGCATGGGGATGTGCAGGTGCGGTCGCAGGTGGTGGGCTTCAAGAAAATCAAATTTTTCACGCACGAAAACATCGGAGACGGCAAACTCGAATTCCCGGAAAACGAGATGCACACGACGTCTTACTGGATCACGCTGGAGCGGCCGCTGCTCGAATCGCTGCCGTACACGGTAAGCGAACGCCAGTCGGGAATGTTCGGGCTGCTGCACGCGCTCGAATCCGTAGCTACGCTGCTGCTGATGTGCGACGCGCGGGACCTGGGCACGGCCATCGGGGAGCGCCCGCCTGCGCCGGGCTTGGATTCCGATGAACTTGTTTCTGCGCGCATGGAAAACGCGATTTCGGCCAATGCCAAAGAGTTCTTCGAGCCGAATCTCTACTTATACGATGCGTACCCTGGCGGAATCGGATTTTCGGAACCGCTCTTCCGCATGCACGAACTGCTCGTGCAGAAGACGCGCGAACTGATTGCCGCGTGTGAGTGCGACAACGGCTGCCCTTCCTGCGTCGGGCCGGCGGGGGATCTTGCCCCGCGCGCCAAAGAGGCGGCGCTCGCGATTCTCGACAAGCTGTGCGCATAGATGGCGACCACGGTTGACAAATTCGCGCGACTTGCGGCGCTGAAACCAACACGGCCCACGCCTCCTTTGCGCACGCCATCCGAGTTGCGCGCTCCCGAAGAAGACGACGCCATCGGACAACTTCTCGGAGCGGGCGTGGCGAGAAACCACTACGGCGAGCACCTGGCGATTCGCAACTGGTTTTCCACGCCGGAATTTGAGGGCGCGTCTCCCGTCGCGCTTGAATTGCTTTCGCGCACGCGCGACGAAACCCTCACCCGCAAGACACGCGCCGCACTGGAAGACCCCTCAAAATGGCTCTTCCTGGACACAGAGACCACCGGACTCGCAGGTGGGACGGGCACGTATGCGTTCTTAGTCGGGCTGGCTTGGTGGGACGCAGGTGGGCTACAGGCTGAGCAGTTTTTTATGCGCGATTTCACGGAAGAGTATTCGCTGCTCTGCGAACTGGCAGAACGCGTGGCGGAACGGCCGGTGCTGGTAACGTTTAACGGAAAAGCGTTCGACTGGCCGCTGCTGGAAAACCGTTTTGCGATGACCCGATCGATCCGCGTGCCCAAGCTGGCGGCGCACCTGGATTTACTTCATCCCGCGCGCGCGCTTTGGAAGCTGCGGCTTGGATCGGTGCGGCTCGTAGAACTCGAGCGAGGCGTTCTGGATGCGCCGCGGCTCGGCTGGCACAGGAAAGACGATATTTCTTCCGCGCTGATCCCGCAATTCTATTTTGACTACCTGCGCGGCGGACAGACTGAACCCCTGGCGGGCGTGGTGAAACACAACCAGATGGATTTGCGCGGGCTTGCGGCGCTGTTTGGAAAAATCAACGCGATGCTTTGCGAATCGGCGGACGCGCTCGGAGAATGCGAGAGCCTCGACTTGTTCGGGCTATCGCGATTCCTGCAAAGGCGCGGAGAGGCGGCGCGCGCACAGTCCGCTTGCTCGCAAGCGCTGGCGATCGGTCTTCCGGCGGAGTATCGCCCGAAGGCGCAGCGCGATCTGGCACAACTGGCCAAGCGCGAAGGCAATCACGCGCGGGCGGCGGAAATCTGGGAAGAGCTAGTGGGCGACCCTGTGGATGGCATTCAGGCGTGCGAACAATTGGCCATCTATTACGAGCGCCGGGCGAGAGATGTGGGACGGGCAATTGAATATGTGAGGCTCGGGCTCAAGAGAATCCGCGCGCAGTATGACGCTACTCTAAAGCAGGCTCGACACGACCCTTATGGCGCGGCAAGACTGGCCCGGATGGAAACCAAGTTTATCGAGCGGCTGAAGCGGCTGGAGCGAAAATCATCGCGGTCTTCTTCGGAGCGGAGGCCGGAGTCTCTGGGGGCTTCGGCGCGGAAGGCCAATCCAGCTCTTTGGTGAAAGCATCAAAAAAAGCGCGGTTCCCGCCCTCCGAGGTTACGCAGCTCTCGCCAAAACAATACAGAAATGCACTTCCATCGGGAGTATCAAAGGAAAAGAAATTCGGGCGGCGGAACAGATTTGTGCGCTCGTTATGCTTTTTCTCCAGCTCTTCGGAATACTGGCCGAAGAAACGCGCGGCATGTTCCTCGCTGTCGAGATGGAGGCGCGTGAGCAGGAGCAGGCTCTTCGTTTGCTTATGTTCAAAGAGCGCATAGCGATCGCCGTCCCAAGCCGCGGCCAGCGGTTTCGCGCGATCGTCCCCGAGAAACTGCTTCAGGACCTCCCGCCAACCGAACTCACCCAGAACATTTTCATCGAGCTTGGTCCAATTCTTTCCGAGTACTTTTTCAAATGGAGGAAGCGTAACCGCCGTGGGAGTTTTGCCCGATTTGTAGAGCGCCGGATGAAGGATCTGCTGCGTGGAGACGGGAGGTCTCTCAAAAACGTCCGCGAGAGCGGCCCAACCGCTGTTTTTCAAGACGGATGCTGAAAAGTTCAGGCCGCTGATGTAGGGGAAAATCAGGGAGTCCTTAAGAAAGGGCGGAGCCGACTTCAGGGTGGGAGTGGCACCCAGATCACCGATCAGCATGGAGGGATCAAACTCCGGCAAATCTTTGAGGGAACGGCCCGTGCCCAGCATCAGGTAGTCCACCATGGCGGCCATGGCGCTGCCTTCCAGCACGGCGTCGCGAGCGAGTTCGGCGTCGTCATTGGGCCTGGCAGCCCGGCTCCAGGCTTCGATCTGGAAATGCTGATCCTCCAGCGCATGCGTCAACTCGTGGGCCATTACCATGCGCTGGTCGTCGGGGGGACTCCAGTCGGCGATGTAGAACTCGCGAGTCTTCGGGTCGTAGAGGCCTTCCACCTGCTCGGTAAGGATATTCACCATAAACGTATCGAGGTCAAATCCCTTGGGGAGGAGGCCAAAGGCTTCGGCGCTGCGGGCGTCGGCATAGCGCTCCTCGGGGTTCTTCTCTTCGTTCATTTGCTTGACGACATACGCGCGGATTTCCTCGCGGGAACGCAGGGATTTCTTGAGTGGCGTCAGCAGTTTCAGGCCGGTGATTTCACTCATCTGGCCAAGAACTTCGTCGGCGGCGGCAAGGAAGTCCGCGTTGGCGGTTGTCTGTGAACCACTGGGCGGAGCGTTCCCGTTCTCGTGGCCTGCCTGAGCACCTGCGGGAGACGCGTAGAAAAGAAGCGTGAGGCAGAGCAGCAGCGCTGACAGCACGGATAGAAGGCGATTCGAGAGTGATGGCATATCTTTTGCAGGATATCAGATTCGTACCAGCACAGTTCGAAGTCCGGCGGGGGATGGTCCCGAGTGGTCACGATGTCAGGCGTCTGGTGGCCACGGGCGGGGGCGTTTGTGCCAACTCTTGTCTCTTGTTCCGAAACCTTAACAGTATGGTAATTCTGTTGTACATTCAAAGGGGGTAACGGGCACCGAGGGGGGCTATGGGCCCAGGTCTGCATCTGAGGCAAGCTCGCGAACGACTAGGACTCACCTATCGGGAGGTCGAGAGTGCGAGCTATGAGCTGGCAGCGAAGCGCGGCCGTTCCGAGTTCATCCTGCACATCAGCCGGCTCGCGGACATCGAGAACCGGGACGTAGTGCCGAGTCTGCACAAATTGTATACCCTGGCGGCCATCTACCGCCTGAATCCGCATGACATCCTGCGCTGGTACGACGTTCCCATTGAGGAGTGCTTCCACGACGGAGCCTCGACGCCGGTTCCCGAGACGCACCTGATGGCGGCACCCACATCCTTACGTGTGCCGATCCGTTTTGATCCCGCGTTCGATCCGAAAAGAACCGAGTTGCTTTCCAGAATGGTGGAGCGGTGGGGCCGGTTTGAAGGGGTATTGACCGCAACACCGAACCATCACATGTATGGGTATATCGGACTGAGCGACCTGCGAATGGTGCCGCTGTTGCGGCCGGGAAGCATCGTGCTGGTGGATACCTCGCGTTCAAAGATCGAAGAGGGGGATTGGAGGTGCGAGCACGACCGTCCCATGTATTTTGTTGAGATCAGGGACGGTTACAGGTGCGGATGGTTCCATCAGGATGGCCAAAGGCTGATGATGCAGCCGCATCCCCTCTCCAATTGCATTCCCGAATCGTGGGAAACTCCCAAAGAGGCGGAAGTAGTGGGGCGAGTGACGGGGGTCGTCAGTCGAATGTTCTCGGGGACGTGAGTTGTTGGGAGAGAATTTCCAGAAGCGCTCGAGCATTCGAGCAGAAGAGATCTCTCAAATAATCAGGCGCAGTCTCCGGCAGCAGAACCCGGTACGCCTCCATCCCCAGCCAGTGCGGGACAGCCGTCGCTAAACCGCCCTGCATGCTTTCCAAGCAAGCGCGAAAATCCTCCCGTTGACGCTCCAAGGGCGTCTCCAAAACCCGCTCGAACACCTGCTCGTGGCAAAACCGCAGAGCCTGCTGGAGCGCTTCGTCGGGATAGAGAGCAGCAAGGCCGGCATGTTCGTAACGTCCGCTGGAAAGGTCCCGCAAGGAAGAGATGTAGATCAGCCTGCCAAAGAGAGTGGGGATTCCCGCCAGCGTCGTCAGGGTAAAGTCTTCAATGATTTTGCGGTTCTGCTGAAGTTTCGTGAGAACTGGCATAGACCGTCTGTTCCGAAACCAGAACATTTTTAAGCTCTGATCTCCCCCCTCAACGGGAGCCCTCATGGTGCACGCAAGGAGGGTTAACCCGTGAAAAAACTCAGCATTCTGTTTGTTCTTTTTCTTTTGGCTGGTCTTATCGTACTGCCGGGGAGCACGAGTGGCAAGTACGACGTAAGTAAACCTGCTGTGGCGGATGGCTCGCCGCTGCCTTGGCCGCCTCCCCCACCGAACTCGCCAAACGTGGCGTAAGGTAAAGCGTGGCTCAGTTGGCGCGGCGCCGCCTGTTCAAGCACGGGCTGCGCTGGCGCTTTTTGCACCAGCAGCTGTTCCAGATTGAACCTGGAGACAAGGCAACGGACGGGTGCTGACCGACCCTGCGTACCGGTATTCCTATTAAAGTTTGACTATTATAAAGTCATAACTTCGATGCTAAGATACCCGTGCGATGCAGGGTTTGGCCAACTACGTTCTATGGCTATGGGAGTTCAGCGTTGCGACCCAGCTAGCGGTTTGCGCGTTGCTCTTTGCAAAAGGGAACTTTCGCAAGATCCCCTTTTTCACGTCCTATGTGATTTCCAACATTCTGCAAGCTGCACTGCTGTTCGGGGCGTACAAGCATTGGGGATTTGTCACGCGGAATGCGGGTTTGTTGGCCTGGACGTCAGAGGGCGTACCCCAACTGCTGCGGTTTTTTGCCATGACAGAAATGATTCGCCTTATTCTCAGAGCGTACCGCGGGATTTGGGGACTGGGATGGCGGGTACTCACCTTTGCATTTTTGTCCGTGTTTTTTTACGCCCTGATTGATTCCCGGAATGACATCCGGTGGTTTTTCGCGTTGGCCGATCGGGGCTTTCACCTGGCGTTTGGCGTCGCTCTGGTGGCGTGTCTTTTGCTGATCCGCTACTACGCGATCCCGATCCACTCTGCCTATAAAGTTATCCTTGCGGGGTTCTGTTTTTACTCCTGCACAATGGTGCTAGCGAATACGATCGGAAGGGTTCTCTCGATTCGCGGAATTTCCGATTTTGGGACGGGTTATCAGTTGTTGTCAGTCGGCACTTTCGTCGTAGTCCTGATCGCTTGGGCCGCGGCGCTGCGGGCTCCATTGCCTGAACCGGAACCCGAAGTGCAGCCTCAGACTGCCGAAGGCACCTATTGGGAGATCTCTCCCCGAATCAATGACCGTTTGCGGCTGTTGAACAAACAACTCTACCGTTTCTGGAAGCCCGAGGCCACACGACATTGAACACCCTGATTTTCTTTGCTGTGGCCGTTTTCCTTCTGCTCGTGCTGCTCGCATGGGCTCTGCGCGGGTCGCGGGTCACGGCGAAGCCCAATCTTGCTGTTTCCTTCGAGGAGCCGGGTAGGCAGCAGGTGACCTACCTGCCGCAGCTCCTGCAGGCTCTGGCGCAAGAAGATGACGAATTCCTTGCGCGCGAGGCTGGACAAAATCTGCGGCGAAGAGTCAGGCGCGAACGGCAACGCGTGGCCTTAAAGTACCTCCAAGCGTTGCGGCGGGATTTTGAAGGGCTCTTGCGGATCGCGAAAATCATTGCGTCACTTTCACCGGAAATTGGCGTCGGCCAGGAATTCGAAAGACTGCGACTCACCCTCATTTTTCTGTTGAGATTCCGTCTGATTCAGATGGCGCTGTACGCCGGTTATGCTCCGCGGCCTCAAGTACATCAACTCGGTAACCTGCTCAGTGGGTTGAGCGTCCGGCTGGAAGAGGCCATGAAAAAGCTGGGAGAGCGAGCCGCGCTTGTGGCCGAAATGGCCTCACCGGCCGATCGGCGCCGCGTCGGTCTTGCCTAGCAGCAACTCGTCCACCGCTGCGAGCAGATCTCCAACCTTGAAAGGCTTCTGGAGAATCTGCGTGGCCCCGTTCATTTTTTCAGCAGTTATGCCAGCAGGAGCGACGGCACACATCCAAATGAGCTTTCGAGCAAGGGCAGGTTTATGCTGAGCCAACCAAGAGGCAAGGTTGGCCCCATTGGAGCCCTCGGCAACTTGGAGGTCCGCGATAATCAAGTCGAAGTCGCTATTTTGCAGGAGTGCCTGCGCCGCGGCCAAATCCTTCGCAGTTTCCACATAGTGATCGCGGCGGCGCAGAATTGTTCCCACAGCCTCTAACACAGAGTCATCGTGATCCACGAGCAGGATACGCCCCTCCTTTCCGGAGGACGTTTTTGGGCCCCGCGCGGCGAAATTGGGCGACTCAGCTGGTTGAAAGGGTAGTTCGATGGTGAACGAAGCGCCCCGATTGGGAACGTTCCTGACGCGGATGATTCCGCCGTGTTCCGTGATAATTCCATAGCAGATGCTCAACCCCAGTCCTGTGCCCTTGCCGACTGGTTTGGTCGTGTAGAACGGATCGAAAACTCGGGAGGCATCTTTGACGCCGGGGCCGCTGTCCGTGAAATCGATGCAAAGGCGATCCCCTTCCATTGCCGTTCGAACCCACAAGTCGCCTTCCGCAGAACATTCCAGGATGGCGTCAACCGCGTTGTTGACCAGATTCAGGAAAACCTGCTGGAGCTGATGCGGGTCGGCGGCAGTTACGGGAAGATCCGCGGACAACTCCAGATGCACGCGAATGTTGTGCATGCGTAGATCGTAGTCGCGAAGCGCCAGCGTCTCCTCGAGTGCCTGGTTAATCTGCACCGCCGTACGCTCCGGCTTGTGCTGCCGGGCAAAGCTCAGGAGATTTTGCACGATGCGATGGGTACGCTGCGCTTGCTTGTAAAGCTTCTCGGCGTATTCGACTCCCTGAGGCCCCATCTGCCCGCTGGAAGTCAACAACTGGCTGTAGCCCAAGATGGCGGTGAGCGGGTTGTTCAGTTCGTGAGCCACGCCGGAAATGAGCTGGCCGACGGCCGCGAGTTTTTCGCTGTGCACCAACTGCTCCTGCGTGCGGCGGAGATTTTCGTACGCCTGGCGTGTCTCTTCATAAAGAGCCGAGCGCTCGATGGCGCTGGATATCTGGCTGCCGACAGCGATCAGGAGGTTCACGTCTGCCGGTGAGAATTCCCGCGGTGTGCGGCTGCCCACCACCAGACCACCGATAACACGGTCTTTAGACCACAGGATCACGATGTAAGCGGTCGCAAGTCCTTCCTTGATTTGCGCATCCCGAAAAACGTGGGGCAAGGGCAATCCCTGAGCGGAGACAAACGTGGCGTGGACAGCTTTGATGTGCTCGAGCAGCTCCGGCTTGACGTTCAGTGCGGGGAAGTGCCGGGAATACTCCGAGCGATGGCCAACGGCGGCAACCCGCCGGATCTTGGTGCCATTGTCGTCAAAGAGATAGAGCGAGGTCGCATCGAGATTGAACAGTTCGGCCATCTGCCGCAAGGTGCGGTGTAGCGAGTCCGTCAGGTCCATGGACTCGGTGAGCGTCTGTGCGATGGAGTTCAGCACCAGGAGTTCGCGATTGCGCCGTCGGATCTCCTGCTCCGCTTGCTTGCGCTCCGTGATGTCCAGGAGGAAGCCCTGGTAGGCGGTGACATTGCCGGCGGAGTCCCGCACCGCAATCGAGGATTCCAGCATGGTGCGAATCTCGCCGTCCCGGCGGCACATTTCAAACTCGAAATCCGCTACGGAACCATGCTGTTGCAGGAGCTTTTTGAGCCTTTCGCGATCCGCAGCGTTGCGATAGAACGCCGTCGGAATGTCCAGCGCCAAAAGTTCTTCGCGGGTTTCATAACCGGTCATGCGAAGAAGGGCATCGTTGAAATCCAGGAAGCGGCCTTGCGGCGTGGAAATGAAAACGCCTTCCTGAACACTGGAAACGAGCGTGCGATATTTTTCTTCCGCGCGCTTGCGATCCGTAATGTCTTTCAGCACATGGACCGTGCCCAACTCCCGGCCGGCGGGATCGGCGAATGTCGAGTTGGACGCCAGAAAGTATCCGGAGAGCCACGGATCGGGGTCGTCTCCCTCGCCGGCCACGCCTTCGCAATACGGGCATAGCTTGTACGCGGCATTTTTCACCGGGAGCACTTCGGCAACGCCTCTTCCAACCAGCGTCCCATTTTCCCGGCCCAAGAGATGGCTGAGCCGCTGATTGCTGCGCAGGATGCGCCCCTGCCGGTCGTGGACCAGGATGGGGTCCCCAATGGAATCAAAGGTGTATTCCCACTGTTGCTGGACCGTCGTGACCTGCTCCAACAAATGGACGTTCTGAAGGGTCAAGCCCAGAAGATTGGCGATGTTTATAAGATACGACAATTCATCGGGATGGAAGCGCGAGTAGCGCGTCGATCCGATCGTTATCACACCGAGTGGCCCGGCCTTGCCGGGAAGCGCCAGCGTCACCATGGTCTTCAATCCCGCTTCGTCGAGGCGTTTGCGCGCCGGAGGATCCCATTCGTCTTCAGCGCGCAGGACCTGGCATTCTTCCTTCAGAACCTGCTGCGCCCAGGGTTCCTGCGCAGAAACCTTGGCATGCTGGCTGAGGAACGCCGGCGTGTATCCCACGGCAGCCCGCGCGACCAGTTGCGCCGCTGCGCCCTCCCCTTCTTTCAGGCGCACGAGCCCATGAGTAGCCCCGAGACTCTCCACCAGATGCTGCAGCACGTGCTCACTTACATCTTGGACGGAAAGTGTCTGCGTGCTGGCTGCGGTCAAAAGCGTCAGCCGGCGAAGCTTATCGTTCAACTCTTCGCTTCGCGTTCGAGCGCCTTCGAGCACGGTGACGACCATGGCGATCCCCAGCGCTACGACCAAGAGATGGTCAAAAGCGACGCGCAACGGGAACAAGGGATGCTGGCTCCACAGCGTACGGTCAAGCCCATGAAGTCCACAAAGGAGGAAGATGCCGGCTAACAGCTGTGCGCCGTGCCCCTTGCGCACCAGAGGGGAACGGAGCATCAGAACGCATGCCCCCAGGCAAAGGCCACTTTCAAAGATCGTTGTTTCCCAGTGCACGGAAGCAAAGCGCTGAGGACCCTGCCGTTCCACGTAGTAGAGCGCGGCCAAGACCAGGCAGAGGAGGGGTATCAGAGACGCGATTCGGCGGTCCGCTCCGGCGGTGTAGTTCATGATCGCCGCTAGGAGCAACAGAAGCCCAATGGCCTGGCCGGCCAAATACAGGAGATTCAGCCAGGGTAGTGGCCTCGCCAGAAGCGCAATCTCGGCAAATGCGGAAAATGTAAGGCTGCACCAACCGGCCAGCCAAAAACGGAAATAACCGGCCTGATGATCACGGCGAAAAAGGAGAAAGAGCACCAGCAGGATGACCAACGCGCTGGCTTCGAAGAAGGCAATCCCGAGCAGGCCCTGATTCTCCAACACGATGCGCCGCCTCCCGGCTGGACGTGCCGTCACTGCGGTGCTCGAGCTGCCGCAATTCTTGGGTGAACGGCGAGGAACTAGGAAAATGACTCTTTGTTGACGCTAACACGCTATTTTCTGACTGGGCAAGCGGCCAGACATTTGGGTGTGCCGTCACATATAATGCCTAATGGGAGCGGACGCCTTGGACATCGAAAACATACTGGTTGTGGATGACGAAGAAGCCATTCGCGAAGTCGTATCCACGATGCTCGAATCGAAGGGGTATCGCTGCGCCGTAGCGCATAACGGACGCGTTGCGCAGGACCAAATCAAGCGCGCCACGCCGGACCTGATTTTGAGCGACATGATCATGCCGGAGATGGACGGCATCAAGCTGCTGGAGTGGATGCGGCAGTATGATCCGGATGTGCCGGTCATCATGGTCACGGCGATCCACGACATCTCCACGGCACTCGAAGCCATTCGGCGGGGCGCTTACGATTACATCCTCAAGCCGTTTGAAAAGGACCAGCTTTTCCTTGGCGTGGGCCGGGCGCTGCAGCACCGGCGGCTCGTCAACGAAAATCGCAAATACCAGCGCGACCTGGAACAGCAGGTCGAAGACCGCACGGCACGCCTGACGCAGGCGCTCGAGCAGCTTGAACAGTCTTACGACGATACTCTGGAAGCGCTGGGGAGCGCCCTCGACCTGAAAGATGCGGAGACCGAAGGGCACTGTCAGCGGGTCACGGCGTTCTGCATTTCGATTGCGAAAGCGATGCCCGTCCCTGATACGTACCTGCCGATCCTGGCGCGCGCCGCGTTTCTTCACGACATCGGGAAGATGGCGATTCCGGACGGCATTCTGCGCAAACCCGGACCCCTGAACGACGACGAGAAGAAGATCATGCGCACGCACTGCGAGATTGGCTACAACATGCTGATCCGCATCCCGTTCCTGCGCGACGCGGCGGAAATCGTGCTGGCGCACCAGGAGTTCTACGACGGGTCTGGCTACCCGCGTGGGTTGAAGAGCGACCAGATTCCGCTTGGGGCGCGCATTTTTACGATTGCGGACTCGCTGGACGCCATGATCAGCGACCGGCCGTACCGGCGCGCTCTGCCCATGTCGCACGCCCGCGAAGAAATTAAGCGGTGCTCCGGCAGCCAGTTCGACCCCCAGGTCGTCGAAGTGTTCATGTCCATCCCGGAAAGCCACTGGATCGAGCTGCGCGAGAATCTCGGGTCACCGTTCCGGCTGGCGCATCTGAAGAATCTCTAGCGGCAACGCTGCCTTCCACATACGCCGGGGCGCGCAACGATTCTTCCGGCGCTTGCAACGCATCCGCTGAAAATCGTACTATCTCGGCTGAAGGAGTCCCATGGCGCTTGTACCTATCAAAACAGCTTCTGAGACCGGCTATTGCGACTGCGTCTGCGGATGCTACGAACTGGCCAGCTTGCGCGATGAAGACACCGGCAAGGGCTACTGCCCCGCCTGCGGCAAAGACCACGTGGAAATGAACACGGGAGTTGGCTTGCCCAATCCCGCCCCCGTAAAACTCTCTGCCAATGCGCCCGGAACGCGCGGCGCAGCACCCATGCCCTCACCCGCCGATCCTCCGGGTCGCCTGCGCTAGTGCCTGATCGAGTTTCCTTCGCCAGCAAACTCGTTTCCTAAAGGAAAAGGGAGGCCGATTTTCGGCCTCCCTTCTTGACGGTCAGTGCTCCTCAAGTTAGAAGGAATATTTGACGTAAATCTTAATCTGCCGCTGACCCGCAACGGTCGAGACGATATCTCCGAATCCACCATCTCCCGGCGTCGTCGAAGCTCCGTCGGCCAAGTTAAGATCAGGAAGGAACCGGTTCCCGTGGTTTAGCGCGTTGAAAAATTCCGCTCTAAGAGTTAGCGACTGATGCTCCATGTGATGGAATCCAATCGGGATCATCTTCTGAATGGCCATGTCCCAGTATTGTTCATTGGGGCCAGTGTAAGTGTTTCTCCCAAGGTTTCCAAGCGTGCCTGCGGTGGCGCGAGCGTACCGGTTGAAATCCCCCGGGGCCAAGGCTGCATTTACTAAATTAGGACGATCATTTGTGCTGTTTAGGTCACCGAGATCGTCGTGCCCGGAGATAATCGTTTCCGGTTGGCCCGTTTGGAATGTGGCGAATCCGGACCACTGCCAATGGCCAGTGATAGCATTAAGTATGCGGTAGCCCATATTGTCAGTGCTGTGTACATAGGGGACGTCCCAAATGTAAGTGGCCACCATGCGCTGTCTCCGGTCATAGAGCGAAGGACCACGGTCCTGCCCTTGATTGAACGGGTTTTCCGAGAATGAACTCTGTTGAGAGATCGTAAACACTTCGGAAGCGTCGTCAATTAGCTTCGAATAAGTGTAAGCAGCGCGCAACAGCAGGCCGCGGGAGAATTTGCGGTCCAACGTGAACTGCCCGGCATGATAGATGGAGTCGGCTCCATTTGTGCGGACTACCACCGAGCCAAGCGCTGGGTTCATACGGACGCCCAAGACCCCCGGATTGTATTGCTGATTAACGTAGAGGTGTTCGCCGCGGGTCCCGACATAAGCTGCGGTGAAGACGAATCCCCCCCGGAACTCGCGTTGGATGTCGAGATTCCACTGGTGCGTCAGCGGGTTCATTAGATTGCCGGCAATCGAGTCTACAGTGGCAAACGGATTTAGTAAGGGAGCGACAGCGTTGAGAAGTCCAGTCGCGTTAGCCAAGCCACGGCCACCGTTGTTTGCGGCCGTGCCAGTCAGCGTTCCGCCGACTGCGTTCGGCGACGTTCCACCGGTGTTGTCGAGAATGTTGGTGAACAGCCCGTCGTAGAACATTCCGTAACCCGCGCGAATCACAGTCTTGTCCTGCCCGAAGATGCGTGACCACCCGTGCGGAGTGTAGGCAATCCCCACTCGCGGCCCGAAATTGTTTCTGTCTGCAGGTTGTTTAGCGGAATAGACCGCAGGGAAGCTGACGCCGGCCATGCCAATCCTAATGGCTGGGTTTATTGCCGGAAATTGCAGGACGTTCTCGGGCGAGCCCCAATACTCGTAGCGAAGACCTAGAGTAAGGGTGAAGTTATCTCTCATACGCCAGGTATCCTGCACATAAGGCGCGTAGGTTGTCACAAACGGTTGCAGGATTGGGCTGCCAAACACCTTCGAAATCGCGCCCGCGGGCCCTGTGAAATTGTCGATGAAATTGGCCAACCCCGTGCAGCCCGTGGCCAACCCACACTTGTTGGTATCCGTAGCCGCGCCACCAATGTATGTGGTTGTGCCTCGGGAATTGAAAGGAATGGCATCAACCACTGACAGGTGATTGGCGTCAACGCCACCCTTAAACGTGTGTCGTCCGATTGTATAATTCAGCGCGTCTTGGTACTGATAAGCCTTATGCGCGCGTCCCTGGGGCAGGTTTGATGGAAATCCGAGCGTAGGAAACGGCGTTGTAGGAGCGGCGCTTATTCCCGCAATAGAGACAGTCGGCATTTGAGCGAGAGGGTTGCTCGCCGTTGCCGGCGTGGGGCCAAAGGCAAAGCCGATATTTGTATAGGAGACGCGCAGTTCGTTCAGCGCTTTTGACGATATTGTGTGCGTCCATCCACCTGCGAAACTCTGTGACGGCCCTCCTTGCTGAGAGTCAAAAGGCTGCAATTGCCGGGGGAAATTGAATAAATCTGGCGTCAACGAGCCATCATCGCGAAAGTAGCGGCCCATGAGCGAGTCCTTGTCCGACGGGGTGAAGTCCACCCGCACGTCCCACTGGCGGTCGTTTGCTATTTCACCGATGCCAGAGCGTTGCACGAGCCCAAAATCGATTGATCCGCGGTCCGTGCCCCCGACGGTCGCGCTTCCAATCGGAACACTCTTCGTGACAGTCTGTGCGACCAGACCAGCAAAGGAAGCAACCAAGAAGTTGGCGTTGGCAGAGTTCAGCGCCTGCAACTCTGTCACACCACTTGCCGTCGGCGCAGTTATGGTGCTTCCGTTATTCGTGGAACGAGTGCGATCCCACTGCGACGACCCAAACACGAACAGCTTGTTGTGCTTGATCGGCCCCCCGAAGCTAAAACCAGCGGTGTTTTCCACCGAAACGGGATGGCAAGTCGGTGGCGTGTTCGTTGCACACCCCGCAAACAAATCCTCCTTTTTTGCGCTCGCTAGTGCTGAGTTCGTGGCCAATTCCCACATGGATCCATGGAAGTCATTCGTGCCACCCTTGTAGATCACGTTAGTGACGGAACCACCGCCGCGACCGAATTCCGCCCCATAAGAGTTGGTCAAAAGCGTCACTTCGCTGATGGCTTCCAGGTTGGTGGGCTGAAAAGCCTGGCCGTTGATGGCGTTGTCGTTGTTATCTTGCCCATCGATAAGGAAATTGTTCGCGCGTGGCCGTGTGCCATTTACAGAGAAATCGACGCCGTTGCTAATACCACGACCTCCGGGGTCTTGAACGCCAGCCTGGGTTAGTACCAGGGCAATGGGGTTGAGACCGAAAATGGGAAGATCGTGAATCTCAGACGAGGAGATGCTCGAGCTTAGGTCGCCAGATTGCGTCTGCAACTCCTGCCCCGTCGATGCTTCAACGATCACTGTGGCTGATTGTGCGGCAACTTCCAAGGCTCCGTTGAAGGTTGTCGTTAAAGACGCTTTTACTTCCAAGCCAGACACCTTGAGATCCGCAAACCCGGCCTTCTTTATGGTAACTGTATATTTGCCGGGAAGAAGTGCTTCTATTCGATAGGAGCCGGCCGAATCCGTTTCGACCACGCGCGGTTCGCCGCCGCGATCTTCGCTGGTTGCCCCCACCGTTGCATTGGGCACACCCGCTCCGGTCTTGTCAACTATTGCGCCTGCGATGACTCCATTGCTGGTCTGTGCATGTCCGGGCACAACCGCCAGAGCCGTGAGCACAACCATCGCTACCAACACTACTAAAGTGCGATACACATTTCGCATGAACTTCCCTCCAAAATTCCTCTTGAATCGAATCATCGCGAGAGACTAAACGCCCTCATCTCCAACTTAGTTACTACTGTTGAGCCACCATAAGGTCATTGCAAGGGGCTCTCCAATCTGAAAGTTATGTAGAGTTTTCTCTTGATGGGCTAACTTCTTTGTTTAGTACAGCGGTACTGGGACTAGGCCTGTAGATTTAGATGTTCTCTATTCCATAAACCGTATCTAAATCCCACATCACGTATTTATTTATGCACAACAAAGATAGTGCTTATGCTGAAAATCACCCCACCTAAGCGTACGACCTTTAGCCTCTAGCAGCTTGTTGAAAAAGCCGGCAGTGATCATCATCAATCGCTCGCGCAACGCTGATGGGTAGATTGGTCTTCTTCTGTTCGGGACGATTTCATGCAGCTATTGGCTTGAAACCTCAAATCGTAATTGATTTGAGGTGACGGT